>RQYR01000012.1 GCA_003859965.1 Comamonadaceae bacterium OH2545_COT-014 | reverse complement strand
TTCGTGGAGAAAGTGCGTGACGTCGTGGGGCTGTATCTGGACCCACCGGACAGGGCGCTGGTGTTGTGCGTGGACGAAAAGAGCCAGATTCAAGCGCTCGAGCGCACCCAGCCAGGCTTGCCGCTGACTTTTGGCAAACCGGCCACGCACACCCACGACTACAAACGACATGGGACGACATCGCTGTTTGCGGCGCTGGATGTGGCTACCGGAAAAGTGATCGGGCAACTCAAGCGCCGCCATCGCAGCGTGGAGTTTGTCCAGTTTCTCAAAACCATCGATGCGGTGGTGCCGGGCGAGCAAGAGGTTCACCTGATCATGGACAACTACGGCACGCACAAGACCGAAAAGGTTCGTGCATGGTTGGCCGCCCGTCCTCGCTACCACGTGCACTTCACCCCAACTTCTGCGTCATGGCTCAATCTGGTCGAGCGCTTCTTCAGTCAGATCAGCCAGCAGTGGATCAAGTGGATCAAGCGAAGTGCCCATACCAGCGTGGCCGATCTGGAACAAGCGATCCGGGACTACATCGATCGTCACAATGAAAATCCCAAGCCACTCATTTGGCACAAGAGCGCCGACACAATCCTCGCATCAGTGGCGCGAGCTGCTAGCAGGATAATTTGATGCGGACTTGTGAGACACCACACTAGGTTGATGCATCAATGGGCCGCCAGGGCAGAAGGGGCGTTGTTTATTGCTATATTTTTTGAATCAAAGACAATGGCCGCAAAAACGGGGTTCATCGAACCCCGCTGAAGTTGTGTGGCGGCAGGAGGTGCCTGCTAAACGGCCTTGGCCCGCTCCAGCATGGCGTGCAGCAGCACGTTGCAGCCAGCTTCGATGTCCTCGGGCGTGGCCGATTCGATTTCGTTGTGGCTGATGCCGTCCTTGCAGGGGATGAAGACCATGCCGGAGGGAGCCAGCCGTGCCATGTACACCGCGTCGTGCCCGGCGCCGGAGACGGCGGGCATGTGGCTGTAGCCCAGCTGCTCGGCGGCGCGCTGCACGGCCTGCACGCATTCGTCGTGGAAGGGCTGGGCGGGGTAGCTGCTGACCAGCTCGATCTGGATGGGCAGACCGGTTTCCTCGCTGATGCGCTTGGCCACGGCGCGGATGTCGGCGTCCATGGCGTCGCATTCGGCGTCGCTGGCGTTGCGCAGGTCGATGCTGAACTTGACCTGGCCGGGAATGACATTGCGGCTGTTGGGGTGCACCTGCACCATGCCCACGGTGCCGCGCCCGTGCGGCGGGTGGCGGTGGGCGCAGGCCACTACTTCCTGCATCAGCCGCGTGGCCACTTGCAGCGCGTCCTTGCGCAGGGCCATGGGGGTGGGGCCGGCGTGCGCTTCCATGCCGGTGACGGTGCAGTCGTACCAGCGGATGCCGAGCACGCCGCTGACCACGCCGATGGTCTTGCGGTTGTCTTCGAGCACCGGGCCTTGCTCGATGTGTGCCTCGAAGTAGGCGCCGATGGGGTGGTCGCCCGGCTCCTCGTCGCCCACGTAGCCGATGCGTTCCAACTCGCCCTTGACGGTCTTGCCCTCGGTGTCGGTGGCGGCGTAGGCGTGTTCCAGCGTGAAGGCCTTGGCGAACACGCCGGAACCCATCATCACGGGCACGAAGCGCGAGCCTTCCTCGTTGGTCCAGAAGGCCACCTCAATGGGCGCCTCGGTTTCGATGCCGTGGTCATTCAGGGTGCGCACCACTTCCAGCCCGGCCAGCACGCCGTAGTTGCCGTCGAATTTGCCGCCGGTGGGCTGGGTGTCGATGTGGCTGCCAGTCATGATGGGCGGCAGGCTGTTGTTGCGCCCAGGGCGGCGCATGAAGCCGTTGCCGATCTTGTCGATGGTCACGCTCATGCCGGCTTCGCGCGCCCAGCGCGTGACCAGGTCGCGCCCCTGCTTGTCCAGGTCCGTGAGGGTCAGGCGGCAGACGCCGCCTTTGGGCGTGGCGCCGATTTCGGCCAGTTCCATCAGCGAGGCCCACAGGCGTTGGCCGTTGATGCGCAGCTTGTCGGTGGATGTAGTCATGGTGCGTTGCTCCTTGGCGTTCGGAAGTGGGTGGGTCAGCCGCGTGGCACGGCGGTGGGGGCGGTGGCTTTCAGGCGCTTGTCGGCGGCCTCGAGCTGCGGGCCGAAGGGCGGGCGCTTGACGTAGCGGCCGGCGCCTTGCTCGGCGCGCAGGTCGCCCTTGGCATAAACCACGCGGCCCTGGCTGATGGTGTGGCTGGGCACGCCGCGCACGGTGCGGCCTTCGAAGATGTTGAAGTCCACCTTGGAGTGGTGGGTCTTGGCCGACAGGGTTTTGCTGCCCTGCGGATCCCACACCACCAGGTCGGCGTCGGCGCCGGGGGTCACGCAGCCCTTGCGCGGGTAGATGTTGAACAGCTTGGCGGTGTTGGCCGAAGTGATGGCGACGAACTCGCTGGGCGTCAGCCGCCCGGTGTTGACGCCCGCGTCCCAGATGACGGCCAGGCGTTCTTCCACGCCGCCGGTGCCGTTGGGAATCTTGGTGAAGCTTTCGCGCCCCATGCCTTTCTGGCCGGCGCAGAAGGTGCAGTGGTCGGTGGCGGTGGTGTGCAGCTGGCCCGATTGCAGGCCGCGCCACAGCGCCTCCTGGTGCTGGGGCGGGCGGAAGGGCGGGCTCATCACGTAAGCGGCGGCGGTGGCGAAGTCGGGGTGGCGGTACACGCTGTCGTCGATCACCAGGTGGCCGGCCAGCACCTCGCCATACACGCGCTGGCCGCGCGCGCGGGCGCGGGCAATGGCCTCGGCCGCCTCGATGCAGCTGACGTGCACCACGTAGATGGGCACGCCCAGCACGTCGGCGATGGCGATGGCGCGGTTGGCGGCCTCGCCCTCGACCATGGGCGGGCGCGAGAGCGGGTGGCCCTCGGGGCCGGTGATGCCCATCTTCACCACTTCCTGTTGCAGCAGGTAGACCAGCTCGCCGTTTTCCGCGTGCACGGTGGGCATGGCGCCCAGCTCCAGCGCGCGGCGGAAGCTGTTCACCAGGGTTTCGTCGTCGCACATGATGGCGTTCTTGTAGGCCATGAAGTGCTTGAAGGAGTTGATGCCTTCTTCCTTGACCAGCGTGCCCATGTCGGCGTGCACGCTGTCGTCCCACCAGGTCACGGCCACGTGGAAACTGTAGTCGGACGCGGCTTTCTCCGCCCACCCGCGCCAGGTGCGGTAGGCCTCCATCAGCGGCTGCTGCGGGTTGGGGATGACGAAATCGATGATGCAGGTGGTGCCGCCGGCCAGCGCGGCGGCCGTGCCGGTGAAGAAGTCGTCGGCGGTGACGGTGCCCATGAAAGGCAGCTGCATGTGCGTGTGCGGGTCAATGCCGCCAGGCATCACGTACTGCCCGCTGGCGTCCAGCGTCTGCGCACCGGCGGGCGCCTGGGCGGCGGCGTCCGCGCCCACGGCGGCGATGCGGCCGTCCACGCACAGCACGTCGGCGCGTTCCTCGCGGTCGGCGTTGACGACGGTGCCGCCGCGGATCAAAAGGGCCTGGGTCATGAGGATGTCTCCTTGTCGTTTTGTGAAAAAGCTCAGCGCCGGCGCGACATGGCGATGAAGTAATAAACGCCCGCCACGGCCAGGCTGAAGAACCAGCCGTAATCGAACAGCTGCACCAGCCAGGGCGCCACGCTGTCTCTGGACAGCAGGCCCGACACCACCAGGTAGCCCGGCAGGCAGGGCAGCACGCCCAGCGTGCAGCCAATCAGCGCGTGCGGGTTCCAGCCGTTGGCGTATTCGTAGGCGCCGCCGCGCCGGTACAGGTCATCCACGTTCAGCTGGCCTTTGCGCACAAGGTAGTAGTCCGTCAGCAGCACACCGGCAATGCCGCCCAGCAGCGTGCCATAGCCGCCCAGCCAGATGAACAGGTAGTTGCCGGAGGAGGCCAGCAGCTTCCAGGGCATGAACAGCAGGCCGATCAGCGCCGCAATGAGGCCGCCGCCGCGAAAGCTGATCTTGGAGGGCGCGACCTGGCTGAAGTCGTACGAAGGCGAAACCAGGTTGGCCGCCACGTTGGTGGTGAGGTTGGCCAGCAAAATAACCAGCAGGCCCACGCCCGACGCCACGCTGCCCATTTGCGTGAGCAGCCCGTCCGGAAAAAGCTGCGCCTTGCCGTACAGGATGGCCGAGGCCGAAAAGCCAATGATGCCGACCATGGAAAACAGCGCCATCGGAATCGGCAGGCCGATGGCCTGGCCCAGCATCTGGTCTTTCTGCGAGCGGGCAAAGCGCGTGAAGTCCGGAATGTTTAGCGCCAGCGTGGCCCAAAAGCCCACCAGCCCGGTCAGCGCGGCCCAGGTCTTGGGCCCGCCCTCGACCACTTTGGCGGGCAGGTCGAACAACTGCGAAGGCGGCACCTTGACGAGCAGGTAGGCCACCAGCACCACGCTGGCGCCGATCATCAGCGGCGCGGCAATCACTTCCAGCTTGCGGATGGACTCCGGCCCGTGCCAGATGAACCAGATGTGCACGGCCCAAAAGGCCAGGAAGCACACGAACTGCGAGGTGCTGATGGTCTGCCCCTCGGCCGGCCCGGCCAGGCCCATGCCCAGGATGTTCAGAAAGCCGTGCAGCGCCAGCGCGCCGAAGTAGCAGTTGATGGAAAACCAGCCGCAGGCCACCAGACCGCGCAGCACGGCCGGCAGATTGGAGCCGATGACGCCGAACGAAGCGCGCGCCAGCACCGGGAAGGGCACGCCGTACTTCGGCCCCACCCGCCCAATCAGCACCATGGGCACCAGCACGATGCAGTTGGCCAGAAAAACCAGCCAGACCGCCATGCGCCAGGTGAAGCCCTGGTCCAGCATGGAGCTGGCCATGGTGTAGGTGGGAACACACACCACCATGCCGATCCACAGCGCGGTGTAGTCCTTCCAGTTCCAGTGCCGCGCAATCTGCGGCGTGGGCAGCAAATCCGCGTTGGCCAGCGAACCAGCCTCGCGGTCATGACGTGAGCTCATCGTGCACCTCCGGCGCGCCGCCCGGTGCGGGCGGCGCAAGGGTCAAGGACCGGCGACGGCGTTCACGCCGACACGCGTTGCGGGTTGTTGGGATGGGTCGTCCAGTTGGCGTACTGGTCGCTGATGGTCATGCCCGTGCGCACGTCCTGCTCACCTGGTGTCAGGCTGCGCAGCGTGATGCAGCCGGGCACGGGGCAGATGGACACGCACAGGTTGCAGCCCACGCATTCGGCTTCGTTCACCTCGAAGCGGCGCTCGCCGCCTTCGTGGTGGTAGAAGATGGCCTGGTGCGAGGTGTCTTCGCACACCACATGGCAGCGTCCGCACTGGATGCAAGCGTCCTGGTTGATAACGGCCTTTTCCACGTGGTTGAGGTTGAGCTGCTTCCAATCCTTCACCGTGGGCACGGCGCGGCCGCGGAAGTCCTCCAGCGTGGCGTAGCCGTGCGCGTCCATGAAGTTGGACAGGCCGTCGCACATGTCCTGCACGATCTTGAAGCCATACACCATGGCCGCCGTGCACACCTGCACCGTGCCGCAGCCCAGGGCGATGAACTCGGCCGCGTCGCGCCAGGTGGTGATGCCGCCAATGCCGCTGATGGGCAGGCCCGCCGTTTCCGCGTCGCGCGCGATCTCGGCCACCATGTTCAGCGCAATGGGCTTGACGGCCGGGCCGCAGTAGCCGCCGTGCGAGCCCCAGCCATCGGTGTTGGGCGACATGGCCATCTTGTCCAGATCGACCCCCATCACGGAGTTGATGGTGTTGATCAGGCTTACCGCGTCCGCCCCGCCGGCCTTGGCCGCGCGCGCGGGAAAGCGCACGTCGGTGATGTTGGGCGTGAGCTTGACGATGACCGGCAGGCGCGAGTAATGCTTGCACCAGGCGGTGACCATCTGGATGTACTCGGGCACCTGGCCCACGGCCGCGCCCATGCCGCGCTCGCTCATGCCGTGCGGGCAGCCGAAGTTCAGCTCGATGCCGTCGGCGCCCGTGTCCTCCACCATGGGCAGGATGCGCTTCCAGCTCTCTTCCACGCACGGCACCATGAGCGAGACGATCATGGCGCGGTCGGGCCAGTTGCGCTTGACGCGGCGGATCTCCTCCAGGTTGGTGGCCAGAGGCCGGTCGCTGATGAGTTCGATGTTGTTCAGCCCGATCACGCGCCGGTCCTGCGACATCAACGTGCTGTAGCGCGGGCCGCTGACGTTGACCACGGGCGGGTCTTCGCCCAGTGTTTTCCAGACCACGCCGCCCCAGCCAGCTTCAAACGCGCGCACGACGTTGATTTCCTTGTCCGTTGGCGGGGCCGAAGCCAGCCAGAACGGGTTGGGGCTGCGGATACCCAGGAAGTTGCTTCGGATGTCTGCCATGTCGTTCTCCTTGTGCTTTCCCGGGGTTAGTGTTTGGCCATCAAGGCGGAATGAATGGAGGCGGCGGCCACTTTGCCGTGCTCCACGGCTTCCACGGTGAGGTCGCGGCCACCCGCGCGGCAGTCGCCGCCTGCCCAGACGCGGGGCACGCTGGTCTGGCCTTCGGCGTCGGTGACGATGCGCCCGTCCTTGAGCTGGATGGAGGTTCCAACGGGCTCGGGTTCATGGCTTTGGCCAATGGCCTTGAGCACCATGTCGGCCTCGATCACGAAGGTCTCGCCGGTTTCGGCCAGCTTGCCGTCTTGCATGCCCGTGGCTGCGAACCGCATGCCGCGCACCTGGCCGTTTTCACACAGCAGCTCACGTGGTGCGGACCATGGGCGGATGGTGACGCCGTTGGTCTGCGCCCAACGCTGCTCGACGTCCGAGGCGGGCATGCTTTCCTGCCCGCGACGGTAGGCAATGGTGACTTGCTCAGCCCCCAGCTTGCGGGCCTGCACCGCGGCATCCACGGCAGTCATGCCGCCGCCGATGACCAGCACGCGACGCCCGACCGGCACGCGCGAGAAATCGCCGTCGGCCGCCGCTTGGCGAAGATCGGCAATGAAGTCCACGGCATTGCGCAAACCTTCAGCCTGCGGCTCGGCAATGCCAAGCGCGTTCACGCCGGCCAGGCCTAGCCCCAGGAACACGGCGTCATGCGAAGCCAGCAGGCTGTCGAGCGTGAAGTCACGCCCCAGCTGCTGGTTGCTGCGCGGCGTGATGCCGCCAATGGACAGCAGCCAGTCGATTTCCTGCTGGACAAAACCGCCCGTGGTCTTGTAAGTGGCCAGGCCGTATTCATTCAGCCCGCCCAGCTTGGGGCGCATGTCGAACAGGGCCACGTCATGCCCGCGCCGGGCCAGGCCGTGGGCACAAGCCAAGCCGGCCGGGCCTGCGCCCACCACGGCCACGCGCTTGCCCGTGGCGGGCGCTCGCGTGAATAGCGGGGCGCCGCCGCTGGCGAAAAAGGCGTCGGTGGCATGCCGTTGCAGCAAGCCGATCTCAACGGGCTTTTCCTCGTTGGTGTTGCGCACGCAGGCTTCTTCGCACAGCACTTCGGTCGGGCAGACGCGGGCGCAAATGCCGCCCAGCGGGTTGGCCTCAAGAATGGTGCGCGCCGCGCCGCGTTCATTGCCTTGCGCAATGCGGGCGATGAAGGCCGGTATGTCAATGCCCGTGGGGCAGGCCTTGGCACAAGGCGCGTCGTGACAGTAATAACAGCGTTCGGCTTCAATCAGCGCCTGCGCTTGCGTCAGCGGCGGGTGCGCATCGGCAAAGGCGGCGGCGTAGCCGGCGAAGTCAAGCCGTGCGGCACGAATGCCGTCGGCACGGTTGGCGGGAGCGTTCATCGCGGGTTCCTTGGGACAACGTTGCACACTCACGCCGGGCAGCCAAACCCGGCGCGCACGAACTGCAAACTGCTCAAAAACTGACGCGCTCCGCAAAGACGTTCATCGTGGGTCTTCGCGCTGGCCGGCTCTTTGTCCGGCCTTATGAGAGGGCAATTTACTGGCTGGTAAAAATTCACTCATCAGTAAATTCCCTAGGATTTCCGATTTGTGATATAGGCGAATCGTTACAGCATGAAACCCACCGACCCTTCCCCGCAGGCGCAAGGCTGCGCGCCGCCAGCGTTGGCAGAGGCCGAACCCGGCACGGCCCGGCCGCCCACGCCCGCGCGCTTGCGCAAGGAACAGCACATCCTGGGCGTGGCCGAAGCGCATTTCGCGCAGTCTGGCTTTGAAGGCGCTTCACTGGAGGCCATAGCCACGGCGGCGGGGCTGAGCCGTCACAACCTGCTCTATTACTTTCCGAGCAAGGAGGCGCTCTACCAGCGCGTGCTGGACGACGTGCTGACGCAATGGCTCGACGGCATGCAGGCACTGCCTGACAGCCCCTCGCCACAACAGGCGCTGCGCGAATACATCGGCTTGAAAATGCGCTCCGCGCGCGAGCGCCCGAACAGCACCAAGGTCTTTGCCATGGAGGTGATGGCGGGCGCCCCCCGGCTGGCGGCCACCATTCAGGCGCGTGTGCTGCCCGTGCTGCAGCGCCAGGTGGACGCTTTCGAATGCTGGGCCGCGGCCGGACTGATACGCCGCGTGGACTTCACGCACCTGATGTTCATGCTTTGGTCCGTCACCCAAGCCTACGCGGAACACCAGGCCCAGTTTGCGTTGCTGCTGCAAAAGCCCGCGCTCGAACCGCTCGACTACGCCCAGGCCGAAGCCTTGCTGGTGCATCTGGTCTGGGCGGGGCTGGCGCCCAGCGCGGGTCTGCCGCCAGTTCAGAGCGAGTCCAGTGGGAAAACGGGGCGGCGCACCTTGGCGAAAGGGAAAAGGGCGTAGTTCGAGCTGGTCACGCCCACGCTGGCACACTCGACGATGCCCTCCGACATGGGGCCAAACACTGGCCGGCAATACATGCGCGACTTCAGCAGCAGAAAACGCTGCGCGGCCGGCTCCAGGCCCACGCAGGTGAACACGCCCACATCCCAGGGCTCATGGGGTTGCTCTGTCACCACGATCTGCGCTGGCCCTATGTCCAGCCAGGCCGTGCGGCCCATGCCAAAGCGCTGGCCGGTGTAGGCGGGCCCGGTCACGGTGTAGCAGCCATCGCTCAACGCGCGTACCACGCCTTGCACGGGCAAGGGCTGCTTGGTGATGCCCAGCTGTAGCAGCGGCTGTTTGTTGCCCAGCGGCAGCTTGACGTGTGCGCCCACGCCGGCGGCAAACAGGTGCGCCACGGCCTGCGGGTCGCACAGCGGCCCCATGGCCAGGCCGTCCAGGCCCAGGGCCAGGGCGGCCTGCAGCACGTCCATGGTGTCGCACGTGCCGCCAGACATGCAGTTGTCTCCATGATCGAGCAGCAACACGGGGCGGCTGGCCCCCTGGGCCATCTGGCGCGCGCGCGCGAGCGAAACGTCCAGCGGTTCATCCGGGTAAACGAAGTCTTGCCGCGCCTGCCAGATGCCATGGGCCACGTGGTCAGCCGCCGTTTGCGCGGCCTGCATACCGCGGGCGCTGGCTTCTGCCGTGGCCACCACGCTGACGCAAGGCGCTGCAATGTCGGCCAGCGAAAAGCCGGCGAACACCGAAACGGCAGGCACGCCAGCCGCTTCTTGCGCACGGGCGGCTTCCACGGCCTGGTGCATGGCGCCGTCCTGCGTGCCGCTGCGCAGCGTGTGGCTCATCAGCGGCAGCGGGCGCCAGCACACGGCGTAGCGGCGCCCCTGCGTCAGGGTCTGCCACAGCAGGCGGCCTGCGTGCGCGCCGGTTTCATGCATGTCCACGTGCGGGTAAGTCTTGAAGCCCACCATCACATCGGCGTGGCGCACCATCTTCTCGGTGATATTGCCGTGCAGATCCAGCGCCACGCCTATGGGCGCGCCGGGCGCGGCTGCGCGCAGGCGCTGCAGCAGGTCGCCTTCGCCGTCGTCCGTGTTTTCCGCCACCATGGCGCCGTGCAGGTCGAGCAAGATGGCATCGCAGCCGGGCGCGGCATCGATGATGCGGCGCGTCAGCTCGTCATAGGCCGGTGCATGCACCGGACCGCTGGGGTGGGCGCCGGCGGCCACGGGCGTGATGGGCGTGGCGCCGGCGCGCTCAGCCAGTTCGATGAACGCGCCCAGCGCCGTGCGGGTGCCGCGAAAGCCCGCCAGCGCATCGCCGCCATACAGCGGCGAAAAAGCAGGCAGCGGCGTGGGAACCGGCGAGAACGTATTGGTTTCGTGGTTCAGGCGGGCCATCAGGATTTTCATGGCGGTGCGCTCCAGCGGCGTATGCCTCGTGTTTGGGCCTTGAGGCGGTCACGGGTTCACGCCATGCCCACGCCAAGGTAGCGGTCCTTGACGCTGGCATCGGCGATGAAGTCGGCGTTGCGGCCCTCGTACACGATGCGGCCCTGCTCGACGATGTAATGCCGGTCGGCCAGTTGCGTGCAAACCTCCAGGTTCTGCTCCACCAGCAAGATAGGCAGACCGGCCTGCTGGATGGTCTTGAGCTGGGCCACGATTTCTTCCACGATGACGGGCGCCAGCCCTTCCACGGGCTCGTCCAGCATCAGCAGGCGGGGGTGGTTCATCAGCGCGCGGCCAATGGCCAGCATTTGCTGCTCGCCCCCGGAGAGCATGGCGCCGCCGTTGCGGCGGCGCTCCTGCAGGCGGGGAAAGATGCGGTAGATGTCCGCCAGTTGCCAGGGCGAGCTGGCGCGCCGGGCCAGCAGCAGGTTTTCCTCCACCGTCAGCAGCTTGAAGATGCCGCGGTGCTCGGGCACCAGGCACAGGCCGCGCCGGGCGATGAGGTGCGGCGGGCGGCCTTGCAGCTCGCGGCCTTCGAAGCGCACCTGCCCGGACGTTGGTTTGACCGCGCCCACGATGCTTTTAAGCGTGGTGCTCTTGCCCGCGCCGTTGCGCCCCAGCAGCGTGACCAGCTCGCCCGCGCCAACACGCAGCGAAACGCCTTGCAGCACGTGGCTTTTGCCGTAATGGCTGTGCAGGTCGGTGACTTCCAGCGTCATGCCTTGCCTCCGGTGATCATGTTGCCCAGGTAGGCGGCGCGCACCCGGTCGTCGGCGCGCACCTGAGCGGGCGTGCCTTCCACCAGCACAGCGCCTTGCTGCATCACGGTGACGGTGTCGGAGATGTCCATCACGATGTCCATGTTGTGCTCGATCAGCACCACGGTGTGCGCGTCGCGCAGGCTGCCGATCAGGCGCTTCATGTCGGCCAGGTCGTCCACGCCCATGCCGGAGGTGGGTTCGTCCAGAAAGATGATCTTGGGGTGCGTGGCCAGCGCCATGCCGATTTCCAGCCGGCGCTGCTGGCCGTGCGAGAGCGCGCCGGCCGGGACGCTGGCCAGGGCCGTGAGGCCCAGGCGCTCCAGTACGCCATCCACGGTTTCAGCGTGGGCGCGCCAACCGGTGGGCGCGTGCCAGCAGTTGAGCGCCTCCACCGGCGACACCCCCTGCACGGCCAGCCGCAGGTTCTCGCGCACGGACAGGCTCAAAAACAGGCTGGTGACCTGGAAGGAGCGCGCCATGCCGCGCCGCACGCGGCGGAAGTCCGGCTCGCGCGTGACCTCGTGGCCGTCGAACAGGATGCGGCCCTCGCTCACGGTCTTGGTGCCCGTGAGCATGTGAAACAGCGTGGTCTTGCCCGCGCCGTTGGGGCCGATGACCGAATGCACGGTGTGGGCTTTGACGGCCAGGTCCACGCCGTTCAGTGCCGTGAAGCCGCCGTAGCGTTTGACGATGCCTTGCGCTTGCAGCAAGGCCGTGGTGGTGCCGTTCATGGGCGCACCTCCTTCACGTCCGCGCCGGGCGGCGGGGCACTGGCGGCGGGCCGGCGCAGGCGCCGGAACAGGTCTTCCAGCAGCCCCCACAGGCCGCGCTGCATGCCCAGGCTCACCACCATCAGCGCCGCGCCCAGCAGCATCAGCCAGCGCGGCCACAGGGTCGAGAGCCAGTCGGCCATCAGCGTGTAGAAGGCCGCGCCCAGCAGCGAGGCGAACAGGTTGCCCGTGCCGCCAATGACGGTCATCACCAGAATCATCTCGCTGGTGTGGTATTCGGCATTGGACAGCGGGGCGATGCCGGTCATCATGGCTTGCAACGCCCCGGCCAGGCCGGTGACGGCGCCGGAGATGACGAAGGCCTGCAGCTTCAGCAGCTTGAGGTTGTAGCCAATGGCGCCGGCGCGTTCCTCGTTGTCGCGCACGGCCAGCAGGGTGCGGCCAAACACCGAGTCGGCCGTGCGCTGCATGAGCCAGAACACGAACAGGAAGAGCGCGGCCACGAAGGCGTAGAACGCCCAGGGCGTGTCGATGCGCCACAGCTCCACGCCGGCCACCGACAGCGGCGGGCGCGGCACGTCCAGCAAGCCGTTGTCACCGCCCGTCAGGCCGGTGGCCGTGTAGGCGATGAAGTAGAACAGCTGCGAGAACGCCAGCGTCAGCATCACGAAGTAGGTGCCGCGCTGGCGGATGGCGATCCAGCCCACCAGCGCCGCCCCCAGCGCGCCCATGGCGGTGGCCGCCAGCAGCGCCAGCGGCATGGGCAGGGGCCAGCGCGTCAGCATCAGGCCCAGCGTGTAGCTGCCCAGACCGAAGAAGATGCCCTGACCGAACGAAAGCAGGCCGGTGTAGCCCAGCAGCAGGTTGCAGGCCATGGCCGCCATGCCGAAGATCAGCACTTCCGCCGCGAGCGAGCCGGAGGAAAGCACCAGCGGCATGCCCAGCACCACGGCCAGCGCCAGCATAAAGGAGAGGTTCTTGCGCATCACAGTCATGCCGGCCGTCCCATCAGCCCGTGGGGGCGAAGCAAAAGCACCGCGGCCATGGCCACGTAAATCATCAGGCGTGCGCCTTCGGGCCAGAGCGTGCTCATCAGGCTTTGCACGATGCCGATCAGCAGCCCGCCCACCAGCGCGCCGCTGAAGCTGCCCATGCCGCCCACCACCACGATGACGAAGGCCACGCCCAGCGCCTCAATGCCCATGAAGGGGTCCACCCCGCGCAGCGGCGCGGCCAGCACGCCAGCCAGCGCGGCCGTGCCCGCCCCCAGCCCGAAGACCAGGCTGAAGATGCGGCCCACGTTGATGCCCAGCAGCGACACCATTTCGGTGGATTCACTGCCCGCGCGCACCGCGCTGCCTAGGCGCGTGCCTTCCAGCAGCCACCACAGCAGCACCGCCAGCGCAGCCGTGAAGCCGATGATGAACAGCCGGTATTTTGGGTAGATCAGCCCGCCCCACATCACCACGCCCTGCAGGCTGTCGGGCACGGCCACGGTGTCGCCCAGCGGCCCCCAGAGCAGGATCACCAGCTCCTGGATCACCAGCGCCAAGCCCACGGTGATGAGGATGTGGAACTCGTGCGCGTTGGCATAGACGTGGCGCAGCAGCAGCTTCTCGCACAGCCAGCCCAGCAGGGCGATGGCGGGCGGCACCAGCAGCAGCGCGGTCCAAAAGCTCCAGCCCCACTGCACCCATTGGAAGCACACGTAGGCGCCCAGCAGGTAGAACGCGCCGTGCGCGAAGTTCACGAAGCGCAGCAGCCCGAAGATGATCGACAGACCGACAGCCAGCAGGAAATACAGCATGCCGATACCGATGCCGTTGATCACCTGCATCAGGTAGATGTTCATGAAAGCCCCCCGGATCGGGTTCGCCGCGTGAACGGGCGCTCAGCCCAGCTTGCAGCCGGTTTGCTCGGGGGGGAGGAAGGACTGCCCTGCATTGACCACCTCCATGTAGTCGTCCTTGTCTTTCATGGCCGCCTTGGCCTTGCCTTTGAGCAGGTAGTAGTTCTTGATCACCTGGTGGTCTTGCTTGCGCACCTGCTCATCGCCCGTCAAACCGGCGTATTGCATGCCTTCCAGCGCCGCGATGACGTCCTTTGGCTCCACCGATCCCGCCTTGGTCATGGCGTCAATCAGCAGCTTGAGACAGATGTACGAGCCAGCCATGCTGTAGTTGGGGTTGCGCTTGAACATGGTTTGGCTGCGCTTGACCAGTTCACGGTTGAGCGGCGTGTCCACCGTGTGCCAGTACTGTGCGCCGAAGTACACCCCCTCGCACAACGCGGGCCCCAGCGCCTCGAACTGCTCCAGGCCCGATGCCCAGGCCACCAGAATGGCCATGCGCTTGTTCATGCCGAAGCTGATGGCTTGGCGCAATGCGTCGGACGACTGGGTGCCAAAGTTCAGAAGCAGCAGCACATCCGGCTGGGCGGCCATGGCGTTGGTCAGGTAGCCGCTGAACTCTTTTTCCGTCAGCGAGTGGTAGCTGTTGCCCGCATGCTCCACGCCTTTTTCCTTGAACACCGCCTTCGCGGCCGACAGCATGCCGTCGCCAAAAACGTACTGCGGCGTGATGGTGTACCAACGCTTGGCCTTGGGCAGCGAATCAATCAGCGGCCGCACTGTTTCCGCAATGGCGCCGAAGGTCGGCACCGACCAGCGGAACATGCCGCGCGCGCAGTCCTTGCCCGTGATTTCGTCCGCTCCGGCAGTGGTGACGAGAATGCCGCCCGCCTTGTCGATTTCCTTGCCCATGGCCAGCGTTTCCGACGACAGGATGCCGCCTGCGAAAAACCGCATGCCCTGCTGGATGGCCTCCTGTACCTTGCGTACCGCGGTGGCGGGCTTGCCCTCGGTGTCCTGCACCACATAGGCCAGCTTGCGGCCCAGCACATTGCCGTATTGCGCGATGGCCAGCTGGGCGCCCAGATCCGCAAACTTGCCGTTGGCGGCGAAGGGGCCAGACATGGGAACGGGGCAGCCCATCTGCAAGGTGGCGGACTGGGCCAGGGCCGGGAAAGCCGTGCCCAAGGCCGTAAGGCCCGAGTAGCGAAGAAGTTCGCGGCGGTTCATGTAAGAGTCTCCTTTTCTGCTGAGCGGCAATCGCGGCCGGGGCCGCAGCGGTGAGGTCTGGCGCCTCTTGAGGAGATTTATACGTATAAATAGGACAATAAAAACCTAGGGCTAACCCGCCCGAAGTGGGCGCGCCGCCTCATGTGGGCGTGGCCCTGGACTTCACTTTTTTTTCCTCGCTGCATCTCATGTTGGGCAATGCACACATCAAGCCGCGCAAGCGCTCCGACCTGCTGGCCGAAACCATCATGCGCCTGATCGCCGAGCGCGATCTGCGCCCGGGCGACCGGCTGCCGCGCGAAAGCGAATTGCAGGCGCAATTCGGCGTCAGCAAAGGGACGGTGCGCGAGGCCCTGAAATCACTGGAGGTGCAAGGGCTGATCGTGATCTCCACCGGCCCGGCCGGCGGGGCGACAGTGGTGGAAGTGCCGCTGGAGCGGACCTTGCAGTTCCTGCAGAACTACCTGTTCTTCCGGGAGGTGTCGATCGAGCACATCTACCAGGTGCGCTGCTTGCTGGAGCCAGAGATGGCCGCGCACGCGGTGCCGCATCTGACCGAGGCCGATCTGGCGGCGCTGGAGCGCAGCATCGCCTGCTGCGACCCCACGCACAGCCGCGAACCCCTGCTGAAACAGCGTCAGGAAGACGTGAACTTTCACGACATCCTGGCCGCCGCCTGCCCCAACCCTTTCTTGCGCTTTGCCTGCGAGCTGGTCAACGAGATGCTGCGCCAGCTCATCGTGTACGGCAACCGCACCTCGCAGGCCGAACACCGCCGCTTTGGCGAGGCCAACGCCGAAAGCCATCGCCAGATCGTGGCGGCGGCCCGCCGGCGCGACACCGATGCCGTGCGCCGCCTCATGGCGGAACACATGCAGCAGGCCGCCAGCAGCGTTGCGCGCATGAAAGGCCGCTTGCAAGGGCGGCTGATTCTGGATGCCGCCACCCGCCCGCGCCCCGAACCCCGGGGCGCCGTGCGAACGGGCAAGCGGCCAAAGCTCAGCGATTCGACGGGAAGCTGAACACCGCCCCCTCACGCACGCCTGCGCTGGGCCAGCGCTGGGTGATGGTCTTGCGCTTGGTGTAAAAGCGCACGGCGTCAGGCCCGTAGGCGTGCAGGTCGCCGAACAGGCTGCGTTTCCAGCCGCCGAAGCTGTGGTAAGCCACGGGCACGGGCAGGGGCACGTTCACGCCCACCATGCCGACCAGGATGTGGTCGGAGAAATGCCGCGCGGCCTCGCCGTCGCGGGTGAAGATGCAGGTGCCGTTGCCGTATTCGTGCGCGTTGATGAGCTGCATGGCTTCGGCCAAGGTCTTCACGCGCACGATGCCGAGCACGGGGCCGAAGATTTCTTCCTTGTAGATCACCATGCCGGGCTTCACGTCGTCGAACAGGCAGGGGCCGAGGAAGTAGCCGCCCTCGTGGCCGGGCACTTTCAAATCGCGCCCATCGACCAGCAGCTTGGCGCCTTCCTTCACGCCCTGATCCACATAGCCCTTCACCTTCTCGAAATGCGCCTGGGTGATGAGCGGGCCCATGTCGTTGCCGCCGTCGGTGCCGGGGCCGACCTTCATCTTGGCGATCTCTGTCTTGAGCCCTGCGATCATCTGCTCGGCCACTTCGTCGCCCACGCAGACGATCAGCGGCACGGCCATGCAGCGCTCGCCGCAGGAGCCGTAGGCCGCGCCCATCATGGCGTTGACGGCGTTGGCGATGTCGGCGTCGGGCATGACCACGGCGTGGTTCTTGGCACCGCCCAGCGCCTGCACGCGCTTGCCGTGCTTGCAGCCTTCGGCGTAGATGTATTCGGCGATGGGGGTAGAGCCGACGAAGCTGACGGCCTTGACGCGCTCGTCGCGCAGCAGCGTGTCCACCGCCTCCTTGTCGCCGTTGACGACGTTCAGCACGCCGGGCGGCAGGCCAGCTTCCAGCGCCAGTTGCGCCAGGTACAGCGCGCTGGATGGGTCGCGCTCAGAGGGCTTGAGCACGAAGGTGTTGCCGCAGGCCACGGCCATGGGCCACATCCACAGCGGCACCATGGCCGGGAAGTTGAAGGGCGTGATGCCGGCGCACACGCCCAGGGCCTGGAACTCGCTCCATGAGTCAATGCCGGGGCCGACGTTGCGGCTGTGCTGGCCCTTGAGCAGCTCGGGCGCGTAGCTGGCGTATTCCACGTTTTCGATGCCGCGTTGCAGCTCGCCATGCGCGTCGGGCAGCACCTTGCCGTGCTCGGCGGTGATCATGGCGACGATCTTGTCGGCGTTTTGCTCCAGCAGGGTCTTGAGCCGGCTCATCACGCGCGCGCGCTTGAGCGGCGGGGTGTCGCGCCAGGCGGGGTAGGCCTTCTCGGCGCTGGCGATGGCCTGCTCCACCGTGGCTTGGCTGGCCAGCGCCACCTGGCCGCTGACCTGGCCGGTGGCGGGGTTGTACACGGGCTGGGTGCGGGCGGTGTCGTTGACGAGCTGGCCGTCGATGAGGTGGCCGATGGTTTTTTCTGCGTTCTTGGTCATGGTGGTTCGCCAATAAAGAGGTTGAAGGGGAATCGGGATCAGGCAACAGCCTGGCCTGCCGCATGCTCGGCTGGCCAGGCCATGGCGTCGGCCAGCGGGTGGCCAAGCGCGGCCAGCGCCTCCTGCACGCCCTGCCGGTTGGCGGGTGGCTGGTTCTGGCTGAGCTTGAACTTGCCCTGCAGCGTGGTGACGGCCACTTCCAGGCCGACAGCGGCAGCCAGCATGGCGTCGATGTAGGCGGCGGGCGCGTCGTCCAGGCGCCAGGGCGTGGCTTGCGCGGCTTCGTGCCGCTGGGTCAGCGTTTGCAGGAACGCGCGCAGCCAGGCGGCGTCGCCATCGATCACGCGCAGCGGCCCGCGCGCCTGCACCAGGGCGTAGTTCCAGGTGGGCACGGCCTTGCCGTTTTCGCGCTTGCTGGGGTAGGCGTTGGGCGAGACATAGGCGTCGCCGCCCTGGAACAGCACCAGCACGGGCTGCCCGGCGGGGTGCGCCCGCCACAGCGGGTTGGCGCGCGCCACGTGCGTGCGCAGGCAGGCGCTGCCGTCGGCCTGCACGCACAGCTCGAAGGGCAGCAGGTCGGCCACGGGCTGGCCGTCCGCGCCTTGGGTGATGAGCGTGCCCAGGGGGTGGGCGCGCACCAGGGCGTGCAGGCGGGCCGGGTCGGTTTCGGCAAAGTGCCGGGGCAGGTACATGCGCGAGCCGTGTGCTGGCGAGGGGAGGGCGTGTTCAGGCCGTGGCGTTCAGCGCCTCGCCCACGGCGTTGACCAAGCGGTCGATCTCGGCCGGGGTGCTGATGAAGGGCGGGGCGAGCTGGATGGTGTCGCCGCCGTAGCGCACGTAAAAGCCGTTCTTCCAGCAGTGCATGGCCACTTCGTAGGGGCGCTTGGCCGGCTCGCCTGGCACGGGGGCAATGGTGAAGCCGGCGGCCAGGCCGTAGTTGCGGATGTCGGCCACGTGCTTGGCGCTTTGGAGGCTGTGCACGGCTTTCTCGAAGTGGGCGCTGAGAGCCTTGACGCGGCCCACGCCGTCCTCGCGCTCCAGCAGGTCCAGCGCGGCAATGCCGGCGGCGCAGGCGATGGGGTGGGCGCTGTAGGTGTAGCCGTGGGCGAATTCCAGCATGTATTCGGGCCCGCCCGCGTCCATGAAGGCGTCGTAGATGGCTTTGCTGGCGACCACGCCGCCCAGCGGCTGCACGCCGTTGGTGGCCTGTTTGGCGAAGTTCATGATGTCGGGCGTGACGCCAAAGGCCTCGGAGCCCGTCATGGCGCCGCAGCGGCCAAAGGCGGTGATGACTTCGTCGAAGATGAGCAGGATGTCGTGCTGGGTGCAGATTTCGCGCAGGCGCTGCAGGTAGCCCACGGGCGGGATCACCACGCCGGCCGAGCCGCTGAAGGGTTCCACGATCACGGCGGCGATGTTGCTGGCGTCGTGCAGGGCGATCAAATCCAGCAGGCGGTCGGCCAGTTCCCGGCCGCCCTCGGCAGGCTGGCCTTTGGCGAAGGTGCCGGCGGCGGGCTGGGTGTGGGGCAGGTGGTCGCAGTCGATGCCCTGGCCGAAGACCTTGCGGTTGCCCACGATGCCGCCCACCGAAATACCGCCGAAGTTGACGCCGTGGTAGCCCTTCTCGCGCCCGATCAGGCGGGTCTTGGTGCCCTGGCCCTTGGCGCGCCAGTAGGCGCGGGCCATTTTCAGCGCGGTGTCGGCGGCTTCGGAGCCGGATGCCGTGAAGAACACGTAGTCCAGCCCTTCGGGCGTGAGGCTCTTGATCTTGTTGGCCAGCTCGAACGAGAGCGGGTGGCCGAACTGGAAGGCGGGCGCGTAGTCCAGCCGCGCGGCCTGCTGGCCCACGGCTTCGGCGATTTCGCGCCGGCCGTGGCCCAGGCCGCAGCACCACAGGCCGGAGAGGCCGTCGAACACCTGGCGGCCATCCGCATCGGTGTAGTAGGCGCCTTGCGCGCCCACGATCATGCGTGGGTCGCGCTTGAACTGGCGGTTGGCGGTGAAGGGCATCCAGTGCGCGTCCAGCCAGGCGGCGTCTTGCCGCACGGCGGTGGTGGCCTGGGGTGTGGGGGCGGTGCTCACGCTCATGGCTTGTCTCCTTGGGTCGGTCGAATGATGAAAAAACCGTGGCGGCCATTGTGGAGGGCGGCATTGCCTTGTTAAATACGCAAATATCCAAGTTCAGTTGCCAGAACATGCAAGAAACAGCGTCTTTGCCCACTCCGCCCGCAGGCGGCCGTGCGCGCGCCCTGCTGGGGCAGCTCAGCGACATGGACTTGCGCCTGCTGCAAGTGTTTAAGGCCGTGGCCGACTGCGGCGGGCTATCGGCCGCCGAACTGGAGCTGAACATTGGCACCAGCACTGTCAGCCGCCACCTGAAGGACCTGGAGACGCGGCTGGGCCTGACGCTGTGCCGGCGCGGGCGCGCGGGCTTCGCGCTCACGGCCGAGGGTCAGCGCGTGTACGAGGAAACGTTGCGCCTGCTGGCGGCGGTGGAGGGCTTTCGCAGCGGCATTGACGACATTCACCAGCGCATGGGCGGACAGCTGGACGTGGCGCTGTTCGACAAGACCGCCAGCAACCCGGCCGCGCGCGTGGGCGAGGCCATTGCGCTGTTCACGCGGCAGGCGCCAGACGTGCGCCTGCACCTGCACGTGGCCAGCATCACCGCCATCGAGCGCGGGCTGATCGACGGCAGCCTGCACGTGGGCATCATCCCCGCGCACCGCGAATCGCCCAGCCTGCTCTACAGCACCCTGTTCAACGAGCGCATGTACCTGTACTGCGGCGCGCGGCACCCGCTGTTCGGGCAGGACCACGCGCCGCTGGACTGGCCGGCGCTGCGCCGCTGGCCCTTTGCCGGGCTGGGCTACCACTCGCCCAACATGGCGCTCAGCCACCGTGAGCGCCTGCCGCGCAAGGCCACGGGCTTTGATCAGGAGGCCATTGCCACGCTCATCCTCTCGGGCCAGTACCTGGGCTTTTTGCCTGACCACTACGCCGAAAGCTTTGAGCGGCAGCAGCGCATGCAGCGCGTGCGCCCGGCGCTGTTTCACTACCAGTGCGACTTTGTCAGCGTGCTGCGCCGCTCGCCGCAGCCGCCGCGCGCGGCCCTGGCGTTCGCGCGCTGCCTGGCCGAAAGCCATGGCCAATGAATTTGGCAGGGCGGCCAGGGGCGCGGGTCAACAGGCGCGGCCATAAAAAAACCGCAGGAGTTAAACCCTCTGCGGTTTTTGATGTGGCGGTGCGGCCAGCGCAAGCAGCGGGCTGCTGGCCGAAGGTGTTAACGCCGTTAACGCGCGGGCGTACAGCCCTTGTGGAGCAGGTTGCCATTGGGCGCGGTCACCATGACGCCGAGCGTGCGGAAGTTCTCGTTCGTCATCGCATCCGTCCCCAGGCGGTAGCCCTGGCCGATGAAGAAGGTCTCCACGTCGGTGGAGTTGTTCTGGTCATAGCTCAGGGTGCGGCGCTTGCCATTGAGTTTGGCGGTAGCGCTCACGGGAATGCCGGCTGAATTGAAACGGTATGCCACCTGAAAGCGCTGGCCGTTCTGGCAGGAGTAAGACACGCTGGACGCCGCCGATGCACGGTCGTGCTGGCTGGCTGCCGCACCGGACTTGGGCGCGCAGCTCTTGAACAGGATCTCGTCCTTGGGCGAGGTGATCATGATGCGGGCCTTGCGGTAGTTGCTGGCATCCATCTGGTCGCCCGCGAGGCGGTAGCCTGCCTTGTTCTCGAAGAAGGTGCCCACGTCATCCGAACGGTTCAGGTCATAGGCCATCACCTGCTTGCGGCCGCCCAGGGTGGCCTGGGCGCTGGTGGGGATGCCCGCGCTGTTGAACTTGTAGCGCACGTTGACCTGCTGACCGCCATCGCAGGCATAGGCCACGGTATGGCTTGCCGCCATGGCCGGGGCAGACAGACAGGCCAGCGCGGCAGTGGCAGCGGCAGCGATGGAGAAGCGGACTTTCATGGTTGTAATCCTTGAAGGGTTGGAAAAACGCGGAGCCCCGGAAAGAGCCCCGTCTTGCACAAAGAAATGTGCATGCCCTGAAAGCACAACCTGATGACAGGCCAGAACCAACTGGGCGGAGCGCTATGAGGCCCAGGGCGCTGACGGGGTTCCCCCGGGCGGTCCGGTGTTGCATGTGCTTGCATATGCCGGGCTGGCCGCGCCGGAGGG
The DNA here is from genome assembly GCA_003859965.1 of Comamonadaceae bacterium OH2545_COT-014. Lineage (GTDB taxonomy): Bacteria > Pseudomonadota > Gammaproteobacteria > Burkholderiales > Burkholderiaceae_C > Ottowia. The sequence goes on along the minus strand of RQYR01000012.1, from coordinate 77,341 downwards.
GGTGAACAACAGCCTCGCTTACAGCACGCCCTGCTCCAGCATGGCGTCGGCCAGCTTCACGAAGCCGGCGATGTTGGCGCCTTCCACGTAGTTCACGCTGCCACCCTTGCGCTCGCCATAGCGCACGCAGTTGTGGTGGATGTCCTTCATGATCTCGTGCAGGCGCGCGTCCACTTCGCCGTGCGTCCACGACAGGCGCATGGCGTTCTGGCTCATCTCCAGGCCGGAGGTGGCCACGCCGCCCGCGTTGCTGGCCTTGCCCGGCGCGTACAGCGTGCCGGCGGCCAGGAACACGTCCACCGCTTCCAGCGTGCTGGGCATGTTGGCGCCTTCGGCCACGCAGCGCACGCCGTTCTTGACCAGGGTCTTGGCATCCTGCTCGTCCAGCTCGTTCTGGGTGGCGCAGGGCAGGGCGATGTCGGTGGGCACGTGCCAGGGGCGCTTGTCGGCTTCGAAGCGCATCTTGTGCTCGGCGGCAAAGTCGGCCAGGCGGCCGCGCTGCACGTTCTTGAACTGCATCACGGCCTTGATCTGCTCGGCGCTCAGGCCATCTTCATGCACCAGGGTGCCGCCGGAGTCCGACAGGGTGATGACCTTGGCGCCCAGCTCCAGCGCTTTTTCGGCCGCGTACTGCGCCACGTTGCCGCTGCCGGAGATGGACACGCGCTGGCCGTCGAAGCCCTCGCGCTTGCGCTTGAGCATTTCCTGCGCGAAATACACGGTGCCGTAGCCCGTGGCCTCGGGCCGCATCAGGCTGCCGCCGTAGCTCATGCCCTTGCCGGTGAACACGCAGGCGGCGTTGTTGCTGAGCTTTTTCATCATGCCTGCCATGAAGCCCACTTCGCGCGCGCCCACGCCAATGTCGCCGGCCGGCACGTCGGTGTCGGGGCCGAGGTGGCGGAACAGCTCTTGCACCAGCGCCTGGCAGAAGCGCATGACTTCCGCGTCACTCTTGCCCTTGGGGTCGAAGTCGGAGCCGCCCTTGCCGCCGCCCATGGGAAGTGTGGTGAGCGCGTTCTTGAAGCACTGCTCGAACGCCAGGAACTTCAGGATGGAGAGGTTGACGCTGGGGTGAAAGCGCATGCCGCCCTTGTAGGGGCCAATGGCCTTGCTGTGCTGCACGCGGAAGGCGCGGTTGACCTGGGTGCGGCCCTTGTCGTCCATCCAGCTCACGCGGAACTGGATCACGCGGTCGGGTTCCACCAGGCGCTCCAGCAGCGCGTATTCGCGGTATTTGGGGTTCTTTTCCAGAAACGGCCAGAGGCTGGCCATGACTTCGCGCACGGCTTGCAGGAATTCAGGCTGGTGGGGGTCGCGCTGCGCGACGGTGCGCAGAAAGTCTTCGAGGCTGACGACGGCAGACAAGATGGGGGCTCCTTTGCTCAACAATGCGGCCCGGCGGGCCGCGTGCCCCGATGATGCACGAATTTCAAGCGGGTTTTTCCCTGAGAGCCTGCTCGAAGTCCTGGCGCGAGTGGGCAACAGGTGGTTTGGGATGGGGAGCAAGGCGCAAAACACAGCCAATGGCACAGGCTATTGGCCGGTTTTGCAACGCCGCAGACCGCCCCCATCCGCTTGGGCGCCCGCCGCGCGGGGATTTTGAACAGGTTCTGGATGCGCCTGTTCACGGCCTCTGCGCAGCCTGCAAAAAGCCCGGTTGGGGCGCTCTGCTGCGTGCGCGGGATGCCTGCGCAGCCTGGCCCTTCTGGGGGCTTGCGCTGAAGCCGTGCGCTGGCCGCCGGGCCGCGGTCAGACCGTTTCAGGCGGCGGCATGCCGGGCAGGGATGACAGGCGGGGCCAGGCGGCGGGCCAGTGCACGGGGGCGGTGGTGTCCAGCGCCAGGGTGTGGGCCTGCTCTTCGGGGGTGAGCGGGTCGCGGTGGGCGAGCTGGCTGTCCAGCACCGCTTCACCGGCTTCCGAAGCGTCGCCGCCGCGCGCCTGGCGCTGGCGCACGCGTTCGCGCAGCACGGCCTCAGGCGCGCTGAAGGACAGGATGCACCAGGGCGCGCCCAGTTCGCGCGCCAGCGCGATGAAGGGGGCGCGGCGGGCGGCGTGGAGGAAGGTGGCGTCCACCAGCACGGGCTGGCCGGCTTGCAGGCACAGGCGGGCCACGTCCAGCAGGCGGGCAAAGGTGCGGTCGCTGGCGTCTTCGCCGTAGATGCCGCCGGGCACGTGGGCGCTGCGGGCTTCGGGCGGCAGGCCGTACAGGCGTTTGCGTTCCACATCGGCGCGCACGCGCACCAGGCCCTGCTGTTCGATCAGCCCCTGGCTTTGGCTGCTTTTGCCAGCGCCGCTGACGCCGTGGGTCAAAGCCAGCCAGGGGCGGCGCGGGGCGGCGAGCCGGGTGGTCAGCTGCACGTAGCGCAGGGCTTGCTGCCGGGCCGTCTGGCGTGCGTTCTCATCGGCGCCCTGACGGGCTTGCAGCGCGGCCACCTTGGCGCGTACCAGGGCGCGGTACACGGCGTCCCAGGGCAGGCGGGGCACGGCGCCAAAGTCGCCCGTGCGCTCCAGCCAGGCGTTCAGCAGGCGCCAGGCCAGCGGGGCCAGGCCGTGGGCGTGCAGGTCCATGAACAGAAAGGCGAGGTCGCACGCGGTGTCGAGCCAGCGCAGGGCGGGGTTGAATTCGATGGCGTCGAACAGCACGGGCTGGCCGTGCAGCCACAAGAGGTTGCCCAAGTGCAGGTCGCCGTGGCCTTCGCGCACCTGGCCCTGGGCGCGCCGCGCTGCCATCAGGGGCATCAGGCGCTGGCCCTGGGTGTGTGTCCATTGCTGCAAATTTTGTAGCTGCTTGGGCAGGTCGGGCGGGCCTTGAAGGCCAAAAAGAGTCGAAAAGTTGTCATCCGCCAGCCGGGCCAGGCTGGCGGGCTGGCCCCAGGGGCTGTCCGCGTCTGCCACGGCGGCCTGGGCCTGGAAGGCGGCGATGGCGCGCGCGAGCGCGTCGATGTGCGGGGCGGCCAGTTCGCCGCGCGCGGCCATGCCGGCCATGAGGGCCGTGGCGGGAAAGCGGCGCATGCGCACGGCCCATTCCAGCGGCGGGCCGGCATCGCCAATGGGGCCGCCGATGGCGGGCGCTTGCCAGCTGCCGGTGATGGGCTGCACGTCCAGATACAGGCCGGGGGCGGTGCGGCGGTTCAGGCGCAGCTCTTGCAGGCAGGCGGCGTGGCGCTGCGCCAGCGTGCCGAAGTCCAGAAAGTCCAGCGTGAGCGGCTTCTTGAGCTTGTAGGCCATGTCGCCGGCCAGCAGCAGCCAGGAGATGTGGGTTTGCAGCAGCTGCACGTCGGCCTCGCCCCGGGCGAGGGCGGCATCGCGCAGGCGGGCGGCCAGCGCGGCGGTGCGCTGTTCGGCGGTGGCGGTGGCCGGGGCGGCGGGCATGCGCGGGGTGGCGGGGTGTCAGGGCGTCAAGGTGTCAGAGCGCGCGGGCCAGCTGGCGCAGGAAGTCCTCGCACAGCCGCAGCTGGTCTTTTTCGACGTATTCATCGGGCTTGTGCGCTTGCTCGATGCTGCCGGGGCCGCACACCACGGTGGGGATGCCGATGGCCTGGAACAGCCCGGCCTCGGTGCCGTAGGCCACCTTGCGCACGTCGCCGTCGCGCGTGAGGGCGCGCACCAGTTGCGTGATGGCGGCCTGCTCGCTGGCTTGCAGGCCGGGGGCGCTGGCCACGGTTTCGATGTCGATGCGCGCCTCGGCATATTCGCGCTGCATGCGCGGCAGCAGGTCGCTTTGCACGTGGCGCTGGATCTGGGCTTGCAGCTCGTCGGCCGCCACGCTGGGCAGGTTGCGGAATTCGTAGCTGAATTCGCACGCGGCCGGAATGGTGTTGACGGCGATGCCGCCGCTGATCTGGTTGGTGGTGAGCGTGGTGAAGGGCACGTCGAACAGTTCGTCGAACGGGCCTTGCGCGCGCTGGGCGTCGGCCAGGTCGCGGATGTGGCAGATCAGCCGCGCCGCGTATTCAATGGCGTTGCAGCCGCGCGGCGTCAGTGACGAATGCGCCGCGCGCCCATGCACGCGGCAGCGGTACAGGTTGATGCCCTTGTGCGCCACCACGGGCTTCATGGAGGTGGGCTCGCCCACCACGCAGCCGTCAATGCGGATGCCGCGCGCCTGCACTTCGGCCAGCATGCGCGGCGCGCCGGCGCAGCCCACTTCCTCGTCGTAGGAGAAGGCCAGGTGCAGCGGCTTGGCGCGCGGCATGGCCAGGAATTCGGGCACCAGGGCCATGGCGGCGGCGATGAAGCCTTTCATGTCGCAGGCGCCGCGGCCGTACAGGCGGCCGTCGCCCTTGTCGGTCAGCGTGAAGGGGTCGCTGGCCCAGTCTTGCCCGTCCACGGGCACCACGTCGGTGTGGCCCGACAGGGCGATGCCGCCCTGGGCGCCGCCGTCTTGCGCGGGCAGGGTACAGAACAGGTTGGCCTTGGTGCCTTCGGCATTACTGGCCAGCCAGGGCTGCAAGCCTTGGGCGGCGAGCGCGTCGCGCACGGTTTCGATCAGGTGCAGGTTGGAGTGGCGGCTGGTGGTGTCAAAAGCCACCAGCTTGTGCAGCCAGGCAATGCTGTCCATGGGGTGTGTCCGGGGAAAAAGAAATCGGTAGGCGTAGGCGGGGGATTTTGCCGCCTGCGGCTTGAAACGCGCGCGTTCGCCCCTACCATTGGGCGCTCACCGCGCTGCAAGCCGGGTTGCCCCGGAGGACGCACGCGGCCTGTTCACTCTCCCACGGAAAACCATGAAACGCATTGCACTTTTCGTTTTGACCAACGTCGCCGTGATGGTGGTGCTGGGCATCGTCACCAGCCTGTTCGGGCTGAACCGCTTCGTAGGCGCCAACGGCGTCCAGGTGGGCACGCTGATGCTGTATTCGCTCGTCGTCGGTTTCACCGGCGCCATCATCTCGCTGCTGATGAGCAAGAGCGTGGCCAAGATGAGCATGGGCGTGAAGATCATCAACCAGCCGCAGTCGGCCGACGAGGCCTGGATCGTCGAGACGGTGCGCCGGTTCGCCGACAAGGCCGGCATCGGCATGCCCGAGGTGGGCATTTACGAGGGCGAGCCCAACGCCTTCGCCACTGGCGCCTTCAAGAACAGCGCGCTGGTGGCCGTGTCCACCGGCCTGCTGCAAGGCATGACGCGCGAGGAGGTGGAGGCCGTGATCGGCCACGAGGTGGCGCACGTGGCCAACGGCGACATGGTGACGATGACGCTGATCCAGGGCGTGATGAACACCTTCGTCGTGTTCCTGAGCCGCCTGATCGGCTCGCTGATCGACGGCTTCCTGCGCCGCGACAGCAACAGCAGCGGCCCCGGCATTGGCTACTACGTCAGCACCGTGGTGCTGGACATTTTGTTTGGCTTTCTGGCCGGCATCATCGTGGCCTGGTTCTCGCGCCAGCGCGAGTTCCGCGCCGATGCGGGCGCGGCCCAGCTCATGGGCCAGCCACAGTCGATGACGCGCGCGCTGCAGCGCCTGGGCGGCATGCACGCGGGCGAGCTGCCCAAGACCATGCAGGCGCTGGGCATCACGGGCCACATTGGCAAGCTGTTCGCCTCGCACCCGCCCATTGAGGAACGCATCGCCGCGCTGCAGGCGCGCGCGGGCCAGGGCTGAGGGCAGAAAAGGTCACGGCCGGCCCGCGAAGCCGGCGTGCAGAAGCTGACGTGAAAAAGGGCGCGGTGAACGCGCCCTTTTTCGTGGGTGAGCCTGATGGAAGCCCGAGGCTTAACGGAGCGACTCGATCAGGTCGATGTATTGCTGCATGGCCTCGTCGGCGCTGGTGCCTTCGAGCTTGTGCCAGGCCTCCCACTTGGCGCGCGCCACGATGTCGGTGAAGCCAGGCTTGTCGGCCTCGTTGTCGCCTTCGGTGGCCTGCTTGTAGAGCGCGTAGATCTTCAGCAGCGTGGGGTTGTCGGGGCGCTGGGCCAGGGTGGTGGAGGCGGCGACGGCCGCGTCGAAACGGGTTTTCAGATCGTCAGACATGAGGGGCTGCAAGTGAATGGAAAGGGGCAAGGGTAACGCGCGCCATGCCGGGGCGGCCACGGGGGGGCTCAGGCCGATGCCAGCTGGGCCTGCGCCCGCAGGATCCAGAGGCGCTCGTTGGCATCGCGCGGGGTCAGCGCGGCGGCCTGGGCGTGCATTTGCTGCGCCTGGGCGGCGGCCGCATGGCCGTCCAGCAGACGCTTGACGCGCGCGCCTTCCACCAGCACGGCGGCGGCATCGGGCGCCAGGCGCAGCGCTTCCCCCAGATGGTGGCGCGCCGTGGCGGCGCTGGCGCCATAGGCCATGGCGCTGACCAGGGGGCCCAGCTTGTCGATCACTTCGGCGTGGTAGCTGCCCAGGGCGAGATGCGCGAAAACATGCCGGGGGGCCAGCACCAGCGTTTTTTCCAGCGCAGTGCGCGCCTGCGTGCCCAGCCCCTGCGCCAGCGCACGCGCCAGGCCAATGCCTTGCGCGTAGCGCCACAGCGCGTAGCCTTGCCAGAACCAGGCGTTGGGGTGGCGCGGCATCAGCGCCGCATGGGTGCGCGCCCGCGCATGCACGCGGCGAAAGGTTTCCAGCCGCGCTTTTTCAGCGGGCTCGACCAGCGTGGCGTGCGCGGCGGCCGCCCGGTTGGCGGCGGACAGCCCCGCGCCGCCGGCCTGCACTCCCACTGATTCGGCGCGCGCAAAGTCGCCCGCGTGAAAAGCCGCCCAGGCGGACTGGACTTGCGCTTGCCCCCGGGGCCACGGCTCGGCGTCCAGCACGTGCAGGCGCGCCCACTGGCGCTGGAGCGCGGTGCGGTGCGGCGTGGCGTTGACGGCGGTGCGGCGGGGCATGGTGCGGGCGGCGGCGCGCTCAGGGCTCTTCGGCGGGGGCGCTGGCAGAGGCGCTGGAAGAAGGCGTCCCCGCGCCCGGCCGGGGCTTCGCATGGGCGGGTGGCGGCTGAATGGGCAGGGCAATGGCCTGGCGCGCCACATGGTCGATGGTGGTGCCATCGGGGTAGGTGAGCTGCAGGCGGACGGGCAGGTATTCCATGCGGTGCGCCAGCCAGGCTTGCAGGCGCGGCGCATCGGCATCGCGGGGGCGGTGGATCACCAGCGTGGCCTGCACGGGCGTGCCGTTCAGGGCCGTGGCGGCCTCCTCGGCCTCAATCGTGAAGCGCCACGGGGTGGCCGCCTCCGGGCTGGCCACCGTGACGGTGACGGCGGAACCCACGGGGTAGCGCTGCGGTTCCGCGGCCAACATGGCGCCCAGTTGCAGGAGCACGCTCAGCCGGTCTTGCGCGCCGGAAGGCAGCGCCATGGGCGCGTCGTGCGCATGAATTTGCCCGGCGGCGTAGTCAAAGCGCATTTCCTGCGTCTGCTCCTGGTGCAGACGGGTGTAAAGCGGCGCTAGCCCCGACGGCGTGACCAGGCCGCTGCTGAAGGCGGAATCCTCCTTGCCCAGCCTGGGGGAGAAGAAGGACCAGTTGGCGTCGTACAGGCGGCCGTCCTGGCGCCAGATGAGCGAAGCCTTGCCCTGAAAGGCGCTGCCGTGCGCTTCGATGCGGGTGTCGAATGTCAGGTGGGCCGAGGGGGCGAGGCGGGCCGAGGTGTCCGCGTCACCACGGCGCTCAATGGTGGCCAGCGCGGCATCGGCCTCGGCATCACTGAGCAAGGGCGTGACGTAGTGGGCAATCGTGCCGCCTCCAAAACTGCCAATGGGCGGTGCGGCAAGCAGCGAAGTGGGCGCGGCTGCGCTGTCCGGGGCTTGGGCCGTGGCCGTGGAAGGCGTGGCGGCAGGCGCCGCTTTGGGCCGCGCCGTCTTGCGGGGACGGGGCTTGGGCGGCTGGCGTTTGGGTTCGGGGCGGGGTGGGGCGGCCTGGGCCGTGGCAGGCGCGGGTGGCTCCTCGGGCGGGCTGGCTTCAGGCGGCGGTGCGGGAGGGGACGGAGCGGGTGGTTGCACCGCAGGCGCCTCAATCATTCGGGTGAGCAGCGTGCTGGCGCTGCCTGGCGTTTTGGGCGGCAGCTTGAACGACGGCAACCCCAGCACCAGCCAGGCATGTGCGCCCATGACCAGCAAGGTGGCCAGGGTCAGCGGAAGGCGGTGCGATGGCGGGGCGGCGAGGGCGGCGGTCATGCAAGAGGCGTGCAAGCGCGAGGGAAGGTGCGAGGGGAAGGCGGCGATAGCGCGCGCGTACGGGGTTTCGGGGTTTTTGTGGTGAGGGAGGAAGACTTTCGGCCCGAGGCAACGCACACAGGGCAGACGGGCTGGCAGTGTACGCCGCGCTGCTTGCAAAAATGCTGTGCCGCCCGGCTGTTGCAATTGGAAAAATGGCTTGGCCTTTGGGGTGCGAACGGGCGGTGTCGGGAGTGGGGCCAGTGCCTTTCATGCAAGGCGGGCCCACGGTTTGCCAAAGGAAATGCCGCTGGCGGATGCCAGGCATAAAAAAACCGGGGGCATGGCAAGCCCCCGGTGTATGGAAGAAAAAACGCGGCTGTGCGGACTTACTTCCAGTCGGCGCTCAGGGCCGTGGCTTCGGTGTTGGATTGCAAGGCGCCGCCCGGCCCGTAGGACATCTGCTTGACGGATAGCCCCCGGTAGGGGCCAGAAGCGACCAAGTAGGCGACGACCTTGACGCCCGACTCGGCGTAGGCGTTGCTGAGGCGGCAGACCTGGAAGGTGCCGGCGGGCACGGCAATGGTTTCAAAGCCTTCCAGCGTGACCGTGCGCGTATGGGTCGTGCTGGGGCCGCTGGCATAGGTCAGCGTGGTTTTATCCAGGTGCGACTGGCCCACGCGCAGCGACGCGGGGGTGCGCATCGGCGGGCTGTAATAGAACGTGTCCGAATGGCCACCCGCCAAGGTGTAGCTGCCGCCGTAGACTTCCTCGGCCTCGCTGGTGAGGGTCGAATAGCCGTGGCTGACCCCGCCGCCATCCGTACTGCGCGCTTCGATGTGGACAGCGCTGTGGCCACGGAAGCTGGCGGGGCCGACCACCCTGTAGCTCAGCGTGCCCTGGTTGCCGGTGATCAGGTCGCGGGTGGTGACGGCGTAGGTGGAGCCCTGCCGGAACATGGCCTCGTTCAGGCAAGCGGCCAGCGTGCCCGCGCCGGTGCCGCCCTGCACGGTGATGCGGATGTCCGCGGATTCGGAAACGTGGCCGGCACGGTCGCGCACGGTGTATTCCACCTCGGTGGGCTGGCCGGTGAAGCCCGCTGCGGGGGTGAAGGTCACCACGCCCTGGCTGTTCACGGTCCAGACGCCTTGGCCCGGGGCCGTCAGCGTGCGGCCATCGGCCGAGAGGCCGAACGTGCGGGGCGGGTCGACAAAACGCACGGAGCTGGGATCCAGGTCGCCATCGGCATCGGTGTCGTTGGCCAGCACATTGATGGAGACGGCCTGGCCAGGCCGCATGACGGCGGTGTCGTCTCTGGCCACGGGTGCCTTGCCGCCAGGCGAGGGCGACGGACTGGGCGATGGTGAAGGCGCCGGGGCGGGCGCCGGCGCGGGCATCGTATCGGTGTTGTCATCGCTGCCGCCGCAGGCGCTCAAAGCTGCGGCCGTGGCAGCGGCCAGGCACAGCGCACTCAGGCGGGCCAGGCGGGGGGTTTTATGGATTGTCATGGGTGTGGCTCCCTTGGGTTGAAAACAGGCTGAGCAGCCAAATGACACAGAATAGTCAGGTAAAGCGGCCTTGCCTACCCTACGAAAGTAGGGGCTAGCAGGCCAGATACCTATGGACAAAGGGGGCTTTCGTCATGGCGTTTTCTGAGTCGGCTGCTACCCATGCCTATGGCCTGGTGATTGACGATCACCCGCTCGTGGCCCAAGGAACGGCTGTGTTCTTGCAAGCCTGCGCCGGGCTGGCGGACGTAGCGCTGGCCGCCGACGCACAGGCGGTCTGGGCACAACTGGCCCGGCGCGGTGCACCCCGCATCGCGCTACTGGATTTCTGGCTGGACGCCGGACCTGCCCGCCCGCTGGTGCAGGCGCTGCGGGAGCGCTGCCCCGGCACGCCGATCCTGGTGGTCAGTGGCGACAACCGCCCCGGCGTGCAGCAGGCGGCGCAGGCCGCGGGCGCGCACGGCTTCGTGGGCAAGAACCAGCCGCCCCATGTGCTGGGCGAAGCCGTGCGCACACTGCTGCAAGGCGGCTCCTGGTTCACGCCCCTGGCGCCAGAGCAGGCAGGCCCCGGCAGCGGGGCGGGGTTTGACGTGCTGCCGACCACACCAGCCGAGCTGGGGCTGACCGACCAGCAGGGCGTGGTGCTGGCGCACTTGCTGCAAGGGCGCGCCAACAAGCGCATTGCGCAGGCCATGGCGCTGTCGGAGGCCACGGTGAAAGAGCATGTCTCGGCCGTGCTGCGGCGCCTGGGGGTGCGCACCCGTTTCGAAGCCATGACACGCTTGAGCAGCCAGCGGCTGCAGCTGCCCGAAAAACCGTTGCCTGACGACGGCGCGTGACGCATGCCGGGCCTGCGCATCGGGGCCAGCCGCTGGCAGGCCGCATGAAATAATGGCCCCGTGCAGTCCAGCGGATGCCCGGAAGCGGGCGCTGCATGGGCTTTTTTCAAGGAGCGGCTTTTCCATGATTCTCGTCACCGGCGGCGCCGGTTTCATCGGCAGCAATTTCGTGCTGGACTGGCTGGCGTGCAGCGACGAGCCGGTGCTCAATCTCGACAAGCTCACCTACGCCGGCAACCTGGCCAACCTGGCCAACCTGCAAGGCGACGCGCGCCACGTCTTCGTGCAGGGCGACATTGGCGACGCCGCCCTGCTGGCGCGTCTGCTGGCTGAGCACCGCCCGCGCGCGGTGCTGAACTTCGCCGCCGAAAGCCACGTGGACCGCTCCATCCACGGCGCGGAAGATTTCATCCAGACCAACATCGTGGGCACCTTCCGCCTGCTGGAGAGCGTGCGCGCCCACTGGCTGACGCTGCCGGCGGACGAGCGCGCCGCCTTCCGCTTCCTGCACGTGTCCACCGACGAGGTGTACGGCTCGCTCGCCCCCGGTGCGCCCGCCTTCACTGAAGACCACGTGTACGAACCCAACAGCCCCTACAGCGCCAGCAAGGCTGCCAGCGACCACCTGGTGCGCGCCTGGCACCACACGCACGGGCTGCCAGTGCTCACCACCAACTGCTCCAACAACTACGGGCCCTACCACTTTCCGGAAAAGCTCATTCCGCTGATGATCGTCAATGCCCTGGCGGGCCGGCCTCTGCCCATTTATGGCGACGGCCAGCAGGTGCGCGACTGGCTGTACGTGAAAGACCATTGCAGCGCCATCCGCCGCGTGTTGCAGGCTGGCGTGGTGGGCCAGACCTACAACGTGGGCGGCTGGAACGAGAAGACCAATCTGGAAATCGTGCACACCATTTGCGACCTGCTCGACGCCATGCGCCCCCGCGCCGACGGCGCCAGCTACCGCGCGCAGATCACCCACGTGCCCGACCGCCCCGGCCACGACCGCCGCTACGCCATCGACGCGCGCAAGATCGAGCGCGAGCTGGGCTGGAAGCCGGCCGAAACCTTCGACACCGGCATCCGCCAGACCGTGCGCTGGTATCTGGACCACCCCGAATGGGTGCAGGCCGTGCAAAGCGGCGCCTACCGCGACTGGGTGGCGGCGCAGTATGGGTAAAACTGTGCGAGAAAAAGCGCAAGCCGCCGCAGGCCGGGTTTTTATTTTGCGTCTGGACGCTTGGTCAAAGCGGCATCGTCTGGCGAATAGGGGTGGTTTTTCAAATACCCCAGCAGTGTCTTGACGCGGGCCTCTTTCAGCGCAAGCAAATAGCCGGACCGGGAAAGGGCGTAAGACGAGCCGAAACGCGCCCGTGTCCAGTGGCTTGTGATGAAGGCGGCTTCAGCCCTGTAGTACTTCAGCCAGGCATTTTGCGCGGCCGCAAGCTGGCGCGCTTCCCCCGGCCCCAGCTTGCGGCGCAGCGAGGCATAGGCGGCCTCGATTTCATGGTCCAGGAAATGGGAAAACCGTTTTTCCTCGGCGGCGTCCTGCTGCTCAAGTGCCTGCCGGAATGCCTGCGCCCGTGCTTCGAACGCAGCCGTGTAGTCTGGCGTGTCCGGGTCGTCAATGGCGTGGCATGGATGGGTGCAGGCAAGAAGAAAGAGGGATGTCAAAAATGCCTTGTGAATCTTTTTCATGAGGGGCGAAGGGCGGTTCATGGCTTTTTACCATTTTTCATAAGTAGCCTGGGTGAAGACCTTCCATTCGGCATCTCTCCGGTTGATTAACCCCTGACTCACTTTTCCGCCGGTCTTGTTCCAGGCTTTCCAGGCATCTTCCAGTGTGGCATAGGAAGTTTTTGCGCACGGGTCGTTGATCATTTTCACCACGGAAGACCCCTTGAATCCGCCAATGCCAATGTTGTAGGCCAGCATTACGAGGGCGTCGAACTGGTATTGTTGCAAGTTCGTGCTGATGCTGCTGCGAACGGCGTCGGCGAACGGCTTTAGATCGTTTTGGAATAGTAAATCGGCTTGGTTTTTGTCAATGCCTTTTTTATAGGTGCTCCATTCGGATTTTGAAATCAGGTGCCTATATCCAATGGTCGCGAATTTGTTCCATTGGTCAAGTTTTTTGCTGGGGTTGCGATCGTCGTAAGGTTCAAGTCTTAATTCTTCTACAGATTTCAGCAGATTTTCCCCATCGCCGCTCATGGAAAAGCAGCGTGCGGGCAAGCCGTTGGGAATGCACTGGCGCGTGTCTGCGATCTGGGCAGCGAAGGGGAGGGTGGCATCCGAAGGGCAAGTCACGGCGGCGCAGAAAGGCGCGCTTTTGTGTTCCGGGTTTCCTAGCAGCTGGCGAAGATTGATGGGCGCCGTTTCTGATTTTTCTGGTTTGGCTTCATGGTTGTCGAGAGGATTTTCGCCGGCTTGATCATTTGGGCCTGTTTCATTTGGGTTGAATGTGAAGGGTGTGGCATGACTCGCAGCAGACAGCGGGGCCGTTGACATGGCGATTTCTCCTGAGAGTTTGAACAGGGGGTATCTTGACGTTGGCGCTTTATGGCGTTACCTGGTGGCGTTACCAGTTAGTAATGGCACTAGCTGGTAGGATTACTGGTTTGAAAGCGAGAAGGGTTTCATGAACATCCTGCTGCTGGGCAAGAACGGCCAGGTGGGCTGGGAGCTGCAACGCGCCCTGGCCCCGCTGGGCGGGCTGCTGGCGCTGGACCGCGCCGGGGCCGATGGTTTGTGCGGCGACCTGGCCGATTTGGACGGCCTGGCTGCCACCGTGCGCGCCGTGCGGCCACGGCTCATCGTCAACGCCGCCGCCTACACCGCCGTGGACAAGGCCGAGAGCGAGCCCGCCCTGGCCCGCCGCATCAACGCCGAGGCGCCCGCCGTGCTTGCCCGCGAAGCGGCCGCCTGCGGCGCTCTGCTGCTGCACTACAGCACCGACTACGTGTTCGACGGCAGCGGCGACGCGCCCTGGCAGGAGGGCGATGCCACCGGCCCGCTGAGCGTGTACGGCGCCACCAAGCTCGCGGGCGAGCAGGCCATTGCCGCCAGCGGCTGCGCGCACCTGATCCTGCGCACCAGCTGGGTCTATGCCGCGCGCGGCGGCAACTTCGCCAAGACCATGCTGCGCCTGGGGGCCGAGCGCGAGCGCCTGTCCGTCGTCAACGACCAGTGGGGCGCGCCCACCGGGGCCGAGCTGATCGCCGACGTCAGCGCCCACGCCGCGCGCCAGACGCTGGCGCAGCCCGCGCTGGGCGGCCTCTACCACCTGGCCGCCGCCGGCTTCACCACCTGGTTTGACTATGCAAAACACGTGTTTGGGCAAGCCAGGCAAGCGCAAAGCGCTACTGATTTAATAGTAAATGAAGTCGTGCCCGTGCCCAGCACGGCCTTTCCCACGCCCGCGCGCCGCCCGCACAACTCGCGCCTGTGCACGCGCCGCCTGCAAGCGGCCTTTGGTTTGACGCTGCCGCCGTGGCAGCAGGGCGTGAACCGCCTGCTGGCCGAGCTGCTGACCTGAGGCGCGCCACCGGAACACCGCCCATGCAAGCGCTGCTGCAAACCCTGCAAACCCAAACGGGCAGCTTCACCTGCCGCCTGGCCGGTGATCCGCCGGAGGAAAAAACCGTGGCCTTCCGCCACCTGGTGCTGCCGCCCGTGCAGGCCGAGCTGCCCCCCATGGGCCGCCTGCCCGAGTTTTACGCCGCCTGCGGCGGCCTGGTGCTTTTCGACGTGCCCAGCAGCGAGGAGGCCGCGCGCCGCCTGTTGCCGCCGCCCGCCTGGCCCGAGCTGGACGCCGAATGCGCCGGCTGGTTCGAAGGGCTGAGTGCGCAAGAGTGGCAGGAATACGTGCCCGGGCCGCTGCTCAGGCGCGACGCGCAAGGCCGCTTCGAGCTGGATGCCCTGGTCATTGGCGACACGCCCCATGCCGGCAACTACGTCCTGATGGCCGCCAGCGGCGAGCAGGCCGGGCAGGTGTATGAGTTCGACCACGATGGCTTTGAGTTCCGCTGGGTGGCCCCCGACATCGTGGCCTACGTGCGCCACTGCCTGGCGGTGGACGGCCCGCGCCTGCTCGATTACGCCTCGCACCTGTGTTTCGTCGAGGGCGGCGACGGGTCGCGCCAGTGGTTCATCCGCCAGATGCGCGTGACAGGCGGCGACGTCATCGAATTGGAGTAAACAGCACACATATGAGCATCATCCCACCCGCCAAGGCACGCAAAGGCATCATCCTCGCCGGCGGCTCCGGCACCCGCCTGCACCCGGCCACGCTGGCCATCAGCAAGCAGCTGCTGCCGGTGTACGACAAGCCCATGATCTATTACCCGCTGGCCACGCTCATGCTGGCCGGCATCCGCGAGGTGCTGGTCATCAGCACCCCGCAGGACACGCCGCGCTTTGCCCAACTGCTGGGCGACGGCAGCCAGTGGGGCATGGCCCTCCAGTACGCCGTGCAGCCCAGCCCCGACGGGCTGGCGCAGGCCTTCATCATTGGCGAGTCCTTCCTGGCCGGCGCGCCCAGCGCGCTGGTGCTGGGCGACAACATCTTCTACGGCCACGACTTCGAGCCCCTGCTGGCCGATGCCGATGCGCGCAGCGAAGGCGCCACCGTGTTCGCCTACCACGTGCACGATCCCGAGCGCTACGGCGTGGTCGAGTTCGACGCCGCGGGCCGCGCCATCAGCATTGAGGAAAAGCCCGCCCGCCCCAAGAGCAGCTACGCCGTCACCGGCCTGTATTTCTACGACGCGCAGGTGGTCGAGATTGCCAAGGGCGTCAGGCCCAGCGCGCGCGGCGAGCTGGAAATCACCGCCGTCAACGACGCCTACCTGCAACAAGGCCAGCTCAACGTGCAAATCATGCAGCGCGGCTACGCCTGGCTGGACACCGGCACGCACGACAGCCTGCTGCAAGCGGGCCAGTTCATCGCCACGCTGGAGCAGCGCCAGGGCCTGAAGATCGCCTGCCCCGAGGAAATCGCCTGGCGCAAGGGCTTCATCGGCGGCGCGCAGCTTGAAAAACTGGCCCAGCCCCTGGCCAAGAGCGGCTACGGGCAGTACCTGCTGCGCCTGCTGGCCGAGCCGGGCGCGCCTTCGGCGCGGCGCTGAGTCTGTGTCCATGACTGACGCTGTGCCTTTCTTTTCCGCCGAAGGCGCCGCCTTCGGTGTGGACGTGGGCGCCTGCGTGCAGCGCGTGGCCCAGAGCGGCTGGTTCGTGCTGGGGCCGTCCGTGCGTGACTTCGAGGCCGCGTTTGCGCGCTATGTGGGCGTGCCGCACGCCGTGGGCGTGGCCAACGGCACCGACGCGCTGGCGCTGGCGCTGGGCGCGCTGGGCGTAGGCCCGGGCGCGCGCGTGCTCACGGCCGCCAACGCGGGCTACTACGCCAGCACCGCCATCGCGCAGCGCGGCGCCACGGCGCACTATGTGGAAGTGGATGCCGAGCGCCTGACGCTCGCGCCCGATGCGCTGGCCGCCGCGCTGCGCGCCGGCCCGGCCGCCGCCGTCATCGTCACTCACCTGTACGGGCAGATGGCCGACATGCCCGCCATTGCCGCGCTGTGCCAGGCCGCGGGCGTGCCGCTGATCGAAGACGCGGCCCAGGCCCACGGCGCGCGCTGCGCGGGCCGCGCGGCCGGCGCCTGGGGCGCGCTGGGCTGCTTCAGCTTCTACCCCACGAAAAACCTGGGCGCGCTGGGCGACGGCGGCGCCGTGGTCACGGCCGACACGGCCCTGGCCGAGCGCCTGCGCGCGCTGCGCCAGTACGGCTGGGCGCGCAAGTATGAGGTGACGCTGGCCGGCGGCGCCAACAGCCGGCTGGACGAAATGCAGGCTGCCGTGCTGCTGGCCAAGCTGCCGCGGCTGGACGCGGCCAACGCCGCGCGCCGCGCCATTGCAGCGCGCTACAACGCCGCCTTTGCCCGCCTGCCGCTGCGCTGCCCGCCCTCGCTGGGCGAGGACTACGTGGCCCACCTCTACGTGGTGCGCACGCCGCAGCGCGATGCCCTGCGCGCGCACCTGACCGCCGCCGGCATTGGCTGCGACGTGCATTACCCGGTGCCCGACCATCGCCAGCCCGTGCGCCGCGCGGCGGCGGAGGCGGCATTGGCGGGGGCGGAGGCCTCGCTGCCCGTCACGGAGGCGGCGTGCGCTGAAGTGCTGTCGCTGCCGTGCTACCCCGGCCTCACGGACGCGCAGGGCGAACGGGTGGCGGCGGCGGTGCAGGGGTTTTTTGCCGGGGCCGCGGCATGCTGAGCCTGGTCATTCCGGTTTACCGCAACGAAGACTCGCTGCCCGACCTGCTGGCCGCGCTGCAAGGGCTGCACCGCGCGCTGGCGGGCGCGCTGGAAGTGGTATTCGTGGTGGACGGCAGCCCCGACCGCTGCCACGCCCTCTTGCGCGAACGCCTGCCCGCCAGCGGCCTGCGCGCCACGCTGGTGCTGCTCACGCGCAATTTCGGCGCCTTCGCTGCCGTGCGCGAAGGGCTGGCGCATGCGCGCGGCCAACATTGCGCCGTGATGGCCGCCGACTTGCAGGAGCCGCCCGAGCTGGTGCTGCAAATGCAGGCCGTGCTGGCCACGGGCGAGGCCGACGTGGTGGTGGCCGAGCGCGCGCTGCGCCACGACCCGCCGTGGCAGCGCTGGCAGGCGCAACTGTTCTGGGCGCTGTACCGGCGCTACGTGGTGCCCGAGATGCCGCCCGGCGGCGTGGACATCTTTGCCTGCAACCGCGCCTTCCGCGACGCGCTGCTGGCGCTGCCGGAGAGCCGCAGCTCGCTCATCGCGCAGATTTTCTGGCTGGGCTTTCGGCGCGCCAGCGTGCCTTACGTGCGTCAGCCGCGCCGCCACGGCCAGTCGGCCTGGACCTGGCGCAAGAAAGTCGCCTACCTGGCCGACAGCGTGTTCGCCTTCACCGACCTGCCGGTGCGCCTGCTCACGCGCGTGGGCGCGCTCGGGCTGCTAGTGGCCAGCGGGCTGGGCGCCAGCGTGCTGGTGGGCAAGCTGGCGGGCTGGATTGCGGTGCCGGGTTATGCGATGACGCTGATCGCCATCCTGTTCTTCGGCGCGCTCAACCTGCTGAGCCTGGGCATCGTCGGCACCTATGCGTGGCGCGCCTATGAAAACACCAAACAGCGCCCGCAGGCGCTGGCGCTGAGCGTGCAGCGGTTCGGGGCGCCGCCGCCTGCGGATGCCGGACAATCGGTCGCGTCATGACTGCCCCTGCCATTCACCCCAGCGCCCAGATCGCCAGCGAAGCCCTTGGTGCGGGCGTGCGCGTGGGCCCGCTGGCCGCCGTGGGCGCGGGCGCGCGGCTGCAAGACGGCTGCGCGTTGGGCGCGGGCGCCACGGTGGGCGAACGTGCTGTCATCGGCGCCGGCGCGGTGGTGGGCGAGGGCGCGGTGGTCGCCGCCGGCGTGGCCGTGGGCGCGGGCGCGCGCATCGAGGCCGGCGCCGTGGTCACCCGCCCCGTGCCGCCGCGCGCCGTGGTGCGGGGGCCGGCGGCCACCATCGTCGGCTATGCCGATGCGCCGGCGCACCTGCCGGCCGCGCTGGCGCCGCTGACGCCGGGCGTGACCGAGAGCGCTGTCAAGGGCGTGCGCTTGCACGTGCTGCGCGAGGTGAAAGACATGCGGGGCGATTTGTGCGCGGCCGAGGTCGGGCGCGAGCTGCCGTTTGCCGTGCGCCGCAGCTTTCTCGTCTACCACGTGCCCAACGCCGAGATCCGGGGCGAGCACGCGCACCGGCGCTGCGCGCAGTTTCTGATGGCGGTCAAAGGCTCGGTGCGCGTGGTGGTGGACGACGGCACGCAGCGCGAGGAGTTCAGCCTCGACCGCCCCAACCTCGGCTTGTACCTGCCGCCCATGACCTGGGGCATCCAGTACCGCTACTCGGAAGACGCGGTGCTGCTGGTGCTGGCCTCCGACCCGTACGACCCGGCCGACTACATCCGCGACTACGGCGAATTTCTGGCGCTGGCGCGCGCCCAGACAGGGGCGGGGGCGGCGTGATCGCGCGCGAAGGGGTGCGCTACCTGCTGGCCGGCGGCGTCAACACGCTGGCCACCTACGCGCTGTATCTGGCGCTGCTGCGCCTGCTGCACTACCGCGCGGCCTACGTGCTGGCCTTCGTGGCGGGCATTGGCCTGTCGTTCCTGTTGTTGCGCCACGCTGTGTTCGCGCGGCCGGGCAAACGCTTTTCGTTGGCCTGGGTGGCCGCCAGCCACCTGCTGCAACTGGGGCTGGGGCTGGCGCTGGTCGAAGCCTGGGTGGCCTGGCTGCACGGGCCGCGCTGGGCCGCGCCGCTGGCGGCGCTGCTGGTGAGCGTGCCGCTGATGTTCGCGCTGCAACGCTGGATCTTCACGCCCCATGCCGCGCAACCACGCTGACACCGCCGCCGTCACCGGCACTGCCACCGCGCGCTGGCTGCGCCGCCTTGGCCTGGCCCTGCCGCTGCTGATGCTGGCCGCCAACTTGCTGGCCTGGCTGCGCTGGGGCACCGACCTGCCGTTTCTGGACGACTGGCGCGCCTACAACGAAGGGCGCAGCACTTCGCTGGCGCTGGCGCGCCTGTTCGAAGCCACCAACAACACCATCGCCCCGGTGGGGCTGGCGCTGGACGCCCTGGCCCAGCGCTGGCTGGGCGGCAACCCCATCGCCTACCAGACGCTGAGCATGCTGGGCGTGTTGGGCAGCCTGCTGTGGCTGCAATGGCGCCTGCTGGGCTGGGCGCTGCGCCAGCCGCTGTGGCAGGCGCTGGCGTTCGGGCTGTGCCTGTTCATGCTGCAGTCGGGCAGTTACTGGGGCGAGCAGAACCTGGCCTACCACCAGGCGCTGCCGCTGGTGGCGCTGCTGGGCGCGGCCTGGCTGAACTTTGGCCTGGCGCCGGCCGCGCCGTGGCGACTGGCGGGCGTGGGCGCGCTGGGCGTGGTGGCGGGCCTGTCTTACGTGTCGGGCGCGGTGGGCGCGCTGGTCATGGGGCTGGGCTGGCTGGCACTGGCGTGGCTGATGCGGGGGCAGGTGGCCGCCGCCTTGCGCGCGCGCGCGGCCAGCGGCGGCGCGGCGCTGGCGCTGGCCGGGGCGCTGGGCACGGCCTTGCAGATCGGGCTGACGCGCCGTGCGGGCGCGGACGCGCTGGGCCAGTCCATGTGGCTGACCTGGCCGAATGACAGCGACTTCTGGGTCTTTCTGGCTGGCAAGCTGGGCCGCGCCAGCGGCCACGGCTTTGAGGCGCTGGCGCTGGAGGCGCTGTGGGTGGCCGCACTGGCGCTGGCGCTGCTGGGCGCAGCGGCCCTGGCGCTGCGGGCGGTGGCCGGGGCAGGTAAGGCGGGAGCGCGCTGGCGCCGCGTGGCCCTGGTCTGGCTGCCGCTGGCGGCGCTGGTGCTGGCTTATCTGGGGCTGGTGAGCCTGGGGCGTGCGGGCTTGCGCGAAGCGGGCGTGCAAGGCGCAGAAGCCGTGTTCCGCCTGGCCTACGGGCGTTTTCACTTTTTCTGGGTGACGCTGCTGCTGCCCTGGGCGGCGGCCGTGCTGGCGCTGGCGCTGCGCCGCCGGGCCGCCCCGGCGCTGGCGGCGCTGCTGACGCTGGCCTGTGGCGCGGCGCTGGCGCGCGGCGTGTTCGACGTGGGCGCTTATTACCGCAGCGCGTCAGCCTTTCGCGCCGGTGAAATCCGCTGCCTGAGCCGGCAGCTGGGCAGCGGCCAGCCGGTTCGCTGCCCTGGTTTTGACATGGTGGGCATGCCCGACTGGACGCGTGCCTACCTGCACGCGCGCGCGGTGGGCGCCTCGTTCGTGCGCTACCTGCCCATCGTCGAGCGCGAGGGCTTTGGCCACGACTGGCTGCGCTGGGAGATGCCCGCCGACCGTGCCCGCGTGCAGTGGCACGGCGCCCAGCCCCTGGCCGACGGCTGGGTGCAGACAACGGACGATCCGCAGCTTCAGCTGTCGCTGCAAGGCGTGACGCCCGCGCCGCCAGACTGCCGCGTGCTGGGCGTGCAACTGGCCGTGCGCGCGGCCCAGCCGGGCGTGGCGCAACTGTTTTACCGCCGCCGTGGCATGGCGGGTTATTCGGAACTGGCTGCGGTGCGCAAACCCTATGCGCCGGATGCGGAAGGCCTGGCGCGGCTGGAATTTGCCGTGGACAGCCCCACCGGCTTCGAGCCCGCGCTGCGGCTGGACCCGGCCGATGGCCCCGTCCGCCTGCAACTGCTGGACCTGCGCGTGGCTTGCCGCCTGAGCGCCACGCCCGGGGCGGCAGAGGAGGGCAGCCATGGCCGCTGACCCCCGGCTGCGCAAGGCGCGGCAGGTGACGGGCCGGCATCTGGCCTTGCGCGACGCCACCGAGGCTGATGCCGCCTTCATCCATGGCCTGCGCACCGACCCGGCCCGCGCGCAGTTTCTCTCGGCCGTGCCGCCGCAGCTGCAGCACCAGGTGGACTGGCTGCGCCGCTACGCGCAGGACGACACGCAGGCCTACTTCGTCATCACCGATGCCGCCAGCGGCGAACGCCTGGGCACTGTGCGCCTGTATGGCGCGCGCGGTCGCGCGTTCAGCTGGGGGTCGTGGTTGCTCAAGGCCGGGCTGCCGCCGCGCTGCGGCATCGAATCGGCGCTGATGGTCTACCACTACGCGCGGGCGCTGGGCTTTGCGTCGGCCTACTTCGAGGTGCGGCAGGAAAACGCCAGCGTCTGGCGCTTTCACGAAAACTTTGGCGCCCGCCGCGTCGCGGTGCGTGATGACCACTTCCAGTACACGCTGGCGCCCGAAGCCATCGACGCCGCCCTGCAAAAATACCGCCGCTACCTGCCGGACGGCATCCGTATCGCGTACTGACCGAACCTTCTGACCCTTTCCTGTTTTTATGCAAGTCACCCCCACCGCGCTGCCCGGCGTGCTGATTCTCGAACCCCAGGTCTTTGGCGACGCGCGCGGCTTTTTCCTGGAAAGCTACAACCGCCGCGCCTTCGCCCAGGCCACGGGCCTGGACATCGGCTTCGTGCAGGACAACCACAGCCGCAGCCGCCAAGGCGTGCTGCGCGGGCTGCACTACCAGATCCGCCAGCCGCAGGGCAAGCTGGTGCGCGTGGTGCGCGGCGCGGTGTTCGACGTGGCGGTGGATTTGCGCCGCAGCTCGCCCACCTTCGGCCAGTGGGCGGGCGTGGAGCTGAGCGAGGACAACCAGCGCCAGTTCTGGGTGCCCGCCGGCTTCGCGCACGGCTTCGTGGTGCTGTCGGAAAGCGCCGACTTCCTCTACAAAACCACCGACTACTACGCTCCCGAACACGAACGCAGCGTGGCCTGGAACGACCCGGCCATCGGCATCGACTGGCCGCTGGCCGCGCACGGTATCGGCGCGCCGCTGCTGTCCGACAAGGACCGCGCCGCCGTGCCGCTGGCGCAGGCCGAGTGCTTCGACTGAGCGCCGCGCGCGCCGCCGCATGCGTTTGAGCCTTTCCATCGTCAGCCACGGCCACGGCGCCCAGGTGTGGCCGCTGTTGCAGGCGCTGGCTGCGCTGGCGCCGCCGCGCCCGGCGCGCGTGCTGCTCACGCTCAACCTGCCCGACGCGCCGCTGGCCGCCCAGGTGCGCGCCGCCGCCTGGCCGTTCGAACTGGCGCTGCTGGAAAACGCCGCGCCCGCCGGCTTTGGCGCCAACCACAACCGCGCCTTCGCGCACGACCAGCAGCGTCCCGCGCCGGGCGAGGCGTTTGCCGTGCTCAACCCCGACCTCCAGCTGCACGGCAACCCCTTCGCCCCCTTGCTGGCCGCGCTGGCCGTGCCCGGCACGGGCTGCGCCTACCCGCACCAGTGCGACGCCCAGGGCCGCCCGCAAGACCACGAACGCCGCCTGCCCACGCCGGCGCGCCTGCTGGCGCGCTATGGGCGCGGCCGCCGGGCCGAAGTGGGCGCTGACGCGGGAGATGGCGCGCCGCCCGACTGGGTCAACGCCGCCTTCCTCGTGCTGCGCGCCCAGGCCTATGCCCAGATTGGCGGCTTTGACGAGGGCTACCACATGTACTGCGAAGACGTGGACCTGTGCCTGCGCCTGCAGCTGGCCGGCTGGCAACTGCGGCGCGCCGACGGCGCCTGCGTGACCCACGCCGCCCAGCGCGCCAGCCACCGCAACCTGCGCCATCTGGCCTGGCACGTGCGCAGCCTGCTGCGGCTGTGGGCCTCGCCCGCGTATGCGCAGTACCGGCGCCAGGCACACGGGTCGCAACGGCCGCACCAGCCGGGCTGAAGGCTGGACAGGCTCCAAAAGGCCTTCAAGGCAGTATTGACGCCATTGTTTGCTATGAAAAATAAAGTAACCTTTGCCTGCCCCGTGGCCGGGGCGTGGCAAGGCCGCAGTGCTAGCATTGCGGCCTTGCCGCGGCTGGGCCGCATCTGTTGACCGCATGTCCAACACCCTTTCTTCCCCCCGCGAACCTTCTCTGGCGCCGCCTGCCGCCCCGTCCGGCGAGGACTGGCTGCCCTACGGCGAACGGCTGGTGCATGCCGGCAAGCTCGGCGCGCGCGACCTGGAGCGCGCCCTGGCCGCGCAGCGCGAAATGGGGGGGGCGCTGGACCGCGTGCTGGTCAGCCTGGGCCTGGTGTCCGAGAGCGACGCCGCCCGCGCCCTGGCCGAACACCTGGGGTTGCCCTTCGTGGCGGCGGAGTCGTTCCCTGACCTGCCGCCCGAGCCGGCGGGCCTGCTGCCCGAATTTCTGAAAGCGCACCACGTCCTGCCCCTGCGCGAAGAAGAGGGCTGCCTGCACGTGGCCATGAGCGCGCCGCAAGACGCCTTCGTGCGCAAGGCGCTGCGCCTGAGCAGCGGACTGGACGTGCGCCCGGCCGTGGGCCTGGCTTCCGAGATCGACAAGGCGCTGGCCCGCCTGTTCGACGAACCCGCTGGCGAAGACGAGGACGGCGGCCCGGGCCTGGCCGACGGCGACGCGGGCGACTTCGTCGAGCACCTGCGCGATCTGGCCAGCGAGGCGCCCGTCATCCGTCTGGTTAATACCATCATCGGCCGCGTGATCGAGCTGCGCGCCTCCGACATTCACCTGGAGCCCTTCGACGACGGCCTGCACGTGCGCTACCGCGTGGACGGCGTGCTGCTGCCCGGCGACACCGTGCCCGCCGCCCAGGGCGCGGCCGTCAGCTCGCGCGTGAAGCTGCTGGCCCACCTGGACATTGCCGAGCGCCGCCTGCCGCAAGACGGCCGCATCAAGACCCGCGTCAAGGGCCGCGAGCTGGACTTGCGCGTCTCCACCGTGCCCACCGTGCACGGCGAAAGCGTGGTCATGCGCGTGCTCGACCGCGCCAGCGTGCGCTTCAGCCTGGAGGACATGGGTTTCGAGCGCGACACGCTGGCGCGCTTCAACCAGCTCATCGCGCGCCCGCACGGCATCCTGCTCGTCACCGGCCCCACCGGCTCGGGCAAAACCACCACGCTGTACGCCGCGCTGGCCAAGCTCGACTCGGCCACGCAGAAGATCATCACCGTGGAAGACCCGGTGGAATACCAGTTGGAGGGCATCAACCAGATCCAGGTGCACGCGCAAATCAACCTCACCTTTGCCAACGCGCTGCGCTCCATCCTGCGGCAAGACCCGGACATCATCATGATCGGCGAGATGCGCGACGGCGAAACCGCGCAAATCGCCGTGCAATCCTCGCTCACCGGCCACCTGGTGCTCTCCACCCTGCACACCAACACCGCCGCCAGCGCCGTGGTGCGCATGCAGGACATGGGGGTGGAACGCTACCTCATCACCTCCACCGTCAACGGCGTGCTGGCCCAGCGCCTGGTGCGCCGCCTGTGCAGCCACTGCAAAACCCCGGTGCAGCCCGATCCGGCGCTGCTGCAAAGCTCCGGCCTGGCCCGCTTCGTTGCGCCCGGCGCGCCCATTTACGAAGCCAGGGGCTGCCCGCACTGCCGTGGCACCGGCTACCAGGGCCGCTGCGGCATTCACGAACTGCTGGTGGTGGACGAGGCCATGCGCAGCGCCATCTTGCAAGGGCACGACGCCAGCGCGCTGCAGGCGCTGGCCGTCAAGGGCGGCATGTACACGCTGTACGACGACGGCCTGCGCAAAGTGGCCGCCGGCGTGACCAGCCTGGACGAAGTGCTGCGCGTCACCCAGGACCAGGGCGATGCCTGAGTTCGCCTGGCGCGCCGCCGCGGCCGACGGCCAGCTTGTCGAAGGCCGCACCGAAGCCGCCGAAGCGGCCCTGGTGCTGCGCCAGTTGCGCGAGCGCGGGCTGACCCCCATTCGCGTGGATGACGCGGCGGGCCTGCCTGCCGGGGATGACCGCGCCGCGCTGCCCGGCCTGCGCACGGGCCTGCGTGCTGGCCTGCGTGCGCAAGGCAGCCCCGTCAAGCCGGCCGACGTGCTGGCGCTCACCAGCGAGCTGGCCATCATGCTGCGCGCCGGCCTGGCGCTGGACAGCGCGCTGCGCGTGCTGATCGAGATGAGCCACAAGCCCAGCGTGCGGGCCATGCTGGAAAAAGTGCTGGAAGACGTGAAAGGCGGCGCCCCCTTCAGCCGGGCGCTGACGGCGCACCGCGCGCACTTTGGCGACTTCTACATCAACATGGTGCGCTCCGGCGAGGCCAGCGGCCAGATGTCGCAGGTGCTGGAGCGCCTGGTGGCGCACATGAACCGCCTGCGCGCGCTGCGCGAAAGCGTGATCTCCGCCACGCTGTACCCGGCCATCCTGCTGGGCGTGGCGCTGCTGTCGCTGGTGGGCATGCTTGGCTTCGTCGTGCCGCAGTTCGAGAAGCTGTTTGCCGACATGGGCGATGCGCTGCCGCTGCCCACCCGCTTCGTCATGCTGCTGGGGCAGGGCTTCAAGCATTACGGGCTGGCGCTGGCCGTGGGCGCGGTGCTGGCCGTGTGGCTGCTGGCGCGCTGGCTGCGCACCCCGGCCGGACGCGCCTGGTGGCAGGCCCGCCTGCTGCGCCTGCCGGTGCTGGGGCCGCTGGTGCTCAAGTACCAGCTCACGCTGTTCGCCCGCTCGCTGGGCACGCTGCTGGGCAACGGCGTGCCGCTGCTGTCATCGCTGCACATCGCCACCGAGACCGTGACCCATCTGGCCTTGCGCCAGGCGCTGGCCAAGATGGCGCCGATGGTCAAGGAAGGCTCGCGCATCGTGCCGGCCATGCGCGCCACCGGCGTGTTTGAACCTTTGGCCATCAACCTGGTCCGAGTGGGCGAGGAAACGGGCCGCATCGGCCCCATGATGAGCGAGCTGGCCGACATCCTCGACCGCGAGGTGGAAACCGGCATCAAGCGCGCGCTGACGCTGCTGGAGCCGGCGCTGATTCTGCTGCTGGGACTCCTGATCGCCGGCATCATCGTCTCCATCCTGCTGGGCATCCTGTCGGTCAATGACCTGGCAGGCTGACCTTTTTCCATAGATCCGCTTTTTCTGAAAGGACACCGCGCCCCATGCAACGCTTTTCCATGCGTTCCTTCCTGCCGCGTGCGATTGCCCGGCCTGCCGCCCGTCGCCCGCGCGGCTTCACGCTGATTGAACTGCTGGTGGTCATTGCCATCCTGGCTTTGCTGGCCGGGCTGGTGGGCCCCACGGTGATGGACAAGCTGGGCGGCGCCAAGTCCAAGACGGCGGCGCTGCAAATTTCCGAGATCGAGAAGTCGCTGGACTTGTACAAGCTGGACGTGGGGCGCTACCCCACCACGGCAGAAGGCTTGCAGGCGCTGGCCGCCAAACCGGCCTCGGCCGGCGGCTGGAACGGCCCCTACATGAAGGGCGGCGTGCCCAATGACCCCTGGGGCAACCCGTACCGTTATGCCAACCCCGGCCCGAACGGCGGCATTGAAGTGCTGTCGCTCGGCGCCGACAACGCCCCCGGCGGCGAGGGCGAAAACGCCGATCTGCGCAACGGCGGCTGAGGCGCTGGCGGGCGCGCACGTTTGGCGTCAAAAAAGCCTTTGGGGCCGCCAATAGGGCCATGGAAGCTACTGATTTGATAGCAATTCCGGCGAATCGCCCAGTCCGCCGGCGGGCCGGGCCTGGCCGGGCGGTGGCGCGCGGCTTCACGCTGATCGAGCTGATGGTCGTCTTCGCGCTGCTGGCGCTGGTGATCGGCTTGGCGCCCGTGGCGTTTGAGCGGTTGATGGAGTCGGCGCAATACCGCGACACCGTGCGCGCCGTGCTGGCCGACATGCGCGCCGCCCGCTACCGCGCCCAGAGCGAAGGCGTGGAAGTGCGCTTTGCCGTCAACCTGCGCGAGCGCAGCTTTGGCGTGGAAGGCGGCGCGCGCCACACCGTGCCCGAGCCGCTGCAAATGCGCGCCGTGATGGCGCAACAGGAAAGCACGGCCGATGGCGACATGGCCATCCGCTTTCTGCCGCGCGGCGGCGCCACCGGCGGCAGCGTGGACCTGATCCGCCCTTCCGGCGGCGGCGTGCGCCTGCGGGTGGACTGGTTCTCCGGCCGCGTCGAGCAGGAGCCGCTGGCGCCATGAAGCGGGGGCATGTGAGGCCGCCGCGCGGCTTTTCGCTGCTGGAAATCCTGGTGGCCTTTGCCATCATGGCGCTGGCGCTGGGCATGCTTTACCGCGTGATGGGCAGCAATGCCCGCCATACGGCGGGCCTGGCCGAGCGTGAACGCGCCGTGCTGCTGGCCGAATCGCTGCTGGCCGCCCATGAACTGGTGCCTGCCGAGGGCATCCGGGATGACGGCGAATCGGCGGGCTACGTCTGGCAGGTGCGCAGCGTTCCCCGTGACACACCGGCCAGCGCCGATCCGCGCGCGGCCAAGCTGCATGAGGTGCAGGTGCAGGTGCAGTGGCAAGACGGCGAGCGCACCCGCCAGTTCGCGCTGACCACGTTGCGGCCCGAGCGCCTGCCGCAACCCGGCGGGGTGATCCGGTGAAACTGGCTGGCCCGCCGCTGCTGGGGCGGCCCGTTGCGCGCGCGCAGGGGCGCGGCTTCACGCTGATCGAGGTGCTGATCGGCATGGCCCTGCTGTCGCTGCTGATGCTGGTGCTCACCGGCGCCATGCGCTCCATGGGGCAGACCGAAACACGCATCGAACAGCGCGTGCAGGCGGCGGACGACTACCGCACGGCGGTTTACTTTTTGCGCGGCATCCTGTCGCAAGCCTCGGCGCGCACCACGGACATGACGGCGCAGGGCGGATCGCGGCGCGCGGTTTTTCTGGACGCACAGGCGAGCCAGCTGGCGTGGATTGGCGTCATGCCCGCGCGGCATGGCCTGGGCGGGCGGCACTATTTCCGGCTGGCCATCGAAAGCGGCCTGGGCCATGCGCCCCGGCTGGTGCTGCGCTACGCCGCGTGGACGGGCGACGCCTCTTTCCCGGACTGGACAGCGGCCGACGCCCAGGTGCTGGCCGACGGCGCACGCCGCCTGGCCTTGCAGTACCAGAACCCGCTCAATGGCGAGTGGCTGGACCACTGGCCGCCGCCGGATGCGCCCCGCAGCCTGTCGCTGCCATCGGCGGTGGCGCTGTATGTGGAGCACGCGGACGCGGCGCCCTGGCCCCTGATCGTGGCGCCCATGCGCGCGGCTTTCGTTTCGGATGGCAATACGTCGATTGGCGCTTTCGGGGCGGGGCCGCAATGAAGGCGGGGGCCAGGACGCGCGTGAACCATCACGCCAGCGGCATGGCGCTGGTGGCGGTCTTGTGGGTGGTGGCCGCGCTCAGTATTCTGGTTTCCGGCATGGCCCAAACGGTGCGCCTGCAAGTCCGTGTGGCCGCCGGCGTGACCGACGAGGCCGTTGCCGCCGCCGTGGGCGATGCCGCCGTGGCCCTGGCCTTGCAAACGCTTCAGACCGCGCCGCGCAACCAGCCCCAGGCCCTCACGGTGCCTGTGCAATACGCCGGCCTGCCGCTGGAGGTGGACGTCATGCCCCTGAACGGGCTGGTGTCGCTGAACGCCGCGCCGCCGGTTCTTCTGGCGGCCTTGTTCGAGGTGGCCGGCGGCTTGCCCGCGGCGCAGGCGCAGGCCCTGGCGCAAGCCGTGGCGCACTGGCGTTCGGGCCGTGACGAAGCCGGGGCCATGCAGGTGGCGGCGCGGCGCTTCGAGGCGGTGGAGGATTTGCTGCTCGTGCCCGGCATGGACTATGCGCTGTATGCGCGCATCAGCCCGCTGGTGACGGCAGACCTGCGCAGCACCAGCCGGGTCAACCCCCTGGCGGCGCCCCTGGGCGTGCTGACCGTGCTGGCGCGCGGCGACGAAGCCCTGGCCGCCAGCATCATGGCGCGCCGCGTGGCGGGCGCGGTGGGGGTGGACACATCGGCGCTGGACCCTTCGCTCATCAGCCCCAGCTCAACAGATTTTTACCGGCTCACGGTCAGGGTGCCATTTGAAGATGGCAGAATGCTCGCCCTGACGCGCGATGTCGCGTTGGCGGTCTATCCGCCGCGTATTTCGCCTTGGCGAACCCTCCGGGTTCAAAGGCAGATTCTGGCCAAAGGCGCTTGAGTCCCCACCGCTGTCCGTCATGGCCTCCTCCGAAATCTCACACACCCGTTTGTTTGGCCTGGACCTGGCCAAGTGGCCCGGTCAATGGCGCGCCGCGGCGGCGCTGGCGCTGAACTGGCCCGCTTTTCGCGCCCTGACGCCGCCCGCATGGGTGGCCTTGCGCCAGCTGGATGGCCGTGTGTCCACTTGGCGCCTCTCGCATGGCGAGGCCAGCTTAGCGCCCGATGCCAAAGCCACGGCGCGGTTTCAGGCGGTTGAGCTGGCAAGAGACGAGGTGCTGGAGCGCACCCTGTCTTTGCCCGCCCTGGCGGCGGCCGACTTGGCCGAAGCCGTCCGGCTCGAAGTGGAAGCGGCCACGCCTTTCCCGCCGGGGCAGACCGTGGCGGGCCACCGTGTGGAGGCCGCCGCGCCCGGGCAGGTGCGGGTGGACGTGGCCCTGACCTCGCGCCAGCGCATTGAAAACGCCCTGCTGCGGCACCGGCAGAGCGGTGGCGCAGCGGGCAATGCCGGCCACCCGCCGGAAGTCTGGGTGCTGCCGCCCGGCAGCGCGAACAGGGGTGAACCATCACACTTGCGGCCCATCGTGATGCCGGGCTATGGCGAAGACCGGCGCACCAAGGCCGTGAGCCAGGGGCTGCGGGGGCGCGTGCTGCTGCTGGCGGCCGTGCTCCTGCTTGGCCTGGCGCTGGCTGTCACGCCCATGCTGCTGCAGCGCGCCCGCGCGCTCCAGGCGCAGCGGGCTTTTGATGCGCTGAATGCCCAGGTCGCCCCGCAATTGAAGCAGCGCGAAGCCCTGCACCAGCAAGAGGCGCGCCTTCAGAGCCTGCAGGGCCTCATTGGCCAGCAGCTGGCTTTGGTGCCTGTGCTCGGCCTGCTGACGCAGGCCGTGCCAGATAGCGCTTGGCTGAACAGCCTGCGCGTGGAGGGAGGCAAGGTCATCGCCAGCGGCTATGCGGACGACACCGCGGCGCTGCTCCAGCGCCTGGGCGCGCAGCCGGGGGTGAAAAGCGTGCGCCTGCCCACGCCCGCCGTGCGTCACAACAGTGCTACCAAGGAATCGTTCACGATTGAAATGGAATTTGACCCGGCCCGCTATGGCCTGACGCGCAAGGGGGGCGAGTCATGAGGCGCATCGCCAACCGCCCCGAACAGCTTTGGCTGCTGCTGGCCGGGGTGGCCTTGCTGGGGCTGCTGCTGGCGGGCGGGCTGTACGTCCATGCCAAGCACCGGTGGGCCGTGTCCACGCTGGAAACCGTGGGGCCGCGCTATGCGCGGCTGGCGGGCCTGCGCGATGGCGGCGAGCAAATCGAGGCGCTCACGCAAGCCCTGCGCGAAAACCTGTCGCAATACGTCCATGGCGCCGAGGGCGATCCCGCGCAGGTGGGCAACGGCGTCTTGCAGCGCGTGCGTGAACGCGCCAGCGCCGCCGGCTTGCGCGTGGTCAGCAGCCAGGTGCTGGTGCCGCGCGAGGAAGAAGGGTTTTCCAGGGTCGGCCTGAACCTTCAGATCGAAGGCGAGTGGCAGCCGCTGGTCGGGCTGTTGAACACGCTGGCGGCGCAGCGCCCCATGGTTTATGTCGAGCAAGCCCAGTTCATCAACCGGGGCGGGCACACGCCCGATGGCCCGCAGACACTGGGCGTGACCTTGAACCTTTTTGTCCTGAAGGAGCTGCCTTGAACCGCTCCATGCGTATTGGCGTGCTGCTCGCCTGCTTGCTGCTGCTGGCGGCTGTGACCTGGTGGGCCAGGGCCGGGGCGAAAGCCTGGCCAGGCGTGGCGTGGCAGCCTCCTTCGGCGCAGCCGTTGCAGCTTGAAAGCGTTCTGGCGGCCACCCTGGCGCCCCATTCGGGCATGCACGGCGGCGGGCCCGCCCTGTTGCAGCGACCCTTGTTTCATGCCAGCCGCCGTCCGCCGCCTCCGGCGCAGCCGGCGGCACAAGCGGCGCAGCCGGCTCAGACCTCGCTTGAAAAAATGCGCCTGCTGGGCGTGCTGGATAGCGCAGCGCTGACCGGCGTGATGGCGCTGGTGGACGATGAAACCCGTTTCCTGAAGCGTGGTGACGAGGTGGGCGGATGGACGCTGGCGGAAATCCGTGGCCGCCAGGTTGTTTTTGTTTCCCGTGGCGAGCGGCGTACCCTTGAGCTGCCGCACGCACACATGGCCCCGCCGGCAGACCAGGCTGCCGCCTCCCAAGATACGCCGCCCACCCCTGCGGCGGCAGGAAGGGCCGTGACGCGCACCCGCCGCCCCTGAAAACCAGCCGCAGCCCATCTTCCAGACGCACTGCGGCCAATCCGTTCCAGTCACATGTCACACAAGTCAACTCACAACGCTGCCTGCTCTTATTTGCTTGCCCTGGCGCTGCTGGGGCATCTGGCCGGTTGTGCCAGCACGGCCCCGCAGGCCGGAGATGAGGGGCAGGCCGCCCCCGCCGCTTCCACGGCGTTGCCGGCTGCGGCATGGCCCGCCGCATCCGAAGTGGCGCAGGCCGCTGCCGTGCCCGCTTCGGGCGGCAGCGGCCAGGCCGGCAACGATTCGCCAGACAGCGACAAGCACCCGCTCATCATTCGCGGCAATGACCGCATGCTGGCTCCGGCCAAGGGCGGCGGCGTCATCAAGGGGCCGGTGAGCAACTTCAAGTTTGAAGATGCCCCCGTGGGCGAGGTGGTGCATGTCATGCTGCGCGACTTGCTCAAGGTGGACTACGTGGTGCACCCGCCGCTCAAAGGCAGCGTCACGCTGGTCACGCGCGGCAATGTCAGCGCCGACAAGGCCATGCTGCTGCTTGAAAGCGCCTTGCAGCTCAACGGCATCGTCATGGCCCGTGATTCGCGCGGCACCTACCACGTGGGAACGCCCGAATCCCTGCGCGGCATCGTGGCCGCCCCCCGCCAGGCGGGCGGCGGCACGCTGCCGCCGGGCTATGGCGCGGTGGTGATCCCGCTGCAATACCTGGGCGCGGCTGAAATGGCGGGCATCCTCCAGCCCATGGTGTCGCCCGATGCCATTGTGCGTGTGGACACGCTGCGCAACATCCTCATCATGCGCGGCACCCGTGCAGAGGCCGAGGGCTGGCTCGATCTGGTCAACACGTTCGACGTCAACCTGCTGCGCGGCATGTCGGTGGGCGTGTTCCCGCTCAAACACACCTCCGCCGCCGAGGTGGAAGCGGCCTTGCGCCTGCTGTCTGGCGGCGCTGCGGGGGCGGCTGCTGCGGGCGGCCGGGCGCCTGCGGCGGGCGCCGCCGGGCAGGCCGCCGGCCGCGCCCCGGCAGGGGCGGCCCAGGGGGCAGCTGGCCTGGGCGTGGGCGGCAGTGCCCTGGGTGAAGGCAGTCCGCTGTTTGGCGCGTTGCGCGTCATGCCCATTGAGCGCCTCAACGCCGTGCTGGTGGTCACGCCGCGTGCGGCGTATCTGGATGAGGTGCGCTATTGGATCGAGCAGTTCGACCGCCCCAACCTCAACAGCGCCGAGCCTCAGCTGTTCGTCTACAAAGTCAAAAACGGCTCCGCAGACCACTTGGCGGAACTCCTCAACGGTATTTACGGCGGTGTCATGGCCGGGCCGTCGGCCACGGGCGCCACGGGCGTGGCTCCGGGGCTGAACACGGCCGTGGGCGCTACCACGGGCGGGGCTGCCGGGGCGCTGCGGGGCGGCGCACGCGGCTTGGGCGCCAGCATGGGCGCGGGGGGCTTTGGCGGCCTGTCGTCAGGCGTCGGTGGCCTGAATAGCGGCGGCGCGGGGCTGCTGGGCGGCGCAGCCGCTGGCCAGGCGCCTGTGGCTGGGGCAGGCGCACAACCGGCGCAAAGCGGCCCGGCCGTCACCACCGTTACGCTGGGTCAAAGCGTGCGCGTGATGGCCGACCGCATCAACAACACCCTGCTCATCCATGCCACGCCTGCCGAATACGGCCGTATTGAAGCCACCCTCAAGCGCCTTGACATCCAGCGCGCGCAGGTGCTGATTGAAGCCAGCATCATTGAAGTCGCGCTGCGCGACGGCCTGGAATACGGTTTGCAGTGGGCCTTCAAAAACGGTGTGGGCAGCCGCAACGGGCTTGGGGTGCTCAACAACGGCTCGGGCAGTGCCGTGGCCGGCGCCGCCATTGACGCGGCAGGCGCCATCACCAACGCGGCCCAGGGCTTCAGCTACACGCTCACTGGCGCGGCGGGCAACCTGTCGGCCATGCTGAACGCGCTGGCCACCAAGTCGCTGGTCAAGGTCATCTCCAGCCCTTCACTCATGGTGCTGGACAACCACAGCGCCTCCATCGTCGTAGGCGACCAGCAGCCCATCAACGTGGGCACAACCATCAGCAGCACCGGCACCATCGCCACCACCAACAACATCCAGTACAAAGACACGGGCGTCATGCTCAACGTCACCCCCTCCGTCAATGCGGGTGATCTGGTCACGCTCGACATCAACCAGACCGTGACCGACGTTGGCCTGAAAGACGACGTGACCAACCAGCGCTCCTTCCTGCAACGCCAGATCAATTCCAAAGTGGCCGTGCGCTCGGGCGAAACCCTGGTGCTGGGTGGCTTGATCAAGGATAACCAGGACAATGGCAAATCCGGCCTGCCCGGCCTGTCGTCCATCCCCGTTCTGGGCGCGCTGTTTGGCAAGCACAACCAGTCCAGCGCCCGCACGGAGCTGCTGGTCGTGCTCACCCCCCGCGTGCTGCGCTCCGATGAAGACGCCCGCGCCATCAGCCGCGAGCTGCGTGACCGCATGCGCGGCCTGTCTGCCGAATCACGGCCCTGAACGCGGTGCGGGGCGGCGGCACTTTGGGCGCCACGTGCGCGCGCGTGCTTGTCCGGCCGCCAGATTCGTTTCCATGCGTGCCAGGCCACTTGCCAAAGCGGCCCATGCACGCTTTTTTGTGCATTCACTGGAGAAACTGACCCATGCCGACACTGTTGCGAACTCTGACCTGCGCGGCTGCGGCTGCCTTGGTGGCCGCCCTGGCTGGCTGTGCTGCCCCGGCAGCCCAAACGCCCGAACAAATCGTTGCCGAGCGCGCCGAAGCGCGCTGGCAGCACCTCATCAAGGGCGATTTCACCGGCGCTTACGGCTATCTCATGCCGTCTTACCGGGCCATCGTGCCGGAAAAAAGCTACAGGCAGAGCTTTGGCTCGGCAGGGGCGTGGCGCAACGCCATCATTCATCAGGTGAACTGCGAGCCAGCCGCCTGCACGGTTCGCGTGCGTATCACCACCCAGGTGCGCATTCCCCAGTTTGCCAAACACATCCCCGAGGTGAATACCTACATCGACGAACGCTGGGTGCGTGAAGACGGGCAATGGTGGCTGTACCAGAAACTCTGACGCGGCTTTGGCCTGTGTCGGCGCGGAGGCTTGTGTTGTTGTTGAAAAAACACAAATCTTCGCGCCGCAAGGCAAGGTGGGGTCTTGGTTCTTTGCATTGCTCATGCTAGGATGGCGAGGCATTTCCAAGAACTCATCAACTTGGGTGTTGCAATCATTTCTCTTAATGGAGTCATAGCTATGAAGAAAAGTCTCTTGGCCTTGAGCGCTGCTGCCCTGGTGGGTGGTTTCGCCACTTCCGCACATGCAATCGTGATTAAGGATCACACTGCTGCCGCTGCCACCGCTGACAAGCTGGCAACGGTTGAGCAGGGTGGCGTGGGTCACATCCTGTTCACGCCCTACTACAGCACCGTCAACGGCAACACCACGCTGATCAGCCTGGTGAACACCGACTTGGTGAACGGCAAGGCCGTGAAGGTGCGCTTCCGTGGCGCCGCCAACTCTGACGACGTGCTGGACTTCACGGTGCTGATGTCTCCTGGCGACGTGTGGACGGCCTCCATCGAGCCTTCCGCCAGCGGCGTGGCCAAGATCATCTCTCCCGACAGCACTTGCGTGCTGCCTCGTCAGATCGGCACTGAAGGTGTGGACTTCCGTACCTTCCGTCTGGACCAGAAGCTGTCTGCCGAAGCCCAGGCTTACCACACCCGTGAGGGCTATGTCGAGTTCCTGAACATGGCCGACAT
Organism: Comamonadaceae bacterium OH2545_COT-014; assembly: GCA_003859965.1. Taxonomy (GTDB): domain Bacteria; phylum Pseudomonadota; class Gammaproteobacteria; order Burkholderiales; family Burkholderiaceae_C; genus Ottowia. The sequence goes on along the minus strand of RQYR01000012.1, from coordinate 42,441 downwards.
CGTGCCGGGCACGACGGTGTTCAAGGCGGTCAAGCACGTCAACAACAAGGCGCCCTGCACGCCTGAAGTGATGGACATGCTGATGTCGCTGGATGAGGTTTCCCATGCGGATGCTGCCGATGCCAAGTATGGTCTGTCGTACCCCACGGGCCAACTGTTTGGCAACTGGTCCATCTTCAACAACCAGAGCATCACCTCTTACGGCGGTGGTCACGCTTCGGTTCGTGCTGTGACGAACGCTGGCGCCAATGCCGCTGCTCGTCTGTTCTTCGCGCCGCAAATGGGTGGCGACGCTTCCGCTGATGCGGCTGCCAACACGGCTGACCCGCTGCTGGTGGGTGGCTTTGCCGGTGCGACCCAGCCCTGGGGTGGCGCAACGGTGGCTTTTGACACCGCTTTTGCCAAGACGGTGAACCCGCTGTGGCTGGACCTGCCTGACCTGTCCACGCCCTACACCAAGGAAGACACCAGCCCGCAGGTGCGTGCCAACAAGCTGTCTGAGGCGATTGCCGCTACGGCTGCCATGAACGAGTTCGTGGCCACCGACGACGCTGCTTCCGTGCCGTTCTCTACCGACTGGGTGTTCTCGCAGCCCACGCGCCGCTACCAGGTGGCCATGGCCTACAGCGCCAGCACCTCGACCGAGAAGAACATGCCTGTGAACGCCGTCGCTTCGGCGAACATCGCTACCCAGCACTACTTCGCTGGTACGGGTGGCAACCTTTCGGTGCGCAGCCGTCTGGCCGCCAACGGCGTGGCGCTGGGTGACATCCTGTGCGCTGCCGCTACCCTGGCTGGTACCAACCGTGAAGAGCTGACCGTTCGCACGGAAGGCGACTTCTCGCCGGTTCCCACCGTGGGTGCAAGCCGCATCTGCGGTGAAGTGGCTACGCTGACCTTCAACCGCGCCGACTCCAAGGTGCTGCACGCCAACCTGACCAACGAGCGCGTGAACATCAAGGACGGTTCCGGCGCCTACGTTGAAGCTGGCTGGGCTACGCTGGGCCTGAAGGGCGCAGGTGCAGGTCTGGGTCTGCCGGTTGTGGGTTATGCCGCAACGGCCTTCACCAACGGCAACACCGGCGGCAACTACGGTGACGCCATCACCCACCGCTTCCAGCGCTAAGCAGCGGAAGCATGGCTACAAGGCATGGCATGGTGCTTGAGCGGTTCACTGTGTCATGACCTTGGCTTGAAAAAAGCGGCAGTGCCTTGTGTATTGCCGCCAAATGAAAAAGGCGGAGAATTCTCCGCCTTTTTCATTTGACGCTGTAGTCGCCCTGCCCAAGGTTTTGGGCAGGGCGGAAAAGGAAAGGTTTGAAATGTCGGGACAAGTTGGTAAAAAAACGCGTTGGGCGCTGGTGGCGGCGCTGATGACTGCGGCGGCGGCTTACCCGGGCACCTTGATGGCGCAAGCGGCGCAGCCAGAAGCCGCGCAAGCACGGGAAGCGGCCGCCGCCGGGGCGCAGCAGCAGGCCGTTGTGCTGCTGCGCGGCCCCGCCGGCGAAGTCACCTTGGACGACGTGCGCGCCATGGCGCTGGTCGTGCTGCCGGAGGACCAGCAGGCCGACACCCTGAGCCGTAAAAGCGGTATTCAGCAGCTGGCGCTGGCGGTTTACACGCAAATGGCCTTGGCCCAGCAAGCGCGCCAGCAAGGGCATGACCAAGGGGCCATTGTGCAGCGGGCCGAGAAGCTCGCCGCCCGCCGCACGCTGAGTGAAAGCTGGATGACGCACCAGGCCAACGCCAAGGTGCCGTCAGCCGCGCAGCTTGAGCAGTATGCGCGTACCTCGTTCGAGCAGGAAAAAAGCAAATACGCGGGTGAGCCGCAAGTGCATGTGCGCCATTTGCTTGTGCGCTCTGGCAAGGAAGTGGGCCGAACGGACGGGCAGGCTTTGACAGAGGCTGAGGCGCTGCTGGCCCGCATCAAGGCGGGTGAATCCTTCGCTGAGCTGGCAAAGCAAGTGTCGGATGACAAGGCCAGCGCGGCCCGGGGCGGCGAGTTGCCGGCTTTTTTCCCGGGACGGATGGTGCCGGAGTTTGAACAGGCTGCCTTTGCGCTGGACAAGCCTGGCCAGCTGGGAGGGCCGGTGCAAACACGTTTTGGCTTCCATCTGATCGAGCTGATCGCTAAAAAGCCGGCTCGCGAAGCCAGTTTTGAAGACGTGAAGGAACAACTGATGGCGGAGACGCTGCAGCAGCGCAAGCTGCAGGTTCGGCGCGAGCTGTGGACGGAAGCCCAGAAGGGCATCACCTACGATGACGCGGCGATCGAGGCATTGACCGGCGCGGCAGCCCAACCGTCCAAGCCGTGAGTGCTCACTATGCGCTTGCGGGCGATGGCATGATGGCAGTGGTGACCGGGGCATAGCAAGCCGTGGGTTTTCTTGCGCAAGACATGGGAGCGCTGTTTCGCCTGCGGCGCCTGCTGGCCGTGATGACGCGGCGCGAGTTGCAGGCGCGCTTTGCGGGCTCGGCGGGCGGGGTGCTGTGGGCCTGGATGCAGCCGGCGTTGAGCATTGCGGCGTATTTCGTGGTGTTTGACCTGGTGTTTGCCATGCGCATGGGCGACAACGCCCCGGCCGACCGGGTGGGCACCTTTCTCGTGGTGGGCATGCTGGCCTGGATGTCGTTCAACGATGCGGTGCAGCGCGCCATGGCGAGCCTGGTGGAAGCCGGGGCGCTGCTGCAGAAGAACCCGTTGCCGCCGGCGCTGTTTCCGGCGCGGGCGGTGCTGGCCAGCGCGCTGGTGTATGCGCCCTTGCAGCTGCTGCTGACGGTGGCGTACTGGCCGCAGCACCAGGGCGCGCCCGCGGTGCTGGCCATGCTGCCGCTGGTGCTGGCGCAGGTGCTGCTGGCGTGGCTGCTGGGTTACTTGCTGGCGGTGCTGACGGCGGCGCTGCGCGATGTGGCGCAACTGGCGGGGTTTGCGCTGTCGGTGGGGGTGTTTGCCGCGCCAGTGCTGTTTCCCCTGACCCTGTTTCCGGAGCGCTGGCGGTTTTTGCTGTGGCTGAACCCGATGACGCCCTGGGTGCTGTCTTACCAGGCCGTGCTGCTGCAAGGGCAGTGGCCGCCGGCGCAGGCGGTGCTGGCCATGGCGCTGTGGCTGCTGGCGCTGGCGCTGGCGCTGGATCTGGTGCTGCGGCGCGGCCGCGATCAACTGGTGGACTGGCTGTGAGTGCGCATACTGAAAGCCGGGGACAAAGCCGGGGACTGGATACCGACCTGGTGCTGCGCGCCCAGGGGGTGGGCAAGGAATACCGGCTGTACGACTCGCCCCGCCAGCGGCTCAAGGCCTTGCTGACCGGGCGTGCCTACCACCGCAGCCACTGGGCGTTGCGCGATGTGTCGTTTGAGCTGCGGCGCGGCCAATGCGTGGGCGTGATTGGCGACAACGGGGCGGGCAAAAGCTCGCTGCTGAAGCTGCTGGCGGGCACCCTGCAGCCCAGCACGGGCCAGATTGAACGCCGGGGGCGCGTGACGGCCATTTTGGAGCTGGGCGCGGGCTTTCACCCGGATTTCAGCGGGCGCGACAACCTGTATTTCGGCGGCTCGATGATCGGCATCACGGCCGACGAAATGGCGCGGCTGGAGCCGGAGATCGTGGCGTTCGCGGGGCTGGGCGAGGCGCTGGCGCGGCCGGTGAAAACGTATTCGTCCGGCATGGTGGTGCGCCTGGCGTTCGCGCTGGTGACGGCGGTGCAGCCGGACGTGCTCATCATTGACGAGGCGCTGGCGGTGGGCGACCAGCACTTCCAGAAAAAGTGCGTGGAGCGCATCACGGCCTTCAAGAACAACGGCTGCACCATTTTGTTTTGCTCGCACAGCCCGTATCACATTCGCACCCTGTGCGACGTGGCCATGTGGCTGGACGGCGGCCGGGTGCGCGAAATGGGGCCCACGGAGCCGGTGCTGGGCGCTTATGAAATGCACACCCGCCTGCTGGCCCAGGCGGCGCAGCAAGCTGAACAGCCTGCCGAAGCGCCTCCGCCGCCCGCCGAAGCGGCGGCGCCCGGCGGCGCGGCCGCGCCGCCGCAGCGGGCGCCGGCCAGCGAGCCGCATTCGGCGCACATCGTCTCCGTCACGGTGGCGCACCTGGCCGAAGAAGGCGCGGACGGCCAGCCGGGCTTGCTGGACAGCGAAGACCTGGTGGCCACCATTACCGTGCGCGGGCACGGCGATGAGCGCCCGAACGTGGGCTTCATGATCGAGCAGGCCAAGGGGGTGGGCATTACCTCGCTGGCCACGCATGAGGAAGGGGCCGTGCCCCAGCCGCTGGGCGACGGGCTGTGGCAATCGGTGCTGACGTTTCCCAAGCTGCCTTTGCACAGCGGCGATTACGTGATCAGCGCCTTCCTGTTCGATGAAAGCGGCCTGGTGGTTTATGACGAGTGGCTGCGCTTCAAGACCCTGCGCTTCGTGTCGCCCACGCTGATGCCGGGGCTGGTGCGCCTGCCGCACCACTGGGCCTGATCTGGAGAGAAATGATGGGGTTGACCGTTCACACCATGCCAGCAGACGATGCTGGCGGCGCGGCCGAGGCGCTGGCGCAAGGACAGCGCCTGTTGGCGCAGGGGCAGGCCGAGGCTGCCGCCGCCGCGCTGATGCAGGCGCGGCAGCACCCGGCCACGCGCCTGGCGGCCCACAACCTGCTGGAGCAGCACCGCCTGCCCGGGGCGTTTGGCGAATGGATGGGGGTGAATTGCGAAATCTCGCCGCAGGACGACATTTACAAGTTTTTCGACGGACACCCCACCTCCACCAACCCGCTGCGCGACTATCTGGCCGACGGCTGGCGCACGCTGTCGGAGCTGATGCTGCTGCTGGAGCAGGTGGACCGGCCTTTGCTGCGGGTGGGCAGCTTTCTGGAATTTGCCAGCGGCCACGGCCGCTTCACGCGGCATCTGGTCAAGGCGCTGGGGGCGCAGCGGGTGACGGCCTCGGACGTGGTGCCCGACGCCGTGGCCTTTGCACAAGAACGGCTGGGCGTGCGGGCTTTCCAGTCGGTGGCGCGGCCTGAGGACTTGCCCGTGACGCAGCGGCACGAAGTGGTGTTTGTGCTCTCGCTGTTCAGCCATTTACCGCGCGCCAGCTGGGGGCGCTGGCTGACGCGGCTGGGCCAATTGGTGGCGTCGGGCGGTTTGCTTGTGTTTTCCACCCACGGGGCCGAGGCGGCCCGCCGCCAGCAGGTGCGCATGGATGCCGAGGGCTTTTTCTTCGCGCCGTCCAGCGAGTCGAACGCGATTGATGCGCAGGAGTACGGCACCACCTTCACCAGCGAAGTCTTTGTGCGCGCCCGGCTGGCCGAGTGCCTGCCTGGGGCGGAACTGCTGCACTTTGCGCCCGTGTGGTTTTGGCGCCACCAGGACGCCTGGGTGGTGCGCCTGCCTGCCGGGGGCGGGGGCGGGGGCTGAACGCTGGCAGCTGCACCGGGGCGTTGGCACGCTCGCGGCGGAGGTATGGCATGGCGCGGCTGGCCCAGCAGCGCGCCACTCAGGCGCGTGCGCTGCGCTGATGGGGACTTTGAGCGGCTTCCAAAGCGCATAAGCCCGCGCTGGCTTCATGGCGCGCGGCACCGGGTGCGGGTGGCGTGATAGCGCAGCGAATATCAAAAAGTATAGCGACAAATGGCGTGGTTACGGCCTGAAGGACCAATTTCGCCATGTTTTCCGTGGCCGCGCGGGGCGCACGGCGGCGGGGCGAATGCGGGCGCTCAGGCCGATTCGCCGCGCATCAGGTCATGCAGGGTTTCGCGCGGGCGGATGACGCGGGCCTGTGCCCCGCTGACCAGCACTTCGGCGGCGCGCGGGCGGCTGTTGTATTGGCTGGCCATGCTCATGCAGTAGGCGCCGGCGGAGAGCACGGCCAAGTGGTCGCCCGGCTGCACGGCCAGGGCGCGGTCGCGGCCCAGCCAGTCGCCGCTTTCGCACACGGGGCCCACCACGTCATAGGTGGCAGGCGTGGCGGCGGCGCCGGGCTGGCGCAGCGGCACGATGCGGTGAAACGCCTCGTACAGCGCCGGGCGGGGCAGGTCGTTCATGGCGGCATCGACGATGCAGAAGTTCTTCTGCTCGCCGGGCTTCAGATAAAGCACTTCGGTCACGCATGCGCCGGCATTGCCGACGAGCGAGCGGCCCGGCTCGATGATGAGCGGGCGCTGGCCGAAGCCGCGCGCGTCCAGCCGGGCGAGCAGGCGCGCCCACAGGGCGTCGGCGGCGGGCGGGGTGTCGCCGGCGTAATCAATGCCCAGGCCGCCGCCAAAGTCGATGTGGCCAATGGCGACGCCCGCCGCTTCGATGGCTTGCACCAGGTCGAGAATGCGCTCCAGCGCGTCCAGATAAGGCGCTTCTTCGGTGATTTGCGAGCCAATGTGGCAGTCGATGCCCGCCACGCGCAGGCCGGGCAGGGCAGCGGCGCGCTGGTAGGCGGCCAGAGCGCGTTCATGCGCAATGCCGAATTTGTTGCCCTTCAGGCCGGTGGAGATGTAGGGATGGGTCTTGGCGTCCACGTTGGGGTTGACGCGGATGCTGACGGGGGCCACATGGCCGCTGGCGCTGGCGACCTGGCTGAGCGTTTCCAGCTCGGCCTCGCTTTCCACGTTGAAGCAGCCCACGCCGGCTTGCAGCGCGGCCAGCATCTCGGCGCGGGTTTTGCCAATGCCGGAAAAGACGATCTTGGCCGCGTCGGCCCCGGCGGCCAGGGCGCGGGCCAGTTCGCCGCCGGAGACGATGTCGAAGCCGCAGCCGGCCTGCGCCAGCAGCTTCAGGATGGCCAGCGATGAATTGGCCTTGACCGCATAGCAGATGAGCGCGTTGCGCCCCGCCAGCCCGCGCTGGTATGCCGCCAGGGCGTGCAAGATGGCGGCCTGGGAATAGACGAACAACGGGGTGCCGTGCGCCTGGGCCAGCGCGGACAGGGGCACGTCTTCCACCTTCAGCGCGCCGTCGTGGTAGTGAAAGAACGGGGCGCCGGGCAGGGGAGCAGTCAAGGTCATGGTGTGGGGGAAGTGGCGGGAGCGGCAGGAGAAGCCGGGAGAGCCGGAAAAGCTGGAGCGGAGGCCGCGCTGGCAGGGCTGGCGGGCCGTGTGGGCAGCAGCACTTGCGGCAAGGTGGCGCGCTGGCGCGCGGCCGGGCTATCGGGCAGGTACAGCGGGCCGCGCTGGCCGCAGCCAGCGGCCATGCCCGCCAGGCAGGCAAGGAAAAAGCCGCTCCATACAATCCTGCCCCGTGATTTCATGGAGCGATTGTAATGAGCGACCTGGACTACCAAGACCGCGCCGAAGCCTTGCTGCGCCGCGTGGAAGCGCAGTGCGACGCGCTGAACGAGACGACGGACGCCGACATCGACAACCAGCGCACGGGCGGCATGGTGACGCTGACTTTTGCCAATGGCAGCCAGATCGTCATCAACCTGCAAAAGCCGCTGCATGAAGTGTGGCTGGCCGCGCGCGCGGGCGGCTACCACTACCGTTGGGCAGACGGCGCGTGGCGCGATACCAAGACGGGCGAGGAGTTCTTTGCCAACCTGTCGGCACAGGCCAGCGCGCACGCCGGCCAGACGCTGGTGTTTTTGCCCTGAAGGCGCGCCGGGCAAGAGCCGGCGCAACTGCGCAGAAGCGCAGAAGTCAAGCCCGCAGGCACTGTCTGGCGGGCTTTGCTCTTTTATTGATAGCAATAAATGGTGTGGCTATTGCCCGAAAGCCTGTTTTCAGGATTGCCCCAAGACGCCAATGGGGCAGGCTGCGCCAGGCTGCAGGCGTGCCTTGCGCGACGCGAGAGCGTTTGGGGAAACCGCCCGGGGCACTTACTGACCCCGGGCCGCGCTGCAAGGCCGCCTGCGCAGCGGCTGGGCCAGCTTTTGGCAAGAGTGCGTCCCGTTGCTCCATGGGCGGGCCGCCTGGAGCCGGCTTGCGGAACAGGCGCTTAGTTCTGGAACAGGTCAAGGATGCGGTTGCGCTCGCTCGATGGCGCGGGGGCGCTGGGCGGCTCTTCCTCGTCAGGCGTGGCGGGCGCCAGGCCCGCGCCGCCCAGGTTGGTGATGCCGCCGCCGTGGGCGTATTCGGTGTAGTACCAGTCGCCGCCCACCTGGGTCACGCCGGACGGCGGCCGAGGCTGTGAGACGGGAACGCCCTTGAGCGCGGTTTGCATGAAGTTGATCCAGATGGGCAGGCTCAGGCCGCCGCCGGTTTCGCGCTGGCCCAGGTTGCGGGGCTGGTCGTAACCCATCCACACGGCGGCCACCAGGGTGGGCTGGTAGCCGGCAAACCAGGCGTCGATGGCGTCGTTGGTGGTGCCGGTTTTGCCATAGATGTCGGGCCGTTTGAGCGCGGCCTGGGCGCGGGCGGCGGTGCCGCTGCGGGCCACTTCCTGCAGCATGGTGCCGGTGATGAAGGCGTTGCGCGCGTCGATGGCGCGGTTGGCTTCGTCAGGCTCGGCCGGCTGGCTGTCAACGAGCACGCGGCCGGCGTGGTCGGTCACGCGGGTGACGAGGAAGGGGTTGACGCGGTAGCCGCCGTTGGCGAACACCGCGAAGCCCGTGGCCAGCTGCAAGGGGGTGACGGCGCCTGCGCCCAGCGCCATGGTCAGGTAGGGCGGGTGGCGCTCGGCGTCGAAGCCGAAGCGCGTGACCCATTCCTGCCCGGCGCGCGGCGAGACGGTTTGCAGGATGCGGATGGACACCATGTTCTTGGAGCGGGCCAGCGCGCGCTTCATGGTCATGGGGCCTTCAAAGCGGCCGTCGTAGTTCTTGGGCTCCCAGGGTTTGCCGCCAGTGACGCTGCTGTCGAAAAACAGCGGGGTGTCGTTGATCATGGTGGCAGGGGAAAGCCCTTTTTCCAGCCCGGCGGAGTAAATGAAGGGCTTGAAGCTGGAGCCGGGCTGGCGCCAGGCTTGCGTGGCGTGGTTGAACTTGTTTTTGGCGAAGTCGAACCCGCCGACCAGGGCCTTGACCGCGCCGTTGCGCGGATCCAGCGCGACCAGGGCGCCTTCCACTTCGGGTTGCTGCGTGATTTGCCAGTCTTTGCCCGCCTGCATGATGCGGATGATGGCGCCCGGACGGATGCGCACGGCCGGCGCGGCCTTGGCCGACAGACCCGACTGCGCCGGGCGCAGGCCGTTGCCGGTGATGGTGACGGATTGGCCTGCCCGGTGCATGGCGACCACTTTGCGCGGGCTGGCCTCCAGCACCACGGCCGCCAGCAGGTTGCCGTTGTCGGGGTGGTCGGCCAGGGCGTCGTCAATGGCTTCGGCGCGGTCCTGGGCGTCTGCGGGCAGGTCGATGAACTTTTCGGGGCCGCGGTAGGCCTGGCGGCGTTCGTAGTTCATGATGCCGGCGCGCAGAGCGTGGTAGGCGGCGTTTTGCTCCTGGGTGTTGAGCGTGGTGTAGACGTTCAGGCCGCGGGTGTAGGTTTCTTCGCCGTATTGCGCAAAGATGAGCTGGCGCACCATCTCGGCCACGTATTCGGCATGCACGGGAGTGGCGTTGCTGGGGGGGCGGATGTGCAACTCCTGCTGCTTGGCTTCAGCCGCCTGGGCGGGGGTGATGAAGCCGTTTTCAACCATGCGGTCGATGATGTAGAGCTGGCGCACGCGGGCCCGCGAGGGGTTGCTGATGGGGTTGTTGGTGGAGGGCGCTTGCGGTACGCCGGCCAGCATGGCGGCTTCGGCAATGGTGATGTCCTTGAGGGGTTTGCCGAAATAGGTTTCCGAGGCGGCGGCAAAGCCGTAGGCGCGATGGCCCAGGAAGATCTGGTTCATGTAGATCTCGAGGATCTGGTCCTTGCTGAGCTGGTGTTCCAGCTTGAAGGTGAGCAGCATCTCGTAGATCTTGCGCGTATAGGTTTTTTCAGACGTGAGGTACACGTTGCGCGCCACCTGCATCGTGATGGTGGAGGCGCCCTGGCTCTTGGTGCGGCTGAGGTTGGCCAGCGCCGCGCGCGCCACGCCCACGTAATCCACGCCGCCGTGCTGGTAAAAGCGTGCGTCTTCAATGGCGAGCACGGCATCGCGCATGACCTTCGGGATCTCGTGAATGGGCATGAGGTTGCGGCGCTCTTCACCGAACTCGCCCATCAGCGCGCCATCGGCCGTGTAAATGCGCAGTGGCAGTTTGGGGCGGTAGTTGGACAGCTCCGAGACATCGGGCAGGTTGGGATAGGCCATGGACAGCGCCATGGCGCCGGCCATGAGCGCGCCAGCCACAAGGGCAATCAAGAGCCCGAATGTCCACGCGAAGAACTTCAAAAGGCGTGCGGGCCAGCGCGGTGACGAAGAACGGGGCGTTGTGGGTTTGTTCACGGGCGTAGCGTTTTTTTGGGCGACGAAAGGCGTAACCGGCGGTTGTACCGCACTTTCGTGCCACATTGTCAAGGTGCACGCGTGCGCGGCAGGCACTTCAGCCGCCTGCCGCTGCGCGGGCGGCGCTTGGATGCGAACAAGCTGTCAAAGTGCCCGTGATGGCGATGTACGAGCCTGGAATTTCGTAAGGGAAGGTTGGGCTTCGTTAGTTTTTGGCAACGCCTTGAGCCACTTTTGGGCGGTTTTTTCTTTCCCCGACAAAGGGCTTACTGCTAGTATTCAAGTGAAACCTTAAGAGTTTTCGACATCTGAAATAAAAAGCAACAGGGTACTGCCTTGAATCTGTTTGGCTCCATGTTCAGCCGGCGTACAGCCCCCGTAGCGGGGCTGGATGTCAGTTCCTCCAGCGTCAAGCTGGTTGAGTTGGCTCAAGACCGTTCCGGCACATTCACGCTCGAACGCTGCGCGATTGAGCCGCTGGAGCGCGGCTGGATCACCGACGGCAACATCGAGAAGTTCGAGGAGGTGGTGGAGGCGGTGCGCCGCGTCGTCACCAAAAGCGGTGTCAAAACCAAGCAAGTGGTGATGGCACTGCCTGCTTCGGTGGTCATTGCCAAGAAGATCATTTTGCCTGCGGGGTTGAGTGAGCGCGAGCTGGAAATCCAGGTCGAGGCAGAAGCGAACCAATACATTCCTTTCTCCCTGGACGAGGTGAGCCTGGATTTTTGCGTGGTGGGGCCCAGCTCCACTTCGGCGGGCGATGTGGACGTCGTCATCGCTGCGGCGCGCAAGGAAAAGGTGGAAGACCGTCAGGGTTTGGCCGAAGCGGCGGGGTTGACGCCTGTCATCGTTGATGTCGAGTCATACGCATCGCGGTTGGCGGCAGGACGTGTGATTGAGCGCTTGCCGGGGCATGGCCGAGATGCAGTGATCGCCTTGTTCGAGATTGGGGCCATGACATCCTCAATGCAAGTTTTGCGCAATGGCGAGGCGCTGTATGAGCGTGATCAGGTATTTGGTGGTGCGCAGCTGACCCAGATGCTGGTGCGTCAATATGGTTTCACGCTGGAAGAGGCGGAAGCCAAGAAGCGTAGCGGGGAGCTGCCCGACGATTACGGCTCCGTTGTGCTCAAGCCTTTTGTGGAGACGCTGGCGCTTGAGGTGGAGCGAGCGCTCAAATTCTTCTTCACCAGTACGCCGCACAACCGGGTGGATTATGTGATGCTGGCGGGAGGTACGGCCTCTTTGCCGGGTCTGACGGAAGCGGTGACGGAACACACCTCCTTCCCCTGTCAAGTGGTGAATCCGTTCGATGGCATGCAGATTGGCCGGGGTGTGCGTGAAAAGAAAATGCTGCGCGAGGCGCCTTCCTATCTCACGGCATGTGGGCTGGCGATGAGGAGGTTTCTGTCGTGATTCTTATTAACCTTCTTCCCCATAGGGAACTGGCCCGCAAACGTGCGCGCCAGGTTTTCAATGCCTCTCTGGTGGCTTCTGCGGTCTTGGGTTGCGCAATATCTGGTGCAGTTTTTCTCTGGTATCAGGGGCAGATTGCTGATCAGCAAGATCGTAACCAGTTCTTGATTTCCAAAACCAAGGAGCTGGAAGAGGAAATCAAAGAGATTTCCACGCTGCAAAGCGAAATTGCTGCGCTAAAAGCGCGGCAGCAGGCGGTTGAGGATCTCCAGGCTGATCGAAACCTGCCTGTGCATTTGCTGAACGAGGCGGTTCAGCAAATGCCTGATGGTATGTATCTGAAGAGTATCAAGCAAGAGGGCAAAAGTGTTCTGTTGGGCGGCGTAGCGCAATCCAATGAGCGTGTTTCGGAGTTGCTGCGCAATCTGAGCAGGAACACGGAATGGGTCACGCGGCCGGAGCTCATTGAGATTGTGGCTGCTAATCTGGCACTGGGGCCGAGGGAGCAGCGGCGTGTCTATAACTTCACGGTGCGGGCTCAGTTGGGCCGGCGTGCAAGCGAACCCGAGGCGGCGGCCTCTGCGGCGTCTGTTCCGCAGGGCTGACAGGGGGGAAACAAAAAAATGGCTCGAACAACTACACGGCAAAAAGAAAGTTTCGCGGATTCGCTGAGGCGGTTTGGCGAGCAGTTTCGAAACCTGGATACGCGCGACCCTGCTTCGTGGCCGCCTGCACCGCAGTATTTGCTTTGCCTGCTGGTGACGACGTGCGTTGTGGTTTTTCTCTGGTTTGTCTGGCTGAACACCTCGGCAGAGGAACTTGAGACGGAGCAAGCCAAAGAGGTGACCCTCCGTGAAGACTATCGAAAGAAGCTGGCCCAGGCGGTCAACTTGGAGGCGCTCAAGAAGCAGCGCGCTGAGGTTCAGCAGTATGTGGCTTTGCTTGAAAAGCAGTTGCCAAGCAAGGCGGAAATGGATGCGCTTCTTTCAGATATCAACCAGGCTGGTTTAGGTCGTAGTTTGCAATTCGATTTGTTTAGGCCCGGCGAGGTGGCGGTTAAGGACTACTACGCCGAGCTGCCGATTGCCGTCAAGGTTTCCGGGCGGTTTCATGACATAGGGGCTTTTGCTGGTGATATCGCCAATTTGTCCCGGATCGTGACACTGAACAATTTGTCCATCGCTCCAGCCAATGACAAGGATAAATCAGGCTCTCTTGTTCTGGAGGCAACGGCAAAAACCTTCCGGTATCTTGATCAAGAAGAGCGTGATGCTCAGCAGAACGCTAAAAAAGAGGCGAAAAAGTGAAGGCACAATTAATAACAAGCTTGGCGGGGGTGCTTTTGGTCGGCACGCTGGCTGGTTGTGCGTCTTCAGAGCATGATGACCTGAACCAGTGGATGGTTGAACAGCGGCGTCAAATTACCCCTAAGGTGACGCCAATTAGTGAGCCTAAGCAGTATGTGCCGGCCTCCTATACACAGGCTTTGGCAGTTGACCCGTTTGGCAGTGAACGCCTCACGCAGGCGCTGCGACGCGAGTCTGGCTCTCGTGGTGGCGGGGCTGATTTGGTGGCGCCTGAACTGAATCGCCGCAAAGAGCCATTGGAAGCTTATCCTCTTGACACGATGACTATGGTTGGCAGCCTGCTCAAAGGAAGGCAGCTGGTCGGTTTGGTGAAAGTGGATAACTTGCTCTATCAAGTCCGGCCGGGTAACTATCTGGGCCAGAACTATGGCCGAATCACCGGTATTGATGAAGGGCAGATCACGCTGCGTGAAATCGTACAAGACGCAGCAGGTGAATGGATTGAACGGGTTGCCACATTGCAACTGCAGGAGAGTTCGAAATGAGGAAGTGGGCGCAACATATGTGGTCAACGGCACGCGGGGTCACCGTAGGAGTTTTTGCCCTGGGGGCCGTTTCTCTGGCCTGTGCACAGGCCAGTATTGAGGCTGTCACCGGCACGATCCAAGGAGGGACGGATGTAATCCGCATCGACCTCTCTGAGCCGTTGACAGCCGTTCCGGCAGGGTTTGTGGTTCAGTCACCCGCGCGAATCGCCTTGGACTTCCCTGGTGTGGTCAACGGCATGTCGCGCAGCTCGGTTGATATCAATCAGGGTAACGTGAAAGGTGTCAATGTGGTGCAGGCCAATGGTCGCACGCGCGTTGTGGTAAACCTGAACAAGGCAACGGCTTATAAGGCAGAAGTGCAAGGTAAATCTTTGCTCGTGTCGCTTGATAATGTCGCTCCCGCACAAGCGATGACGGCGCAAAGAACGGCATTTGCCGAAAGCCGAAACATCGATACCCTGCCTTTGCGTGATGTTGACTTCCGTCGGGGCGTGGAGAGTTCTGGTCGAGTTATTGTGGATCTGGCGAATAATCAGGTCGGTGTAGATATTAGGCAACAGGGTGACAAGCTCGTTGTGGAATTTCTTAAAACCAGCCTGCCCGAAGGCTTGCGCCGGCGCCTGGATGTCTCTGACTTTGGTACTCCGGTGCAGATGGTGTCCACTGTTCAGAGTGGTGACCGTGTCCGCATGGTGATTGAGGCCAAAGGCCAGTGGGAGCATAGTGCTTACCAAAGTGACAATCAACTGGTGGTTGAGGTGCGCCAGCAAAAAGTCAACCCCGACAAGCTGACACAGGGGCAAGGCTATCGTGGAGAGAAGCTGTCACTGAATTTCCAAAATATTGAAGTGCGCGCCTTGCTTCAAGTTATTGCGGATTTTACCAATTTCAATATTGTGACTTCCGATACGGTCACGGGTAATGTGACTTTGCGCCTCAAGGATGTGCCTTGGGATCAAGCTCTCGACATTATTCTCCAAGCCAAAGGCTTGGGAATGAAGCGCAGTGGCAACGTTCTACAAATTGCGCCCAAGGAAGAATTGGCCGCAAAGGAAAAAGCAGAGCTGGAAGCGCAAGCGGCCATTCATGACCTGGAACCGTTGCGCACACAAGCCTTTCAGCTTAACTATACGAAGGCAGCTGACATTGCGGCACAGTTGACTAACAACAGCGGCACCTCAGGTGGTGTTGGCACAGGAGTTTCAGCACGCATTCTGAGTGCGCGTGGCAGCGTGATTGCAGAGCCGCGCACCAATCAGATCTTTGTTTCGGATATTCCTTCACGCTTGGCGCAAGTACAAGAAATGATTGCCAAGCTGGATGTGGCTGTTCGGCAGGTACTGATTGAGGCGCGGATTGTGGAGGCGGCCGATGATTTTGGTCGGTCACTCGGTGTCAAGCTGGGCGGCACGGATTTGCGCGGTATCCGTGGCGGCGATGCAGGTTATAGCGTAGGCGGGGGTAACCGTGTCGCTTTTGGTGGCTCTTATGATGCTGTCTCTGCCACTACCACGGAAGGAGCTGCAAGCCTGTTGAATACGGGTAACTCGACCTTCGTGAACTTGCCTGCTGCAGCAGTATTGGGTATGCAGCCAGCCAACTTTGCGATTTCGCTGTTCAATTCTGCAGCCAACCGCTTCTTGAACCTTGAGTTGTCGGCAATGGAAGCGGATGGTAAGGGTCGAGTAGTCTCAAGCCCGCGTGTTGTCACGGCTGATCAGACCAAAGCGGTCATTGAGCAAGGTACGGAGTTTGCGTACCAGCAAGCCACATCCAGTGGTGCGACTTCAGTGGCTTTTCGCAAGGCAGTCTTGAAGCTTGAGGTAACGCCTCAGATCACACCTGAAGGTAATATCATTCTCGATCTGGAAGTCAACAAGGACAGCCCGGGTCAGGTGGTGGCTGGATCCATGTCGATTGATACCAAGCGTGTAAAAACGCAAGTTCTCGTCGAAAATGGAGGAACCGTTGTGATTGGTGGTATTTTTGAGCTCACTGAAAATGAGCAAGAAGGCAAGGTTCCGCTTTTGGGTGATATCCCTGTGGTTGGTAATCTTTTTAAGCATCGCCAGAAAACTTCGAAGAAGCAAGAGATGCTGGTATTCATTACGCCTAAGGTGATTGCAGAACGGGGCGCTGCGCGCTGATTTTTGGTCTTTAGATGGCGTTTTGGAGTAATGAAATGAAGATGATGGGCTTTTTCAAGTGGACTCCTGTTTTTGTGGGTGTGGTTTTGGTTTCTGTGGCCTGTGGAGGAGGTGGAGGTAGTCCTGGCGACACACAGCTGAGATATAGCATTGATCTGAAAACAAATAAAACGGTGCTGCCTCTGAATATTGCGGGGGCAGAACCTAGCTACGGTGCTTATGCCCCTTATACGGCTTCATTGTATGTATCTGCCAAAGAGGGGGATGCACCTATTCAAGGCGGGGAAAAAGTTTTTGGGTGCCATGTTCACCCGGATGTTGACTCTGGCGCACTTTACTATCTTGGTGGAAATGAAGGCGGAGGTGACGGCGGCGGTGATTCCAAAAAACCGCAGGGTTACCGTTCCATTGTTTTGGACGCAAACTCTGGTGGGGCGACCTTCCACTTTCATGCTGGGAGCAAGGCGGGTGTTTCTCGTGTAACTTGTGCAATTACAGATCCGAGAGACAAGCAAGTCTATTCGGCAAGTGTGGATATTGCTGTTGGTGGTGCAACTAAGCTGCCAGCTAGTATTGACTTTGTGGCGCAAGAGCCGGGGTATTTGGGGTCCCAGCTTAATACTGATAATAGACTTCGCAACAATGTTGTGATCAATGCTTTGGTTATGGATGATGCGAATCAACCGGTTCCGGATCCAGTCGCTCCGAATCTCCAAGTCAGTATCGTACCGCAGCCGGGCACGGCTTATGCAGGAGCTCGTCTGCTTTCTGGCAGTGTCTCCGGGAGTGCGCTTCAAGTGGCTACATCTGGAGGGGTTGGCTTGTTTTCGCTCTCCAGCGGGCCTGAAGAAGGTGTGATTCTGTTAAGCTTGCTGGCAGACCGGTATGACAATAACGTTAACAATGGTGTAACGGATCCTGTGCAGTCTTTGATCTCTGTTCAGGTTGTGCATAAAAACCCCGAGGGTGCTAATAGAGACCCAATTGAGGTTGAAGAGAAAGAGCTGAATGCAACCAATGGCGTTCCTTTCTCGTATGCCTTGCAGGCAAAGGGAGGTAATCCCCCGTACAAGTGGTCTGCAGCTGGTGCGCTGCCCAATGGGCTGGCAATTAATTCGTCTGGAGTGATCAGTGGCACGCCTCAAGCGACTCCAGGAACTTACTCGGTTGCGGTGGCGGTCACGGACAGTCGTGGCGCTTCAGTCACAGGAACGATCCAAATCGTCATTGAAGAAGGTGCGCAGTCGCCCAATACATTGTCGATCGTTGGCTGCAATGCGGCTGATGCCAATGTGCCCTGCGCATTGCCTGGGGCCACCAAAGGGCAGACTGCGGATTATGTTTATGTGTTGTCTGCTGCTGGTGGTGACATGACGGCGGTGCCGACTTGGACGCTGGTCAATGGGCCCGCCAATGTGAGCGTTGACAGAACAACGGGTGAGCTGAGAATCAAGGCTGCTGCCTTGGCAGCGTGCGCCACGCTTGAGATGGAAATCAAGCTGGTTCGCGGCAGTTCTGAAATTACGCGAAAGGTTCAAGTCCCTGTGCAGGCGCCAAATGGCGGCACATGCTGATTGACTGATGACCTGAATGGCCCGGGCAGGATCTTATCTTGCCCGGGCTTTTTATTTGAAAGTGAATCCGGTGAAACCTATTACTCTGATTGGCTTGCCGGGCAGTGGAAAGTCTTCTGTGGGAGCTTTTCTTGCGCGCAAAATGGGGTGTTTGTTTCATGACACCGATCACGCTCTGGAAGATCTATTGGGTTGCAGTATTCGTTGTTACTTTGAGAAAAATGGTGAAGCCGCTTTCAGGGATGCAGAAACGCAGGTGCTTGACCTGCTGACAAAAGAAAAGAAAAACGGAGTATTGGCCACAGGGGGCGGAGTGATATTAAGGGCACTAAATCGCCAATACCTGCGGGAACGGACGTTGGTGATTTACCTCAAGGCGACACCTGAGCAACTGGCGCGACGGCTGCGCCACGATACCAAGCGTCCTCTGCTTCAAGTGGCCGATCCCTTGGCCCGCTTGCAGGCGCTGTATGCGGAGCGCGATCCGCTGTACCGGGAGGTGGCGCATTACACGGTAGAAACGCGGGCTCAATCCGTAGCGCTGTTGGCCAGTCGCGTGATGGCGCAGTTGGAATTGGCAGGCTGTATGCCGGGCCGGTGAGGCTCGCGGAAATCATCGCGCACTGACCTGCGCGTTATGCGTATCGCATGCCCGAAAAGCGTGCCGATCAGGAAACAGAAAGACTTTATGCAGACACAGTACGTGCATATCGCGCTGGATGAGCGCAGCTATGCCATTGCCATTGGCGTGGGCCTGCTGGGTGAGGCTGCCACATTCGGCGAAGGGGCGGGTAGCGCGCAGGCGCTCGTGGTTACCAATGAAACGGTGGCGCCTTTGTATGCGGATGCACTGGTGCGGACACTGGCCCAGCGGCATGCGCGGGTGCATGTGCTGGCGCTGCCAGATGGCGAAGCGCACAAGCGCTGGGAAATCCTCAACCTGATTTTCGATGCTTTGCTGGCTCATGGCGCAGACCGCAAGACCACGCTGTACGCGCTGGGAGGCGGCGTGGTGGGTGATATGACGGGTTTTGCCGCCGCTTGCTACATGCGCGGCGTGCCTTTCGTGCAGGTGCCGACCACGCTGCTGGCGCAAGTGGATTCATCAGTGGGGGGCAAAACCGCGATCAACCACCCACAAGGCAAGAACATGATTGGCGCTTTCTACCAGCCGCTGCTGGTGGTGTGCGATTTGGACGTGCTCAAGACCCTGCCCGCGCGCGAGCTGTCTGCCGGGCTGGCGGAAGTCATCAAATACGGGCCGATTGCCGACATGGCCTTCTTTGACTGGGTGGAAACCAACATGGCGGCGCTACGTGCTTGCGATGCCGTCGCGCTGGCGCACGCGGTCAAGCGCAGCTGCGAGATCAAGGCGGCGGTTGTCGGCGCGGATGAGCGCGAAACCGGCCTGCGTGCCGTTCTCAACTTTGGCCACACCTTTGGCCATGCCATTGAAGCGGGCCTGGGCTATGGCCAGTGGCTGCATGGCGAGGCGGTGGGCGCGGGCATGGTGATGGCGGCCGAACTCTCATGCGCGCTGGGCCTGGTGGATGCCGCCTTCGTGCAGCGCCTGACAGACCTGATTGCCGCCGCTGGCCTGCCTGTGCGTGGCCCCGTGATCGACGCGGCAGACAACGCCGGCCGTTACCTGGCCCTGATGCGGGTGGACAAAAAGGCCGAAGCGGGCGAAATCCGCTTTGTGGTCATTGACGGCCCGGGCCGCGCGGCCGTGCGCAGTGTGCCAGATGAACTGGTGCGCAGCGTCATCGACCGCTGCTGCGCATCCTGAAAACAGCGCAGGCCACGCGCCGTCCGCGGTTTGCTTGCCTGGGTCAGTGCCACGGCTGCGGCCTGTGCGATGCCTGGTGACACTGGCCCTGGCCTTGGCGCATGGCCGGTGCGGGGGGAGCGCGCGGCAGCAAGGGCAAAGGCTTTGGTAAAGTGGGTGGTTGCTACTTAAAGTGTAGCTGCTGGCGCTTTGCAGATCAGCGCTGGCGGCTTTTATCACCATGACTCTGGCCCCTTACGCTTGCCACCCCTCCCGCTCGCGCGGCCGGCGCCACCCGCAGCCGCCGGCGCCCACGCGCACCGAATACCAGCGCGACCGTGACCGTATCGTCCATTCGTCCGCCTTCCGGCGTCTGGTCTACAAGACGCAGGTGTTTCTGAATCACGAAGGCGATATGTTCCGCACCCGGCTCACACACAGCCTGGAGGTGGCCCAGCTCGGCCGCGCCATCGCCCGCGCGCTGGCGCTGAACGAAGATCTGGTGGAAGCCATTGCACTGGCGCACGACCTGGGCCATACCCCTTTCGGCCACGCCGGGCAGGACGCCCTGCATGAATGCATGGCCGCGCACGGCGGCTTTGAGCACAACCTGCAAAGTCTGCGCGTGGTGGATTGCCTGGAGCAGCGCTACCCCGCGCACGATGGCCTGAACCTCACGTTCGAGACACGCGAAGGCATTCTCAAGCACTGCTCCGCGGCCAATGCCCGCCTGCTGGAGCGCGCCGAGCCGGGCGGCGTGGCGCGCCGCTTTCTGGACAGCACCCAGCCCAGTCTGGAAGCGCAGCTCACCAACCTGGCCGACGAGATCGCCTACAACGCGCATGACATTGACGACGGCGTGCGCTCCGGCCTGCTCACGCTGGAACAAGTAGCCCAAGTGCCGCTGTTTGCACGGTTTCATGCACAAACCCTGGGCGAATACCCCGCGCTTTCAGGCCGCCGCCTGCTTTATGAAAGCATTCGCCGCATGCTGAGCGCGCAGGTGTATGACGTGATTGACGCCACGCGCGCCGCGCTGGCAACGGCCCGGCCCGGCAGCGCCGATGCGGCGCGCGCCGCCGGGCCGCTGGTGCGCTTTGGCGACGAGATGCGTGCGCAGTCCACTGCCCTCAAGCGTTTTCTGTTCGCCAACCTGTACCGCCACCCGCAAGTCATGGACACGACCAACCGCGCCCGCCAGGTGGTGCGCGAACTGTTCGACATTTACCGTGCCCGGCCGGCGGAGCTGCCCGCCCACTTCGCCGCCCGGCCTAACCGCGAACGCGCCGTGGCCGACTTCATTGCCGGCATGACCGACCGCTTTGCCCTGCGCGAGCATGAGCGTCTGACCGGCCAGCGTCTGCTGGGCGGTTAGGGCCTGCTGGCCCCCCGCTGGTGTGGCAGGGTGAAGCCGATTGCCTGCACGCCCATCGGACCTCGCGCCCCTGGCGCGGCAAGGCCAGGCATGGCGGCGCAAGGGGCTAGAGCGGTTTCGATTCTGATGAAGACATTTCCTGCAAGCGCCGCCTTCTCTCGTCACACCCGCGAAGGCGGGTGTCCAGTGGCGACGCTGACGGGGCGGCGCTGCCGTTGGCCCGTCCCCTCTCGTGCGCAAGGGCGGCGCTGGATGCCCGCCTTCGCGGGCATGACGAGAGCCACTTGCGAGATGGCGATGCCAGTCAGCGGCCAGCTCTTGGATTTGTCAACGTTCGAGCAGAACACGCTCTAGAAAACGTGTATGACGCTGCCGGCCCGTGCCTGGATGGTGGCGAACAGTGCAACAGACGTTGCAAACAAGGGCTGCAGGGCAATTTGCTGCGAAAACAATAGCTGAAGATGGCGTGGTTATTGACTGATGGCGATTTTTGATGTGGAGCCTGCCAGACAGGCATCCTTTCGCCCGTACAGGCGCGCCCGTCAGCGGGCAGCGCGCCCGCTGGTGGTTCAAAGCTCTTCGATGCGGCGGGGCGGGAAGCTGTCCCACGCCTGGCAGCCGGGGCACTGCCAGAAGTAGCTTTGCGCCTCAAAGCCGCAGGCCGCGCAGCGGTAGCGCGCCAGCGGGCGGGCGGCATGTTCCAGGGCGCGCTGAACGGCGGCATGCGTTTCGGCCGGGGCGTAAGGCTCGCCAGCCAGCCAGCGGGCGGCGGCGATGAGCGAGGTGTCATGCGCCAGATGTCGCACGTAGCCTTGGCGGGCTTCACCATCGGTCGTGCCGCTGGCGCGCCGCGCTTGCACCAGGGCTTCGGCCACGTCAATCGAAGGCGCCTGCGCATAGTTTTCTTCCAGCAGGGTCAGTGCGCGTGGCAATTGGTCGCTGGCCTGCGCCAGCCGCACCATTTCGGCGGCAACCAGCGGCACAGCCTGCGGGGCATGGGTGGGCAGTTCGGCCAAGGCGTGGAAAGCGCGGGCGGCATCGCCTTGCGCGGCCAGCAGGCCGGCGCGTTCGATGCGCGGGCGCGCGGCCTGGGGGGACTCGGCCACGGCGCGCTCCAGCAGCGTCAGGGCCGTGGCCTGGTCGCCCTGGCGGTCCAGCGCATGGGATGCCTGTTCACACAGGTAGTGCGCCAGGCGCGCGCCAAAGTCGGCCTGGCCCGTGGCCTGCAGGCGCTGGGCAATGCGGGCGGCCTGCGGCCAGTCGCGGGAGCGTTCGTAAATGGCCAGCAGCGCCAGACCGGCTTGTGATTCGAAGCGGGTGCCCTCCAGCTTGTGCAGGGCTTCTTCGGCGCGGTCCAGCAAGCCGGCCTTGAGGAAGTCCAGCGCCAGCGCGTGCTGGGCGCGGTCGCGGTCGTCACGGCTCAGGTCGGCGCGTGAGAGCAGGTGCTCGTGCACGCGCACGGCGCGCTCGTATTCGCCCCGGCGGCGAAACAGGTTGCCCAGGGCAAAGTGCAGTTCGGAGGTGTCCGGGTCTTTCTGCACGGCCTCGATGAAGGCGTCAATGGCCTGGTCCTGCTGTTCGTTCAGCAGGTAGTTCAGCCCCTTGAAATAGGCTTTGGGCGCCTGGCGGTTTTCAATGCGAAGCTGGCGCAAATCCAGGCGCGAGGCCAGCCAGCCGAGGGCAAAAGCCGCTGGCAGGCCGAGCAGGATCCAGGTCAGGTCAAACTCCATCGGGGCTGGGGCCGGCGGGCGGGTAGGGCACGCCGCGCGGGGGCGGGCGGTGGCGCGGGGCGGGGGCCGGCGGCGGCGTGTCGTCGGGCAGGCCGGTGAGTGGCGCCATGGCGGAATCATCCACGTCCGAGCGCACCACGCCCGCAGCCAGCGGCGCGGCGGGGGCGGGCGCGGCGCGGCGGCGCCACCAGCCGGGCAGCATGCCCGCCACGCCAATGACCACGCCCGCGGCAAACGCGGCCAGCACGATGAGCATCATGGGCGCGCGCCAGCGATGACCAAACAGCAGGTTTACCGTGGCGTCCTGCTGGTTGTTCAGTGCAAAGGCGAACAGGGCGAAGAACACAGCCGCCTTCAGGCACCACTGGAGCAGGCGGATGAAGAGGGACATGGCATCGGGAGAAGGCTGGAGAACGCCGGGCGATTCTAGGGCTTCGTGCCATCACGACCTGGGCGGCCGGGTCGCCGCTGGGCTTGGCTATTTGTCCCTGCCGCCGTGTCACCCATCCGCCAGGCAGCCCGGTGGTGGCCTGACAATGCGCGCTGATTGCCGCAAGGAGCCTGGAATGCACGCCGAAGACCTTTCTCGCTGGACGCATGCGCATGACTTCAACCTGGGCTACCGCCCGGCCGAGCGCGGGGCGCGGCGGGTGCTGGCGCTCACGCTGGCGGCCATGGCGCTGGAAATCGGCGCGGGCTGGTGGACCGGCTCCATGGCCCTGCTGGCCGATGGCTGGCACATGAGCTCGCACGCGCTGGCGATTGGCCTGTCGGTCTTTGCCTATGCTGCGGCGCGGCGGCTGGCGCGTGACCAGCGTTTTGCCTTTGGCACCTGGAAGATTGAAGTGCTGGCCGGCTTTGCCAGCGCCGTGCTGCTGCTGGCCGTGGCGGCCATGATGGTGACCGGCTCCATCGAGCGGCTGCTGGCGCCGCAGCCCATCCGCCATGCCGAGGCCATGGCCGTGGCGCTGCTGGGCCTGGCGGTGAACGTGGCCAGCGCACTTTTGCTGACGCACACGCATGGCCACCATCACCATGGTCACGCGCATGATGACCATGCCCCGGCGCATACGCACACGCATACCCACACGCATGACGGGCCGCCCGATGGGCATGCCCGCCCGCATGAAGACATGAACCTCAAGGCCGCGTACCTGCATGTGCTGGCCGATGCCGCCACCTCCGTGCTGGCCATTGCCGCGCTGGCGGGTGGCTGGCTGTGGGGCTGGGACTGGCTAGACCCGTTGACCGGCATGGCCGGCGCCGTGCTCGTGGGCGTGTGGGCCAAAGGGCTGATCGTGCAGACCGCCAAGGTGCTGCTGGACCGCGAAATGGATGCCCCCGTGGTGGCCGAAATACGGGATGCCATTGAAAACCCGCCCGACGCGGGCGCCACCCGCGTGGCGGACTTGCATGTGTGGCGCGTGGCCCCCCACGCCTATGCCTGCGCGATTACCGTGGTCACGCATGACACCCGCCTCACGCCTGACGCGCTGCGCCAGCGCCTGGCCGTGCATGGGGAAGTCGTCCACGCCACCATCGAGATACAGCACTGCCCGGCGCCAGCGCCCTGAAAAGCCGGGGCGGCGCATGAAATTGGAGCAAAATAGCCCTTGGCGCTTGATGGATGGGCGTCATTAGCTATAAAAAAAAGAGCTAACCAGCAATGCCTGAAGGTACGCAATGAGCATCAAGAGCGACAAATGGATCCGCCGCATGGCCGAGCAGCACGGCATGATCGAGCCCTTCGAGCCCGGCCAGGTGCGCGAGGCGCAGGGCAAGAAAATCGTCAGCTACGGCACTTCCAGCTACGGCTACGACATCCGCTGCGCGCCCGAATTCAAGATCTTCACCAACATCCACAGCACCGTGGTGGACCCGAAGAACTTCGACGAAAAGAGCTTTGTCGATTTTCAGGGCGACGTGTGCATCATCCCGCCCAACAGCTTCGCGCTGGCCCGCACGGTGGAATACTTCCGCATCCCGCGCAACGTGCTCACCATCTGCCTGGGCAAAAGCACCTACGCGCGCTGCGGCATCATCGTCAACGTCACGCCCTTTGAGCCGGAGTGGGAGGGCTACGTGACGCTGGAATTCAGCAACACCACGCCGCTGCCCGCCAAGATCTACGCGGGCGAAGGCTGCGCGCAGGTGCTGTTCTTCGAAAGCGACGAGGTCTGCGAAACCAGCTACCGTGACCGCGGCGGCAAGTACCAGGGCCAGGTGGGCGTCACGCTGCCCAAGACCTGAGCGCTATTTTTTTCTCCTCTGCTCTGCCGCGCATGGCGCTGCCCCGCTGCCGTTGCCCGCACTGCGGCGCCCGCGCCCTCTGGTGGCCTGCAGCGCTTGGCGCCAGCCCGGCGCGGCCTGCGCGCTGCCGGGAATGTGGCGGCCTGTCGTGCGCCACGCTCTGGAGCCAGCTTGTTCTGGGCTATGGCGCGTTGGTTTTCACATTGGCCGGTCTGATCCTGCCCTTTGTCATGGCCAGCGCTTGGGCACTGGCTGTGGCGCCGCTGGGCTGGGCGGGGCTGGCGCTGGCCGGCCGTCATTGGCCGTTGCAAAAGACCACGGTTGAGGCCGCGATCCAGGCCCAAAGGCGGGCTGGACGTTACGTTTTCATCGCTGGCGGGCTGCTGGCATTGATGCTGCTGCTGGCCTGGTTGGGGTAGAACCTCTGTCCCGGGCAGCACAAGCCGCGCCAACGTGCGCCGAGCGCCTACATGCCCAGGCGGCTGGCGCGGCTAGCATTGGCTCCTTTTTCGCGCCCTCGCGGCGCATGCCACCATCCGTTTCTTGCAGGGAGAGTTCGCCATGCGCTGGGAAGGCCACCGCCAATCCGATCACATTGAAGACCGCCGTGCCAGCGGCCGGCGCGGCGGCCGCATGCTGCCGGGCGGGCGCGGTATCGGCATTGGCACCATCGTCATCGCGCTGATTGGCGGCTGGGTGCTGGGCATCAACCCGCTGACTTTGCTGGGGGTGCTGAGCGGTGGCGGCGGCACGCCGGCCGCCGTGCAAACCGGCCCGGCGCAGCCGCCCCCGGTCGATGACCGGCAGGCGGCCTTTGTTTCCACCGTGCTGGCCAACACGGAAGACGTGTGGACACGCATCTTCCAGCAAGGCGGTGCGCGCTACGTGCCGCCCAAGCTGGTGTTGTTTCGCGGCGCCACGTCTACGGCCTGCGGCGTAGGGCAGTCGGCCATGGGGCCGTTTTACTGCCCGGCAGATCAGAAGGTTTACCTGGACATGGGCTTTTTCGACACCCTGCGTCACCAGCTGGGAGCGCCGGGCGAGTTTGCGCAAGCCTACGTGATTGCGCATGAGGTGGGGCACCACGTGCAAAACCTGCTGGGCACCAGCGCCAAGGTGGATGCCATGCGCGGCCGCGTGAGCCAGGTGCAGCAAAACGCACTGAGCGTGCGGCTGGAGCTGCAAGCTGACTGCTACGCCGGTGTGTGGGCGCACCACTCGCAGCAATCCAAGCAGTGGCTGGACCCGGGTGATGTGGAGGCGGCCATGAATGCGGCCGAAAAAATTGGCGACGACACGTTGCAAAAGCACAGCCACGGCCATGCCGTGCCTGACAGCTTTACCCACGGCTCCAGTGCCCAGCGCCAGCGCTGGTTTGCGCAAGGCTACAAAACGGGCAGCGTGCAGGCGTGCGACACATTCAGCGCCCAACGGCTTTGACCTCTGGGCACGCCGCCTTGGGCTTTTTGCCTGAAGCGGGCTGACGGCCAACCGGGCAGGCTTTCTGGCCTCTATTGGCCAAAGCCTGTGTTGGCCAAGCGCTAAAGGCCTGCCAAGGTGCGCAGGCCGCCCGGGTCCAGCAGATTGAGAACGCGGCCCGAGCCGCTGATGAGGCTGCGCTCGCGCAAATGGCGCAGCACACGCGAGAGCGTTTCAGGGGCAATGCCCAGCTGCGCGGCAATCATGCGCTTTCTTTCTTGCAGCAGCACCGCCAGCGTGCCAGACGCATCGGCGGCGGGCTGAGCATGGCGCAGCAGCCATTCGGCACAGCGGGCTTCGGCATCCTTGGCCGTGCGGCTGAGGCCCATTTCGGCGTGCAGGCGGTGCGCGCGCGCCACGTCACGCAACATTTCAAGCGCGGGCGCAGGCAAGGCGCGCAAACTGGCCTCGAAAGCAGCCAACGGGATGCAGCGCAATTGCACGGGCGAATCGGCCACGGCATCGGCCACGGGGCGCTGACCAAGTGCGGCACAACCGGCGTTGAGCCAGAAAGGCCCTTCCACCGTGCCGAGGTGGTGCGTCATGCGCCCGTTGTCGAGCCAGCCCAGCAGAACCCGCCCCTGCTCCACGTGCAGCACATGTGTGACCTCCGCGCCGCGATCCAGCAGCGTGGCGCCGCGCGCGGCATGGCGCGTTTCACCGGCGAAGTCGAACAGCCCATGTGACAGCATGCCAAGCACTTTGCCGCGCGTGTGCCGTGTGCGCATTGACGCAAATCAACAGCCAAGGAGCGAATACGCTTCCGGATGAACGGCTGTATTCACGGCGTTCTTGGCATGTTGAGTACACAGCAGGGCCGTATGGAGGGATGAAAGATAGAAGGTGTGTTTAAGGCTTAGCTCGCCGCAGGCTTTGCAGGATAGTCAGGTTGGCTGACCGTGCTGGCCATGGTGGCGCAGGGCATGGGCGTGTCGCTGGTGCCGCGGACGATGGCCGCCACCGGCATGCGGGGCGTGGCTTTCGTGGCGCTGCAAGGCCCGCCCAAGCCATCCAGCGCCTTGCTGGCCTGGAACCCGGCCCATGCCTGCGCTGCGCTGGAGAGCTTCATTGCCTGCGCCCGGCAGGTGCTAGGCGAGCAAGCGACCAGGGCAAGAGGGCAGGGGCGGCGGCAATAGGGCTTGTCGAGTGCGCTGGGCGGCGACGTTGCAACGGTGGCAAGCGCGTCATCGGTGCCCCTGAAGCTGGTTTCAAAGCACCAGCAGCGCGCGAAAGTCGTTCACGTTGGTGTGGGTGGGGCCGGTGATCACCAGGTCGTCCAGGGCGTGGAAGAAGCCATAGGCGTCATGCCGGTGGGCGTGGTCGGCAGGGGAGAGGCCGGCGGCGTGTGCCCGCGCCAGCGTGTCGGGGGTGACGAAGGCGCCGGCGTTGTGTTCGATGCCGTCGATGCCATCGGTGTCGGCGGCCAGTGCCCACACGCCGGGCTGGGCGTTCAGGCCTTGCGCCAGGCCCAGGCAGAACTCGCTGGCGCGGCCACCGCGGCCGGTGGGCTGATGGAGGTTGGGGGGCGGCAGGGTGACGGTGGTTTCACCGCCGCTGAGGATGACGCAAGGCGGCGTGAATGCACCGCGCCCCTGAGCGGCGGCGCGTGCCAGCGCTGCGTGCCAGTGGCCGGTGTCGAGCGATTCACCTTCGATTTCGTCGCTGAGGATGTGGGCAGGCAGCCCGGCGGCGCGCGCGGCCTCGGCCGCGGCTTGCAGCGATTGCTGCGGCGTGGCGACCAGCCGGGTGCTGCGCCGCGGCTGGGGAGTGCCGGGCTTGGGCGTTTCCAGCGTGCCGTTTTCCAGCGCGGCCTGGATAGGGGCGGGCACATCAATGCGGTGGCGGCGCAGTATGGCCAGTGCGTCGGCGCAGGTGCTGGGGTCAGGCACGGTGGGGCCGCTGGCGATGACGGCCAGGTCATCGCCCGGTACGTCGCTGATGGCCAGGGTGAGCACGGTGGCCTGGCCGCAGGCGGCGGCCAGCCGCCCGCCCTTGATGCGCGAGAGGTGCTTGCGCACGGTGTTCATGTCATGGATGCTGGCGCCGCTGGCCAGCAGGGCGCGGTTGATGCGCTGCTTGTCGGCCAGGCTCAGCCCTTCGGCGGGCAGCGTGAGCAAGGCCGAGCCGCCGCCGGAGATGAGGCAGAGCACCAGATCGTTGGCCGTGAGCCCTTGGGTCAGCGCCAGCAGGCGCTGGGCGGCGGCTTCGCCTGCGGCGTCGGGAACGGGGTGGGCGGCTTCGGCAATGTCGATGCGCGCCGCCAGCCCTGGGGGGCGTGGCGGGACATGGCCGTAGCGCGTGACGACCAGCCCGGACAGCGGCGCCTGTGCAGGCCAGGCGGCCTCCAGCGCGTGGGCCATGGCCCCGGCAGCCTTGCCGGCCCCCAGCACCACGGTGCGCCCACGCGGCGGTGCGGGCAGGTGGGGCGGCAGGCATTGCGCGGGTTGGGCGCGGGCCACGGCCACATCGAGCAGGTGGCGTAAAAAGGCGCGTGGCGCGGCGGTGGGCGATGGTGCGGGAAAGGGGGCT
This sequence comes from Comamonadaceae bacterium OH2545_COT-014, assembly GCA_003859965.1. Classification (GTDB taxonomy): domain Bacteria; phylum Pseudomonadota; class Gammaproteobacteria; order Burkholderiales; family Burkholderiaceae_C; genus Ottowia. The sequence goes on along the minus strand of RQYR01000012.1, from coordinate 14,023 downwards.
GCGGGGTGTTTCACGAGGGCGACTCTACCGCGCGCTGTCCACCGTCAGCGCGCTGGGGCGCTGGGCGTGACAGCGGTTGCGTCGGGTATCGGAACCAGTCCTCCAAGTCGTCGTGAATGGGCGGACGCTGCAGACCGTCCGGCCCTGGGGATGCGTGTAACGCGAGGACTTGAAAGAAGGCGCTCAGGCCAGTCGCCAGTCGCGTGGCAATGCCGAAAGCGCGGTGGCGCGCAAGGGCAAAGCAGACGTGCGCGGCACGCCGCCGACGCTTCACGGACAATGCCGCATGGCTTTTTCTCACCCATCCGATGCCGCGAAATCGCGCACGACCTCCGGCACCGGCGTGCTGCTGTGCAACCTGGGCTCTCCCGATGCCCCCACACCCGAGGCGCTGCGGCGCTTTCTGGGCGAATTTCTGGGCGATCCGCGCGTGGTGGAGATTCCGCGCATCGCTTGGCTGCCCATTCTGCATGGCGTGGTGCTGCGTGTGCGGCCGGCCCAGTCGGCGGCCAAATACCGCTCGATCTGGACGCCGGAAGGCTCGCCGCTGGCGGTATGGACGCAAAAGCAGGCCACGCTGCTGCGCGGCAACCTGGGCGAACGCGGTTTGCGCGTGGCGGTGCGCCATGCCATGCGCTATGGCCAGCTGTCCATTGCCTCGCAGTTGGATGCGCTGAAGGCCGAGGGGTGTTCCCGCATTCTGGTGTTGCCGCTGTATCCGCAGTATTCGGGCAGCACGACGGCCAGCGTTTTCGATGCGGTGGGTCGCTGGAGTGCGCAAGAGCGCCATGTGCCGGCGTTGCGAACCGTGGCGAGCTTTCATGACCATGCCGGCTACATCCACGCGCTGGCGCGCAGCATTGCGCGCCACTGGCAAAGCCATGGCCGCCCCGACAAGCTGGTGATGAGCTTTCACGGCGTGCCGGAGCGCATGATCCGGCTTGGCGACCCTTATCAAGCCGAGTGTCTGGAAACGGCCCGGTTGCTGACCCAGCGCCTGGGTTTGCCAGCCGAGGATGCGGTGGTGAGCTTTCAATCCCGCTTTGGCCGGGCCAAATGGCTGGAGCCTTACACCGAGCCCACGCTGCAGCGCCTGGCGCGCGAAGGAGCCGGCAGGGTGGATGTGGTCTGCCCCGGCTTTGTGAGCGACTGCCTGGAAACGCTGGAAGAAATTGCCGTGGAAGGTCGCAATGCCTTTTTGCAAGCAGGCGGCCAAGCGTTTCATTACATTGCCTGTCTGAACGATGCGCCCGAATGGCAGGCGGCGCTGGCAGACCTGGTGCAGCAGCAGCTGCAAGGCTGGCCGGTGGCCGCCCACGGTGGGCCGCATCTGGCGGCATGAGGCGCGGGCCCTGGCTGCGTGACATGTGCGTGGTGGCGCTTTGCGTCCCATCCCAAACCGATTTGGGCCCGCTCACGCCCAGACTTGGAACTGGCTCTAAGATGCGGCCCCTTTTTTCCGTACGCAGAGCAGACACCGGTGTTCAAAAACCTCACCATCTACCGCATTGGCCCTGGCTGGCAGCCCGATGCCGGGCGGCTGGAGCAAGCCTTGGCCACCGAGCTTTTTGCCGAATGCAGCGCCACGCAGCAAAAAGCCACCGGCTGGGTGCCGCCGCGCGGCCAGGCGCACGGCGCTTTCCTGGAGGTGGTGGACGGGCAATGGATCATGAAATTCATGATCGAAACCAAGTCCGTGCCTGCGGAAGCCGTGCGCCGCAAAGTGGAGGAACAGGCCGCCGCCATCGAGGCCACGCAGGGCCGCAAGCCCGGCAAGAAAGAGCTGCGCGACATGAAGGACGACGCGCTGGCTGCCCTGCTGCCGCAGGCCTTCGCGCGCCGCTCGGCCGTGCTGGCCTGGATCGATCCCGAAGCCCGCCTGCTCGTGCTGGACGCAGGCGGCCAGGGCAAGGCCGATGAAGTCACGACGAGCCTGATCCGCGTGGCAGGCGGGGGCGCTGGCGCGCTGCAGCTGGCCCTGCTGCAAACCCAGGTCACGCCCCAGGCCGCCATGGCACGCTGGCTGGCCGCCGAAGACGCGGACGAAGTGCCTGAAGCCTTTGGCATTGAGCGCGAATGCGAGCTCAAGGGCAGCGGCGAGCAGCCCGCCGTGGTGCGCTTTGCCCGCCATCCGCTGGAAACGCCGGAAGTGCGCCAACACATTGCCGAAGGCAAGCTGCCAACCCGCTTGGCGCTGAGCTGGCAGGGACGTGTGGGTTTCATTCTCACGCAGGCGATGCAACTGAAAAAGCTGGGCTTCATGGAAGGCGTGTTTGACGACGCCGACACTCCCCAAAACCGTGACGAGCGGTTTGACGCCGACGTGGCCCTGTTCACTGGCGAGCTGGCGCGCCTGCTGCCAGACCTGGTAGAAGCACTGGGCGGAGAAATGGCCGAGCCCGGCGCCATGCTCACGACGGCAGCGGCGCCCCCTGTGCCGCCCTCTGCGCCGCCCGCCCCGGCTGTCCCGCTCACTGACACGTCGGACGACCTCGGCCCGCCGTTCTGACCCCCGCTTGCGCCATGCCTCCTGCCGCTTGCGCTGCACTGGCCATTGGCCTTGGCGCCAGCTTGGGCGCGTTGGCGCGTTGGCAACTGGGCCTGGCGCTGAACCTGGCCGGCGCCTGGCTGCCGTGGGGCACGCTGGCGGCCAATCTGGCCGGTGGCTTGCTGGCTGGCCTGGCAGCGGGGTGGCTGCAGGCCGCCCCGTCAGTGGACCCTGTGTGGCGGCTGGCCCTGTTCACGGGCTTTCTGGGGGCGCTCACCACCTTTTCCGCTTTCAGCCTTGAAGTGGTGGAGATGCTGCTGGCGCAGCGCTGGTGGTCAGCCGTGATGACTGTTTTGCTGCACACGGGCGGCACGCTGCTGATGACGTGGGCCGGGCTCAGGCTGGCGACAGGGGCGGCGCGACTGGTTTGAGCGCTGGCGCTGGCGGGGCTCGCGCTGGCTTGCCTGACACGCTTCCTATCATGGCTGTCATGAAACCTCATCGCCCATGGTTCCGCTGGCTGCTTTGGCTGGCGCTGAGCGTGCCTTGGCCGCTGGCCGTTGCGCCCGCCATGGCGCGGGACGCGGTGGGTGGCGGCGGGCCGCCTGCCGTAGGTGGCCTCGTGGCCTGCGGCGTCATCGCCTGCTGGCGATTTGACGGCCCCAGTGGCAGTCTGCCCGCCGGAGCCGCCTGCCCTGACGCCCGAGACGGTGCGCGCTGGAAACCGGCCGGGGCGAGGCGCAGATGCGCCAGCTCGCCGATGCCTGGGCGCATGGCGATCTGGCGCGGCTGGAGCGCTATCCAGAGTGGTGCCAGTGCATGGACACCGAGGCCGACCGCGCCCGCATGGCGCGCCTGCTGCAAGCGCGCAATGGCCCGATGGCCGAGCGTTTCGCGGCGCTGCACGCCGAGGGGCAGCGGGTTTTTCTGGCCGTGGGCGCTTTGCACATGACGGGGCCGCAAGGGATGCCAGCCTTGCTGCGGGCGCGCGGCTTCAGCGTGCGGCGCGTGCTGCCGGGCGCAGGCATGGCGGTTGAAGGGCCGGCGGTGCCGTCAATTCAAAAACCATAGCGACTTGGGCAGATTGGGTATGCCCTGGCCAGGGTTTTGGCTGGCAATGGCTGACACCCAGCGGTGCGGTCATGATTCGATGGTGCGGCCACGCCGGGGCGGGCCTGTCAGAACCTGTTCCAGATCGCGGCGCGAGTGGGCAACAAGCCGTTGGGGGGGTGCAAGGGGCGCGCCCTCGGGGGCACATCACGCGGCCCATTGCGTGTGATGGCGCGTGCTGGCGCGCGTGCTATTGGGGCCAGTCTTGCTTGCGCCGCAGACCGCTCCCATCCGCTTGCCTGCCCGCCGCGCAGGGGTGGTGAGCAGGTTCTCAGGGCTGGGTTGGCGGTGTCTGGGCTTGGGCCGACGGCGCGGCAGGGGCCACGGCCAGCAGTGCGTTCAGCAAGCTGTCGAACCAGGTGGCCAGGGCGCTGGCGTTGGCATCGTCGGCCACGGTGGCGGGCAGGTGCAGCAGCCGGGTGGCGGAACCAAGCTGGCTGGCCAGCCACTGGGCGGACTGCGGGTCTTGGTAAGTGGCCGCCACCACGGCGCGCGGCGGCTGGGCGCGCGTGCGGTTCAGCAGGCCTTGCAGGTGGCCGGGGGTGGGCGGCATGCCGGGTTGGGGTTCCAGGTCGGCCACGTTGTCAACGCCCAGCCAGCGCCACAGATAGTCGAACGTGGAATGCTGGGTGGCCACGCGCAGGCCGCGCAGCGGGCGGGCGCGTTCTTCCCAGGCGCGGATGCGCTGCTGCCAGTCGGCGTCAAAAGCCTGCCAGCGGCGCTGGATATCGTCGCGGTGGCCGGGGTCGATGTGGCCCAGCCGCGCGGCAATGGCTTGCGCCACGCTGCGCAGGCGGTGCGGGTCCAGTTGCAGGTGGGGGTTGCCTTCCGGGTGCACGTCGCCGGCAAAGGGGCCTGGCGTGGCGTGCGGCTGCGGGTCGATGAGGCTCACCTCGTCGGCAGCGTAGAGCATGCCCAGCTCGCCGTCCTGCACCTTGGCATTGCCAGCGCGCTGCTGGAGCATGGGCAGCCAGCCGGATTCCAGCGCGGCGCCGGTGCAGATGGCCAAGTCGGCCCGGCGCAGCGCGGCGATGAGGCTGGGGCGGGCCTCAATGTGGTGCGGGTCTTGCCGCGCATGGGTGGCGCTGCGCACCTGGGCGTGCGGCGCCAGCGTGCGCGCCAGCGCGGCCCATTCCGGTTCGCAGGCGAAGATGGTCAGCGCCTGGGCGCTGCCGGCCAGGCACAGGGCCGCGGCGGCGATCAGGGGACGGAGGCGTTTCATGGACTGGTATCTCCTGTGTGGAGGCGAAAAGTCAGTGATGCAAAGCGCAAGAAGCCGCCGCAGGCGCGCCGCGCAAGATGCAAAGCCATGGCGCGCTGGCGGCCACGGCCCGTGACATCAGAACGAATGCGCGCCGTGCGCGCCGAAGCTGATGACGTATTGCAGCTGCACGGCCCGGCCCGCGCCTTCAAAGCCCTTGGCGCCGTATTGCCGCGTGAATTGCAGGCGCAGGCTTTGCATGTGGGTGGGCTTGTAGGCGAGGATGACGGCGGCTTCGCGCAGGCGGCCGGCGTGGAAGTGGTCGCCATGCGGAATGCGCACGCGCATCATGTCGCTGCGCACGCCGGCTTCCCACGCCGGGTGGAAACGCCAGACGGCGCTGAGGTAGTCGGCCACATGGCGGTCGCGGCGGCGGGCGTGCGGGCCCAGGCCGCGCACCAGCGCGCGTTCGTAGGTCACGCGCACCTGCTGGTTGCGGTTGTTGCCGCCGGGCGCCCATTTCCAGGTGATGTCGCCCAGCCACAGGTTCTTGCCGCTGAAGGCGGCGCCGTGGGCGTGGGCATGGCCTTCGTGGCTGTGGTCATGGTCGTGGTGGCCGTGGTGGTGGTCATGGTCGTGCAGCGCGGCCTCGCGCCGGTTGTGCAGCCACGCCAGGCCCGCCTGCCAGCTGTGGGCGCGGCCCAGATCGCCGCCCACGCGGGCGGAGAGCACGGTGGCGCCGGGCTGGCGCGCGTGCGCGGCTTCCTGGATGAGCTGCTTGCCGGTAAAGACCTCGGCGCCCAGGCGCAGGTACAGGTCGGTGGGCGCGGTCCAGTTCAGGCGCAGGCCGTCGTCGAACCAGTGACCGCCCAGAAAGGCGCGGTACAGCAAGGGGCGTTCGACAAAGTCGTCGGCATGCGGGTGCTGTTCGTTCAGGTAGCCCAGTTGCGAGGCAAAGCGCCCGGCGCGCAGTTGCAGCCCGGCGGGCAGGGTGCGGGTTTGCAGCCAGGCTTCCTCGATTTCGCCTTCCACCTTGCCGTCGTGCTGGTGCACGGCGGCGGTGAACTGCGCCTCGGCATGGCGGGTGACGGGGCCTTTGAGGGTCACGTCGCTGTGGCCCAGCGCCAGCCCCTTGGCACGCTGGCCCAGGGCCAGTTCGCGCGAGCTGGCGGCCACGTCAAGCACGGCCCCCCATTCCCAACCTGAGCGCCCGCTGTTCGCCGCCGCGGCGGCAGCAGGCGCAGGGGGGGCGGCAGGGGCCGCTGAAGCCGCTGCGGGCATGGCGGTTTGGGCCGTAGCGGCCAGCGGCAGTGCCGCCGCCAGCGCGGCACTGGCGGCCAGGGCGTGCGCGCGCTTCATCGCGTGATTCCCAGCCAGGCCATGGCGCCGGGAGCGTAGCCCAGGCTGATGCGCTGCTTGATCTGGCCGCTGCTGCTGTCAACCACGGCGATTTGCTTGGCCAGGGGGTCGCTCAGGTACACCTCGTCCCGTGCGCCGCTGAAGGCCAGACGGGGCCAGGGCGCGGATGACGGCATGGCCGGCACGGCGGCGCTCACGCGGGCGGCGGTGCGCCAGCTGCCCGCGTTGCGTTGCATCACGGTCAGGGTGCCCTGGGTGTCCAGAACGAAAAAGCGCGTGCCGCTGCGGTCAAAGGTGCTGGCAATCAGCCGCCGCCCTTCTTCCCAACCTTCGGGCGTGAATTCGACCCCCGTGGCCGCCGCGCCGTCGATGGCATAAAAGCGCGTGGTCACGGGCTTGTCTTCGGCGGCGCGGTAGTTGCCCAGGCCAATGTACTGGTTGGGCTGTTTGGGGTGTGTCATCAGGGCGCTGACGCGGCTGGGCAGTGCCAGCTTCTGGTCGGCCAATGCGTTGTTGGCACCGCGTTGCACCAGCAGCACGCCATCCGCGCAGCCAGCGACCAGAGAACTGCCATTGGCCGCGCTGCCATGCATGCCGTCGCAGCGGGTGGGCAGGACGTTGCCCGCGCGGTAAGTGTCGCCCTGGCGGTCATAAACGCGCAGGTAGTTGGGCAGGGCGTTGCCGGCGTCTTCGCTGCGATGCACGGTCACGAGCTGGTTGCCCAGCGGCTCGGCGAAGCCGTGCAGGGGCGCATCCAGCGCCAGCTGCGCGGTGGCACGGCCAGCGGCGATGGAGGCATCGGTCATCACGCGCACGCTGGCGTTTTGCGGTGGCGTGGCCTTGGCGCTGCCGTCCAGGAACAGCGCTGCCTGCACGCCTTTGCCCTGCTGCCATTCCACGTCAAAGTGCGAGGGGCCGGCCCCTTCAATCGTCCAGCCCAGCAGGCGCGAGCCGGCGCGGTAGTCGTGCAGGTGGTCGCCATGGTCTTCCTGCCAAATGCCGCCATCGACAAATTGCACCAGGTTGTTGCGCGCCTGCACGGTCACGGCGTAACGCTTGCCGGGGCTGGCATAGACGGCGTTGGCCGGATGGGCCAGGGCGTGGGTGGCTTCGTTCTGGCCGGAGTCCAGATCAAACAGGTGCAGCTTGGGCGCGCCCGCCTCGGCCACGGCCAGGCGGCCTGCGGTGTCGATGTGCGTATGGCCGTGATCGTGGTCATGGTCGTGATCGTCGTCACTGCCACCGCCGCAGGCGGCCAGCACGCAAGCCAGCGCGGCGGCCGACAGCAGGCGCAACGGAAAAACGGAGGAAACGGGGCGCATGAAAAGCTCCTTGGAAAAAAGGGAATGGAAATGGGAAGAAAGGAAAAACAGCCGGGTGGATGTTACAACATCACATCAACCAGACGAACTGGCAGGGCACGACCCGAATCTGCGCGGCAACCCGGCGGCCACAGCGCAGACAAGCGCGGAACTGGGCTGGCGGCGGACGTGGGGAAAAACAGCGGCCTCGCCACTTGCGCCGACAATGGCGGCCATGCCCGCCTTGCACATTGCCTTGCTGACGCCTGACGACATGCCTACCGTGATGTATATCCAGGCGCGCTGCTATCAGGCCATTGAGCCGGAGTCGCTCCTTTCCATGAGCGCCAAGCGTCTGGCTTCACCCACCACCTGCCTGGGCGCATGGCGGCAGCGGGCGCTTCTGGGCTACCTGCTGGCCGTGCCGGTGCGCTGGCCGCAGTTGCCGGCGCTGAACAGTCCGTCATGCACCGTGCCGCCCGATGCCGACACCCTGTACCTGCACGATTTGGCCTTGCTGCCCGGCGCGCGCGGCAGCGGGGCGGGCGGGCGCCTGGTGCGGCAAGCGCTGGCAGCGGGCCAGGCAATGGGTTTGCAAGGGGCCGCGCTCATTGCCATCCAGCAATCGGCGGCGTACTGGCAAGGCCAGGGTTTCACAGCCGCGCCGCCGCCTGATGCGGCCACGCGCGCCAAACTGGCCAGCTATGGCACGGGGGCGCAGCTCATGCGGCGCCCGTCTGGCACGGCCCATGCCACGCATATAGATAGAGATAGCCACCATGGCCGCCACAGCCTATGACGAGGCTTTTTGCTATGAAAAATGAACTGATATGCCGCACCCCTATTGCCCTAGACGCTCTTTTGGCCCTATTTCACCGCCTGCCCTGCCGGCCGGTGAGGCGCGCTTGCACGGCGTCCGTGAACCAACATGGCAGAGAAAGGGCCCGCGCATGCTCTGGCGTTTGGTGATTCGCCTTGGCGCGCTGGCCTGTGTGGGCGCCAGCCTGGGGGCGGCAGCCAGCACGGCACTGCCGGTGGCGGAGGCGTCAACGGCTTCAGCGGTCGAGTGGACGGAGCCAGCGGTCGTGGCGCAAGCAGCTTCGGCAGATGCCATGCCCGCGCCGACACCCGCCGCCCCAGCCGCGGCTGCGCCCGCGCAACGTGGCCCCCGGTTGCGCTATGTGCTGGGCGTGGTGGGCCGTGCCAGTGCGGACCGCTTCAAGCTCAGCGGCTACAGCACGGGCCTGCGGCCGGTGGCCGCCATTGAATATGGGCGCTTCCGCGTCAGCACTTCGCGCGGCTACGCGCTGCTGGATCATGGTTTGCGCGACCCCGGCACGGGCGCAGCGGCTACGCTGGCCGAAACGGACCGGCTGCAAGTGTCGCTGTCGCTGGGCATTGACCGGGGCCGCGACGCCGCCACGCTGGACCGCGTGCGCCATGTGCCCGGCATTGCGGCCACGGTGCGCGGCCGCTTGCGGCTGCGTTACCAGTTTCATCCACGCTGGAGCGGTGGCGTGGCCTTGTCGCAAGACCTGCTGGGCAAGGGCGGCGGGCTGGATGCGCGCGGCTGGCTTGGCCATGAGTGGCGGGTGAGCCAGCGCACGCTGGTGACGCTGGGGGCCAGCGCGTCATGGGGCAGCGGCGCCTACATGCGAAGCCAGTTTGGCGTGCCGGCGGGGGTGACGGCATTTCCAGGCTACGCCTCGTTCGTGCCGCGCGCCGGCTTGTACGCCACCCAGCTCGGCGTGGATGTGACCCACGCGCTCAGCCGCCGCTGGGTGGTGTTTGGCGGGGCGCATTTGTCGCGCCTGCACCGTGATGCGGCCCGCAGCCCGCTGGTGCTGCGCCGGCAAACGGCGTCCCTTTCCGTGGGCCTGGCCTGGCGCTGCTGTCACTGAGCGCGCCGGTGCGCACGCCCCCGGCCAGCCTGCGGCCCAGAGCGCAGGGGCATTGGGGCCACAAAAGCTTGCATACCGAGATCGCACACCCGTTGCCAGCAAAGAGGCCGCCGTCCGCAGTGGCGGCCGAGGAGGGGCCGGTGAAGGGGCAGGCCGCGCGGCCTCAGCCTGCCGGGGGCGCGGGGTCGGGCGCGGGGCCGGGGCGGCGGCGGAACAGGCAGTAGGCGTCCAGCAGCAGCACCTGTTCGCCATGTTGGTTGAACATTTCCCACTGCGTGCGCGCCAGCCCCACGCCGGGGCGTGATTGCAGGGGGCGCGATTCGGTAATGCGCTGGTAAAGCGTGAGCGTGTCGCCAGGGTAAACGGGCTTGAGCCATTTCAGCCCTTCCAGCCCGGGCGAGCCCAGGCTGGCAGCGCGGTTGAGAAAGCCGCGTACCATCAGCCCCATGGCCATGGCGCAGGTGTGCCAGCCGCTGGCGGCCAGGCGGCCAAAGAGCGACTGGGCGGCGGCGTCATCGTCCAGGTGAAAGGGCTGGGGGTCGTAGCGGCGGGCAAATGCCAGCACTTCGTCGCGGTCCACCGTGGTCTGGCCAATTTCCAGGCGCGTGCCCACGGGCAGGTCTTCCCAGTAATAAAAAGGCGCGCCGGGCGTGGCGGCGGCGTTGGGCGAGGCAGGGGTCATGGAATCCATGGCAATAAAAGAACAAAGCGGCCCGCCGGGGCCGCTGCCGGGCGTTATCAGCCCATCGGGAATAGTGAACCAAGCCAAGCAAGCTGTTTGCGTGGGGCTGGCCTTTTGCCAGGCGGCCAGCGCCGCCTGCAAACCGCTCAGTCAGCGCACCAGCAGCACGGGCACGCCGCACTGGGCCAGCACCTTGGTGGCGACCGAGCCCATGACGAGGTTGCCCAGGGCGCCGTGGCCATGCGAGCCCATCACCAGCAAGTCATAACGGCCAGCATCAGCGAACTTGGCAAGGGTTTCGCCCGCCGCGCCTGCCTTGACGGCGCGCTTGAGGTCGATGTTGTGGCGCGCCAAGTACTTGGCGACGGGGTCAAGCACCTTGTTGGCTTCTTCACGGTAATAGTTGTCAACCGCTTCGCGGCCCGCCAGGGCGCGTGCGCGCGGAGGCAGCGCGGCTTGCACGGTGAGGGCGGTGAATTCGTGCTGGCCGGGGGCAAACATGTCGAGGTGCGTGGTCAGGTAGGCCAGCATCTTCTTGGTGTAGGGGCTGCCATCGACGGCGAGAAGAATCTTCATGTCAGCGGTCTCCTTGGGATGCGCCGAAGCGCGGCGCACTTCAAGTCTAAGCGCAGCCGTGCGGCATGAAAAGGGTGTGGTGGAAAGGCGCGGTGGCGCGGCCTGCCATCAAAGCGCCAGGTCAGGGCGCGAGGTCAATAGTGCATTGCGGCACAAAGCCGGCCTGCTCGCCTTTTTGCGCATAGCCCAGCGGGTTGGCCACCACGCGGGTGGCGCGGGGGTGGTCGTCGCGCCAGTCCAGCGGGCAGTGCAAGTGGCCGTGCAGCCACAGGTCTGCCAGGGGCAGCAAGTGATCGAGCGCATTGCAAAAGCCGGCCGTGCCGGGGGTGAGGCCGTAGCGCGGGTCGTGGCTGCGCAGGCTGGGGGCAAAGTGGGTGACCACCACGGTGCAGCCGTCAAAGGGCTGGTGCAGGGCGTCATGCAGCCACTGCTGGCACGCCAGCGCCTGCGCGCGCATTTGCGGGGCCAGAAAAGGCTGGCCGGCGCGGGTGGCGGCGGCAAAGCGCAGGTAGTGGTTGGCGGCGCGGAAGGCTTTTTCGCGGGCCATGGTTTGCGCGGCCGCATCGGCTTGGGCAGGCGCCAAGGCGTCAAAGTCGCTCCACAGCGTGGTGCCGATGAAGCGCACGCCGTGCAGGATGACGGTTTGGCGTTCCAGCCAGATCAGGCCCAGTCGCTCGCAGCTGGCGCGCAGGCGGGTGTGGGCTTCGTCCCAGTCCTGGCTGTCGTACTCGTGGTTGCCCGGCACGAACAGCACCGGCACGGGCCAGCCGGCAAAGCGGCCCAGGCCAAAGTCCGCATCGCCCAGCGCGGCCAGCGCCGAGCCGCGCTGGTAGGAGCCAATGTCACCGGCCAGCACCAGCACGTCTGCGTCCGGCGCGGGCTGGGGCTGGAAGTCGATGTTGGTTTCCAGGTGCAGGTCGGACAGCAGTTGAATTTTCATGGCAAACCTTGGCTTCTATGAAAATGATAGCTACCGGTGAGGCGGGGTGTGCCGCAGGAGCACTTTTGCTGCGAAGCCCCATGCCAAGGCGCCGGGCATGAAAAAGCCCGTCCGGCAAGGCGGGCGGGCTGGTGGGCGGGCGACCCGCCGCAGGGCCGGCGCAGCGGTGCAGCGGGCGGGCCAGGTTAACCTTGGGCCGGTGTGTCTTGCAGCCGCTGCTGCATGGCGGCTTTAGTGTCTTTCAGCGCCTGCGGCAAGCCGTGCGCCAGCTTGGCGAACAGTTCATCGTGCAGCTTGAATTCCTCAGCCCAGGCGGCGGGGTCGATGCGGGTGACGGTGCGGAATTGCTCGGGCGTGAAGTCCAGGCCGTTCCAGTTGATTTCGGCGTATTGCGGGGCGGTGCCGAACAGGGTGGGCTGGCCGCTGGCGCGGCCTTCCAGCCGGTCGATGATCCAGGCCAGCACGCGCATGTTTTCGCCGTAGCCGGGCCAGACGAAGCGGCCCTGCTCGTCTTTGCGGAACCAGTTGACGCAGTAGATGGCGGGCAGCCGCGCGCCCTGGGCCTGAAGCTGCGCGCCCAGCTGGAGCCAGTGGCCGAAGTAGTCGGCCATGTTGTAGCCGCAAAACGGCAGCATGGCGAAGGGGTCGCGCCGCACCACGCCTTGCTGGCCGAAGGCGGCAGCGGTGGTTTCGCTGCCCATGGTGGCGGCCATGTACACGCCTTCCTGCCAGTTGCGCGCCTCGGTCACCAGCGGCACGGTGGTGGAGCGGCGGCCGCCGAAGATGAAGGCGTCGATGGCAACGCCCTTGGGGTCGTCCCAGGCGGCATCAAGCGCGGGGTTGTGCGTGGCGGCCACGGTGAAGCGGGCGTTGGGGTGGGCAGCCTTGCGGCCAGCTTTGCCGTCTTCGGGCGTCCAGTCCTTGCCCTGCCAGTCGATCAGGTGGGCGGGCAGCTGGTCGCCCTGGTCTTTTTCCATGCCTTCCCACCACACGTCGCCGTCGTCGGTGAAGGCCACGTTGGTGAAGATGACGTTCTCATGCAGGCTCGCCATGCAGTTGGGGTTGGTGAGCATGTTGGTGCCGGGGGCCACGCCGAAGTAGCCCGCCTCGGGGTTGATGGCGTAGAGCTTGCCGTCGGCGCCGGGCTTGATCCAGGCGATGTCGTCGCCGATGGTGGTGACCTGCCAGCCCTCGAAGCCCTTGGGCGGCACGAGCATGGAGAAGTTGGTTTTGCCGCAGGCGCTGGGGAAAGCGGCGGCCACGTGGTATTTCTTGCCCTGGGGGTTTTGCACGCCGAGGATGAGCATGTGCTCGGCCAGCCAGCCCTGGTCCTTGCCCATCTTGGAGGCGATGCGCAGCGCAAAGCACTTCTTGCCCAGCAGGGCGTTGCCGCCGTAGCCGGAGCCGTAGCTCCAGATCTCGCGCGTTTCGGGGTAGTGCACGATGTATTTCACATCGGGGTTGCAGGGCCAGGCGGTTTGGTCTTTTTCGCCATCGGCCAGCGGCGCGCCCACGGTGTGCACGCAGGGCACAAACTCGCCGCGCTCGCCCAGCACGTCGAGCGCGCTACGGCCCATGCGCGTCATCAGCTTCATGTTGACGGCCACGTAGGCGCTGTCGGAAAGCTCCACGCCGATGTGCGCGATGGGGCTGCCCAGCGGCCCCATGCTGAAGGGAATGACGTACATGGTGCGCCCGCGCATGCAGCCGTCGAACAGGGGGGCGAGCGTGGCGCGCATTTCGGCAGGGGCCACCCAGTTGTTGGTGGGGCCGGCGTCTTCCTTCTTCTCGCTGCAGATGAAGGTGCGGTCTTCCACGCGGGCCACATCGGAGGGGTCGGACCAGGCCAGGAAAGAGCCGGGGCGCTTGGCGGGGTTGAGCTTCTTGAACGTGCCCGCGTCCACGAGCTGCTGGCACAGCGCGTCGTATTCCTGCTGGCTGCCGTCGCACCAGTGCACGCGCGCGGGCTTGCACAGCGCGGCCATCTCGGCCACCCAGGCGATGAGCCTGGGGTGTTTCACGTAGGCCGGCGTGTTCAGGTCAACGTGGGATGCGGTCATGGAAAAGCTCCTGGAGTTTGGGAATCGTCTTTCCGAAGGCCGCGTGGCCGTACGCCGCCATGCCCTGAAACCTTGGAAAAGAAGACTCACCGCGCCCCGCCTGGCGCAAGCCGCTCATTCTATGAAAGCGGCCCCAGGGCGGAAAAAACATGTTTGCTACTTAAAAGATAGCTGCCATGGCCCACTGGTATTGCCCAAAAGGCTTTTTTTGATGAAAAAAGCCCGCCGGGGAGGGCGGGCCGGAGAGCGCGGCGGCGGCGCTGGCGGGGCCGCGCCGCCGTCCGTCAGGCCATGGGCCTCATGGCGCGGCGCCGGGGTCTGACGCGCGGGGGCCGGCGGTTTCATCCGCGGTTGGCGTGGGCGCGGGCAGCGTGGCCGGCGCTGTGGGGGTGGCGGGGGGCGGGG
>RQYR01000011.1 GCA_003859965.1 Comamonadaceae bacterium OH2545_COT-014 | reverse complement strand
AACTGCGAGCGCCTGCTCAATACCAGCTTGCAGTTCATCCACTTGGCTTTCCTGGCGCTCATCCTCAAAAGATTTTGAACAGGTTCTAACTGTTGCTGCGCCCGATGTCCGGCCAGCGCCGGTGCAGCCAGATCCAGGCCAGCAGGCCGACGGACATGAGGGCGAAAGAGGCCAGGGCCAGGCTCAGGGCCGAATGCATGACCAGCGGCGCCACTGCCCCGGCCACGATGCCGTTGGCGGTGGAGCCCACCACCGCTTGCAGTGACGAGGCCATGCCGCGCCGCGCCGGGTGCAGATCGAGCACCAGCAGCGTGACTACCGGCACCATCAGCGCCCAGCCGAAGGCGAACGCCGCCACGGGCCAGATGGAGCGCCAGGCGCTGGGTGGCCACAGCACGTTGATGGCGATGTTGAGGAGCGAGACGGCCAGCATGATCACGAAGCCGTGGCGGATTTGCCTTTTCGGCGCCACGCGCCCGGCCATGCGACCCGATAGCCACGAGCCGCCCATGATGCCGCTGATGCTGAATAGGAAAAACCAGAAGAACTGCGTGGGGGCCAGCCCCATTACATCGCCCAGGAAGGCGGGAGCCGACAGCACGTAAAGAAACATGCCGTTGAACGGCACGCCCGAGGCCAGCGCCAGGAGCAGAAAGCGCGGGTCGGACAGCAGCAGGCCGTAGCTGCGCATCAGGTCGCGCACTTCGAAAGGCTGCCGCTGGCTGATGTGCAGTGTTTCAGGCAGCAGGCGCCAGTTGGCTACCCACAGCAGCACGCCAATGGCCACCAGGAACCAGAAGACCGCGTGCCAGTTGAACACGTCAGACAGCACGCCGCCGATCATGGGCGCGATGGCGGGGGCCACGCCGAAGAAGATGGTGATCTGGCTCATGACCTGCTGGGCCTGGGCCGGGGGAAACATGTCGCGCACCACGGCGCGCGAAACCACGATGCCCGCGCCGGTGGACAAGCCCTGCAGCGCGCGGAAGAAGATGAGCTGGCCGGCGGTTTGCGAGAGTGCGCAGCCCACCGAGGCCAGCGTGAACAACGCCAGCCCCCACAGCACAACGGGGCGGCGGCCGAAGCTGTCGGACAACGCGCCGTGAAACAGGTTCATGAACGCAAAGCCGAACAGGTAGGCCGACAGGGTTTGCTGCATCTGCGTTGGCGTGGCGCCGGTGGATTGGGCGATGGCGGCGAACGCGGGCAGGTAGGTGTCGATGGAAAAAGGGCCGAGCATGCCCAGTACGGCCAGCAGAACGGCAAGCGCCCAGCGCGGGGCGCGCCAGAGTTGTTGGGCTTGGGGATGCATGCGAATAGGAAAACCGGGGCCATGCACGGCTTGTGCGCGCGGCCCTGCATAGAGCAAGGATGAACTGGTGAGGCTGGGACGTGAAAAAAGAAACTGGGCGCGGGCGCGGGGCGCAGGACTAGCCGGCCTTCAGTTTCAGCAGATCGACCATGACGCGTGTGGTGGACAAGTCCAGCGCAATGAAATCGGCAAAGCGCTTGCCGTCCACCCAGGACGGGTTCCAGCGGTTTTCCTGCAGCGCACGCTGCCAGCTTTCATGCTGGGTGGCGCGTTGCAAGGCGGTGGTCAGCGTTTGCACGCGCGCGGCGGGCACCTGCTTGCCGGTAAACACACCGCGCCAGTTGGTCATGTCGGCATCCACGCCCTGATCGTGAAAAGACGGCAGGCCGAACTGGCTGCGCATGGAAGAAATGCCAATGGCGCGCAATTTTCCGCTCGCCAGTGCCTCGCTCATCTCGCTGTAACCCGAGATGCCAATGGCGGCCTGTTTGTCCAGCACGGCCTGCACGACTTCGGGGCCGCTGGCAAAAGGCTTGTAAACCAGCTTTTCCGCAGGTGCCTTGGCTGCGCGTACCAGCATGCCGGCAAACAGGTGATCCACGCCGCCGGCCGAGCCGCCAGCCATGGGCATGTCGGCCAGGCGGCTGCGCAGGGCTTCAACCAGACTCTTGGCGTTGAGAAGCTGTGAATCCGCCGCAACGACCACGGTGAGGTATTCGCTGGTCAGCCGCGCCAGCGGTTGCACATGGCGCAAGTCGGTGGCGGGCCGGTGCAAGGCCACGGCGCCCACCATCACGGTGCCGCCGATGAGCAGGGCGTCCGGGTTGCTGCCGTGCTTTTGCGCAAAGGCTTGCAAGCCCAGCAGCCCGCCCTGGCCGCCCAGGTTTTCATAGGTGACTTGCCCCACCGCGCCGGAGGCTGTCAGCGCCGCGCCCAAGGCGCGGCCCGTGCGGTCCCAGCCGCCGCCGGCGTTGGCGGGGATCACGATGTGCAAGTTGGAAGCCAGCGCCTTGCTCTGCGCCCGCAGCGAGGCGCTGCCCAGCAATGCCAGCGCGCCGCCGCAAGCCAGCCATTGCCGGCGTGTACCGCTGCGAAAGATGGACGAAATCGGGGGCGGATGATTCATGGCGGCGCTCCTGTGGTGACTTCTGAAATAGAAAGGGCGGCATGCGCCGCCCTGGTTTACAGCGAGTCGATGAAGCTGCGCAGTTTGTCGGAACGGCTCGGGTGCTTGAGCTTGCGCAGCGCCTTGGCCTCGATCTGGCGGATGCGCTCGCGCGTCACGTCGAACTGCTTGCCCACTTCCTCCAGCGTGTGGTCGGTGCTCATCTCGATGCCGAAGCGCATGCGCAGCACCTTGGCCTCGCGCGGGGTGAGGCTGTCGAGGATGTCTTTCACCACGTCGCGCAGGCCGGCCTGCATGGCCGCCTCAATAGGCGCGGTGTTGCTGGTGTCTTCAATGAAGTCGCCCAGGTGGCTGTCGTCGTCGTCACCGATGGGGGTTTCCATCGAGATCGGTTCCTTGGCAATCTTCATGATCTTGCGGATTTTCTCTTCCGGAATCTCCATCTTCTCGGCCAGCAGCGCGGCATCCGGCTCGAAGCCAAACTCCTGCAGGTGCTGGCGCGAGATGCGGTTCATCTTGTTGATGGTTTCGATCATGTGCACCGGGATGCGGATGGTGCGGGCCTGGTCGGCGATGGAGCGCGTAATGGCCTGGCGGATCCACCAGGTAGCGTAGGTGGAAAACTTGTAGCCGCGGCGGTATTCGAACTTGTCCACCGCTTTCATCAGGCCGATGTTGCCTTCCTGGATCAGGTCAAGGAATTGCAGGCCGCGGTTGGTGTACTTCTTGGCAATCGAGATCACCAGGCGCAGGTTGGCCTCGATCATCTCCTTCTTTGCATCGCGGCTGGCGGCCTCGCCCTCATTCATGCGCTTGTTGATGTCCTTGAGCTCGTCCAGCGGCACCACCACGCGCGCCTGCAGGTCGATCAGCTTCTGCTGCAAATCCTGGATGGGCGGAATGTTGCGGCCCATGATGGCGCTCCAGGGCTTGCCGGCGGCGGCCTGTTTTTCAGACCATTTCAGGTTGAGCAGGTGAGAGGGCGCCTTGTTGCCCGCCTTGTCACGGCCGGAGAAGTCGGCGATGAACTGCTCTTGCGGGTAACCGCACTTGTCCACGATGATGCGGCGCAGCTCGCGCTCGTACTTGCGCACGTCATCCACCTGGCCGCGCAGCAGGTCGCACAGCTTTTCAATGGTTTTGGCGGTGAAGCGGATGGTCATCAGCTCGGCCGACAGCGCGGTCTGCGCCTTCTGGTAGCTGGGGCTGCCCCAGCCTTCCTTGTCGTAGGCCTTGTGCACCTTCTCGAACATCTCGGCGATGCGGTCGAAGCGCTCCAGCGCCTGGTTCTTCAGCGCTTCCAGCAGCTTGGTCATGGCCTTGGAGCCGCCCTTGCCGTCGTCGTCATCGTCGTCGTACTCGTCGTAGTCCTCCTCGGCCACGTAGTCGTCGTTCTCGTCGGCATCGACGAAGCCGTCCACGATGGTGTTGATGACCACCTTGCCTTCGCGGATCTCGGCGGCCATTTGCAGGATCTCGGCAATGGTCGAAGGGCTGGCGCTGATGGCTTCCATCATGTCCATCAGGCCGCCTTCAATGCGCTTGGCGATCTCGATTTCGCCCTCGCGCGTGAGCAGCTCCACTGTGCCCATCTCGCGCATGTACATGCGCACCGGGTCGGTGGTGCGGCCGAATTCGCTGTCCACGGTGGACAGCGCGGCTTCGGCTTCCTCCTCGGCTTCTTCCTCGGTGGCGGCGCTGCCGCTGGTGTTGGCCAGCAGCAGGGTTTCGGCGTCGGGTGTTTGCTCGTACACGGCCACGCCCAGGTCATTCAGCATGGAAACCACGGCTTCCAGCGTCTCGGCATCCACCAGCTTGTCGGGCAGGTGGTCGTTGATTTCGCCGTGCGTCAGGTAGCCGCGCGTCTTGCCCAGCTTGAGCAGCGCCTTCAGGTTGGCGCGGCGGGTATTCATTTCCTCTTCGGACAGGACGGTTTCGTCCAGGCCGAACTCCTTCATCAAGGCCCGCTCCTTGGCCTTGCTGATCTTCATGCGCAACGGCTTGGCTTTTTCGGCGCCGTCGGCGGGCGCGGCCTCGGCCTCCGGCTCGCCCTGCAGGTCGTCCTCAATGTCGGAGAGGTCTTCTTCGTCCAGCTCCTTGGCCTTGGCTTTGCCGGGGCGGCCGCGCTTGGCGGGCCCCTTGGCCTTGGGCGGCGTGCTTTTCTCGGCCGCGGCGGCGCCTTTGGCGGGGCGGCCGGGTTTTTTCACGGGGGCGTCTTCAGCGGCGGCGGCCTTGGCGGCTTTTTTGGTGGTGGCAGTGGCGCTGGAAGACTTGGCCGCAGCCTTGGCGGCAGTTTTGGCAGGCGTTTTCTGGGCGGGCATGAGCGTGACCTCGGGTTAGGGCAAGGAAGTGATCCTGGATTCTTGGGGGCGGCAACCACAGCTGCACCTGCCGCCGGTGGGCGGGCGGGCACAGCAGCAACACCGGTGTGGCGCCGTCTGCAGAGCAGTGACCGGGCAAGATGGGCGGGCGATCATTTGGGGTACAGCCCTTGCGGGAGGGTGGCCGCCCCGTGGTGCGTGGGGTGCTGCGCCGTTTGCGATGGGCGCTGGCCGGGCCGGAGGTGCTGCTGTCGCTCTTGCCGCGATTCAAGTGGTGCAAATTATAGCTTTGGGCCGGATTTCAAGGCCATTTTTTCAAGGGTTTTGAGCTGGCCAGTTGCTGGAGCCTCATGTGGCTGGCCAGCCTCAGTCATCGGGCCAGCAGCGGCTCGGGCGGCAGCAGGCGCGGCATGCCGCCATAGTCGGCCTGGAGCCGGAGCGGCCAGTCACGCTGCCGCCTGGGGAGAGCAGAACTAAAGCGCCGATTTGTTCAGAACCGGATACCGGCGGGATTGTTGGCGCTGGGCGGCGGCGGGGTCACGCTAGGAGAGGCGCTGGGCGTGGCAGGCAGTGGGTCTGCCGCTGGCGCGGCGGCGCGGTTGCCAGCCGGCGCGGCAGGCGCGATTTGCACGGGCACCAGCGGCGTAGCGGCAGGGCGGCGCCAGCCGCTGGGCAGTTGCGACTTTTGGGGATAGCCTGCGGCATCAAGGTATTTGCTCCACTCGGCGTCGCCAAAGCCCTTGAGCTGCTGGCCGCCGATGGTGAGCAGGGGCAGGCTGCCGTCGCCGCCCGTCATCTTTTGCAGCGCGCTGATGTCAGCGTTGGCATTGACGGTTTTTTCGGTGAACGGAATGCCCCGGTTGATGAGCAGGTTGCGTCCCTGGTCACAGGGCGGGCAGTTGTCGCTGCTGTAGAGCGTGACGGGAAAGCGCTGCGCGGTGCGGTTCAGCTCGTAGGGGAGCAGGCCGCTGGAGCGTGCGGGTACGCCGGGCGTGACGCGCGCGGCAGGCTGCGTGCTGGCGGCGGGCGGCTTGTCGGAGAAGGTGACGCGGCCATCGGGGCCGACCACGCGGTAGACCTGCTGCGCGTGCGCAGCGCCGGCCGTCAGCAGGGCCAGCAGGGAAAGGGCGAGCGGTGATTTCATGCGTTGCGTTCTCCGGCGTAGCGTGGTGGATGATGGGACGGCAGCGGCCGCCCTGGACTTAGGCACCTAGGCCATGCCCTGGTGGCGCAGCAGTGCGTCCAGCGTGGGTTCGCGGCCGCGGAAGGCCTTGAACGATTCCATCGCGGGGCGGCTGCCGCCAGCCTCCAGAATGGCCTGGCGGTATTTTCGTCCGGTTTCGACGCTGGGCGAGCCGTCGGGCGCGGCGCTTTCCTCGAAGGCGGCGTAGGCGTCGGCCGAGAGCACTTCGGCCCACTTGTAACTGTAGTAGCCGGCCGCGTAGCCGCCGGCGAAGATGTGGCTGAAAGTGTGGGCCATGCGGCCCCAGGCGGGCGGGTGGATCACGGCGACCTCGGCGCGCACCTGTTCGAGCAGGCCCTGGATGTCCTGCACCGGCGCGGCGGCGGTGTGCAGGCACATGTCGAACAGCGCGAATTCGACCTGGCGCAGCGTCTGCATGCCGGCCTGGTAGTTCTTGGCGGCCAGCATCTTGTCGAACAGTGCGCGCGGCAGGGGCTCGCCGGTGTCCACGTGGGCGGTCATGTGGCGCAGCACGCTCCATTCCCAGCAGAAGTTTTCCATGAACTGGCTGGGCAGCTCCACGGCGTCCCATTCCACGCCGCTGATGCCGGAGACGTCGCGCTCGCCCACCTGGGTGAGCAGGTGGTGCAGGCCGTGGCCGAATTCGTGGAACAGGGTAATGACGTCGTCGTGCGTGAGCAGCGGGGGCTTGCCGTCCACGCCTTCGGCGAAGTTGCACACCAGTTGCGCCACGGGGGTTTGCAGGGCGCCGGTGTCGGGGCGCAGCCAGCGGGCGCGCACGTCGTCCATCCAGGCGCCGCCGCGTTTGCCCTGGCGCGCGCCGGGGTCCAGGTAGAACTGGCCGAGCAGCTGGGCGCCCTGCGGGCCGGGGCGCTCGATGCGGTAGAACTCGACCGAGGGGTGCCAGACGGGAGCGCTGTCGCGGCGGATGCTGACTTCGAACAGCGTTTCCACGATCTTGAACAGTCCGGCCAGCACCTTGGGCGCGGTGAAGTACTGCTTGACCTCCTGCTCGCTGAAGGCGTAGCGCGCTTCCTTGAGCTTTTCGCCGATGAAGGGCCAGTCCCAGGCCTGCGGGTCGGCAATGCCCAGGTGTTCGGCGGCGAAGGCGCGCAGGTCGGCCACGTCGCGCTCGGCGTGGGGGCGGGCCTTGGCGGCCAGCTCGCGCAGAAAGGCCATGACCTGGGCGGGCGAGTCGGCCATCTTGGGCACGAGCGAGACGGTGCCGAAGTCGGGGTAGCCGAGCAGGCGGGCCTCTTCATGGCGCAGGGCCAGCAGCTCGCGCATGATGGCGGTGTTGTCGTAGCGGGCGGCCTCGCCCTCGGCCTGGTCGGACGCGCGGGTGGCGTAGGCGCGGTACAGGCGCTCGCGCAGCGGGGCGTGGGTGGCGAACTGCATCACGGGCAGGTAGCAGGGCAGCTTGAGGGTGAGCTTGTAGCCCTCCTTGCCCTCGGCCTGGGCGGCGGCGCGCGCGGCGGCCTGCACGTCGGGCGGCACGCCGTCCAGCTCGTCGGCGCGGGCGTAGTAGGCAAAGGCGTCGGTGGCGTCGAGCGCGTTTTCGCTGAACTTCTGCGCCAGCTCGGCGCTGCGTTCCTGGATTTGCGCGAAGCGCGTCTTGGCCTCGCCCTGCAGCTCGGCGCCGCCAAGCACGAAGCCGCGCAGCGCGTTTTTCAGCGCCTGGCGCTGCTCGGCATCGAGCGTGGCGGGGTCGATGGCCTTGTACTTGGCGTACAGGCGTTCGTCGCTGCCCAGGCGGGTGAAGAACTCGGTGATCCGGGGCAGGGCGGCGTTGTAGGCGGCGCGCAGCGCGGGCGTGTCCATCACGGCGTTGAGGTGGCTGACGGCGCCCCAGGCGCGGCCCAGGCGTTCGGTGGCTACGTCCAGCGTGGCCGACAGCGCACGCCAGTCGGCGGCAAAGCCGGGGGCCACCACGGTTTCCAGCGCAGCGCAGGCGTCGTGCAGCAGGGCGTCGATGGCGGGGGCCACGTGTTCGGGGCGGATCTGGTCGAACCGGGGCAGGTCGGAGAAGTCGAGCAGGGGGTTGGCGTTGGTGGTCATGCGCGGGCAGATGGCGGCGGGTGGCGCGGCTTCAAGCCGCAAGCTAAGCAAAAGCTGGGCGGCATTATCTGGCGTGTGCCTGGCGGGCATATAAAAAAAGCCGTGGTGCGGGCCACGGCTTTTGGGGGGGATGAACTAGGTTCTCAGGGCTTGGCCACTTTCCAGGCGCCGCCCAGCAAGCCGTCGCCCAGTTTGTCGCCGGGCTGGGCGTCCTTGGCGAAGTAGTACAGCGGCATGCCCTTGTAAGCCCACTGGCGCGTGCCGTCGGCGCGGGTGATGATGGTGTAGTCACCCAGCGGCTGGGCGGCCGGGGCCACGGGCAGCGGGGGCCAGTTGGCGGCGCAGGTGCCGTTGCAGGCCGATGCGCCGCTGCCAGCCACATCCTTGGCAAAGGTGTAGAGCGTCATGCCCTTGGGGCCGATCAGCGTGCCGTCGGCGGCCTGGGTGGGGGTGGACGGGGCGGCGGCCGCGGTGGCTGCGGAAGAGGCCGCGCCTGCTTTCTCCTTGGGCGCGCTGGTGCTGCCGCAGGCGGCCAGTGCGGCGGCCGTGGCCAGAATGGACAAGGTGTGGACGAGTTTCATGCGCATATCTCCATCAGGGTGAAAGACGCAGCCAGTGTAGCCATTGGCGTGGCAGTTCCTGAGCACGAGGCGACTGCCTCCTGCCGCAGCCGCGCCGGGGCCATGCTTTGGCCGCCCAGTGCATGCCGGATGCCGGTGCCTTGAAATAGGGCGCTTACGGCTGCAGGGTGGCGGCGAAGGCTTGCCATTTCTCGTGCCAAGGCTCCAGTGCGCCGCCCTGAGCTCCAGGCACGGGCGCGGGGATGCCGCTGATACGGGCGAAGTCGGCAGCCGCCACGCTGCCGTGGGCGAGCAGGTGCTCGACCAAAGCGCGCAAGGCGGTGCGGTGTTTAGCCAGCAGGGCCTGGGCGCGGGCCAGCTCGGCGGCCAGCAGGGTTTCGATCTCGGCGTTGGTGGGCGCCACGTCGGTGTTGAGGTTCTCATCCGCGCCTTGGGCCACGTCGGTGCGGCTGACGCGCTGGCCGAAGCCGTGGTGACGCACGGCGCGGGCGGCATCGCGGGTGGCTTGCTGGTAGTCGTGCTCGGCGCCGGTGGTGACGGCCTCGGGGCCGAACACCAGGGTTTCGGCAGCACGGCCCGCCAGGGTGACACAGATCATGGCGCGCCACATGCGGCGCGACCACGCCTTGCGCGGCACGAAGCTGTTGTAGCCGCCTTCGAACGAGGCCACGTTGATGCGCACTTCCTGTGGCGCTTCGCCCAGCAGCAGCGCGTAGGCCAGGCCGTGCCCGGCCTCATGTACGGCGAGCAGGGTGCGCAGGTCTAGCGAAGCGCGCTGGCGCAGGCCGTGCAGGTCGAACGGCACGGGCAGTGTGAGGGTCTGACCCTGCCAGTGCATGGCCAGCGCCTGACCGCCAGGGGCCAGGGTCACGTCGAGCGTGGCGTGGGCGGGCACGCTGCGTTCCAGCGCCCACAGCGCGGCATCGACCAGCGGGCTGCCCAGCACGGCATGCACGGTGGAGAACACGGGGCGCGTGCCTTGCGCGGGGTACACGGCGTTGTCATAGATGGCCGCCAGCACGGGCGCGCCAATGGCAAAGCGCAGGCCTGAGCGGGCCTGGACTTCGCGTACGTACTGCGCGGCGCTGTGCGCGATCAGCCGCTGGTAGGCGGCGCGGCTGAGCGAAGGGTAGATGATGTGCTGGTTGCCCAGACGCGCCACCTGCTCGGGGCGGAAGCGCTCGGCCAGGGCGGCTTTCACGTCGATCACGGTGAGCTTGCGGCTCATGGCGTGAAAGATGTCGGCGTCGGTGTCGCAGTCTTGCACGCGCTGGGCCATGTGCTCGTACATCTCGTCCAGGTTGCCGGTGACGAAGATGAGCAGGCGGCTGTAGTCGGTTTCCCAGCGTTCGCTCTGGCGGCGGAAGGCGTGCAGGCGGGCCTGCACCTGCTCAGGCGGCCAGGCCATGATGGTGGTTAGCGGCTCGGCGAGTTTGAGCGCGCGCTTGAGTTCGCGCGCGTCCCAGGCATCCAGACGGAACTGGCGGGCACGGGGCGGCTTGGCGTCATCGTCGTCCTCGCGGTCTTCGCGTTCGCGTGCGGCGTCGTACTGTGCCTGCGCCAGACGGAAGCCAATGTTTTCCAGCGCCGACAACGCCGGCGGCAGACGACCGTCGGACAGCAGTGTCCACACGTCCTGAAAACGTTCCACCTTCAGGTCACGCCGCTTGTCGTCGATGGTGCGGTAGCGCTGGAATTCGTCCAGCAGCAAGATGCCCGGCTCGCCTTCGGCGATGCCCGAGTCGTCCAGCATGGCCGCAATGCTGGCGCGCGCGCCGTCCCAGCCGTGGCTGAAGCCGTCCATCTGCACTTCCACGAAGCGGTCGTAAAAGCCCATCTTCTGTGCCAGACGGCGCGTGAGCTGGGTTTTGCCGGTGCCCGTCAGGCCCCAGAGGCAGACGATCACCGGGCGGGTGATGATTTCAGGCAACACCCACCAGGCGCGCACGGCGTCAATCACGCGGTCGATCACGTCGTCAATGCCGAACAGCTCCTCTTTCAACTCCGCCGCGATGCGGCCCAGCGCCTGCTGGCGCGCGGCCATGCGCTGGGCTAGGGCCGGATCGGCCGCAGCGGGGGTGGAAGGGCGGGCGGTTGCGGTCTCGGTTTCGTTCATGTCATTCATCTCCCGTCTGGCGCAGCAGCTTTTGCAGGGCCATCTTGTCGGCGCGGCGCTGCGCGCCCGTTTGGCGGATGTGCTTGCCTGCCGCGTTGGAGGCGCTGCGCGCGGCCAGCGCCAACGCCACGTGGTTGCGCGGCGGCGGCGCGGCCGCGCCCAGCGCCAGCGGCTGGCGCATGCGTTGCAGTTTTTTCAGGTTGCCTTGCGCGGGGCTTTGCAGCCACTCGCGCGAGAAGGTTTTGGCACTCATGTGCGCTCCATGCGAATGCCTGGGCGGGCCGCAGGGCAGGCGGGGCGAATGCGCCCGGCAAGCGGCCCGGCCAAGCAAAAAGCCCCGGCAGGAAAGGGCAGCCGGGGCTTTGCGGGCCCGCGGGCTGGAAAAAAGTGGCGACGCCGCTTTCGCTCCAGCCGGGGCGGATGGAGCGGGCGTCAGAAGAAAGTGCAGGACATCAGGCGCATGAATGAAACCTCCCGGGGCCAAAAGCGGTTTGGCGGCCGTCTGGCACGCGCGTCCACTGGTGCGTGGAGGTCAGCGGCGGGCATGCCAGCGATGCAGGAGCGAGAAAGGCGCGCATTGTGCCGCCGCGCGGGCCGTCTGCCAAGCGGCGCCGGGCAGCGCGCGCCTGTGGTGTGGCGTGGTGCAGACGCTTGGTTGCCCGGCGCGGGCTGGCGGGCGCTGCTCAGGCCGCTGGCGCGGCGCCGGGGTCTTTCAGCAGCAGCCAGGTCATGGCCCTGGCGCTGGCGCGCAGGCGGGCGGGCTTGGCTTCGATGCGTTCCATCACGGCCAGGCCGCGCGTGAAGGTGACGAGCAGTTCGGCGGCGGGCCCGGGCGGCAGGGCCAGGCCAGCGGCCAGGTGCGGTGCGGCCAGCGCCTGCGTCAAGGTGGCGCGCAGCGTCTCCAGCAGGGCGGCGAGCCGGGCCTGGATGGCCGGGCCGGCGGCGTCCAGTTCGGCGGCAGTCTTGGTGGTGAGGCAGCCGCGCGCGGGCTCGCCAGCGCGCATGTGGCGGATGGCGGCCTGGAAAAAGCGTTGCAGCGCCTGCCCGGCATCGGCGGCGTCCAGCGCGCGCCGGGCCTCGGCGATGAAGCGCTCGGCATAGCGGTCGAAGGCGAGCAGGAACAAGGCCTCCTTGCCGCCGTAGGCGTGGTAGAGCGAGCCGCGCTGCACGCCGGCGGCGGCGGCCAGGTCGGCCATGGTGGTGGCCTGCCAGCCCTGGCGCCAGAACACGGCCAGCACGGCGTCCAGCAGGGCGTCTTCGTCGAATTGGCGGGCGCCGCTCATCGGGCCTCCGGTGAATCGTCATTTTTGACATTGATGTCAAATTTGACGATCATGTCAAACATTGAAAAGCGGAAAACGGGTGGTGTCATGCGTACGGGTTTTTCATGGGACAGCCGGGCGGCGGGCATTGCATGCGGCCTGGCGTCGGCCTTGATCTGGGGCGCGTTTCCGGTGGTCACGCGGCTGGGGCTGTCGCGCACGGCGCTCGACGCCTGGGACGTGACCGTGATCCGCTACACCGTCTCGGGCCTGATTCTGCTCCCGCTGCTGTGGCGGCAGGGGCGCCAGGGCGTGGGCTGGGGCGCGGCGGCGCTGATGGTGTGCGGCATTGGGGCGCCCTACATGCTGGTGGTGGCGCTGGGGCTGGCGCGCGCGCCGGTGGAGCAGTTCGCGGTGGTCACGCCCAGCAGCATGATCGTGTTTGCCGCCGCCCTCAGCGCGCTGTGGCTGGGCCTGTGGCTGACGCGCCGCCAGGGCGTGGGCATGGCGCTGATACTGGCCGGCGTGGCCTTGGCGGGCTGGCGCGCGCTGGGCGCCGCCAGCCGGGCGGAGCTGGGCGCGTGGGCCTTGTTTCTGACGGGCGGGGCGCTGTGGGCTGTGTACACGGTGGTGTCGCGCCGCCACGCGGCATCGGCGCTGCATGCGACGGCGCTGGTGTCGGTGGGGTCGATGGCGCTGTGCCTGCCACCCTACCTGGCCTGGCGCGGGGCGAGGCTGTGGCAGCTGCCGCTGGCCGACGTGCTGGTGCAGGCGCTGTACCAGGGGGTGATGGTGTCGGTGCTGGCGCTGTTTTTCTTCAGCCAGGCCGTGCGCGTGCTGGGGCCGGCGGTGGGCGCCCTGTTCGCGGCGCTGGTGCCGCTGGCGGCCACGCTGCTGGCGGCCTGGCAGCTGGGCGAGCAGCCCCGCGCCCTGGCCTGGGCCGGGCTGGCCCTGACGACGGCGGGCATGGCCCTGGCGCTGTGGCCCGGGCGCGGCAAGGCGGGATAGGCGGGCCGGGGGCATGAGGGGCGCCCCGGCCTGTTGGCAGGGCATGGGACGCCGATAATTCCCGCCCCATGAATGCCCCTACGCCGCCGCTGAAGATCAGCTTTCCCGAATCACTGCCCGTCTCGGCCCGCCGCGCCGAGATCGAGGCGGCGCTGCGCGCGCACCAGGTCATCATCGTTTGCGGTGAAACCGGCTCGGGCAAAACCACGCAGCTGCCCAAGATCGCACTGGCCATGGGCCGTGGCAAGTTGAACGCCAAGCCCGGCGAGCGCGGCAAGCTCATCGGCCACACGCAGCCGCGTCGCATCGCCGCCAGCAGCGTGGCCAAACGCATTGCCGAAGAGCTGAACACGCCCTTGGGCGAAGTGGCGGGCTACAAGGTGCGCTTCAACGACCGGCTCTCGCCCGGCGCATCGATCAAGCTGATGACGGACGGCATCTTGCTGGCCGAAACGCAGACCGATCCGCTGCTCAAAGCCTACGACACCCTCATCATCGACGAGGCACACGAGCGCAGCTTGAACATCGACTTTCTGCTGGGTTACATCAAGCAGATCCTGCCAAGGCGGCCCGACCTCAAAGTCATCGTCACCTCGGCGACCATCGATGCCGAGCGTTTTGCCAAGCATTTTGAAAGCGCAGACAAAAACAATAAGGGCCCCGCGCCCGTGCTGCACGTATCGGGCCGCACCTACCCGGTGGAGCAACGCTGGCGGCCATTTGAAGAAAGCCGCGACTATGGATTGAACGAGGCCATTGCCGACGCGGTGGATGAGCTGTGGGCGGGCAACGCCAGCGGCGACATCCTTGTCTTTCTGCCTGGCGAGCGCGAGATTCGCGAGGCCGCCGACCACCTGCGCGCGCACCTCTCGCACAGCCCGCTCACGCGCACGGCCGAAGTGCTGCCGCTGTTTGCGCGCTTGAGCCAAGCCGAGCAAGACCGCGTGTTCGATTCGCACGGCCACCGCCGCATCGTGCTGGCCACCAATGTGGCCGAAACCTCGCTCACCGTGCCCGGCATTCGCTACGTGATTGATGCGGGCACGGCGCGCGTCAAGCGCTACAGCTACCGCAGCAAGGTGGAGCAACTGCTGGTGGAGCCCATCAGCCAGGCCGCAGCCAATCAGCGCGCGGGCCGCTGCGGGCGCGTGGCCGATGGCATCTGCATCCGCCTGTACGACGAGAAGGACTTTGCCGGCCGCCCGCGTTTCACCGATCCAGAAATCCTGCGCTCATCGCTCGCGGGCGTGATCTTGCGCATGAAAAGCCTGCACCTGCTGGGCGCGGGCGGGCGGGTGGAAGACTTTCCCTTTCTGCAAGCGCCCTCGGGCCGCGCCATTGCCGACGGCTACCAGCTGCTGACCGAACTGGGCGCGGTGGACGAGGCGGGCGAACTGACGTCACTGGGCCAGGAGCTGGCCCGCCTGCCGCTGGACCCGCGCGTGGGCCGCATGATTCTGGAAGGCCGCGAGCGTGGCGCACTGCGCGAAGTGCTCATCATCGCCAGTGCCTTGAGCGTGCAAGACGTGCGCGACCGGCCACTCGGGCAAGAGGCCCAGGCCGACCAGCAACACGCCAAGTTCGACGACGAAAAAAGCGAATTCAACGGCTATTTGCGCCTGTGGCAATGGCTGCACGATGCGCGCGGCGGCCAGGCCGCCAAAACCCGTGCCGACATGGCCGCGCAAGAAAACGGCCGGGCCCAAGGCGCGGCTGGCCGCAGGCCCAACCAGGCCACACTGCCTGTGGCCCAACGCGCCGCACAAGCCCTGGCGGCCGCCCGCGCGGCTTTGGGCGAAAACGCAGCCAGCACTGCTGCAGCGGCAACTTCATCCGCGCCCACGCACAAACTCAGCAACCGCCAGTACGAAAACCTGCTGCGCCAAAACTACATCAATGTGCGCCGCGTGCGCGAATGGCGCGACATCCACACCCAGCTTCACACCGTGGTGGCCGAGCACAAGTGGAAAGAAAACACCCAGCCCGCTGGCTACGAGGCCGTGCACAAAAGCCTGCTGGCGGGCCTGCTGGGCAACGTGGGCTGCAAGATCGAAGATGGCAGCGGTACCCACACCCCTGCCCACGGCGGCAAATCCCCAAGCAGCAACGAATACCTGGGCGCGCGCGGTATCAAGTTCCACCGCCACCCCGGCGCGCACCTGAGCAAAAAGCCGGGCAAATGGATCGTTTGCGCTGAACTCGTGGAAACCACGCGCCTGTACGGCCGCAGCATGGCCACCATCGAACCGCAGTGGCTGGAAGAGGTGGGCAGCCACCTGCTCAAAAAACAATTGCTCGACCCGCATTGGGAGAAAAAATCCGGCGAGGCCGTGGCGCTGGAGCGCGCCACGCTCTACGGCCTGGTGGTGTACAGCGGGCGGCGCATGCGCTACGCACTGGCCGACCCAGCAGGCGCGCGTGAATTGCTCATCCGCGAGGCGCTGGCCGGTGGCGAGTGGCCCGACGATTGGGCCCGCACCCTGCCCTTTCTGCCCGCCAACCGCAAGCTCATCGCGCAGGTCGAAGCCATTGAGCACAAAAGCCGCCGGCAAGACGTGCTGGTGGACGATGCGCTGATCCACGCCTTTTACGACCAGCACCTGCCCGAACACATCACCAGCGGGCACGAGCTGCAAGCCTGGTACAAGCAGGCCGCCAAGGCGCAGCCGCGCCTGCTCATGCTCAGCAAAGAAGAGCTGATGCGGCACGAGGCCGCAGGCATCACCACCGATGCCTTTCCCAAAATCATCCGCCTGGGTGGCGTGGATTGCGCCGCCCGCTACCTGCATGCACCAGGCGACGCCAAAGATGGCCTCACCGTCACCGTGCCGCTATTTGTGCTCAACCAGGTCAGCGAGGCCCGCACCGAATGGCTGGTGCCCGGCATGCTCAAGGAAAAAATTCAGGCCCTGCTCAAAAGCCTGCCGCAAAAGCCGCGCAGCCGTTTCGTGCCCCTGCCCGAAAGCGCCGCACGCCTGGCCGCGCTGTTCAGTACGCCCGAAACCTTTGGCCAGGGCAGCCTGATCGATGCGCTGCTGAAGCAAGTGCGTGCTGAAACCAGCCTGGACGTGAAGCGTACCGACTTCAAGCTCGACATGCTGCCTGCCCACCTGTTCATGAACTTTCGCGTCACCGACGAGCACGGCCGCCAGCTGGGCGCCGGGCGCAATCTGGCTGCGCTCAAGGCCGAACTGGGCGGGCAGGCGCGCGGGGCATTTCAGGCGCTGGCGGCGCTCAAGACCGGGCGGCAGGCCGATGAGGGTTCAGATTCAAAACAGGCTTCAGCGACCACCCATAAAGCGCAAGAAGCTATCAAAAAAGAAGCAAACGCTCCGGCCGGACAAGCACCCGCCGTGGCCGGCGACGCCCGCTACACCGCCTGGAGCTTTGGCGAGCTGCCCGAGCTGATGGAAATCCGCCGCAAGGGGCAGGTGCTGATCGGCTTTCCGGCGCTGGTGGATGCAGGCGATGCCGTCACGCTCGAAGTGTTTGACGAGCCCGATCTGGCCGCCGCCAAACACCGCAGCGGCCTGCGCCGCCTGTTTGCGCTGCAGGTGAAAGACGCGCTCAAGTACCTCGAAAAAAACATCCCTGACCTGCAAAAGATGGCCGTGGCCTACATGAACCTGGGTACGCTCGAAGAGCTGCGCCAGCAAATCATTGACGTGGCGCTGGACCGCGCTTTTTTGATCGACCCGCTACCAGTGGATGAGGCCAGCTTCAAGCAGCGCGTAGAAGAAGGCCGAACGCGCTTAACGCTCATCGCCAACGAAGTAGCCCGCCTGGCCGCCACCGTGCTGGCCGAATATGCGCAGGCCGCGCGCAAAATCAAAGACGCGGGCAAATCCGCCCCCGAAGCCGCCAAAGACGCCGCCGAGCAATTGCAGCGCCTGCTGCCCAAACACTTCCTCGCCAATACGCCCTGGGCTGCGTTGCAACACCTGCCGCGCTACCTCAAGGCCATCACCCTGCGTTTTGACAAGCTGCGCGCCGACCCCGCGCGCGATGCCCAGCGCATGGCCGAGGCCCGCGCGCAAGAGCAACGCTTCTGGCGCCTGGTGGCCGAACGCAAGGGCCAGCAAGACGCGCGCCTGCAAGAGCTGCGCTGGCTGCTGGAAGAACTGCGCGTGAGCTTTTTCGCGCAAGAACTGCGCACGCCCCAGCCCGTGAGCGTCAAGCGGCTGGAGAAAGTGTGGGCGCAGATCGAGCGTTGAGGCCGCGCCTTGCGCCGCGCGGTTTTCATGTTGTTTCTTCACCCTGGTCGCCGCAGCGCATGCCCTGGTGCTGAGGAGGAGGGCTGATGGCCTGACAAGGCGCGCAGGAGAGGGCTTTTGGCGAAGTGCGTGGTTAGCCCCTTTGCCTACCCGCCGTGCCGGTGGGTAGGGCTTCTGTTCAACCGCCCGTCATGACCGCCGCGCGAATGCAAGCGCGGACTCAGAAAACCTGAACGGGCAAGCCCATCCGTGCCTGTTCCATGAGCTGTATTTCATGACGGCGACGGTGGGCGCATGGCCTCTCGTTCGGTTAGCCGCGCTTGATGGGCGCAACCAAGCCGTCAGCGGCTATCCGAGAAAAATGCAGGCGCGGACGGTAGCGGCGGCGTAGCCGGAAACCGGTTCCCAGGGGCGGCTGCCAGCATGCCGTTCTGGCACGCCGCACAGGCAAAATCTGCTTACAATAATAAATACGAATGATTTGCATTTGATTTCAATCAAATGCATGGCGATGTGTGACTGACGGTGGCGTGCTTGGCATGTCTCTGCAACGTCTGGCATGTGCCTGGTGCGGTGTGCGCCGGGCGCGCTGGCTTGTGAAAAGGGGCTACCGGAAAACCTGCAGGGTCGGGTGCCCGGCGCTTGCCGAATGACGCGCAGGCCGGCAGGGCGCTTGCCTGGGGCGCTGCCAGTCATGGCTTGGCCCGGCGCTGCGTTTTGCCAGAGGCCCGTAGCGGCCGGGGCAGCCACACACGCCTGCTTGTTTTTTATTGAGGAGAGAAAACACCATGCAATGTCTTGCAAACCAAGTGCCCGGGCAGCTGGCGCGTACCCCGTTGGCACGTCTGGCCGCCGCGCTGGCGGCGCCGCTGTGCTGCCTGCCTGCGCTGGCCGATGGCGGCAGCGCGGCGGCGGCAGGCCGTGCCCCGGCGGCCAAGCCGCCCGTGACGGCGGCCAGCGCCGCGCCCCAGGCGCAAGTGACGCTGCCTGCCACGGAAGTGCGCGCCAAGGCGCGAACGCCGGGCGCCACCGTCATCACGCAGCAGGCTCTGGAGCAGGAGCCGCCCAAGAACATTGGCGCGCTGTTCGACAACGTGATCGGCGTGGACTTTTCCAATGCCAATGCCGGTCAGCTGGGCGACATCGAAATCCGTGGCATGGGCGGCATGGGCAGCTTCATGGGCGTGGGCAGTGACCGCGTGACCGTTGAGCTGGACGGCATGGAAATCGGCCAAAGCTTCAACTTCGGGCACAACATGAGCCACGGCCGCCAGTATTTCGATGCGGCCGACCTGAAAAGCGTGAGCATTGACAAGGGGCCAGGCGCGCATGGCCTGGCAGGCAGCGTGCGGTTTCGGACCAAGGACCCGGTCGATTACCTGCAGCCCGGCCGCCGGTGGGGCGGTGAAGTGCGCGGCAGCTACAGCGGCGACAGCCGTGACGCGGGCGCGGGCTTCAGTCTGGCCACGCTGATTGGCGAAGGCCAGAGCGCTTCGGTCAGCTACAACCGCCACCACTATCACGAGCTGAACAATGAAGGCGGCGTGGACGTGACCGGCGCTGCCCGCACGCGCAACAACCCGCTGGACGGGCACAGCAACTCGCTCAACGGCAAATGGGTGTTGCAGCCCAACAGCGATCACAAGCTCACCGTCAGCCTGCAGCATTTCGATAACGACAACCGGGCCGACGAGCTTGACGCGGTCGGCGTCAGCCGCAGCGGCGTGCGCACGCACGCCTACCGCCGGGTGCAGAAGAACGAGCGCCAGGCGCTGGCGCTGCGTCATGACATGGGCGTGGTCACCCCGCTGTTCGACGGCATGACCTGGCAGCTTTCCGTGCAGCGCACCCACAGCGAAGGCTTCAACACCATTGACCGCACCAGCGCGCGAGGCCAGCGCACGCTCAGCGTGGACAACAACCACTTCAAGATCAACAGCTATGGCCTGCGCGCGGACTTCGACAAAGTGCTGGGCCAGGCCAGCGCCAGCCAGATCGGCCACACCCTGCATTACGGACTGAAGCTCCAGTACAGCGATGCCAGCCAAGGCGCCGTGCGCGGCAGCGCGGGCCGCACGCGCGAGATCAGCTTCTTCCCGCGCAACAAGCAGTGGCAAACCCAGCTGCACGTGGCCGACCGCATGCAGCTGTACGCCAGCGGCGTGAGCGTTACGCCCTCGCTGAACCTGACGCGCATTAGCACCACTCCCCATCTGCCCGGCGGCCAGAACCCGGCGCCTGGCACGCAGAAATTCAGCAAGAGCGCCGTGGGTGGCGGCCTGCGCCTGGAGTGGCAGGCCAGCGATCAGCACCTGCTTTCTGCCAGCTACCAGCGCGCCACCCGCATGCCGGCCTACGGCGAAACCAACGCACAAAACTACGGCCACTGGTTGGGTCGCCCCAACCCGAATCTCAAGCCAGAAACGTCCAACGGGCTGGAGCTGTCCTGGGCCAGCCAGGGGCTGCTGGGCTCGCAGAAAACCACGCTGTTCCATGACGTCTACACCAACATGGTGGATGTGGATTGCGGCCCCAACTTCTCGGCCTCGCACTGCGAAGTCTTCAACACGGCAGGCAAGACCCGGCGCTACGGCATTGAGTTCGAGGGCAAGCTCCACCTGGGCCAGCTGGGCATGCCGGCCCGGATGCTGCTGGAAGGTGGCGCCATCTACGCCAAGGGTGATACGCGCCAGCAGGGCAGCCGGCAGCCATCGGGCCGCGTCAACCCATTCAATGGCTTCATTGGCTTGCGCTACGGCCATCCGCAAGACCGCTGGGGCGTGAGCGCCCGGGTCTCGTTCGCGGCGGCCAAGCGCGCGGCCGACCTGCCTCCCAACGTCAAGCCTCTGGCCGGCTATGGCGCGGTGGATCTGACAGGGCACTACCGGCCCATGAAAAACCTGACGTTGAGCGCCGGCATCTACAACCTGGGCGACAAGCAGTACGCTCGCTGGCACCGCGCCCGGGGCCAAAACAACTATGGCCGCTACACCGAGGCCGGACGCCATGTCCGCGTCAGCGTGCGCTACCAGTTCTGAAGCGCCGCGTTTCCCAAGCCGGGCGCCAAAGAGCGATTGCGCCCCACTGGCCGGTTTGCATCCCGGCTAGCACATGGGTTGGCTCTGCCAACCTGTTCAAAGTCCCTGCGCGGCGGCCATGAAGCGGATTGGGGCGGTCTGCTGCGCCTTGCATCCCATCCCAAACCGCTGCTGCACACTTGCGCCGGGATCGTGAATTGGATCTGAGGATGAGGCAACGGGGTACGGGGTGGCCTCCCGCGTGCCCCTGCTTGTTTCGCCCAACCGCATGGCCAAGAGGCTGAAGCCACATGCGCCCTGCGGCCCTGCTTTTCACGGCTCGGCATTTCATGGCGCGTATCTAGTGCATCACCTGCTGGTTTTCAGGTGAAGCAAACTGTCAACGGTAATTGATTGTTTATGCCGCGCCGCAAAGCGCATAAACAGGAAGAACTGTGTATAAAATGCCGTTGCCGCCGCCAGGGCGGCATTTTCTTTTTTGACCGAGGATTACAAATGAACACAATCAAGCTGATTCTGCCTGTTTCTTTCGCCTTGGCGCTGGCCGCATGTGGTCATGCACCGAGCAACCAGCCGGCGCCGCGCGCTGCGGCGCCCATGGCGCCTGCCGTTCAGGGCAGCGGCCACCACCATATGCCTGCAGCGCCCGCCATGGCGGCGGACGCCCGTTTCAGCTGCCAGAATGGCCTGTCCGTCAATATCCGTCATCTCGGCAATGACAAGGTAGAGCTGGCGCTGGACGACAAGCGCGCCACACTCACTTCCGCTGTATCCGGCTCAGGCGAGCGTTATGTGGGCAACAGCGGCCTGTTTGGCCGTGGCGCCGAATGGCACCAGAAGGGCAAGCAGGGTTTCCTGACTTTTGTGGACCCGTATGGCAACAAGGTGGAAACACCTTGCCAGGCTGTGGCCAAGTAATTCGTCAAATCACTGAATTGGGCTGTCATGCATTGATTTGCATCGGCCTGAAAAAGCGCGGGCTTGAATGGCTTCGCGCTTTTTTTATTTGATTTCGTGATTTTCTGCTTGATTGGGCGCGCACTGAGTGTGTGTGACTGATTGAAAGCATTATTGAAATGCGCGGGTCCATTCTCTGGATGGTTGTTGCCACATCAGTTTTTGGCGGCAGGTCAGCGTTTCAGGTAGCAGAGCCCCGCCAGTTGACGTGTTCGCGCGCCCATGCGCCTGACTCTCTACACTCGCGCCCATGACTGATTTTCTGGTGCTTGGCATGGAATCCTCTTGCGACGAAACCGGCGTGGCGCTGGTGCGCGCAGGGCAGGGCGTGCCGCAGTTGCTGGCCGATGCGTTGCACTCGCAAGTGGCCATGCATGCCGACTACGGTGGCGTGGTGCCCGAGCTGGCCAGCCGCGACCACATCCGCCGCGTGATTCCCCTGGCCAACCAGGTGCTTGCGCAGGCGGGGCAAGATTTGAGTGCGATCGATTTGGTTGCATATACCCGTGGCCCCGGCTTGGCGGGTGCTTTGCTGGTGGGGGCGGGCGTGGCGTGCGCTCTGGCGGCGGCGCTGGGCAAGCCGGTGCTGGGCATGCACCATCTGGAAGGGCATTTGCTTTCCCCCTTCCTCAGCGCCGATCCACCGGCCTTTCCGTTCGTGGCCTTGCTGGTCAGCGGAGGCCACACGCAGCTGATGCGGGTGGACGCGGTGGGGCAGTACCGCCTGCTGGGTGAAACCATTGATGACGCGGCGGGCGAGGCCTTCGACAAATCCGCCAAGCTGCTGGGCCTGGGTTACCCCGGCGGCCCTGCGCTGGCGCGGCTGGCTGAAAGCGGTGATGCGTCGGCTTTCAAGCTGCCGAGGCCGCTGCTGCATAGCGGCAATCTGGATTTTTCTTTCGCGGGCCTGAAAACGGCCGTGCTCACGCAAGTGCAGAAACTGGGCCCATCCACGGGCGAGCAGGCCCGCGCCGACCTGGCGGCCAGCACCCAGGCCGCCATTGTGGAAGTGCTGGTGAAAAAAGCGCTGGCCGCCTTGCAAGCCACCGGACTGAAGCGATTGGTGGTAGCGGGTGGCGTGGGCGCTAACCGGCACTTGCGCGCCAGCCTGGATGCGGCGGCCCGGGCGCGTGGCTGGCGTGTGCATTACCCCGAGATGCGTCTGTGCACAGACAACGGCGCCATGATTGCCTTGGCGGCCGCCATGCGCCTGCAAGCCGGCTTGGCCGTGCCGCAGCGTGATTACGCTTTTGACGTGCGCCCGCGTTGGCCGCTGGATCAACTGGAGCGCAGCCACTGAACCAGCCCGGGCCAGTATCTGCCGCACGGGCCGCACGGGCCGCACGGGCCGCACGGGCCGCATGGGTTGCATGGGCTACATGGCCCGTGGTGGCGCTTCTTTGAATGAAGCGCGGGCACGCCGCGTGTGGCGGGCGGCACACGGCGCCCGTCCAGCGTGTGGCGCAAGGCCAGGGCGGCCATGCGATGCAGCCTCTGGGGCTGGGGCCTGATCGCGCTAGGCGCGGGGGCGTCGCCCTTGCAATGCATGTTGCTGGCTGGCGGCGATTACCATCACGGGCTTTGTTTGTTCGTGATTTTTTCCATGTCTGTGCTCTTCCCCTGGCCGGCTTCCACGTCGCTGGCTGCCGCTGCCTCGCTGTTTGCATCGCTCTGGCTGGCGGGCTGCGCGGGCGTATCGGGGTCGCCACCGCCGCTGACGGATTACCAGCCTGAGGCTTTTGGCGCCAGCGCCGTGCACTCGCGCACCTTCGCCGCGGATACGGCGCACACCTGCGAGGCCGCGCGCCGCGCCCTGCTCAGCCAGGGCTACGCACTGGCAGCGCGTGAGGCGGGGCAGGTTGTGGCCCGCAAGTTTTTCCAGCCCAGCGCGGATCATCATGTGCAGCTTGAGTTTCGCGTGGTATGCGCGGCGCTGCGCGAGAACGGCCAGGAACAGACGGTGGCTTTTGCCAGCGGCTTGCAGGAGCAGTATGGCCTGCGGCGGGTCAAGGACTCGGCGTCGGTGGGCGTGGGCGGCGTGGCCTCGCTGTCGCTGCCGCTGGAAGGCGGGCGCGATTCGATGGTGAAGGTATCGAGCGAAACCATGACCGATGCCCAGTTGTACCAGCGCTTTTTCGACCTGATGGCGCGTTTTCTGCCCACGGCCGTGGTGACTGCCGCGCCCGGCGCGGTGCCCGCCTGGCCAGCGTCTGCCGCCTCGGCGCCGCTGACTTTTTCGCGTCCGCCGCAAACTGCGCAGCCTTAGCGGGCGGGCCGTTCGTGGCGCCTGGTGCGGAAACCTCCTGCGCAGGTCGCAAGAACTACCTGTGACTGGGCGGCTGGTGTATCGCCTTGGCATTTCGCCCCTGCTTTTGATGTTGTGAAACCGGGCCGCTGAACAAGCGCTCGCTTTAACCCTTTTTCAGCCCATGCGCCGCCGTGGCGGCCTGAGGCGCTATTCTTTGAGGAGCATTGAACCCATATGAAGCTTGAGCAACATTTCTCGTGGCGCCGCCGGGCGTGGCTGCAATCGGCGCTGGCCCTGGCCGGTGGTTCGGCGCTGGGGCTGGGGGCCGCCGGCGCCGCGCGGGCCGCTGGCGAGCCCGTGCAGCTGGCGCTGATCGAATCGCTTTCCGGCCCGTTTGCCAACACGGGCGAGGCGGTTTACCGCAACCTGCTGTGGGCGGTGGAGCGCGTGAATGCGCGCGGCGGCGTGCGCACGGCCGAAGGCCAGCGCCCGCTGGCGCTGCGCCGCCATGACAACAAGGGCCAGGTGGCCGAATCGCTGGCCGCGCTGCGTGCCGCCATCGACAGCGGCGCGCGCGTGGTGATGCAAGGCAACTCATCGGCCGTGGCCGCGGCGCTGATTGACGCGGTGAACAAGCACAACGCGCGCGAGCCGCAGCGCCGCGTGCTGTTTCTGAACTATTCGGCCATTGAACCGGCGCTGACCAATGCGCTGTGCAGCCCGTGGCACTTCCGCTTTGATGCGCATGCCGACATGCGCATGGCCGCGCTGATGGAAGTCATCAAGGCCGACAAGGCGC
Source organism: Comamonadaceae bacterium OH2545_COT-014 (assembly GCA_003859965.1). Lineage (GTDB taxonomy): Bacteria > Pseudomonadota > Gammaproteobacteria > Burkholderiales > Burkholderiaceae_C > Ottowia. Next base: position 107,187 of record RQYR01000011.1, on the reverse strand, counting down.
TGGGCAGCATCTACCTGATTGGCCAGGACTACAGCTTTGGCCAGACCGTGTTGCGCGAAGCGCGCCGCCAGCTGGGCGCGCAGCGGCCCGACGTGAAGATCGTCGGAGACGAGCTGCACCCCGTGGGCCGGGTGAAAGACTTTTTGCCGTATGCGGCCAAGATCCGCGCCAGCGGCGCGCAAGCGGTGCTGACCGGCAACTGGGGCAATGACCTGACGCTGCTGGTCAAGGCCGTGCGTGAATCGGGGTTCGAGGGGCGTTTCTACACCTTCTACGGCAACGCGCTGGGGGCGCCTGCCGCCATTGGCGATGCCGGCGTGGGCAAGGTGTTTGCGGTGGCCGATTGGCTGCCCAACGTGCCGGGCGAAGACAGCGCCGCGTTCTACCGCGCCTTCCGCGAGCGTTTCCCCAAGCCGGAGGAGGACTACGTGCACATGCGCATGCAATTGATGATCGAGGCGCTGGCCCAGGCCATCGATGCCGCGCGCAGTACCGAGGCGGCCGCGGTGGCTCCCAAGCTGGCGCAAGCCAAGGTCTCGCTGGCGGGTCGCAGCGGCGCCATGCGGGCCGAGGATCACCAGTTCCAGCAGCCGCTGGTGGTGGGAGTGATGGAACGCCACGGTACGCCAGGCGTGGCGTTTGACGTGGAGGGCTCGGGCTACGGCTTCAAGGTGGTTCGAGACATTGCACCCTCGGACGCGGCCATGCCCACGACCTGCAAGATGCCCGCGATTCAGGAGTGAAGCGGGCTGGAGGGAGACGGCTTCGGGGGGAACCAACCGAAGCCGCTGCCTGCCCGCAATGAAAAAAGCGCCAAGCCGGGGTGGCTTGGCGCTTTTTTCGTGGCAGGTGGAAAAGGGCGATTAGCTGCCGGTCACGGTGAGCTTGTTGTCAACCGATTTGACACCGCTGACAGCGCGCGCAATGGTTTCGGCGCGCTCTTTGGCGGTCATGGACGGGGCGCTGCCGTGCAGGGTCACCACGCCATCCTTGGTGTCCACATCAATCTGCAGGGCGCTCAGGTCGGGGTCTTTCACGAAGTCGGCCTTGACGGAAGCGGTGATGGCAGTGTCGTCGGCTGCCTGGCTGACCTGGTTGGCGGCTTCGTTCACTTCGGCCTTCACATTTTCAGCGCCTTGGCGGATTTCGGCGCCTGCCTGGGCGGCGGCGGCCTTGGCGTCTGCCACGGCCTCTTGGGCGGCTTCTTTCATGTCCTGGCCGGCTTGCTTGGCATCGGCGGCCAGCGATTCAGCCTTGGCCTGCGCGTCGCGGGCGGCGTCTTCCGCCTTGGCGATGGCGGAGTCCACTTGCTGGCCCACGGTGGCGTGTTCGTCCTTTTTCTGGCAGGCGGCCAGCGAAGCGGCCAGCGCGGCTGCGGCGGCCAGGGCGGTCCAGCGGGGCAGGGTGGAAGAGGTCGAGAGAGACATGTTTGTTTTCTCCATGAGAAATCGTGAATGAAATCAACCGGGTAAACCCCGGCTGGCATGCGGTGCCACTTTAGGCAGGGCGGTGGGCGCTGCTTGTCAGTTCAGGATGAAAGGCGTGTAGGAATAGTCGGGCATGACGTTGCGAAAAGAAACAACGGTGCTTGAAACGCAGCTTGTCCCTGCACGCTGGTCGGGAATCGGTTATACTTGAGAAAATTACTCGGAAATCAGGGCCATTTGGTTTCTGTACACCCCACACGCAAGGAAAAAAACAGCCATGCGCCTGACGACCAAAGGACGCTTCGCGGTGACCGCCATGATTGATCTGGCTTTGCGCCAGGACAGCGGCCCCGTGACGCTGGCCGCCATCAGCCAGCGGCAAGGTATTTCGCTTTCTTATCTAGAGCAGCTTTTCGGCAAGCTGCGCCGTGCCGACCTGGTGGAGTCCACGCGCGGCCCTGGCGGCGGCTATTCGCTGGGCCGCAAGGCGGAAGACATCACGGTAGCTGACATTATCACTTCGGTGGATGAGCCGATCGACGCGACGCACTGCGGCGGCCGGGAAAACTGCGGCGGCGATGGCGGCCGCTGCATGACGCACGAATTGTGGACCACGCTCAACGCCCGCATGCTGGAGTTTCTGGAGTCCGTCACCTTGCAAAAGCTGGTGGACGACCAGCATGCCAACGGCGTGGAAGTGGAAGGCAAGCCGGCCGCCAAGCGTGCCATCTCCAGTGCGCCGGTGGTCAAGCCGATTCGCGTAACCGCGCCCAATTCGGTGTTCGCGCTGGGTGGCGTGGCTTCGAAGTGACTGCCCTGGCGCCATCCTGATACTTGGCCAGTGGCCGGTTGTCGCTTCAGGGACTGCATTGTTTTCACGCGCTTTGGCGCAAGTTATCCATAGAACCCACGAACCATGAGCCAGACCCCTCACTTTCCCATCTACATGGACTACGGCGCCACCACCCCGTGCGACCCGCGCGTGGTGGACGCCATGATCCCCTGGTTGCGCGAGCACTTCGGCAACGCCGCCAGCCGCAGCCACGCCTGGGGCTGGGAGGCCGAGGCGGCGGTGGAAAAGGCGCGCGTTCAGGTGGCCGAGTTGATTGGCGCCGACCCGCGCGAAATCGTCTGGACTTCGGGTGCCACCGAGTCAACCAACCTCGCGCTCAAGGGCGCGGCCCATTTCTACAAGGGCAAGGGCAGGCACCTCATTACCCTCAAGACCGAGCACAAGGCCACGCTGGACACCATGCGCGAGCTGGAGCGCCAGGGCTTTGAGGTGACTTACCTTGACGTGCAGGAAGACGGCCTGCTGGACCTGGAGGCGTTCAAGGCCGCCATTCGCCCCGACACGGTGCTGGCCAGCGTGCTGTTCGTCAACAACGAGATCGGCGTGATCCAGGACATCGCCGCCATTGGCGCCATCTGCCGTGAAAAAGGCGTGCTGCTGCACGTGGACGCGGCGCAGGCCACGGGCCGCGTGGCGATCGACCTGAAAACCCTGCCGGTCGACCTGATGAGCCTGACCGCGCACAAGACCTACGGCCCCAAGGGCATTGGCGCGCTCTACGTGCGCCGCAAGCCCCGCGTGCGGCTGGAGGCGCAGATGCACGGCGGCGGCCACGAGCGCGGCATGCGCTCGGGCACCCTGCCCACGCATCAGATCGTGGGCATGGGCGAGGCCTACCGCATCGCCCGCGAGGAGATGGACAAGGACAACGCCCACGCCGCGCGCCTGCAAAAGCGCCTGCTGGACGGGTTGAAGGACATCGAGCAGACCTTCGTCAACGGCAGCCTGGCGCGCCGCGTGCCGCAGAACCTGAACATCAGCTTCAACTTCGTCGAGGGCGAATCGCTCATCATGGGCATCAAGGGGCTGGCGGTTTCCAGCGGCTCGGCCTGCACCAGCGCCAGCCTGGAGCCCAGCTACGTGCTGCGCGCCCTGGGCCGCAGCGACGAACTGGCGCACAGCAGCCTGCGCATGACCATCGGCCGCTTCACCACCGAGGAAGAGATCGACTACGCCGTGCAGGCCATCCGCGACAACGTGGCCAAGCTGCGCGAGCTCTCGCCGCTGTGGGAGATGTACCAGGACGGCGTGGACCTTTCCACCATCCAGTGGGCGGCCCACTGATATTGGGGTTCGGCGGCTGGGCGTTCAGCGTTGAGCGAGAACGCCTTCCACGCCCAACGCTGAACGCCTAACGCTCAACCCCCCAACAGAGGAGTCAAAGAACATGGCCTATTCGGAAAAAGTCATCGACCACTACGAAAACCCCCGCAACGTCGGCAGCTTCGACAAGGGTGACGACAGCGTGGGCACCGGCATGGTGGGCGCGCCCGCCTGCGGCGACGTGATGAAGCTGCAAATCAAGGTCAACCCGCAAACGGGCGTGATCGAGGACGCGCGCTTCAAAACCTATGGCTGCGGCTCGGCCATCGCTTCCAGCTCGCTTGTGACCGAATGGGTCAAGGGCAAGACGCTGGACGAAGCCGCCGAGCTGAAAAACAGCCAGATCGCCGAAGAGCTGGCCCTGCCGCCCGTCAAGATCCACTGCTCCATCCTGGCGGAAGACGCCATCAAGGCCGCGGTGGATGACTACCGCAAGAAGCACGCCGCCTGAGCGGCTTTGGACTACACCGGCGCTTGACTTCCCATGGCCCTAACCCACGCCCAGCCCGGCCAACCCGTTGACGTGCGCCCCTACGGCGCCGGCATCGGCGCGGCCCAGTCCATTGCCCTGTTCAAGTCCAGCGGGCTGGAGGTGATGCGCCTGGTCTTTCCCGCCGGGCACCACATGCCCGCGCACCAGGTGGCGGGCGAGATCACCATCCACTGCCTGGAAGGCAGCGTGAACGTGCAGGTGGGCAACGCGCCCGCCGTGCTGCTGGCCGCTGGGCACCTGATGTACGTGCCGGGCGGCGTGCCGCACGCGCTGACGGCTGTGCAAGCCTGCTCGGTGCTCGTCACCCTGGCGCTTTGAAAGTGTCTTTTCACCCGCAGACTTTCCATCCCGCACGCATCTATCTCATGGCCGTCACCCTCACCGAAGCCGCCGCGCGGCATGTCAGCAAATACCTCGCCAAGCGCGGCAAGGGCTTGGGCGTGCGCCTGGGCGTCAAGACCACCGGCTGCTCCGGCCTGGCCTACAAGCTCGAATACGTGGACGAAATCGCGCCCGAGGACCAGTTGTTCGAGCAGCACGGCGTCAAACTCATGATCGACCCCAAGAGCCTGGCCTACATCGACGGCACCGAGCTCGACTACGTGCGCGAAGGCCTGCAAGAAGGCTTCAGGTTCAACAACCCCAACGAGCGCGACCGCTGCGGCTGCGGCGAGAGCTTCCGCGTCTGATGACGGCGGCGGCCCCAGCGGCGGCGGGCGGCGCCATGGCCCGCGCCACCGTCAGCGTCACCATCGACAACGAGCGCGAGATCATGGCCGTCAACGCCTGGTTCCGGCGCTGGGGGCCGCGCCTGCGCTGCTCCGACAACCAGGGCTGCGGCTGCTGCGTGGACCGCTGGCACATTGAGGCGCCCGCCGAAGCCTTTGCCGAACTGCCCGCCGCCATGCTGTCACCGGCCGTCCCGGCGCCTGCGCCATCGCTGCCATGAAATCGCCGCCATGAACCTGAACCTGCAATCCACCGATTTCGAGCTGTTCGACGTGTCGCCCCGCTTTGCGCAAGACCTGGCGCAGCTGGACGCGCGCTGGAAAGCCCTGCAACGCCAGGTGCACCCCGACCGCTTTGCCGCGCAAGGCGCTGCCGCGCAGCGCGTGGCAGCGCAGTGGTCGGCCCGCATCAACGAGGCCTACCGCCGCCTGCAAGACCCGCAGCGCCGCGCCGCCTACCTGTGCGAGCTGAACGGCGCCCCCATCGAGGCCGAAAGCAACACCGCCATGCCGCCCGCCTTTCTGATGCAGCAGATGGCGCTGCGCGAACAGCTGGACGATGCCGCCGGCCTGGCAGACGTGGACGCCATCGCTCAGGAAGCAGCGCACCTGCGCGAGCAGTGGCTGCAACAAATCGCCCGCCAGATCGACACGCAGGCCGACTGGCCCGGCGCCGCCCAATCGGTGCGCGCGCTCATGTTCCTGGACAAATTCGCCGCCGACCTCGCGCGCAAGCGCGAAGCGCTGGCCTGAACCTTTTTCCCTTTCCCGTCGTTTTCATGGCTCTGCTGCAAATCTCCGAACCCGGCCAGTCGCCCAACCCGCACCAGCGCCGCCTGGCCGTGGGCATTGATCTGGGCACCACCCATTCGCTGGTGGCCACTGTGCGCCACGGCGTGGCCGAATGCCTGCCCGACGCGCAGGGCCGCGTGCTGCTGCCCTCGGTGGTGGCCTACCCGGCCGGTGGCGGGCGGCGCATCGGCTGGGCCGCGCTGCAAGGCGCGGACGGGAACGACGCGGCCAACACCGTGGCCTCGGCCAAACGCCTCATGGGCCGCGCCATGGCCGACATCACCCACCGCGACCAGCTGCCCTACGCCCTGGCCGACCGCCCCGGCATGGTCGCCATCGTCACCGCGCAAGGCGAAAAGTCGCCGGTGGAAGTCAGCGCCGAAATCCTGGCCACGCTGCGCCAGCGCGCCGAGGACACGCTGGGCGACGAGCTGTACGGCGCCGTCATCACCGTGCCCGCCTACTTCGACGACGCCCAGCGCCAAGCCACCAAGGACGCGGCGCAACTGGCCGGCCTGAACGTGCTGCGCCTCATCAACGAACCCACCGCCGCCGCCATTGCCTACGGGCTGGACCGCGCGGCCGAAGGCGTGTACGCCGTCTATGACCTGGGCGGCGGCACCTTCGACATCTCCATCCTGCGCCTGACGCAAGGCGTGTTCGAAGTCATCGCCACCGGCGGCGACTCGGCCCTGGGCGGCGACGACTACGACCACGCCCTGGCCGCCTGGATACAGGCGCGCACCGGCGCCCACCCCGACAGCGCCGAAGCCCGGGCCACGCTGTTGCAAGCCGCGCGCACCGCCAAGGAAGCCCTGAGTGCTACAGAAAAAGTAGCTATTCAGGCAGAACAGGTGGGCGCAAAGGCCGGTTTTGACCTGACGCGCGCCGACTTTGAAGCCGCCACCGCCGCGCTCACCGAACGCAGCCTGGCCGCCGTGCGCCGCGCGCTGGCCGACGCGCGCCTGGCCCCGCAAGACGTGCAAGGCGTGGTCATGGTCGGCGGCAGCACGCGCATGCCGCAAGTGCGCCGCGCCGTGGCTGGGCTGTTTGGCCGCGAACCGCTGACCAACCTCAACCCCGACGAAGTCGTGGCCCTGGGCGCCGCCGTGCAGGCCAACCAGCTCGCCGGCAACCCGGCCGCAGGCGGCGCCGAGGACTTGCTGCTGCTGGACGTGATCCCCCTCTCGCTCGGCATCGAAACCATGGGCGGTCTGGTCGAGCGCATCGTGCCGCGCAACCAGACCATTCCCACCGCCATGGCGCAGGACTTCACCACCTACAAGGACGGCCAGACCGCCCTGGCCCTGCACGTGGTGCAAGGCGAGCGCGATTTGGTGCAGGACTGCCGCAGCCTGGCCCGCTTCGAGCTGCGCGGCATCCCGCCCATGGCCGCAGGCGCGGCGCGCATCCGCGTCACCTTCAGCGTGGATGCCGACGGCCTGCTCACCGTCAGCGCGCGCGAGCAGACCAGCGGCGCCGAGGCGCAGATCGACGTCAAGCCCAGCTACGGCCTGAGCGACGAGCAAATCGCCCGCATGCTGCAAGACAGCTTCAGCACCGCCCAGGCCGACATGGCCGCGCGCGCGCTGGTTGAAGCCCGTGTCGAGGCCGATCGCATGCTGCTGGCCACCCAGAGCGCGCTGGCCGCCGACGGCGCCCTGCTGTCCGCCGGCGAACGCGTGTCCATCGATGCCCTCATGCACGCGCTGCGCGACACAGCGGCCAGCAGCCCCGACGCCGCCGCCATCGACGCCGCCACCGAAGCCCTGGCCAAGGGCACCGAGGCCTTCGCCGCCGCGCGCATGAACGCCGGCATCCAGAAAGCGCTGGCTGGCAAGGCGGTGGACACGCTGTAATCCCTTTCAGAAAAAAACCATCCCCGATGCCCAAGATCACCGTTTTGCCGCACCCCGAATACGCCCCCGAAGGCGCCGAATTCGAGGCGCCTGCCGGCCACTCCATCTGCGAGGCCTTGCTTGAACACGACATCGAAATCGAGCACGCCTGCGAAATGAGCGCCGCCTGCACCACCTGCCACTGCATCGTGCGAAAGGGCTTCGACAGCCTGAACGAAGCCGACGAAACCGAGGAAGACCTGCTCGACCGCGCTTGGGGGCTGGAGCCGCAGTCACGCCTGTCGTGCCAGGCCATCATCGGCCAGCAGGATCTGACGGTGGAAATCCCGCGCTACTCCATCAACCACGCGCGCGAACACCACTGATAGCACCGAAGGCCCCACGCCCATGTCACGCCAGATCGTCCTCGACACCGAAACCACCGGCCTGTCCGCCGAAAACGGCGACCGCATCATCGAGATCGGCTGCGTCGAGCTGATTGGCCGCAAGCTCACCGGCCACAACCTGCACTTCTACATCAACCCCGAGCGCGACAGCCACGAGGACGCGCTGCGCGTGCACGGACTGACCACGGAATTCCTGAGCGACAAGCCCAAGTTCGCCGAGGTGGCCGACGACATCCTGACCTACGTGCGCGATACCGAGGTCATCATCCACAACGCCCAGTTCGATCTGGGCTTTCTGAATAAGGAACTGGAACGCCTGGGCCTGCCCGCGTTCGAAACCTTCACCGCCGGCATCATCGACACCCTGGTGATGGCCAAGGCGCTCTACCCCGGCAAGCGCAACAGCCTGGACGCGCTGTGCGACCGCCTGGGCGTGGACAACTCCGGCCGCACCCTGCACGGCGCCTTGCTCGACGCCGAACTGCTGGCCGACGTCTACATCAACCTCACCCGCGGCCAGGAAGCCTTGCTGATCGACCTGGGCCAGGTTGGTGAAGAAGGAACCGTGGTTGAACACGTTGACCTGTCTGGCTACCAGCTTCCCGTGCTAACGGCCAACGAACAGGAACAGGCCGCCCACCGAGCCATGCTTGACGACCTGGACAAAGCCAGCGGCGGAAAAACTTTATGGCGGCAGCTTGCAGAAAAGGAAAAACCTGTGGCATAATCACAGGCTTTCCAGCACGGCACAGAAAAAATTTCCGGGCCGATGCAAAAAAGCAAAAAGGGTGATTAGCTCAGCGGTAGAGCACTGCCTTCACACGGCAGGGGTCACATGTTCGATCCATGTATCACCCACCATATAAATCAAGCACTTAGCGGCAACGCTAAGTGCTTTTTCGTTGGCCTGATGCCATTCACATTCATGATAGACGGCGCATCAGCCGCTAAGAACGGCAAGGGAGTTTTCTGGCTTGTTCGGCGGCCACGTTTTTTGTCTTGATGTATTGAGTGAGCTGCTTGTGTAGAAGGTGGATGAGGGGCCGAGAAAGGCGGCGCGCAGCTCCTAGAATGACTTGCCTTGTCGTGCCGTTCTGCTTTTCGGGCGCTCACTTTAACGGCGCGGTTCATGCGGAAAGTGCCTTGTGCATAGGCACACCTGCATTTCTTGATTTGACTGTTTCCGGAGATTGCTTTTGATGCCATCCTTGTTTGAATCTTCTTTTTGGCATCACCTCTTCGACTGGCTGGCGCATGGCACACTGCGCATGACCTGGTGGCAGATGCTGCTGGTGGCGCTGTTGCTGACCCATATCACCATTGCCAGCGTGACGATTTATCTGCACCGCCATTCAGCGCACCGCTCGTTGGACTTGCACCCGCTGGCGGCGCATTTTTTCCGTTTCTGGCTGTGGTTGACCACCGGCATGATTACCCGGCAGTGGACGGCCATTCACCGCAAACACCACGCCAAGTGCGAGCAGTCTGAAGACCCGCACAGCCCGCAGATCCATGGCATTGGCAAGGTGCTTTGGCAGGGAACGGAGCTGTACCGTGCCGAGGCGAAGAATGCGCAAACGCTGGCGCGTTACGGCCATGGCACGCCTGATGACTGGGTGGAGCGCCGTGTGTACTCGCGCTTTCCCGTGCTGGGCGTCTCCATCATGCTGCTGGTTGACTTGGCCCTGTTCGGCGCAGCCGGGCTGGCCGTTTGGGCGCTGCAAATGGCCTGGATCCCAGTCACGGCGGCCGGCGTCATCAATGGCCTGGGGCACTACTGGGGCTACCGTAATTTCGAGGCTCAGGACGCTTCGACCAACATCAGTCCCTGGGGCATCCTGATCGGCGGAGAAGAGCTGCACAACAATCACCACACCTATCCGACTTCAGCCAAACTCTCGGTCAAACCTTACGAATTCGACATTGGCTGGCTCTACATCCGTGTGCTGCAGGCGCTGCGCTTGGCCACTGTCAAGAAAACACCGCCCCGTCTGGCCTATGGCGGAGTGCGTCCGCTAGCGGATGAAAAAACGCTGGAGGCGCTGATTGCCTGCCGCTACGAAATGATGGCGGGCTACGCGCGCCAGATGCGCGCCGTGTTCCGCCAGCAGTCCACGCAGGCCAGTGCTGCCAGCGCGGCCGCGTTGAAGGCGGCGCGCCGCTGGCTCCATCGTGATACCGACAAAGTTCCCGCTGCTGCGGTGCCCTACTTGGCTGAAGCACGCGCCGCCTATCCCGTGCTCGACAAAATGCTCACCATGCGCGAAGAGCTGCACCAGCTGTGGCTGCACACTGGCCGCACGCGGGAGCAGCTCATCGCCGACCTGCAAGCTTGGTGCCAGCGCGCCGAAGAAAGCGGCATTACTGCGCTGCAAGAGTTTTCGCGCCAGCTGCGCTCGGCGCGTGTGCCCGGTTGAAGGCGTGCCGGTTTGCCAACTGCGTCAAATCAACTGACAACTGCCTGCATGTTCGGCTGATATGCAGGTTTTTTCATGGTGGGCGGACACAACGAACGCATGGGTATGACGCGTTATGAGACCGCCATTCTCGGCGCCGGCATCGCGGGCGCTTCGCTGGCGTGGCGTTTGGCGGTGGCCGGCCATCGTGTGGTGTTGCTGGAGCGTGAGGCCCAGTCCGGTTACCACGCCACAGGCCGCTCTGCGGCGCTGTTCATGGAAAGCTATGGCCCGCCGCAAGTGCGGGCATTGACCCGGGCCAGCCGGGCGTTCTATGGGGCGCCGCCGGCGGGATTTGCCCCGGCGCCGCTGATGCAGCCGCGCGGCGCGTTGTACGTGGCCTGGCATGGACAGGCCGATGCGTTGGCGGCGCTGCACGCAGAACTGGCCGAGACCACGCCCGGCCTGCAAGTGCTGGACGCGGCGGCCACCGTGGCCCGCGCGCCCTGTTTGCGGGCGGATACGGTGCATGCCAGCCTGTATGACCCCGACACGGCGGATCTGGATGTGCATGCCATCTTGCAAGGCTTCTTGCGCGGCCTGGTGGCGAGCGGCGGCACTTGGCGCGCGGCTTGCGCACCCACGGCCGCAGCGCATGACGGTCAGGCGTGGACGCTGAGCTTGCCCGGCGGTGAAAGGCTGCGCGCCGCCACGGTGGTCAACGCCACCGGGGCATGGGTGGATGAAACGGCAGCGCTTTTTGGCGCGCGGGCCATTGGCATCCAGCCCTGCCGCCGCAGCGCCTTCACTTTTGCCTTGCCCGCCGGTGTGGATGCGTCACGCTGGCCCGCCATTTCGGGCGTGGACGAGGCAGAGGGCTGGTATATCAAACCCGATGCGGGGCAAATGCTGGGCTCTCCCGCCAATGCCGATCCCGTGCCGCCGCACGATGTGCTGCCGGAGGCGTTGGACATCGCCACCGGCATTCACCGCATTGAAGCGGCGACCACCCTGCGTATCCGCCGGCCCAGCGCCACTTGGGCGGGGCTGCGCAGCTTTGTGGCCGATGGCGAGATGGTGGTGGGCTTTGACGAGGCATGCCCCGGCTTTTTCTGGCTGGCCGGGCAAGGCGGCTACGGTATTCAGAGCGCCCCAGGCGTGAGCCAGCTGGCCGCCAGCCTGGTGCTGCGCCAGCGCTTGCCGGATGCACTGGCGGCGCAGGGGGTGGATGCGGCGGCTTTGTCGCCCCGGCGCTTGCGCCGTTTGCATCCATAAGAACCTGTTCAAAATCCCGGCGCGGCGGGGCCGTCAAGCGGGTTGGGGCGGGCCGGAGGTGCGAGCAAAGCTGGCCAATAGCACGGGATATCACGGGCTATCCACGGGCTATTGGCCGCGTCATGTGTACCCGGTGACGCCTTGCCATCCCATCCCAAACCGCTTCTTGCCTGCTCGCGCCGAGATCTTGAACAGGCTCCAATGGCGCTTGGCCCAGCCGGATGATCGAGTGGGGGGCAATAGCACCAAGGCGTTGCCGCGCCCGCTGGCTGCGGCGGCGCCATGAGCCAGCGCGGTGCGCAGCTTTTCAACGGGGGTCAAATCTGCCGCATGTCCACCGGCCCCGGCAGGCCGGCGGCTTGCACCAGGCGTGGCAGCAGGGCCGTGGCCTGCGTGTCCACGTCTATCAGGCGCATCTGTTCCTCATCCATGAAACCTTGCCGGACGGTGTGCTGCAAGAAAGACAGCATCTGGTCATAAAAACCGGCGTGGTTGAGCAGGCCCAGCGGCTTGTCGTGGTAGCCCAGCTGACGCCAGGTCCAGGTTTCATAGAACTCTTCAAAGGTGCCAATGCCGCCGGGCAGGGCGAGGAAGGCGTTGGCGTGCTCGGCCATGAGGCGCTTGCGCTCGTGCATGGTGTCCACCACATGCAGCGTGGTGCAGCCATGGTGGGCGTGTTCGCGTTCCACCAGCGCGCGGGGAATGATGCCGATCACCGGGGCGCCGGCTTCCAGCGCTGCATCGGCCACCGCGCCCATCAGCCCGCTGCGGCCGCCGCCGTAAACGAGCTGGCCGCCATGGGCGCCGATCCAGCGCCCCACCTGCCGGGCCAGCGTGATGTGGCTGCCATCAGCGCCGGGGCGCGAGCCGCAGTAAACGCAAATGGAAAAGGCGGGGCCGGCGTGCTTCATAAGGCGATCCATCGGTGATAAAGCGCGGCGGCCCAGATGCCGCCCGCCAGCAGCAGCGCCAGCAGCACGGCGGCGCTGCCCAGGTCTTTGGCGCGTTTGGCCAAAGGGTGCCGCTCAGGGCCAAAGCGGTCAATGGCCGCCTCGATCCCGCTGTTGAGCAGTTCGGTAATGAGCACGATCAGCAGCGAGCCGGCCAGCAATGCTGTTTCAACCCAGCTCTGACCCAGCCAAAAGGCCAGGGGGGTGAGCGCCAGCGCCAGAACTACTTCCTGCCGGAAGGCCGTTTCCTCCCAGCCCGCGCGCAGCCCGGCCAGGGAATAGCCGGTGGCATGCCACAGCCGGGCCAGGCCGGTACGTTTTTTCTGCGGGTTGTCGAAAGCAGGCATCGGGTGGACGGGGTGACAGCTTCTTAGGCCGGGCGGTTCGGGCGCACGTCCACCAGGCGCGTGCCAGCCCAGATGTCGTGCCAGAACTGGCCCTCACGCTGAAAGCGGCTGAGCAGCGCCCACACCAGCACCCAGCCGGTAGCCAGCACGGTGACTTCGCCTGCGGAAAGGGCAAAAGGCGCGACGGCGGCCAAAGGCGGCAGAAACCAGACCCAGCACAACACATAGCGCCACAGCGCGCGCGCCTGCGTGAGCGGACGGCCCTGGCGGTCCACCACGCTGATGTGCCAGGTCTTCATGGCCAGGGTCTGGCCTTTGGCCCAAAACCAGCCGAAGTAAATGCCAAACACAATGAAAAGAAAGGCTTGCAGCCAATGGCGGTTGTCCAGCGCGTTGCGCGTTTGTGTCAGTGTGCCGAACAAGTAGCCCGCCATGAACACCACACCGAACATCAGCACGCCTTCATACAGCCAGCAGGCCATGCGGCGGCGCAGCGAGGGGGTGGCAAGGGGCAGGGCGGTGGTCATGAAACGGCGGAACTCAAATGGCGGAGAAACCGGGTGGGCCGGCAGGCAAGCCGTGCCAGCGGCACAAAAGCGGGGCACGGCAAGTGCCTGACTGTAACCGCGCCATGGCCGGTCCCTGCGGCGGGCGAGACGGGCGGAAAAGAGCCAGCCTGGCAAACCGTACCGGGGGCAGCAACAGGTGGGAGCAGGTGATGGCCAAGCCGGATGGTGGAGCGCCGCAAGCAGTGCAAAAGTTCATGGCATTGGCTTCTCGGCGCGGCGGCAGACGGCGCATGGAGTGGCCCCGGCACGCCTGCGCCAGCCACGCCCAGGTTCTTGAATTTGTAGCACTCAACCCACGGCCATGCTTCGCATGAAGCTATGAAACTGGTAGCGTTTGGCAAATTTCGGCTATCATGAACCCCATTGCCCGCAGCCCTCTGCGGCCATTTGAGGAGAAGCCCGACATGAGTTCAAAGGAAAACGCCGCCACCAACCAGCTGCTGGCCCTGCTGGAGTCCCGTTACGCCATTCGCGTCATGTGGGCTTTGCGTGACGGTCATCCCCAGACCTTTCGCCTGCTGCAAGACAGCGTGGGCGGCATCACGCCCAACACCCTCAATACCCGCCTGAAAGAACTGCGCGCCGCGAACCTGGTGACTCACAGCTCCGAAGGCTACAGCCTGACCATGACGGGGGCCGACCTCATCAAGCGCCTGTCTGACCTGCAGGCTTTCGCCACCAAGTGGGTGGCTGCGCAATCCAAGAAGAAGTAAAAAATTCCTTTGACGTACTGAGGCGCGCGAGGTGCGGCTTTGAACACAGGCGCCAGGCCGTGACCATTCAGCGCCAGAGCGCGGCGCTTTCTTTCTCACCCCACCCATTTCTCCAAGGATTCATTTCATGCCTTTCACCACCACTGCCAGCGGACTGCAATACGAAGACACCCAGGTGGGCAGCGGCGCCGAGGCGCGCCCGGGCCAGCAGGTCAAAGTGCATTACACCGGCTGGCTGTATGCCAATGGCCAGCAGGGCGCCAAGTTCGACTCCAGCCGCGACCGGGGCGATCCCTTCGCGTTTCCGCTGGGTGGCGGCATGGTCATCAAGGGCTGGGACGAAGGCGTGGCCGGCATGAAAGTAGGGGGCCAGCGCACGCTCATCATTCCACCGGAACTGGGCTACGGCGCCCGTGGCGCGGGCGGCGTGATTCCGCCTAACGCCACGCTCAAGTTCGATGTGGAGTTGCTGGGCGTTTCAGGCTGAGCATCTTTCCCCAGCGCCCCTCCACCAGCGCGTTGACTTGAACCGGGCTGCCTTGAAAAGAGGCAGCCCGTTGTGTTTTTTGACCCCCTTCAAGGCCCGGCCGGAGGCAGGCCGGTACAAGTAGGGCGCTATGACACCGCCTGATGTCCCTGTTTCCCGCCGCCCGCATGGCGTGGTGGCTTCCGAAGCCGCTTCCGGTCAGCCCGCAGCCATGCCATCTGCCATGACGGGCGCTTGGCGGCCCGGCTGGCTGCTGGCCGCGCCGCACCGCCTGGGCTTTTTCTGCGCGATGCTGGTTCTGGTGGCGGCCAGCGGCTGGTGGTTGGCAGAGCTGCTTCATCGCACCACCGGCGCCCTGGGGTTGACGGCTGCCGCCGTGCCAGCGGTGCTGACGCATGCGGCGGTCATGGTGTTCGGCTTCATGCCGCTGTTTTTCTCGGGTTTTCTTTTCACTGCCGGGCCCAAGTGGCTGGGCGTGACCCCGCTGCGCACGCCGCAAGTGGCGCCAGCGGTGCTGTTGCAAACGCTGGGTTGGCTGCTATGGCTGGCCGGGGCTTATGCAAGCCAATGGCTGGCAGCGGCCGGGCTGGTGCTGGCTCTGGCCGGGCTGGCCTGGATGGTGGTTTTGTTCTGGCGGCTGGTAGCGGCCAGCCGTGCGGCAGACCGTGTGCATGCCCAAACTGTGGGCTGGGCCGGCGTGGTCGGTGCGCTCAGCCTGGCCGGGGTGTTGCTGGCCTGGCTGGCCGGGCGGCTGGATGCGGCGCTGGCCTTCACCCACACGGGGCTGTGGGGCTTCATCACCGTGACCTACGTGACCGTGGCGCACCGCATGATTCCTTTTTTCACGGCCAATGTGTTGCCCTTGGTGAAAGCCTGGCGCCCATTCTGGGTGTTGTGGTTCATGGTGGGCGTGGCGCTCTGGCAAGTGCTGGCGGCGTGGGTGCAAATGTTTTGGGCGCCAGCACCGGGCGGGGCGGGCGCCTGGTGGCTGTGGCTGACCTTGGTGCTGGAGAGCGTGGCGGGAGCCGTACTGCTGTGGTTGGCCGTGGTATGGGGGCTGGCGCAAAGCCTGCGCATCCGCCTGCTGGCCATGCTGCATGCGGGGTTTACGTGGCTGGGGCTGACGCTGCTTTACAGCGCGCTGTCGCGGGCGCTATGGCTGTACGCGGGGCAACCGGTGCTGGGTTTGGGCGCGCTGCACGGGCTGGGCATGGGGTTTTTGGGTTCCCTCATGCTGGCCATGGTCACGCGCGTTTCGTGCGGCCACGGCGGGCGCAAGCTGGTGGCAGACGACCTGGTGTGGGCGCTGTTCTGGCTGCTGCAAGCCAGCGTGCTGCTGCGGGCCGCCGCCGCCGTGGGCAGCGCCCCGTTCTGGGTACTGCCGCTGGCCGCCTTGTTGTGGGCGGGCGTGATGACAGTCTGGAGTATTCGATATGCCAACTGGTACGGAAGACCCCGTGCAGATGGCCAGCCCGGCTGACGCCGCGGCGTGGGCCGCCGAGCTCATTCACTCGCGCCGCACCCAACTGCCGCGGCGCTTGGCGCCGCCGGGGCCGGATGCGAGCCAGCAAGCCGAGATTTTGCGCGCCGCGGCGGCCGCCCCCGACCATGGCGGCCTGCTGCCGTGGCGCTTTATCGTGGTGCCCGAAGCCGCGCGCCCCCGTTTGGCTGATGCCTTTGCTGCCGCCTTGCTGGCGCGCGATGCCGCCGCCAGCGCCGAACAGCTGGCACAGGTGCGTGAAAAAGCCTTTCGCAGCCCCTGGCTGCTGCTGGCCGTGGCGCGCCTGCATGAAGAAACAGGGGGCGCTGGGCCCAAGGTGCCGCCAGCCGAGCGCATCGTGTCCGCTGGCTGCGCCATTCAGAACATGCTGCTGATGGCGCATGCGCAAGGGTTTGGCGCGGCCCTGACCAGCGGCCAATCATTGAACAGCGCCCCTTTGCGAACGCTGTTTGGCCTGCATGACCACGAGCAGGCACTGTGCTTCATCAGCGTGGGCGCCACGGCCCGGCCCAGGCCGCCGCGCCCGTGCCCGTGCCCGTGCCCGGTGCACTATGTGACGGTGCTGGATGCGGATGCGGATGCAGTGCGATCGCACCAAAAACCATAGCATTCAAGTCTTTGAGGGATTGCCTGAAAGGCATTTCTTTTGAAGTGCGAGCCCCGCGTGGGCTGCCAGGCGTGGGCGCGGAGCTTGACCGCCATCAAGCCTTTGCCCTGAGCGCCGGGCACAATGGATGCGTCACATTTTTCTTTCCGACACCCTGACCAAGCAAGGAGACTCGCCATGTTCAAGCACATCCTCGTACCTGTTGACGGCTCGGCAACGGCCCTGGCTGCCGTGGAAAAGGCGGCTGCCGTAGCCAAGGCATTTGGCAGCGAGGTAACGGCCATCTACGTCATTGACCCCTATCCGTTTACGGGCGTGGGCGCTGAATTTGCTTATGGGCAGGACCAGTACCTGAGCGCGGCCACGGCCGAAGCCAATGCAGCCATTGGCGCCGTGGCTTCGCAAATGAGCGCGGCGGGGGTGCCGGTGCAGACGCGCGTGGTGGAGTCACACTCGGCCTGGCGCGGCATTCTGGAAGCGGCTGAATCGGCAGGGGCTGATCTCATCGTCATGGGCTCGCATGGCCGCCGCGGGCTGGAAAAGCTGGTGCTGGGCAGCGTGGCCCAGCGCGTGCTGGCTAATGCCAAACTGCCAGTGCTGGTGGTGCGCGGGCCAGAGGAAGACTGAGAAACGCCGCTCAAGTCACGCGCTCGCCGGCTTGGCTGGCGGGCAAGGCCAACGCGGCCAGCGGCGGTGCGCCGTGCCCGCTTGAGGCCGCGCTTTCGCATTCTTTGAAACCCGATTTGACGACACAGGAGACACGACATGGTTGAAAGCTACAAGGATCTGATTGCCTCCATTTCCGCCAACACCGCCAAGTTGCGCAAGGACATTCCCGAAGTCATGCAGGGCTTTGGCGCCATGGCGCAAGCCGCCGGCAAGGCAGGTGCGCTGGATGAGAAAACCAAGGAACTGATTGCGATGGCGCTCTCGGTGGCCGCGCGCTGCGACCCCTGCGTGGGCTTTCATGCCAAGGCGCTGGTGAAACTGGGCGCCACCCGTGCCGAGCTGGAAGAAATGCTGGGCATGTGCGTTTACATGGGCGGCGGCCCGTCGCTGATGTACGCCGCCGCCGCGCTGGCGGCCTACGAGGAGTTTGGCGGCGAGAAAGCCGCCGGGTAAGCGAGCTGCGGACGGGACGCGGGTTGACGGGCTGCAAGGACATGCCAGGGAGCGCATGCCTGTGTGACCAGCCCGCGCTTTTGCTGCCCAGCCTTACCAATTACACAAGGCGAAGCCCAGAAAAGGGTGGATAAACAGCAGCTAGAGCGTCAGGCAATGGCGCACAAAAAGTTACCCCCTGTTTGTGGCTGACGGCCTTGCCCTGTATTCGAGAGCAGCTCATGGGTTCCCAGTGTGGCTCCTGCTTTCCCAACGGGGCGCGGAGTGCGCCAGTGCGATGCCCCAAAGGGGCGGTAGATGAAAACTGGTACGCATTCTTATTCCCATCGGCGGTGTGTGGCCGTCCTGCATTTCGATACGGTTGTTGCATTACACTGAGCTTTCAATGGCACACGCCACAGCGCTGAGATCAGCGTACGGGGCGTGCCCATAAGGCCCAGCGGTTCCGTGGCCGCGTGTGCAAGGTAAGGGGCAGCCGGCCACAGCGCGAGGCCAGAGCCGCCTTCAAAAAACGACAAAACAACGAAAGAGGAGGAGACAAGTGACTCATCACAAGCCAGATAACCCGCTGGCGGCTGAGCAGCACGCCGCGCGCCGCGCCTTGCTGCGCGCGCTGGGCGGTGCGCCGCTGGCCTTGGGGGCGCTGCATGCGGCCCGCGCCGACCAGGCCACGCAGGCGCAGGATGCTCCCGCGCCGGTGGCACTGAATGCGGCGCATGTCGTCATTGCCGGCTGCGGCATGGGCGGATTGGCCGTGGCTAGCCGCCTGCGCATGCTGGCGCCAAACGCGCGCATCACCATCGTCGATGCCAAGCAGGAACACAACTACCAGCCGGGCTACACCCTGGTGGCCACCGGCGTGTGGCCCATGGAAAAGGTACGCGACCGCAATGCTGACTTCATTCCCGAGGGAGTGGAGTGGGTGCAGGAAATGGTGGCCGCCTTTGACCCGGCCGCCAACCGTCTCACCACGGCCAGCGGCCGCGCCATTGGCTACGACTTTCTGGTGGTGGCCACAGGCCTGCAGCTGGGTTACGACCAGATTGAAGGCATGGACGTGGCCGCCATTGGCCAGAATGGCATGGGCAGCGTGTACCACAGCCCCGAGGCCGCCCAGGCCACGTGGCATGCGATGGACGCCTTCCGTGCCAAAGGCGGCCAAGCCGTGATGACGCTGCCGCCCGGGGCCATCAAGTGTGCGGGTGCGCCCCTGAAGATGACGTTCATGATGGCCGACCGCCTGCGCCAGGCGGGTACGCTGGCGCAGTCGAGCGTGCACTTTCACAGCGCGCTGGCGCCCAATACCGTGTTTGGCGTGAAAGTGGTTAACGACGACATCCTGGCCCGCTGGCAGGCACTGGGCATCCAGACGCATTACCGCAGCCGCCTGGCTGCGGTGGATTTGGGCGCGCGACAGGCTGTGTTCGTGAGCCCGGAGGGTGAGCGCAGCACCGTGGACTACGACTTTCTGCATGTGGTGCCTCCCATGCGCGCGCCCGATGCGGTGCGCCACAGCGATCTGCCGCACCAGCAAGGGCCGATGGCCGCCGGCGGCTGGCTGGAGGTCAGCAAGGACACCTTGCAGCACAAGCGTTATGCCAATGTGTTCGGCGTGGGCGACATCAACGGTACGCCGCGTGGCAAGACGGCTGCCACGGTGAAAAAGAGCGCGCCGCTGGTGGCCCACAACCTGGCGCGCGTGATGGCGGGCCAGGCGCCTGACCAGACCTTTGACGGCTACACCTCGTGCCCGATGGTGGTGCGTGAAGGCTCGGCCATGCTGATCGAATTCGACTACGAAGGGCGGCTGACCCCGTCGCTGCCCATGCTGGAGCCGCTGCAGGAAAGCTTCATGGCCTGGTTCATGAAATACCGTCTGCTCAAGCCGCTGTACGTGTCGGCCCTGCGGGGCAGGGTGTAGGCGCCGGGCATGCGCCGCAATGTCTGACGCAAAAGGTAGGAGGAACAACGCATGTATGAAATCTGGCTGGTATTGAACATCCTGTACGAACTCGCCCTGTCGGAGTGGCCGTGGCTGCTGGCGCTGGTTGTGCTGTGGGCTGTGCTGCTGTGGCGCGCCGTGGGCAGCGGCCGGCCGGCCTGGCGTGCGGCTTTTCCGTGGGCGCTAGCCATTGGCGCCACGGTGGCGGCCGTGGTGGGCCTGGGCATTCCGGCGTGGAGCCGCTCCAGCCTGGCCGAACTGAAATACTGGGTGGACTGGGCCAATTTGCTGGCCATGGCCGCCGCCTGGGGGCTGGCTGCGTTGATGGTGGCCTGGCCGCTGATGGCGCACCTGCAGAAATGGCCGCGCATTGCAGCCGTCCGATAATGCAATAGCGCGCGTCGCGCGTCAGGATCTGTTTCGCTTGATCAAGGAGCTTGCAATGAAACTCAACGTAGGTGGCGTGGACCGCATTCTTCGCATCGTCGTGGGCGTGGCGCTGATTGCGCTGGCAGCCACGGGCACCGTGGGATGGTGGGGCTGGCTGGGCGTGTTGCCACTGGCCACGGGGCTTTTCCGCTTCTGCCCGGCGTACCCGCTGCTGGGCATCAACACTTGCCCGGCTGCGCGCAAGGATGCTTGAATCCATATGGCCCTTGTGAGGCGGCGGCTTGCTGCCGCTTCCCCGCCCATAAAAACGCCCGCTGGCCAGCGGGCGTTTTTATGGGCGGGCCAAGGGCAAAACGGCTTGCAAGAGGGATGCAAAAACCGAACCGGCTAGCGCCGTGCGATCCACGCGGACAAGCGGGCTGCAGGGGCGCACTTGGCGCACCCGGCACGGGTGCCGGGAGGCAGGCGCGTGTTTATTCAATCTTCACGCCCGCATCGCGCACGATCTTTTCTGCGGTCTGGTAGTCGTCTTGCAGCTTGCGGGCAAAGGCTTCGGGGCTCAAGGCCAAGGGTTCGGCGCCTTGGTCGTGAATGGCTTTTTTCACGTCAGGCCGGGCCAGCAGTTCGTTCACGGCGCCGTTTATCTGCTTCACCACGGGCTGCGGTGCGCCGGCAGGCATGAGCAGGCCGTACCAGGTGCTCATGTCAAAGCCCTTGAAGCCGCTTTCGGCCACCGTGGGCACGTCTGGCAGCGAGCTGCTGCGCTGGGCCGAGGTGACAGCCAGCGGGCGCAGCTTGCCGGCCTTGATTTGCCCCATGGCCGAGGGCACGGAGGACACCAGCAAATCTACGTTGCCGGCCAGCGCGTCCATCATCGCGGGGTTGGAGCCTTTGTAGGGCACATGGCGCAGGCGGATGCCGGCGGCTTTTTCGAATTGGTCACCCGCCAGGTGAATGGTGGTGCCATTGCCTGGCGAACCGTAGGTAACGGTGTCAGGCGCGGCCTTGGCGGCGGCGATCACGTCAGCCAGCGTCTTGTATTTGGAGTTGGCGCTGGTGGCAATGATGACGGGCGCCCAGGCCACATGGGCCACGGGGGTGAAATCTTTCACCGGGTTCCACGGCAGGTTCTTGTAGAGCCAGGGGCCAACAACCAGGTTGTCTTTCTGGCCCATGACCATCTCGTAGCCGTCGGGTTTGCCCCGGGCTGCTTCCGTGATGCCGAGCGTGCCGCCCGCGCCGGGCTTGTTGTCCGGCACGATGTTCCACTGATGGGCATCAGTGAGCTTTTGGGCGACCAGCCGGCTCAGGATGTCGGTGCCGCCGCCGGGCGGAAACGGAATGACCATGCGGATGGGCTTGGCCGGGTAGGTTTGGGCCTGGGTGGCGGTGGCGATCAGGCCGATGGCCAGGGCGCGGACGAATGGACGAAACAGCATGGGAGCGTTAATCCTGTAATTGGGCAAAAAGCGCATGGTAACGCGCCCGCCGAGGCCTTGATGGCGCCCCAGGCGCAGGACGATCTGGCACGCCAGTTGTGACTTTGCGCCCGGGCGCGCGATCGGCGTGCAGCGCAGTTTGCCAGTGCAAAAAATGGGGTGTCACCACTTTTCATCGGGCTGCAATCTGACGGCGGTTTCTTCGCCAACAGGTCTGTATGCCGGGCGTGCGAAGCGCGGCCGCGCCCCGCATGTCACACCACCAGCAGGCCCCGCTGCGCGGCCACCTGGATGTGGGCGCGCGTGCCGGCGCCAAAGTGCAGGCGGTCGGCTTCCATGCCGTCAGAGAAGATCACGCCGCCTTCGGCCATGAGCGATTCGATGCACAGGGTCTGGCCCTCATCCATGCGCCCCATCACCAAGCCAACCTGGGTGTGGCGGCTGGGGAAAGGCTCGCGCACGGCAAAGTGCAGTGCCGTGTCGCCCCAGTGGGCGTGACCGACGGGCGTGCTCTCGCCCGCATCCGGCAAGCCGGCGATGCGGCGCGCGCCCGTCAGCACGCTGCGCATCCAGCCGCTGGCGCCCAAGCCGGTGGAAACGATGACGCCCGAGGACGATTGCCGCTCGCTCGCCTCGCCATGGCGGATGCGGTACTGCGCCGACACGTGGCTTTGCGCGCCGATGAACAGGTCGTTGACGGCCAGCAGGCGCTGCCCGTCGGACAGGCTGGCCTCGGCCATGGTCACGCTTTGCGTGCGCAGCGGGCGGCGGGCCGCGTCTTTCAGCAGCACGGGCAGATCGGCCGGGGCAAAGGGCAGCAGCAGGCCGTCCCAGCGTGCGGGCTCGGGGTTCACGCCGATCAGAGGCTGGCCTTGCAGGTATTTGAGGGTGTTGGCCACCAGACCGTCCGGCCCCAGGGCGATGACCAGATCGTCCGGGCCAAACACCACGTTGGGCAGAAAGTCGCGTTCAATTACCTGATAGCGCCCCATGGCCTGCAAGCTGGTGTGTACTTGGGCCAGCGCGGCCTGGTAGTGCTGGTGCTCGGCCAGGTAGTCACCAAAGTCAGCGTCCAGGCGCTCGATGTAAAAGCGCGCCTGCGCCAGGCTGCCCTGGCGCCGCACCAGCTCGTCCAGGCGGGTGCGGCGCACGACGAGCATGTGCTTGCGGTCGT
Source organism: Comamonadaceae bacterium OH2545_COT-014 (assembly GCA_003859965.1). Classification (GTDB taxonomy): domain Bacteria; phylum Pseudomonadota; class Gammaproteobacteria; order Burkholderiales; family Burkholderiaceae_C; genus Ottowia. The sequence goes on along the minus strand of RQYR01000011.1, from coordinate 84,414 downwards.
GCAGGCGCTGGCTGGGCTGGCTCATGACGGTGCTCCCGTGGGCTGCTGGCGCATCAGGGTTTGCAGCAAATCGGGCGAGACGTTGAGCTGGCCAATGCGCTCGGCCTTGTCCGCCAGGTCGCCAAAGGCCTGGGCGATGAGCTGGCCGGGCTGCATGCCCGCGGCGGCCAGCGCCTGGACCACGCGCAGATCGGCCTGGCCAAAGGCCTGCATGACGGCGGCCACGCGGAAGGCCTCGGCCTCGGCCTGGGTGCGGCGGTTGGCCGCTTCGGCCTGTACCAGCGCGGTGCGCTCGGCCTCCAGCGCCACATCGGCGCTCATCTGCTCGGCGCGCAAGGCGTTGTCGCTGCGCAGGCGGGCGGCTTCGGCTTCGATCTGCGCGTCTTGTATCTGGCGCTTTTTAAGTTCGACGGCCACGTCGGTTTCCAGCTCGTTTTCGCGGATGGCGCGCTCTTTTTCCACGGCGGCCATGCGGCGCAAGTACACGGCGTCGTCAGCGGCTTTCAGATGCGCCTCGCGCGCCTGGGCTTCCAGCGCGCGGGCGATGTCGGGCGTGGGCTTGATGGCCACCACCGACGCGCCCAGCACTTGCAGGCCCAGCTCGCTCATCTCGGGCTGCGCGGCCAGCTGCGTGTGCATGACGGCGGCCACGCTGGCGGCAGCGCCCAGCGCGGCCGTGAGCGGCAAGGTCTGCATTTGCTGCTGCACGATCACCTCGGCCTGCGTGGCCACGCGCTCGGCCAGGCGTTCGGGGTCTTCGCTGGCCCAGCCGCGTCCGTTCGGGCGCAGCGAAAAGTCCAGCAACTGCGCCAGGCGGCGCGGCTCGGCCACGCGCCAGCTCACCTGACCTTGCACCGTCACGCGCTGGAAGTCCTGCGTCACCGCCTCGAAGATGAAGTGGCGTTCCTGGCTGCCAATGGGCACCCCCACCAGCGTGGTGGTGGGGGCGTAATACCAAAACGAGGCGCCTACGCCTTCGCGCACGATCTGGCCGCGCCGGTATTGCAGCAGGTACAGCGTGGGAGATGACTTGAAGTAGCGAATGCCGAACATGGCGAGCCATCCTTGATGGCTGGGGTTGAACCTGATTTTGTTGTGTTGAACAACTTAATGGGTTGTATATTACAACTAATACAGCCCGTGTGGAAACCCATCATGCGCAAGAGCAACACATCCGCCCCTGGCGAAGCGACCCCAAACCATGTCACGGCAGAGCAGCGGCCCATCAGTACGGTGGACGTGGTCATCTTCACCGTGCGGCAAGAGCGCTTGTGCGTGCTGCTGACGCGGCGGGCGCAGCCGCCTTTTGCCCGGCGCTGGGCGTTGCCCGGGGGCTTTGTGCATGTGGGGCAGGACGCGGATTTGCTGGCTTGCGCGCAGCGCATCCTGCGGGGCAAAACGGGGGTGCAGTCGCCTTATCTGGAGCAGCTGGGCAGCTGGGGCAGCGCCACACGGGATCCGCGCGGATGGTCGGCCACGCATGTGTACTTTGCTCTCATTCCGCCGCCTGACCAGCCGCTGGCGCCCGATGCCCAGTGGGTCGAGGCCGGCGCCGCTTTGACCGGCGCTGGTCCGCTGGCCTTTGACCATGCCGATATCCTGGCCACGGCGCTGGCCCGGCTGCGCGCCAAGGTGGAGTACACGTCCTTGCCGGCCTACTTGCTGCCGCAGCCATTCACGCTGCCGCAGTTGCAGCGCATGTACGAGGTGGTGCTGGGCCGCGCGGTGGATAAAAGCGGGTTTCGCACCCGCATGCTGGCGGCCGACTTTCTGCAGGAGGCGGGCCAGGAAGCCGCGGCCGCCGCAGGCCGGCCTGCCATGCGCTACCGGCTGCGCGAGAACGCCCGGCCCGCCTACTTTCCGCGTACCTTCGCGCCGCGAGCGCGATAGAGGTGCGGGCGTCCTCCTTTCATGAAAAACGCCCGCCGGCACAAGTCCAGCGGGCGCTGTCAGCTACCTGAACTGTAGAAGGGGCTGTTGAAACTCAGTGTTGCGGCGGTGTTTTCGAGGCAAAAACCGCTTCGCAAACCGAATCTCCACGTTCCCTGGCGCCATGTGGGCGCGCGGCTTACACGCGCTCGAAGATCGCCGCGATGCCCTGGCCGCCGCCGATGCACATGGTCACCAGTGCGTACTTGCCGCCCACGCGTTGCAGCTCATGGAGGGCCTTGACGGTGATGAGCGCGCCGGTGGCGCCGATGGGGTGGCCCAGCGAGATGCCGGAGCCGTTGGGGTTGACCTTGGCCGGGTCGGCCTTCAGGCCGCGGGTCACGGCACAGGCTTGCGCGGCAAAGGCTTCGTTGGCCTCGATCACGTCCATCTGGTCAATGCTCAGGCCCGCCTTTTTCAGCGCCAGCTCGCTGGCGGGCACCGGGCCCATGCCCATGATCTTGGGCTCCAGCCCGGCGTGCGCGTAGCCCACCAGGCGCGCCAGCGGCTTGGCGCCGCGCGCCTTGGCGGCGCCGGCTTCCATCAGCACCAGGGCGGCGGCGGCATCATTGATGCCGCTGGCGTTGGCGGCGGTGACGGTGCCGTTTTCCTTCAAGAACACGGGCTTCATCTTCTGGAAGTCCTCCAGCTTGGCGCCGGCGCGGAAGTGCTCGTCCTTTTCAAACAGCACCTCGCCCTTGCGGGTCTTGAGCGTGACGGGGACGATCTGACCGGCAAAGCGGTTTTCGGCCCAGGCGCGCTCGGCGCGCTGGTGGCTCTCCAGCGCCAGCGCGTCCTGGTCTTCGCGGCTCACGCCGAACTCCTGTGCCACGTTCTCGGCCGTCACGCCCATGTGGATCTTGTGGAAGGGGTCGTGCAGCGCGCCGACCATCATGTCCACCATTTGCGTGTCGCCCATGCGCGCGCCCCAGCGGGTGTTGAGGCTGGCGTAGGGCGCGCGGCTCATGTTCTCGGCGCCGCCGGCCACGGCCACGTCGCAGTCGCCCAGCAGAATGCTCTGGCTGGCCGATACCACGGCCTGCAGGCCGGAGCCGCACAAGCGGTTGACGTTCATGGCCGGGGTTTCCTTGGGGCAGCCGCCGTTGATGGCTGCCATGCGCGAGAGGTACATGTCGCGCGGCTCGGTGTTGACCACATGGCCAAAGACGACGTGACCCACGTCCTGGCCGGGCACTTGCGCGCGCGCCAGCGCCTCCTGGACAACCAGCGCGGCCAGCTCGGTGGGGGGGATGTCTTTCAGGCTGCCGCCGAAAGTGCCGATGGGGGTGCGAACGCCGCTGACGATGACGACTTCACGGGTCATGGTTGGAGTCTCCTTGCAAGAAAAAGCCGGTGTTGATGCCGGGTTTGTAAAAAAACGCTGACAGCCCGCAGTATGCACGCCGCAGCAGCGGGTGGCGCGGCCGGTGTCGGGGGTGAAGAGCGGTGAGGGCGGTCAATATGCCATTCGGGGCAGTATGGACGCCATTGTTTGCTATACTTTTGGTAGTTTGAAGTGCAATGCGAGCAGGCAAGAAGATCCCCATGGGCAGGCGTGATGGGGGGGCCGGCCACCCATCTGCCGGTGATGCAGCCCCAGGTGCGTGAACTCAGGTTCTCAGGGCCGGCGGCCAGCGGCGCCCAGGGCCAGGGTGACGAGGTCGCTGATCAGCTCCAGCCGCACCAGGGGGTTGTCCAACGCCATGAGCTGCTGCTTTTGCGTGAGCGGCAGGGGCAGCCGTTCGCACCAGCGGTTGGCGACCCAACCCGCGTCTTGAAACAGCTCGGGCGCCGGGGCGCCGTGGGCGGGCTGGTGGGGTGATTCGGGTAGCTCCAGCGCGTGGCGCAAGGCATCAGCCAGGCTGGCAAGGTCGGGCGGAATGGGGGTGGCCCGGTCTGGGTCCAGCAGGGAAACGTCGCCCGTCCATAGCCCGTCGGGCTGCTGGCGCCAAGCGTGGAGCCGGAAACGCTGGCCGCCTTCGCATTGCGCCAGCAGCAGGCCTGGCTGCGGCGCGTGCAGCGCGGTGATGCGTGCCAGCGTGCCACAGCCATGCAGCACCGGAGGCGGCTGGCCGGGGCGCCGTACTTCGCTGCCATGCTGCAAGGCCACCACGCCGAAGGGCTCGCTCCGCTGGTGGCAGCGGGCCACCATGTGCAAGTAACGCACTTCAAAAATGCGCAGCGGCAACACGCCGCCAGGAAAAAGCACGGTGCCCAGCGGAAACAGGGGCAGGTGGGAAAGTGTGCGGGGCAGGGGCAAGGCGTGGGCTGAAAAGGGGGTGAGAGTGCCGTCAATGACGGGCGAGGGACGAGCGGGGACTTGCTGCATGGCCCGCTGGCGGGCGCCATGGGCAGGTTGAAGTGAAAAACTGACTGGCCACACGCCTGTACCCGGTGTGTGGGGCGCGCTGGCAGAGCCGCAGTGCGCCACTATCATCCCACGCCAATTCCACCCTTCGCCGCACGCTTTCGGTTTTGTTGCCCATGTTGTATGAAATCACTGCTTTTTTGCTTGAAGTTGCCGTCACGCTGGTGGGTGGCGCGTGTTTGATACGGGCGTGGATGCGCTGGCAAGGCGTGTCCTGGGTGGGCAACCCGGTGGGGCCGCTGCTGCTGGCGCTGACAGACTGGCTGGTCAAGCCGCTGGCGCGGCTGTTGCCGCCGGCGGGCCGTTGGGATTTGCCTTGCCTGCTCGCGGCGTGGCTGCTCAAGCTGTTGCAATACGTGCCCTTGCTCATGCTGCGCACGGGGGCGGTTTGGGCGGCATGGCCCGTCATGGGCTTGCTGGGGCTGCTGCAACTGGCGGTGTCGGTGGCCACGGCACTGGTGGTGGTGGCGGCGTTGATGAGCTGGCTGCAGCCGGGCGCGCCTGCGCTGCGCTTTGTGCATCAGCTCACGGCGCCGCTGCTGGCGCCGGTGCGGCGGGTGCTGCCGCTGGCAGGCGGGGTGGATCTTTCACCGCTGGTGGTGGTGGTGGCCCTGCAGGTGCTGGGCATGGTGCTGGGCAATGCCCAGGCGCGGCTGCTGATGGGTGGCTGGTAAGGGCGGCGTGTGATCCGCCTGCCGCCAAATGGCCAAGGCCGGGCCAGCGACTTGCCAGAAAAATGCGGCATGGGAACTTGTTCAAAATCCTTGCACGGCGGTCAATCAAGCGGGTGGGGGCGCCGCAGGACTGCGGCGCAAACAGAACTTGCCAGTAGACACGGGCCATTGGCGGCGTCATGTGTACCAGGTGGCGCCTTGCATCCCATCCCAAACCCGCTGGTTGCCCGCTCATGCCGAGATCTTGAACTGTTCTCTGAGAGGGCGGGCCGCACTGGGTAGGGTTGCTCCGAGAGCCGGGTGGGGGGCCGGGGCGCGGCCCTCTTTGATGGTCAGGCCACCGCGTCGGCTGGCTGGCGCTGCAGCATGGCGAGCACGCTGGCCACTTTTTCGCGCAGCTCGCGCCGGTCGCAGATGAAGTCCACCGCGCCTTTGTCTTGCAGGAATTCGGCGCGCTGAAAGCCGTCGGGCAGCTTCACGCGCACGGTGTTTTCAATGACGCGCGGGCCGGCAAAGCCGATCAGCGCCTTGGGCTCGGCAATGACCACGTCGCCCACGAAGGCGAAGCCGGCAGAGACGCCGCCCATGGTGGGGTCGGTCAGCACGCTGACGTAGGGCAGACCTTTCTTGGCCAAGCGGGTGAGGGCGGCGTTGGTCTTGGCCATCTGCATCAGGCTGAGCAGCCCTTCCTGCATGCGCGCGCCGCCGGTGGCGGTGAAGCAGATGAAGGGCACTTTCTGCTCGATGGCGGTTTCCACGCCGCGCACGAAGCGCTCGCCCACCACGCTGCCCATGCTGCCGCCCATGAAGTCGAACTCAAACGCGGCGGCGACCACGGGCACGCTCATCACCGCGCCGCCCATGACCACCAGGGCATCGGTTTCGCCAGCGTTTTCCAGCGCTTCTTTCAGGCGCTCGGGGTACTTGCGGCTGTCCTTGAATTTCAGGGCGTCCACGGGCAGCACTTCCTGCCCGATGTCGTAGCGGCCTTCGTCGTCCAGGAACATGTCCAGCCGCGCGCGCGCGCCCACGCGGTGGTGGTGGCCGCATTGGGGGCACACGCTCAGGTTCTGCTCCAGATCGGTCTTGTAGAGCACGGTGTCGCAAGCCGGGCACTTGATCCACAGCCCCTCGGGCATTTGCTGGCGGCGCTCGCCGTTTTCGGATTTCTGGATCTTGGGAGGAAGAAGCTTTTCAAGCCAGCTCATGACAAGAGGTCTTTCAGCGGTGTGTCGGATGTGAACGGTTGGGGCAGACAAACGGAAGAGACGGGCTATTTTTTAAAGTGCCCTAGCGCGTTTGCACTGGCTTGCCTGCTCGCGTGCGTGGGTCTGATTGTCTCGCATCCGTGCGCCGCCGCTCAGGCCGGGGCCGTGGCGGGCGAGGGCGGCGCAGGCGGGTACTGCGCTTTCAGCTGGGCGGCGAAGTGCTCCACCAGCGCCGGGGCGTCGGCGCGGCAGAGCATGGCGACGGTGGTGCCGTGGCCGCTGCCTTGCAGCGCAATGAAGCGGACCGTGGGCGGTGCGATGGCGCGCATGCCCTGGGGCAGCAGGGCAATGCCCAGGCCGGCATCGACCAGGTTCAGCAGCGTGGTCTTGCGCGAGATGGCTTGCGCCGCGGCGGGGAAAAAGCCATGCCGCATGCACAGGCTGGCAACGTGAAAGCTCAGGCCGCTGCGCTCGCTGTGCGGCAGGGACACGAAGCGTTCATGCCTGAGCGCGGCCACGGGCACGCTGGGGCGGCGCGCCAGCGGGTGGCGCTGGCTCACGGCCAGCATCAGCGCTTCTTCGTACAGCGTGTGCATCCGCACGTGCGGGTGCCGCACCTGCACCGGCAGGCGCACCAGGCCCAGGTCGCAGCGGCCCGCCTCGATCTCGTCCGCGTGCTGCTCGGAGGGCCGTTGCGTGATGTCCAGTGACAGGCCCGCGTTGGCGGCCAGCACCGCCTTCACCTTGTGCAGCAAGCCGCCTGCCAGCGGCACCGAGCTGGTGTGGGCAAGCCGGATCACGCCCCCGTCATGCCTGCCCACGCCGCGCGTGTGGGCCAGGGTGTCGTTCAGCAGGAACAGCATCTTCTTCGCGCCGGCATAAAAGGCCTTGCCCGCGGGCGTGGGCTCCACATGCCGGGGCAGGCGCTGCAGCAGCTCGGTTTGCACAGAGGCTTCCAGCTCTTTGACCTGGCGGCTGAGCGCCGACTGCGCAATGTGCAGGCGCGCCGCCGCCAGGCTGAAGCTGCGGCATTCCACGATTTCCGTGAAATAGCGCAGCTGCTTCATGCTGACCATGGCTATGCTTTTTTGAGATGGAAGTTGACCGATTCTATATTTCTCATCGCACTCATTCATGGGAAAAATCCCGCCATGGCGCACGGCGCAGATGCTTTGTGCCATCGCAATATGCGCATGAAAGACGGGTAATGATGGATTTCTCAATGGCCCAATGGGTGGCGATCTGGGCCGTGGTGGCCGCAGCCTACGTGGTGTTTGGCATGGCCGGCTTTGGCACGGCGCTGATGGCGGGGCCGGTGCTGACGCAGCTCATGCCTTTGTCGCGCGTGGTGCCGCTGCTGGCCTTGCTGGACTTCAGCGCCGCCGTAACCAATCTGCTGCGCGATGGCCGGCGCGCCGACGTGGCCGAGCTCAAGCGCCAGCTGCCCTGGATGCTGCTGGGCAGCGGCGTGGGCGCGGCGGTGCTGCTCAAGACCCGGCCCGAGGTGCTGCTGCTGATGCTGGGCATTTTTGCCGTGGCCTATGCATTGCAGGCCATGCTGCGCCGGCAGGCGCGCAAGACCTTCCCCGCCACATTGGCTGTGCCCTTTGGCCTGGTGGGCGGGGTGTTCAGTGCCTTGTTTGGCAGCGGCGGGTTTTTGTATGCGATCTACCTGGCCGGCCGCCTGGAGGACAAGAAGCGCCTGCGCGTGACGCAAAGCATGCTGATCGGCCTGTCCACGCTGACGCGGCTGCTCATCTTTTTGATGGCAGGCGTCTACCACGACAGCGGCCTGCTGCTGGCCGCCGTGCTGCTGCCTGCCATGTGGGGCGGGCTTTGGCTGGGCCGTCACATCACGCTGCGCCTGACGCGCGAGCAGTTCCTGCGCATCCTGCACGGCATCGTGCTGGCCTCGGGCCTGGCCCTGCTGGCACGCTACTTTTTTTGAGTGCTCACGCGGCTGTCGGCGCTGGCCCGTCCAGCGCGGCGCGGATGGGGCGCAGAAAGTCCTGGGCGGCGGCCACCACGCCTTCGGGCGGCTGGTTCTCGATCACCTGGATCAGGCGGCTGCCGATGACCACCGCGTCGGCCACCTCGCCAATGGCGCGGGCGGTTTCCGCATCGCGAATGCCAAAGCCCACGCCCACGGGGATGTGCACGTGCTGGCGGATGCGCGGCAGTGCGGCCTGCACTTCGGCGGTGTTCAGGCTGGCCGCGCCGGTCACGCCCTTGAGCGAGACGTAATAGACGTAGCCGCTGGCCACTTGGGCCACCTGCTGCATGCGCGCCTCGGTGCTGGTGGGGGCGAGCAGGAAGATCAAATCCAGCCCTGCGTTTTTCAGCGCGGCGGCGAAGTCTGCGCATTCCTCGGGCGGGTAATCGACGATGAGCAGCCCGTCCACGCCTGCGGCGGCCGCATCGCGGATGAAGCTGCCCGCACCGTGCTTCTGGTCGTAGCGCTCCACCGGGTTGGCGTAGCCCATCAGCACGACGGGGGTTTGCTGATCCTGCTCGCGGAAGGTTTGCACCATGCACAGCACCTTGGCCAGCCCCACGCCCAGCGCCAGCGCGCGCTCGCCCGCTTGCTGGATGACGGGGCCGTCGGCATTGGGGTCGGAAAAGGGCACGCCCAGCTCGATCACGTCCGCCCCGGCGGCGACCATACCGTGCATGAGGGCCGGGGTGATGTCGGCATAGGGAAAGCCGGCGGTGACGTAGGGAATGAGGGCGGTGCGGCCCTGCTGCTTGAGGGTGGTGAAGGTGGTTTGGATGCGGCTCATGGGAAGAAAAGGCAAAAATTTCGGGGGCTTACACAGACTGGCTCCATGCGGCAATCCGATCCAGCCAGGCGTGGAAGTTGGGGCACTGCGCCCGCATGACGTCGATCCCGATGGATTCGGCAATCAATGGGCCGTGCTCGGTTTTGGAATAAATGCCCGGGCCGAAGATGGAGAGGATCCGCTTGGAGGGGGCAGTGTCCTCGCCGCCGTTGATGTCCTCCGGCGTTGCAAAGGCCTCTCGTACTTGGGCCAGTTGGGCGTGCACTGGCTCGCTCCAGCCATCGGCCACCCACTCAAACGCCTGCACATTTGCAAACAGCAAGCCTTCAAATTCGTGCATTTGGATGTAGGGCAGCACAAAGCGAGGGTCGCCGCCTTTGGTGCGCACGCCATCCAGGATGGCTTGTTCCAGCTCTTGCCGGCTGCGTCCGTTGCGGTCTTGAAAACCGTAAAAGTCCACCAGCGTCGTGATGCGATCGCACTGATGGCGCTGATGCGAAATAAAGCGCACCAGCCGCTCCACCGTCACCCTCCCTCCCCGGTGCGCGCCCGACGGCGCCTGCAGCAGCGTGGGAAATACATGCAATGCGTGCTGCTGGAAGTACGGCGCCAGACAGTTTTTCACAAACTGCACTTCCGTCTGGCCTTCGCATACTACGCAGACGCGGATCATTCCAGGCCTCCAATGGCCTGTTTGAGCCAGATGTCGGAGAGCAGGTATTCATCGTCCAGCCATTGCTGATATTGCGCACGCGGCAAGTGGCGCAGCGAGGTTTCGCCTTGGCTGGCACTGGCGATGATGATGTTTTCCAGCTCGAAGCAATCCACCAAATAGGGCGATTGCGTGGCAATGAAGATTTGCCGCTTTTGCGCCAGCCGTTTGAACATCTCGGCCACCAGCGTGATGGCGTGGGGGTGCAAACCCAGCTCGGGCTCATCGAAAAACATCACGCCCGGCAGCCGCTCGGGCGGCAGGTTCAGCAAGGTCAACAGGCAGAAAAGCCGCAACGAGCCATCGGAGGTGAGGTGCGAGCCAAATACCTTGTCGCTCTGCGCGCCCCGCCAGCGCAGCAGTACCTTGCCGGCTTCGGGTTCCAGCACAAAGTCTTTGAAGATGGGCAGCGCACGGCGGATCTGCCGCACGATGAGCTCATAACGGCGGGGGTCCGCCTCGCGCAGCGCCAACAAAACGGCCGACAGGTTGCCGCCATCGGTGCGCAGGCTCAGCGAGTCGGCGACGTCCCAGCGGTGGTGAATGGAGGCCTGCAAGGAGGTGTCGTGAAACTGGTAGGTCGCACACTGCCTCAAAAGGCACGCAATGGTTTGGGCTGTTTTTTCCTCTCGGGTGCGCAAGGCAGATTCCTTGCCGGGCGAATCGATTTCTGTCCACATGGCCTTGCCCGGCTTGTTGCGGTCCGAGAAGCGATAGGCCTCGTTCATCACCATGACCGTATCGCCTGCGGCCAAATGCACCAGGTCGAAACGGTAGTCGTTATCGCCCTTGTTGGTTTCCAGGCAGATTTCGGCATGGATACGCGGCGTGCGGCGTGCGCCCATGAAAAACTGGTCGTCCCCGCCACCGTGGCGCAGCACAAATTCCTGCAAGCTGGCAGATCTGTGCATCCAGCTCAGCATTTCAAAAAAACGGATGAGCGTGGATTTACCCGAACCATTTGCGCCGATCAAGACCGTCAAATCAGGCAGTTCCAGCCCCTCAATGGCGCGCAGGCTGCGAAAGCCTTCGATGGTGACGGATTTGATACGCGCAGGTTCGGGCGCTTTGGGCGCCAGGCCAGGCGTGCCGAATTCAGCCATGACACATTCCTTTCACGTAGTCGGCCTTCAGCCCTTGCCAGCCCCCTTGACCACATGCCCGCGCATGGAGGGCTGGTCGTAGAAGTCCACGCCGTCCAGGTCGGCCACGGTGCCGATGTCCTTGTCGCCGCGGCCGGACAGGCACACCAGGATGGCCTGGTCGGGCCGCATGGTGGGGGCGAGCTTCATGGCGTGGGCGAAAGCGTGGCTGGATTCGAGGGCGGGGATGATGCCTTCGGTGCGGCACAGGTGGTGGAAGGCGGCCAGGGCTTCGGCGTCGGTGATGCCCACGTATTCGGCGCGGCCGGTGTCTTTCAGCCAGGCGTGCTCGGGGCCGACGCCGGGGTAGTCCAGCCCGGCGCTGATGCTGTGGGTTTCGAGGATTTGGCCGTCGTCGTCTTGCAGCACGTAGGTGCGGTTGCCGTGCAGCACGCCGGGGCTGCCGCGCAGCAGGCTGGCCGAATGCTTGCCGCTGTCCAGCCCTTGGCCCGCAGCTTCCACGCCGATCAGGCGCGTGTTTTCATAAGGGATGTAGGGGTGGAAGATGCCCATGGCGTTGCTGCCGCCGCCCACGCAGGCGATCACCGCATCGGGCTGGGTGGCTGCCATGCGCTGCGCGGCCAGCATCTCGGGCATTTGGCTCAGGCACTCGCGGCCGATGATGCTTTGGAAGTCGCGCACCATCATGGGGTAGGGATGCGGCCCGGCCACGGTGCCGATGATGTAGAAGGTGTCGTCCACGTTCGCCACCCAGTCGCGCATGGCTTCATTCAGCGCGTCTTTCAGCGTCTTGCTGCCGGACTCCACCGGCACCACGGTGGCGCCCAGCAGCTTCATGCGATAGACGTTGGGTGATTGGCGCTTGACGTCTTCCGCGCCCATGTAGACCACGCATTGCAGCCCGTAGCGCGCGCAGATGGTGGCGGTGGCCACGCCGTGCTGACCCGCGCCCGTTTCGGCAATGATGCGCGGCTTGCCCATGCGCTTGGCCAGCATGGCCTGGCCGATGACGTTGTTGATCTTGTGCGCGCCGGTGTGGTTGAGGTCTTCGCGCTTGAGGTAAATCTGCGCGCCTTTCAATTCGCGGCTGGTGCGCTCGGCGTGGTAGATGGGCGAGGGGCGGCCCACGTAGTGCGCCAGCTCGCGCTGGAATTCGGCCTGGAAATCCGCGTCGTGCTGGTAGCGGGCGTAGGCGGCCGTCAGCTCGTCGATGGCGTAGGTCAGCGTTTCGCTGCTGAAGCGGCCGCCGTAGGGGCCGAAATGGCCCTGTGCGTCAGGGCCTGGGGCGAAGTGCCCGTGTGCATTGGGCAGGGTGGGGTGGTTCATGATGGGTCTGCAAACGGGGCGTCCGCCGCGCGCACGGCGGCGACGAACTGGTGAATCAGGGCGGCGTCCTTGATGCCCTTGCGCGGCAAGCCGTCAGGGCCGGTGCTCTCGACGCCGGAGGAAACGTCAACCGCGAGCGACAAGCCGCGCCCGCGCAGGCAGCGGATGCCATCGCCCACGTTTGCAGGCGTTAACCCACCACTTAAAACGAGGTGAGAGGCGACGTTTGTTGGAAGGCGTGACCAATCGAATGTCTTTCCGCCGCCGCCGTAGCCCGGCACGTGGGCATCGAGCAGCAGCGCCTGGGCGCTGGGGTATTGCGCGGCAAAGTGTAGCAAGTCGAAGTCCTGCGCCCCGTCCAGCGGCACGCGCGCGGCACGCCAGAAGGGGCGGCCGGCCTGCCGCGCGGCGGCTTCGCACTGGGCCGGGGTTTCATCACCATGAAATTGCAGGGTAGCGCCCGGTACACAAGCGCAAGCAGCTATTGTTTCAGGAGCGGTTGCGTTCACGAACAGCAGCACCGGCGTGACCATGGGCGGCAGGCGCCGCGCCAGCGCGCCCGCGCGCTCGGGCGTGACGTGGCGCGGGCTGTGGGGGTAGAGCACGAAGCCGATGGCATTGGCCCCGGCGGCCACGGCGGCGTCCACGTCCTGCTCGCGCGTGAGGCCGCAGATCTTGATGCGGGTGGCGGGGTAGGCGGGGCGGCTCATGCGGGCAGCCAGTCGAAGGCGGCGGTGCGCTCGGGCAAGCCCCATTCGGGCGCGTAGCGCGGGCCCAGGAAGTACAGGCCGTCGGGGGCGAAGGTGGGGGCGGCGGCGTCGCGGCTGCGGGCGGCCAGCACCTCGGCCATCCACTGCGGCGGGTGCTGGCCCTGGCCCACGGCGAGCAGGCAGCCCATGATGTTGCGGATCATGTGGTGCAAAAAGGCGTTGGCCTCGAAGTCGAAGCGCCAGTAGGCGCCGTGCTGGCGGATGTCGATGCGCGTGAGCTGCTTGACGGGCGACAGCGCCTGGCAGGCAGCGGCGCGGAAGCTGCTGAAGTCATGCTCGCCGAGCAGCAGTGCGGCGGCCTGGCGCATGGCGTGGCCGTCCAGCGGGCGAAAGCTCCAGCCCACGCACTGCGCGTCCAGGCTGGGGCGCACGGGCGATTGCAGCAGCACGTAGGCATAGCGGCGGGCGAGGGCGCTGGCGCGGGCGTGGAAGGCGTCGGGCACGGGCCGGGCCCATTGCACGGCGATGTCGGCGGGCAGAAAGCGGTTGGTGCCGCGCACCCAGGAAAAGGGCTCGCGCTGCACCTCGGTGTCGAAATGCACGACCTGCATCAGCCCATGCACGCCCGCGTCGGTGCGGCCCGCGCACAGGGTATGGACGGGCGTGGTGGCGAAGGCGGCGAGTGCGGCTTCCAGCCGGTCTTGCACGGTCTGGCCGGAGGGCTGGCTTTGCCAGCCCTGGTAGGCGGCGCCGTGGTACGAGAGGCCGAGGGCAATTCGCATGCAGGCGTGACTTCAGTGAGGGAGGTGGCGCAAGCGCCAAAAACAAACCCTCTTTCAGAGCCACCATGCGACTCTGAAAGAGGGGCGGGGGGCGGCGCATGATAGCGCCGCGAAGTCAGAAGAAACGGTAGAAAGCCGTTTTAGCTGATTTCGTTGAGGAAGCGCTCGGCGCGTGCCTTGAGCGAACCGCTGGCTTCGTCAACCACTTCCTTGACCATCATGCGGGCGCCCTCGGTGTCGCCAATGGCATGGAACTCCTTGGCCAGCGCGAGCTTGGTGGAGAGGGGGTCGTCATCAGCGTCTTCCGGCTGTTCGGTGCGCAGGTCACCACCGCGGGAGTCGGGGTCGAGCGACAGGGCATCCATATCGAACTCGATCATGCCAGAATTACGGGTGCTGGCAGCCGCTGCCGGCGGGTTTGCCACCACGGGTGCGGGGCTACTGACAGGGCCGGCATGGGCGGCGTCCAGATCCAAGTCAAAGTCCAGCGGTCCGGGTTCGGACAGCGATGCGTCAGGCGTGGTTGCGGGCGAGAGGGCAGCCGGAGCAGAGGCAGCCGCTGCCGCCGCGCTCATGGCTGCAGTTGTTGCAGCTGCCGTTGCCATGGGGGCAGGCTCAGGCGCCTTGACCGGCGCGTTGTCCAGATCCAGATCCAAGTCCAGAGGCACTGGCGAGGACACGACGGGTGCAACGGAGGGCTGGCCTTTGCGCTCATGGATTTGCGCTGTTTGCGGTTCTGTATCTGCGCCAAAACCCGGGTGCTGGGCGCCTTCCGAGAGCTTGGGTTGTGGCTTGCCGCCTGGCTTGTAAAGGCCATTGTCCGGGTCGAGCTCGCCGCCAAGAACGCAGATGGCATCCCAATCGGCGCCCTGGCCGTTGGTGAGCGGGTAAGCTTCGGTGGCAATCGCTTCAAGCGCCTTGGCGTCACGCCGCTTGGCATAGATTTCTGCCAGCTTGCGGTGCACGGATACACGGGTGGGGTGTGTGCGTAGTGCTTCTTTCAGGATTTCCTCGGCCTGCATGTCGCGGCCATAAGCCAGATAAACATCGGCTTCCGCAACAGGATCCACGTCGCCCGCCGCATCCAGCTGGCTGGGCGAGTAGGCCATGGAGGAGTTGGCGCCAGTGGCGCTGTTGCCAGCATCTTTGGTGTTGACACGCTGGCCACCGCTGGCTCCAAAGAAGGAGTCAGGCTGAAGGCGGCTTTCGATGAACGAACTATCTAGCGGTGGGGCGTTTTTTTTTACCTGACGTGAACGGTAGAAACCGTAACCTGCCAGCAATGCCAGCAGACCCAAGCCCGTCGCTGGAATCAACGGGTTCTCCATCAGCGAATCAACAAAAGAAGGTTCAGCAACGGGTTCAGGCGGAGGAGCTGGAGGGGGAGGCGGTGGCGGCGGCTCCACAGGTGCGGGCGCAGGTTCGGTTGTCGCGGCGAGCGCGGCAGAAGCGGTCTCGCTGGCGGCAGTTGCCGCAGGTTCAGCCAAGGGGGTGCTTGGGGCACTGGCCATGACGGACGGCTGTTCCGAAACCGGTGCGGGCGCAGGTTCCATGGCATTCATGCCGGAAGCGGGTACGACCGGGGGAGCCACAGGTGTTGTGCCCACAGGCACAGGGATGCCAGCGCCCGAAGATGCATTTTCAGAACTGCTTACAGCAGCACTGCCAGCTGCTGCGGCGGAAGCGTTTTGCAGGCGCTTGAGTTCGTCGATGTTTTTCGACAGTTCGGCCATGCGCTCGGATTGTTCTTGCGCCTGGCGGTTTTGGGCGATCTGGGCTTCAGCGCTGCTCTTGGCGGCGCTGCCACGCGTCAAGCGCAGACGGTCGCCAGTGGGCGGCGCCGGGCGGGTTTCCCGCACTTGGGCTTGCACGGAGCCGCTGGCGCTGCGGTCAGCGCTGGCGACGGCTGTCCGGGGGGCGCTGCCGGCCAAGCCACGGCGATAGGCCTGGAAGTCGCGGCTTTGTGCCACCACGGCACGGCGGGCCGCACTGCGTGATACGGCGCTGGCCTGTTCGGCAGTAGGCAGGTGAACGACAGCGCCTGATTTCAGCAGGTTGACGTTGCCGCGGATAAAGGCATTGGGGTTGGCGCGCAACAGTGCCACGAGCATCTGATCCAGCGAAACGCCTTCCGGTACATGCGATGCAATCAGACCGTAAGCCGTATCACCACGTCGCACGGTGATTTGCTGGCCACCACCAGTGCTGGGGGCGGCGGCCCGACGTGGTTGCTGCCGGCTGGCCGTGTTCGCGTTGGCGCGGCGTGTCGGGGCAACATCTTCGGGCGAGCGGGACCCCTCGGGGGAAGAAGCAGAGACTTGCTCGGCCACAGAAGGCGTGCCTGATCCGACTGGCACCTCCGAGCCGGTGACCGTGACGGGCGGGGGCGTGTCGCGGCCGGGCGGGTCAATCAGCATGGTGTAGTCACGCACCACACGGCCATTGGCCCATGAGGCTTCAACGACGACGCCCAGGAATGGCTCGTTCACCGGGCGGCTGCCAGCCAGCCGCAGATAGGCCTGGCCATTGGCGCGGCGGTGCAGGGTCACGCGCATGCCTGACACAGCGGGGGTGTAATCGACCCCGGCGGCGCGGAAGGCCTGAGGCGAAGCCAAGGCAGCTTTCAGCGACGCGGCTTCCGCAGACGAGATTTGCGGCACTTCAATCTCGGCGCGAAGCGGTTCACCGAGAGATGAGCGGACGGTGATGGCTCCCAGCGCGAGCGCGTGCGCATCCAGACTGAAGCCGGCAACGGCCAGCATGGCGGCGGTGGCCAGCGTCTCCTTTTTCCATGGCGTGCCAGCCATGCCTCGTGTGCGGTCTGGCCCAGCCTGGACCTTTTGAGCTTTTTTGTGCATAGGTTTCAATGCGCGAACTGCGAACGCGTCTGAACGGATATGAAAATCGACATTAACATCAACGAATTAGCCTGACAAGCTGAGACACTGCTTAACCTTCTTCACAAGTTCGCGAGGTGGTGAAATACGCGTGCTCCTGTTGTCATCAGGCAACGTGAGGCGATCTTTTCGCAGGGGTGGCCAAAGCGATGTGCTGCCTTGGCCGCCGGGCACTATTCTGGCGTGCCCGGCCGCAAGGGCGTGTGTTTAGCGCTCAAGAAGAATGCGCAGCATGCGCCGTAGGGGTTCGGCCGCGCCCCACAGCAGCTGGTCGCCAATGGTGAAGGCGCCCAGGTATTCGGGCCCCATGGCGAGCTTGCGAATGCGGCCCACGGGAATGTGCATGGTGCCGGTCACGGCCACGGGCGTCAGCGCTTGCAGGGTGGCTTCGCGCGTGTTGGGCACGACTTTCACCCATTCATTGTCAGCGGCGATCATGGCCTCGATGTCGGCCAGCGGCAAGTCTTTCTTGAGCTTGAAGGTCAGCGCCTGGCTGTGGCAGCGCATGGCGCCCACGCGCACGCAAAAGCCGTCCACCGGCACGGCTGGGTCGAAGCCCATGATCTTGTTGGTTTCGGCCATGCCTTTCCATTCTTCGCGGCTCACGCCATTGCCCAGATCCTTGTCGATCCAGGGAATGAGCGAGCCGCCCAGCGGTACCCCGAAGTTGGCCACTTCGTCACCGGATAGCGCACGCTGCTTGGCGATGATCTGGCGGTCGATTTCGAGGATGGCGCTCTTGGGGTCTTGAAGCAGGGCCTTGACCTCGGCATGCAGCGTGCCGTATTGCGTGAGCAGCTCGCGCATGTGCTGCGCGCCGCCGCCGCTGGCGGCCTGGTAGGTTTGCGTGCTCATCCACTCGACCAGCCCGGCCTTGTAGAGCGCGCCCACGCCCATCAGCATGCAGCTCACGGTGCAGTTGCCGCCCACCCAGTTGTTGCCGCCCTTGGCCAGGGCGCGTTCGATCACGGGCATGTTCACGGGGTCGAGCACGATCACCGCGTCGTCATTCATGCGCAGGGTGCTGGCGGCGTCGATCCAGTGGCCTTGCCAGCCCGCGGCGCGCAGCTTGGGAAAGACTTCGCTCGTGTAGTCGCCACCCTGGCAGGTGAGGATGATGTCGCACTGCTTCAGCGCGTCGATGTCGTGCGCGTCTTTCAGCGTTTTTTCGTTCTTCGCCATCGCGGGCGCGGCGCCGCCGGCGTTGCTGGTGGAGAAGAAGATGGGTTCGATCAGGGCGAAATCGTCCTCGGCCTGCATGCGTTCCATGAGGACGGAGCCGACCATGCCGCGCCAGCCGACGAGGCCCGTGACGTTACCGGTTTTCATTGCGTGTGCGCCTTTCAAACAAAAAGAAAGAGGGGTTTGCTGGGCCTCTCCGGCTCGTCAGGCTCCGGGAGGCGGGCGCACGACGAAACCGGCCGGCTTCAGCCTTTCTTGGTCGTGATGGTGGGGGTGCGGGCGATGGACAGCGCCCAGACCGGCGCGGCGGCTAGGGGCAAAGCATGAAAGGGGTTCATGGCATCCATCGGGCGGCAATTCTAACCGAGCAAGGCTTGCTCTTTGAAATATGCCGTTTCGGCAGAACAGTAAAGGATTATTTGCTATTTAAATAATAGCTTCCGGCATGGCTCAGCTATTGACGGATTTTCAAAAAAGATAGCGCCTTTTCCTTTTGCCATATGGCGTGGCGCGGATGGCACTCTCGCTGACTGGGCTGGAGCCACTTATCATCGGGCGCATGGCTTTTTTCGCGATCGTCATGGCTTTGCTGCTGGAGCAGGTGCGCCCGATGGCGGCGGGCAATGTCTTCAGCACGCTGGTGCGGCGCTGGGTGCGCGGGGTGGGGCGCAATGTGGACGCAGGGACGGCGCGGCACGCCTGGCTGGCCTGGGCCTTGGCAGTGGGCACGCCTGCCCTGCTGGCGCTGGGGCTGCACAAGGCGCTGATGTGGCTCGGAGGCTGGCCGCTGGCCCTGCTGTGGGGCGTGGCCGTGCTGTATCTGACGCTGGGTTTGCGCCAGTTCGGCCACCACTTCACCGGGCTGCGCGAGGCGCTGGAGGCGGATGACGAAGCGCGCGCGCGCCAGTTGCTGGCGCAGTGGCAGCAGGTGGATGTCGCCACGCTGCCGCGCGCCGAGATCGTGCGTCATGTGCTGGAGCATGCCGTGCTCACCGCGCACCGCCACGTCTTTGGCGTGCTGGCCTGGTTCAGCCTGGGCGCCTTGTTCGGGCTGGGGCCGGCTGGCGCGCTGATTTACCGTGTGGCTGATTTCGTGGCACGCTATTGGGGCCGCAAGGCGCGCGCGGCAGATGGCTCGGCCAGCCCGGCGCTGGGCGCGGCGGCACAGGCGGCTTGGCATGCGATGGATTGGCTGCCCGCACGCCTGACAGCGGTGGGCTTTGCCATTGCCGGCAGCTTTGAAGATGCCATTGATGTCTGGCGCCGCTACGCGCCGCGCCTGGGGGGCGGCGGCAACGAGGGCGTGATTCTGGCGGCCACCGCTGGCGCCATGGATGTGCGTCTGGGCCATCCGGGTGCGGCTTTGCCGGGCCGTGCGCCGCAGGCATCGCATCTGACGCAGGTGGTGGGCCTGGTCTGGCGCACCGTGGCGCTGTGGCTGCTGCTGCTGGTGCTGCTGACGCTGGCCCATGTGCTTGGGTAAGGGCGAGGCCACTTGCCCGTGCGTGGTGTGGGCCGGCGGCTTCAATACCCGGGTTTGGAGCCAGGGCGGCGGGTGGCGAACAGGCCGGCGGTACGGGCGCCTTGGGCGTTGAAGCGTTCGCGCCGGGCCAGTTTGGGGTCTACTTGCAGCGGGCGCCAGATTTCCACACGGTCTTGGTCGTGCAAAGGCGTGTCGGGCGGCGCTTGGCGGCTCCACAGGCCAAAGACCAGTTGCGCGCGCGCCGGGGCGTCCAGCGCATTCAGCAGGGCGCTGGCCTGCACGGCCTGGGCAAGCGTGGCGCCGTCTGGCAGTTGCAGCTGAACCTGTTGCACCTGGCGCGGGGCGCTGGCGTAGGCCACGGTGATGTGAAGCATGGGCGCGGTTGGACGGTTTTGCGGTGCGGTGGCGTGGCGCCGGGCAGGCTCAGGTCGCCGAAGGCGTGCTGCTGTACACCTGGTCGGCGCGTTTGACGAAGGCATCCACCATGCTGGCGGCGATCTTGTCGAAAACCGGGCCAACCAGCAGGGCCAGCGTGTGGCTGGCAAAGCCGTAGTTCAGCGTGAAGGAGACACGGCAGGCGCGTTCGCCTTCCTGGCCGACGGGGGTGAAAGTCCACACGCCATCAAGCGCGGAAAACGGCCCTTTGACCAGTTTCAGCCGTATTTCCCGCCCGGGCACGTGGGTGTTGCGGGTGACGAAGGTTTGCGACAGGCCCTTGAAGGCGATGCCTACTTCGGCCTCCATGCCATGCTCGTCTTCGCTGATCACGCGGCCCAGGCTGCACCAGGGCAGGAACTCGGGGTAACGCGCCACGTCCTTGACCAGGGCAAACATTTCCTCGGCGCTGTACCAGATGAGAACGGATTTTTGGACGGTTTTCATGGAGAATCTTCGGCTTTTCCGTTCGAGATTCTAGGCGGCCCGGCCGTTGGGGCATGCCCAGCCCGCTGGCCCGTCCGCGCCCGATCTGCATCCGCATGGCTTCCAAATCCCCCGCTTCCAAGAATGCCGCCAAGAATGCCGCCAAGAGCGCGGTGATCGCCGACAACAAAAAGGCTGCGTTCAACTATTTCTTTGAAGAGCGCCACGAGGCCGGCATGGTGCTGCAAGGCTGGGAGGTGAAGGCGCTGCGCGCCGGCAAGGTGCAGCTGACGGACGGCTACGTGGTCATCCGCGGCGGCGAGCTGTTCGTGATTGGCTGCCAGATCAATCCGCTGGGCACGGCCAGCACGCATGTGCGCCCGGACGCCGTGCGCACGCGCAAGCTGCTGATGCACCGCGACGAGATCCGCCGCCTGATTGGCAAGGTGGAGCAAAAGGGCTACACCCTGGTGCCGCTGAACCTGCACTGGAAAAACGGCCGTGTGAAGTGCGAGATTGCCCTGGCCAAGGGCAAGGCCGAGCATGACAAGCGTGACACCATCAAGGAGCGCGAAGGCAAGCGCGAGGTGGAGCGCGCCATGAAAACGCGGCACCGCTGACACGCAAGGCGGGCAGGCGCTGCCAAGTGCTGCAAAGTGCAGAACAGGGGCTTGAAGCGCCCCGGCCTCTGAACATCTTTTTGCTATATTATTTACAGCTACAGATGGCGTGCTTATTGCCCTGAGGCCCTTTTTCTTGCAAAAGCTTCCGGGCGGGCTGCTTCAGTCCGCGGCCAGGGCGGCGCGCTGGCGGGCGATCAGCTCGGTGATGCCTTTTTCGGCCAGTGCCAGCAGCGCGTCCATTTCCGCGCGCGAGAAAGTGGCGCCTTCGGCCGTGCCTTGCACTTCCACGAACTGGCCGGCGCCGGTCATGACCACGTTCATGTCGGTGTCGCAGGCCGAGTCTTCGTCGTAATCCAGGTCGAGCAGCGGCACGCCGCCCACGATGCCGACCGAAACGGCCGCCACGGGCTGGAGGATGGGCGAGGCGGCCAGCTCTTGCCGCGCCAGCAGCGTTTGCACGGCATCTTGCGCGGCCACGAAGGCGCCGGTGATGCTGGCGCAGCGTGTGCCGCCGTCGGCCTGGATCACGTCGCAGTCCAGGTGAATGGTGCGCTCGCCCAGCGCCTTGAGGTCGAACACGGCGCGCAGTGCGCGGCCAATCAGGCGCTGGATTTCCTGCGTGCGCCCGCTTTGCTTGCCGCGCGCGGCTTCGCGGCTGCCGCGCGTGTGCGTGGCGCGCGGCAGCATGCCGTATTCGGCGGTCACCCAGCCCTCGCCGCTGCCGCGCTTGTGGGGCGGCACTTTGTCTTCAACCGAGGCATTGCACAGCACCCGGGTTTCGCCCATTTCGATGAGGACGGAGCCTTCGGCATAGCGGGTGTAGCGGCGCGTGAGGCGCAGGGGGCGCAGGGCGTCGGCGGCGCGCTGGGCGCGGGTGGTGGGGGCGGGGGTGTTCATGGCGCGGCAGGAATGGATTGGAGGGCGGGGCAGGGCGCTTCAGCGCTTTTTCATGGCGGTGCGCTGAATGGCTTCGTTGATTTCGGCGATGGAGCGTTCGATGGCTTCGTCGTCCATGTCGTCCAGCACCGGGTCCAGATCGGTCTGGATGGTGGAGGCAAACACGCCCTCGTTCATGCTCTCGGTTTCGGTGAAGCCGCTGCCCTGGAAGTCGGCCTGCTGGGCGGGCGCTTCCCACTCGAAGGCCACCACGGTCACGTTGTCGCCGTGCTCGCCACCGTTTTTCAGGGCCAGCTCCACCAGCCTGGGCACGGCGTCGGAGACCGGGCGCTCGCTCAGCATGGCGGCGATAGTGTCGTCATCCACGGTGCCCCACAGGCCGTCGGAGCAAAGCAGCACCTTGTCGTTGTTTTGCAGCACGATGGGGTCGGTCGTGTCGAACATGGGGCGCACGGTGGAGCCCAGGCAGGTAAAGAGCACGTTGCGGTTGATGCCCTCCACGGCTGCGCCCGCATTGGCTTGCGCTTCCAGGTAGGAGTGGTCGCGTGTGCGCGTGAGCAGCTTGCCGTCGCGCACCACGTACAGGCGCGAATCGCCGCAATGCACCCAGGCCAACTGACCGTGCTGGGCCACGGCGGCCACCAGCGTGGTGCGGGGCGTGTCGAGCATGCCGCGTTCGCTGGCATAGCGGATGATTTGGTGGTGGGCGGCCATCAGGCCGCGGCCCAGAAAGGCTGGTACGTCGCTCACGCTGGGCTGCGCCTCGCGCTGGAACAGGGCCGAGAGGGTTTGCAGTGCAATCTGCGCGGCAACCTCGCCGTCAGGGTGACCGCCCATGCCGTCGGCCAGCGCGAACAGGCCCGATTCGCGCGTGTAGCAATAGCCCATGCGGTCTTCGTTTTTCTCGCGACCGCCACGCCGGCTGAGCTGGAATACGGAAAATTTCATGATGGATGTTGTTGTGCGTTCTTCAGGCCGCTACGGCGGCGTCAGGGGGCGGATTCAGACAGGTTTAGACAGGTTCAGCAGGCAGGGCGGGCGGTGGTCAAGCCAGCAGGCGGAAAGCGCGGTGAACAAGGGGGAGGGAAAGGGCGCAAGGGGGCAGGAGCCGCGTGCCGCCTCACTTGACCTTGGTGCCGTAGCGGGTGGCGCGCTTGAGTCCTTTTTTCGTGTCGCTCATCAAGTTGTCGAATTGCAGGCGGACTTTCTCACCAACGGAAAGCTTGGTGTACTGGCGCTCGCCCTCGCGGCTGAGTTCCTTTTGCAGGGCAAAGACCGACTGGGGGCGCGAGAGCGGATCCAGCGACATGCACCACTCCACCACTTCGATCAGGTTGTCCGAATACACGCCCCGCATGCGCGTGAGCGCCAGCGCCAGGCGGTCTTTTTCCAGGCGCTGCGGCGCATCGTTGGGCGGGTAGCCCTGCATGCATGAATAAATGCACGCGCCGATGGCGTAGATGTCGGTCCACGGCCCCATGGTGGAGTCGCGCCGGTACATCTCGGGGGCGGCAAAGCCGGGCGTGTACATGGGGCGGGTGAAATTGCCTTCCTTGTTCAGCACCTCGCGCGCGGCGCCAAAGTCCAGCATCACGGCGCGGTTGTCGTCGGTGATGAAGATGTTGGCGGGTTTGAGGTCCAGGTGCAGCATCTTGTGCTGGTGCACGATGCGCAGGCCGCGAAGGATCTCGTCGAACAGCGAGCGGATGGTGGACTCGCGGAAAACCTTCTGCTTTTTCAGGTCACGCGCGGTCACGATGAAATCCTGCAGGCTGGCGCCTTCCAGGTAGTTCATCACCATGTACACCGTTTCGTTCTGGCGGAAGAAGTTGAGCACGCTCACCACCGAAGGGTGCGCGATCTGCGCCAGCGAACGGCCTTCCTCGAAAAAGCTTTTCAGCCCCAGCCGGTACAGCGACAGTTTTTCCGGCGCGACTTGCGGCACCAACTCGCCCGGCGCGCGCGTAGTCAGCGCCGAGGGCAGGTATTCCTTGATGGCAACTTGCTGGCCCTCTTTGTCAACGGCCAGATACACCACGCCGAAACCGCCCGACGAGAGCTTGCGCACGACGCGGTAACCGCCAATCACCGTGCCGGATGCCAGCGGAGCCGGTTTGAGCTTTGACATAATCTCCTGAGTGATTCAGCCCGAGCGCCCGGCAGGTTGGCCGGGCCGGCGGCACGAGCCTGAAGGGCCCTCAATCTCACCCCTGCTCACACCCCTTGCATCGGGAAATATCTGCATGTCAGTTTACAGTATGACGGGCTTTGCCAGCGCCCAGCACGACGCGGCCGCCGCTTCATCCTCGCCCGTTCAGGCCGGTGCGCCCACGGCGCGTCTGGCGCTTGAACTGCGCTCCGTCAACAGCCGCTTTCTGGACTTGGCCTTTCGACTGCCGGAAGACTGGCGGCACCACGAACCGGCCTTGCGCGAACTGCTGGGCAAACGCCTCAAGCGCGGCAAGGTCGAGTTGCGCGCCTTCATTGAAACCACCGCCGCCAGCGCGCTGCAAGAGCCGCCGCTGCGTACCTTGCAGCGGCTGGCGGCCATTCAGGAACAAGTGCGCGCCTGGCTGCCGCAAGCCGCGCCCCTGAGCGTGGCCGAGGCCATGCGCTTGGCCGCCAGCGACGGCGCCGCCGATGCCAGCCTGGCCGATGCGCTGCTGCCGCTGGCCGAGCAGG
The DNA here is from genome assembly GCA_003859965.1 of Comamonadaceae bacterium OH2545_COT-014. Lineage (GTDB taxonomy): Bacteria > Pseudomonadota > Gammaproteobacteria > Burkholderiales > Burkholderiaceae_C > Ottowia. Next base: position 60,197 of record RQYR01000011.1, on the reverse strand, counting down.
CGCTGGACGAGCTGGTGGCAGCCCGCGCGCGCGAAGGCGCCCGCCTGGCCGCCTTGCTGCACGAACGCCTGACGGCCCTGCGTGCGCTGGCCGAACAAGCCGCGCCGCTGGTGCCGCAGCTGGTGGACGCGCAGCGCCAGCGTTTTCTGGACCGCTGGCAAGAAGCGCTGGGCGGCGCCCAGGCCAGCGGCGCGGTGGCCGAAGCCGCACAAGAACGCGCGCTGGCCGAGGCCACGGCCTTTGCCATCCGCATCGACGTGGCGGAAGAGCTGGGCCGTCTGACCGCGCACTTGGACGAGATCGAGCGCGTGCTGAAAAAAGGCGGCGAAACGGGCAAACGGCTCGACTTTCTCATCCAGGAGCTGCACCGCGAAGCCAACACGCTGGGCAGCAAGTCGGCCACGCTGGAGCTCACGCGCATCAGCGTGGAGATGAAGGTGCTGATCGAGCAAATGCGCGAGCAGGTGCAAAACCTGGAGTGAATCGGCCACGGCAAGCGGATGCTGGCGCGGTGGTGTGGCTTGCGTATTCGCGTGCTGTATGGCCAGTGCCCGAGCCTCTGCAGGCCAACTGGCGTCACCAATTAGCTTGATGGCCCTCCAGGGCCGTACTTTAGCCTTGGGATGCTATGGATTTTGATGATCCCGGGCCGCGGCCACGGCCTGCAGGCTGTGGGTGAAGTGCGCCAGCATGGCTTGGGTGGCGGCCGCCGCGTCGCGCTGCAGGAGCGCTTGCATGAGGGCGGCGTGCTCGGCCGTGGCGGCGGCCATGCGGCCCGCGCGGTTGAGTGAGGCGTGGCGCGCCAGCTTCATGACTTTGCGCAGGTCCAGCGCCATTTGTTCGCGCCAGCGGTTGCCGGCCAGGGTGAGCAGGCGCAGGTGGTAGCGCTCGTTCAACGCGAAGAAACGCTCCTGGTCGGCCTGCGCGGCAGCCAGTTCGGCGTGCAGCGCCTGCAACTCGGCCAGATCGGCCGGGCTGGCGTGCTGTGCCACGGCGGCGGCGGCATCGGCTTCGAGCAGCGCGAGCACGTGATAGGCGTCGGCCAAGTCTTGGTCTGACATTTCTGTCACGTAAGCGCCGCGCCGTACCTTCATCGTTACCAGCCCTTCGGCGGCCAGCACTTTCAGCGCCTCGCGCAGCGGGGTGCGGCTGATGCCGTAGTCGGCGGCGATGCGCACCTCGTCGATCCAGTCGCCCGGAGACAGCTCACCCTGGAAGATGCGCTGGCGCAGGCGTTCGGCCACTTCTTCATAAAGGGCGCGAGGGGCCAGGCTGGTGGGGGCGGGCATGGGGCGGGGCAAGCGGGATGGGGGCAAAAAGCAGGCATGCCCTGGTCACATTGGCAGAAGGCCCGCCAAGCCAAGGCAGATTCAGACGCGGATTCTGGGGCAAATTTTACGGAAGCAATGGTTTTGCATTAATAATTACAAACATCGCAGGCGTCTGCTGCCATTGCCTGCCTCGCGTGGGCGCTGCTGTGCTTGGCCGTGTTCAAGTTGGGCACGGTTAGCATGGCAGGCGGGACGCTTTTTGTTCAATGGCCAAGAAAACGACTGTCATGAGCACCAACACACCTTCTTTCAAGACCGCCAGTCTGGACGACTGGGCCAAGGCCGCTGCCAAATCTGCCCCCGGCGGCGACGTGGCGGCGCTGAACTGGGTTACGCCCGATGGCATCACGGTCAAGCCGCTGTACACGGCCGAGGATGTGAAGGACTTGCCCTACGCCAACACGCTGCCGGGCTTCGAGCCTTTTCTGCGCGGCCCGCAGGCCACCATGTACGCGGTGCGGCCGTGGACGATCCGCCAGTACGCGGGCTTTTCCACGGCGGAAGAGTCCAATGCCTTCTACAAGAAGGCGCTGGCCGCTGGCGGGCAGGGCGTGAGCGTGGCGTTCGACCTGGCCACGCACCGCGGCTATGACAGCGACCACCCGCGCGTGACGGGCGACGTGGGCAAGGCCGGCGTGGCCATCGATTCGGTTGAGGACATGAAAATCCTGTTCGACGGCATTCCGCTGGACAAGGTTTCGGTGTCCATGACCATGAACGGCGCCGTGCTGCCCGTGCTGGCCGGCTACGTGGTGGCGGCCGAGGAGCAGGGCGTGCGGCAGGATCAGCTGGCGGGCACGATCCAGAACGACATCCTCAAGGAGTTCATGGTCCGCAACACCTACATCTACCCGCCCGAGCCGTCGATGAAGATCATTGGCGACATCATCGAGTACACGGCGCAGCACATGCCCAAGTTCAACTCGATCTCCATCAGCGGCTACCACATGCAGGAAGCCGGGGCCAACCAGGCGCTGGAGCTGGCCTTCACGCTGGCCGACGGCAAGGAGTACGTGAAAACGGCGCTCTCCAAGGGGCTGGACGTGGACGCCTTTGCCGGGCGCCTGTCCTTCTTCTGGGCCATTGGCATGAACTTCTATCTGGAGATCGCCAAGATGCGCGCCGCGCGCCTTTTGTGGTGCCGCATCATGAAAGAGTTCAACCCCAAGAACCCCAAATCGCTGATGTTGCGCACGCACTGCCAGACCAGCGGCTGGAGCCTGACTGAGCAAGACCCCTACAACAACGTGGTGCGCACCACCATCGAGGCCATGGCGGCCGTGTTCGGCGGCACGCAAAGCCTGCACACCAACGCGCTGGACGAGGCCATCGCCCTGCCCACCGAATTCAGCGCCCGCATCGCGCGCAACACGCAGCTCATCATTCAGGAAGAAACGCACATCACCAACGTGGTCGATCCCTGGGCCGGTAGCTACATGATGGAAAGCCTGACCCAGCAAATGGCCGATGCGGCCTGGAAGATCATTGAGGAAGTCGATGCCATGGGCGGCATGACCAAGGCCGTGGACTCGGGCTGGGCCAAGCTCAAGATCGAGGCCGCCGCCGCCGAGAAGCAGGCGCGCATCGACTCGGGCAAGGACGTGATCGTCGGCGTCAACAAGTACAAGCTGGCCAAGGAAGACCCCGTCGAAATCCTGGAAGTGGACAACGTGAAGGTGCGCGAGGCGCAAATCGCCCGCCTCAACGCCATCAAGCAAAAACGCGACTCCGGGCAGGTGGAACGTGCTCTGGCAGCTATTACAAAGATAGCAGAGACCGGCCAGGGCAACCTGCTGGCCGCCGCCATTGAGGCCATTCGTGCCCGCGCCACCGTGGGCGAAGTGAGCGATGCCATGGAAAAAGCCTTTGGGCGCCACCGCGCCGACACGCAGAAAGTCACCGGCGTTTACGCCGCCGCCTACGACTCGGCCGAGGGCTGGGAAAACCTCAAGGCCGAGATCGGCCAGTTCGCCGAGGAACAGGGCCGCCGCCCGCGCGTGATGATTGCCAAGCTGGGCCAGGACGGCCACGACCGCGGCGCCAAGGTGGTGGCCACCGCCTTTGCCGACCTGGGCTTCGACGTGGACATTGGCAGCCTGTTCCAGACGCCCGAGGAATGCGCCCGCCAGGCCATCGAAAACGACGTGCACGCCGTGGGCGTGAGTACCCTGGCCGCCGGCCACAAGACCCTGGTGCCCGCCATCATCCAGGCGCTGAAAGACCAGGGCGCGGACGACATCGTGGTCTTCGTCGGCGGCGTCATCCCGCGCCAGGACTACGACTTTCTGTACGAAGCCGGCGTCAAGGGCATCTACGGCCCCGGCACGCCCATTCCGGCCAGCGCCAAGGACGTGCTGGAGCAGATCAGGAAAGCTGTGGCGGTGGAGGGTTGAAGTTGCTGTTGTGATACAGTAATACAGTATTTGGCGCTACTGAGGAGCTGCATCATGGCCGTATCCGTCCGCATGGAACCGCTGCTGGAAAAAGAGCTGGAGCTGGCCGCGCAGCGCCAGGGCATCACCAAGTCGCAATTCATCATCGACGCGGTGGAGCGTGCGCTGGGGCGCAAGGACCCGTACCAGCTTTTTCTCAAGGTGAAGGCCGAATCGGCCCAGAACCCTGAAACGCAAAGACTTGCCCAGGCATTCGTGGCTGAGCCCAGCGCGCCCTACGACACCGAGGCCGCGCGCGCCGCGTTGATCGCCAAGCTGAAAGCCAAGCATGGCATCAGCCTTGATTGACGCCAGCGCCCTGGTGGCCATGTTCGGCCCGGGCCAGCCGCACGGCGAGCGCTATCGCGACCTGCTGGCGCTCGCAGGCCTGGAGCGCTGGGTGCTGTCCACCACCTGGCCCTGCGTGGTCGAAGCCAGCTATCTGCTGGAGCCGCCGCAACGCTTTGACATGCTCAACTGGCTGGGCGAGGGGGCGGTCTCGGTCTTCCCGTTTGGCCAGGAGGCGCTGCTGGAATTCGTGCCGCTGATGCGCCGCTACACCGAACGCCCCCGCACCGAGATGGACCTGGCCGATGCGTCGCTCTACTGGCTGGCGGCCGATACAGGCATCACCCGCATCATGACGCTGGACAAGCGCGACTTCTCGCGCTACCGGCTGCCCGATGGGCGGGCGTTCGAGATTTTGTGAGGTCAGTGCCGATGACAGTCCATCATTGCCTGATGATTCAGGTCGGCCGAAGAGGCCGACGTGCGCACGACACACGGGAGCGGAGTGAACATGCAAGCTGAACAGCTGTGCCAGAACCTGCTGCACGGCCAGGCGGCGGCCCAGCGCCGCGCCATCGCCAAGGCCATCACGCTGCTGGAATCAACCCGCGCCGACCACCGCGCACAGGGCGACGCCTTGCTGACCGCGCTGCTGCCGCACACCGGGCGGGCGTTTCGCATTGGCCTGTCGGGCGTGCCGGGCGTGGGCAAGTCCACCTTTATCGAGACGCTGGGCCTTTACCTGATTGGCCAGGGGCTGCGCGTGGCGGTGCTCACCATCGACCCCTCGTCCGCCGTGTCAGGCGGCTCCATCCTGGGCGACAAGACGCGCATGGAAAAGCTCTCGGGCGAAGAGGCGGCCTACATCCGCCCCAGCCCCAGCGGCGGCACGCTGGGCGGCGTGGCCGAGAAAACGCGCGAGGCCATGCTGGTGTGCGAGGCCGCGGGCTACGACGTAGTGATTGTGGAAACCGTGGGTGTGGGCCAGAGCGAAACCGCCGTGGCCGGCATGACCGACATGTTCGTGCTGCTACAACTGCCCAACGCGGGCGACGACTTGCAGGCCATCAAGAAAGGCGTGATGGAAATCGCCGACCTGGTGGTCATCAACAAAGCCGATATTGACCCCGATGCCGCCACGCGCGCACGCGCGCAGATCCAGTCGGCGCTGCGCCTGTTTGGCCTGCACGGCAACCCCGGCCGCGCCGGACATGATGCCGCTTTGAGCGCCGCCGTATGGCAGCCCAAGGTGATGCAGATCAGCGGCCTGCGCGGCGACGGGGTGGAGCCGTTCTGGCAGGCGCTGAGCGAGTTCCGCCAGATCAGCCAGGCCAACGGCCGCTGGCAGCAGCGCCGCCAGCAGCAGGCCACGCGCTGGATGTGGGAGCGCATTGAAAATGGCCTGAAAACCGCCTTCCGCGCCCATCCGCAAGTGCAGGCGCAACTGCCCGCCCTGCAAGCCGCCGTGCTGGCCGGCCAGTGCGCGCCCTCGGTGGCGGCACGGCAACTGCTGGCGGCCTTTGGCACGGAGGCAGCGCCAGCCGTGCTGGCGCGCCAGCCATGAAACGCATATCAAGATTCACAAGACCCTGAGGCAAGACCATGAAGCAAATCCTTGAACAACTCGAAAGCAAACGCGCCGCCGCCCGCCTGGGCGGGGGGCAAAAGCGCATCGACGCGCAGCACGCCAAGGGCAAGCTCACCGCGCGCGAGCGCATTGAGGTCCTGCTGGACGAAGGCAGCTTTGAAGAGTGGGACATGTTCGTCGAGCACCGCTGCACCGACTTCGGCATGGACAAGACCCACATCCCCGGTGATGGCGTGGTCATTGGCTACGGCACCATCAACGGGCGCCTGGTCTTCGTCTTCAGCCAGGACTTCACCGTGTTCGGCGGCGCCTTGAGCGAGGCGCACGCCGAGAAAATCTGCAAGCTCATGGACCAGGCCATGAAAGTGGGCGTGCCCGTTATCGGCCTGAACGACTCGGGCGGCGCGCGCATCCAGGAAGGCGTGGCCTCGCTGGCGGGCTATGCCGAGGTGTTTCAGCGCAACGTCATGGCCAGCGGCGTCATTCCGCAAATCAGCATGATCATGGGCCCGTGCGCGGGCGGCGCGGTGTATTCGCCCGCCATGACCGACTTCATCTTCATGGTCAAGGACTCAAGCTACATGTTCGTCACCGGCCCCGACGTGGTGAAAACCGTGACGCATGAAACCGTAACCGCCGAAGAGCTGGGCGGCGCCATCACCCACACCAGCAAGAGCGGCGTGGCCGACCTGGCCTTTGAAAACGACGTGGAAGCCCTGCTCATGCTGCGGCGCTTTTACAACTACATCCCGCTCAACAACCGCGAGAAAGCGCCTTACCGCCCCACGCAAGACCCGGTGGACCGCGCCGACAAGAGCCTGGACACCCTGGTGCCCGACAACCCCAACAAGCCCTACGACATGAAGGAGCTGATCGTCAAAACCGTGGACGACGGCGAATTCTTCGAGCTGCAACCGGGCTACGCCGCCAACATCGTCACCGGCTTCGCCCGCATGGACGGCAACGTGGTCGGCATCGTTGCCAATCAGCCGCTGGTGCTGGCCGGCTGCCTGGATATCAAGAGCAGCATCAAGGCCGCGCGCTTCGTTCGCTTTTGCGACGCCTTCAACATCCCCGTTGTCACCTTCGTGGACGTGCCCGGCTTCATGCCCGGCACCGCGCAAGAGTACGGCGGCATCATCAAGCATGGCGCCAAGCTGCTCTACGCCTACGCCGAATGCACCGTGCCCAAGATCACTGTCATCACCCGCAAAGCCTATGGCGGCGCGTATGACGTGATGGCCTCCAAGCACCTGCGCGGCGACGTCAACCTGGCCTGGCCCAACGCCGAAATCGCCGTCATGGGCGCCAAGGGCGCAGTGGAAATCATCTTCCGCCAGGACAAGGACGACCCCGAAAAGCTCGCCGCCCGCGAAGCCGAGTACAAAGCCCGCTTCGCCAACCCCTTCGTCGCCGGCAGCCGCGGCTTCATCGACGACGTGATCCAGCCGCACGAAACCCGCAAGCGCATCTGCCGCAGTCTGGCCATGCTGAAAGACAAGAAGCTGGAAAACCCGTGGCGCAAGCACGGCAATATTCCGCTTTGAGGAGATGGGTTATGGCGCTTGTTTCATTCATCACGCATAAGCCGTTTCAGGCAATTTCTAAACATACTGAAGTTGAGTGCACTTATACCGTTGTTGACGTAGAAGGTGAAAAACAGCTTCAGCTGGATACATATGGCTCCGCTTCTAGAGATATTCCTGGGAAAAAGAGCCAAAGCTTAAGACTGAACAGTCAAGCCATTCAACAATTGAAAGAAATCATTAAAGAAAACGGGTTGTGATCATGTTCAAGAAAATTCTGATCGCCAACCGCGGCGAAATCGCCTGCCGCGTCATTGCCACGGCCAAGAAAATGGGCATTGCCACCGTGGCCGTGTATTCCGACGCCGACAAGGAGGCGCGCTTTGTGCAAATGGCCGACGAGGCCGTGCGCCTGGGACCGCCGCCTTCGCGCGAGTCCTACCTGCTGAGCGACAAGATCATTGAGGCGGCCAAGGCCACTGGGGCCGAGGCCATCCACCCCGGCTATGGCTTTTTGAGCGAGAACGAGGAGTTCGCGCGCAAGGTGGAGGAAAACGGCATCGCCTTCATCGGCCCCAAGCACGAGGCCATTGCCGCCATGGGCGACAAGATCGCCTCCAAGAAGCTGGCCGAGCAGGCCAAGGTCAACACCATCCCCGGCTACAATGACCCGATCGAATCGGCCGAAAAGGCCGTGGAGATCGCCAAGGGCATTGGCTATCCCGTCATGATCAAGGCCAGCGCCGGCGGCGGCGGCAAGGGCTTGCGCGTGGCCTTCAACGACAAGGAGGCGCTGGAGGGCTTCGAGTCCTGCCGCAACGAGGCGCGCAACTCCTTTGGCGACGACCGCGTGTTCATCGAGAAATTCGTTGAGCAGCCGCGCCACATCGAAATCCAGGTGCTGGGCGATGCGCACGGCAACGTGGTCTATCTGCACGAGCGCGAATGCTCCATCCAGCGCCGCCACCAGAAGGTGATCGAGGAAGCGCCTTCGCCTTTCATCAGCGCCGAAACCCGCAAGGCCATGGGCGAGCAGGCCGTGGCGCTGGCCAAGGCCGTGAAGTACCAAAGCGCGGGCACGGTGGAGTTCGTGGTGGGCAAGAACCAGGACTTTTACTTCCTGGAGATGAACACCCGCTTGCAGGTGGAGCACCCGGTGACCGAGTGCATCACCGGGCTGGACTTGGTGGAGCAAATGATCCGCATCGCCGCTGGCGAAAAACTTGCCTTCACCCAGGCCGACGTGAAGCTGGAAGGCTGGGCCATCGAGTGCCGCATCAACGCCGAGGATCCATTCCGCGGCTTTCTGCCCAGCACCGGGCGACTGGTGCGCTTTGAGCCGCCCGTGCAAACCATGTGGCAGGCCGACACGGCGCACCGCTTCGGTGTGCGGGTAGATACCGGCGTGCAGGATGGCGGCGAAATCTCCATGTATTACGACTCGATGATCGCCAAGCTCATCGTGCATGGCAAAGACCGCATGGACGCCATTGCCAAGATGCGCGAAGCGCTCAATGGCTTCGTCATCCGGGGCGTGCAAAGCAACATTCCGTTCCAGGCCGCGCTGCTGGCGCACCCCAAGTTCATCAGCGGCGAGTTCAACACCGGCTTCATCGCCGAGCACTATGCGCACGGCTTCCGCTCCGAAGACGTGCCGCATGACGACCCCCACTTCCTGCAGGCGCTGGCCGTGCATCTGCACATGTTCTACCGCAACCGTGCCAGCGGCCTGCAAGGCCAGTTCTGGGAAGGCAGCAAGCGCCTGCCCGCGCGCGAATTTGTGGTGGCCGTGCTGGACGGGGAGGGCAAAAACACCTACATGCCCGCATCGGCGCATGAAACGCCGCCCGGCCAGCCCACGCCCATCGTGCTGCACACGCCGCAGGGCGAACGCAGCTACGCGCTGCACATCGACCGCGAGCTGGGCGCCGAGCGCATCACCGGCACCTGCAATGGCCAGCCCTTCACGGTGCAAATGGCGCGCGGCATGGGCAAGAACCCGCTGGCCATCCGCGTCATCCACAACGGCACGCAGCTGGACGCCATCGTCATGCACCCGCGCACGGCCGAGCTGCACCAGCTCATGCCTTACAAGGCGCCGCCCGACATGAGCAAGTTCGTGCTCTCGCCCATGCCGGGCCTGCTGGTCAATGTGGCCGTGCAGCCGGGCCAGGAGGTCAAGGCCGGCGAGCGCGTGGCCGTGATCGAGGCGATGAAGATGGAAAACATTCTGTTCGCCACGGCCGACGGCAAGGTCAAGGCCGTGCTGGCCGAACAAGGCGAAAGCCTGGCGGTGGATCAGGCCATCGTCGAGTTCGAGTGAACCGCGCGCGCATGACCTTGCCTGCGGAGACTATAGGCCAGCTAGGCCGCAAAAGGCAGAGCCGCAGGCAGGCGCCTGATGGCGTTGCTGGCCTGCACAGCCGTGTGCTCATGAGCGCCTGTCTGCTCAAGCTGCCCGTTCACGCCACGCCGGGCGCCAAGCGCACGGAGGCGGCGGGCGCGCACGGCACGGCGCTGCGCGTGCGCTTGGCCGCTCCGCCGGTGGATGGCAAAGCCAACGCGGCCTTGATTGCCTGGGCGGCTGCGGCTTTTGGTGTGCCCAAAAGCCAGGTGGAACTGCTTCACGGCTCAGCAGGCCGCCAGAAAGTGCTGGCGATTGAACTGCCGGATGAGGCAGCGCTGGCGGCTGCGCAGCAGCAGCTTGCGCAGTGGATGGCTGCTCCTGCTTGAGCGTGGAGCGGCAGGCGCACGCTGGCCGTGCGGTCACATTGTGCTATCGCGATGGGCGTTGCCGTGAGACCGATTTCCTTTGTGCGGCGATTCAAAAAGGCCGTTGCACAAAGCAACCAAGCCAATGGCATCCCACAGTCCGCGCGCGCACGGCAGGGCGCGGATTGATTTACCAGAGATTCTGAACAGGCTCAGAGCACATCGCTGGCGAAGTCGGCCAGGCGTGAGCGTTCTCCGCGGGCCAAGGTGATATGGCCGCCGTGCGGCCAGCCCTTGAAACGATCCACCACGTAAGTGAGGCCGCTGGAGCCTTCGGTGAGATAGGGCGTGTCGATCTGCGCGAGGTTGCCCATGCAGATGATCTTGGTGCCGGGGCCGGCGCGGGTGATCAGGGTTTTCATCTGCTTGGGCGTGAGGTTCTGCGCCTCGTCAATGATGACCCACTTGTTCATGAACGTGCGCCCGCGCATGAAGTTCATGCTCTTGATCTTGACGCGGCTGCGGATCAGCTCATTGGTGGCCGCACGCCCCCACTCGCCAGCGCCGCCGCCGTCGCCCTTGGCAAGAAACTCAAGGTTGTCGTCGAGCGCGCCCATCCATGGGCCCATTTTTTCTTCCTCGGTGCCGGGCAGAAAGCCGATATCCTCGCCCACGCTGACGGTGGCGCGGGTCATGATGATTTCGGTGTAGCGGCGCTCATCAAGCACCTGCGTCAGCCCGGCGGCCAGGGCCAGCAGGGTCTTGCCGGTGCCGGCGATGCCGGCCAGGGTGACGAAGTCCACCTCCGGGTCCATCAGCAGGTTGAGGGCGAAGTTCTGCTCGCGGTTGCGCGCGGTTACGCCCCACACGGCGTTCTTGGGGTGGGTGTAGTCCTTGAGCGTGCGCAGCACGGCGGTGGCGCCGCGGATTTCGGTCACGCGGGCATGCAGCACGGCTTCGCCCGGTGCGTCGAAGTGGACAAACTGGTTGAGCAGCAGGCTGGGCACCAGCGGGCCGCCCACACGGTAGAAGGTGTGGCCGCCTGCCTGCCAGCTTTCTACCGGGCCGCTTTGACGGTTCCAGAAATCGTCAGGCAGGGCCAGCGCGCCGGTGTAGAGCAGGTCGCCGTCTTGCAGGGTTTTGTCGTTTTCGTAGTCTTCGGCGGCCAGGCCCAGCGCGCGCGCCTTGACGCGCATGTTGATGTCCTTGGAAACAAGTACCACTTCGCGCCCCGGGTGTTGTTGCACCAGTGCGGCGACGACGACGAGGATCTGGTTGTCGGCCTTGCCTTGGGGCAGGGCGTGCGGGATGTCGGCGGCCAGCGGGGTGGTCTGGAAGTACAGCTTGCCACCGGCTTCGACGTGGCCCGTCGCGTCCAGCCGCAGGCCGCCGGCAATGTCGGCGTCGCCCTGGGCCGCCAGGGCGTCCAGCATGCGGCTGGTCTGGCGGCCATTGCGTGCCACCTCGGTCATGCCGCGTTTGTGGCCGTCCAGCTCTTCCAGAACGATCATTGGCAGGAAGATGTCATGCTCCTCGAATCGGAACAAGGCCATGGGGTCGTGCAGTAGCACGTTCGTGTCCAGCACGAAAAGCTTGACCGGGCCGCTGGCGCGCGAACGGGAGGGCGAAGGGCGCGGTGCGGCCGTGCGGCGTGGCCGTGTGGTCGGGGCAGGCGCTGCGGCCAGCGCCGGTGCGGCCAGCAGGGCGGCGGCAGGTGGAGGGGCTGAGGCCGCCGTGCGGCGGCGAGCTGGCGCGGGCGCCGCCGCAGGGGCTGGCTCAGCCGCCGCGGCGGCTGTTTTGCGGCGGCTGCGGACAGTGCCGCTGGCAGCGGCGGGCGGCGCCGGGGCATACGCTTGCGCAGGCAGCACGCTGGCGCGTTTGGTGGGGGCAGGCGGCAAAGGCATGGCAAGTATCTTTCTAGATGGTCAGGCAACAAGGCCAAGAACGGGAGGGGGCAAGGCCATCTGGCCCGAGCCTATCAGGGAAGCAAGGGCCGGAACAGGCACGGGGCCATGATCTAAGTTTTTTGCGGGCCGCGTGGCATCACGAAGCAGATCAAAACAAAGCCGCCTCGGCCTGGGGAGCCGGGGCGGCTTGCATGTGAAAGCCTTGGCGGGCGCTTGGCAAAACGGGTCAGCGGTCAGGCCGCCGTGGGCAATGTGTGCGCGGCCTGCAAAAAACAAGGCACAAGCGTTGCAGGGCAGGATGCTGTTTGCCGGTTTTTGTGTGCCGGTTTGTTTGCAAGCCCTGGCCGTGGTGGCTGGACCAAGGTGCGGATAAGCGGCCCCCGCATTTCTCCCGTTTGCTCCCGTTTGCTTCTTTTTTCAGCGCACGCCGATGCGGTTTAGGCTGCCTTGGCGGTTTTTTCCGCCTTGTCGGCTTTCTCGGCTTTCTCAACCTTATCCGTCTTTTCAGCCTTGCCGGCTTTTTTCAGGGCCTTGACGGCTTTGAGCACTTCTTCAACGTGGCCGGGCACTTTCAGACCACGCCATTCCTGCACCAGGATACCGTCGGCGTTGACGAGAAAGGTGCTGCGCTCGATGCCCTTGACCTTCTTGCCGTACATGATCTTGTTCTTGACCACGCCGAACATGTGGCACATCTTTTCCTCGGTGTCGGCGATCAGCTCGAAGGGTAGCTCCAGCTTGGCCTTGAAGTCGTCGTGCGACTTCATGTTGTCGCGCGAGACACCAAACACTACGGCGCCTGCTTTCACGAAGTCCTTGTACTTGTCGCGGAACTGCATGGCCTCGGTGGTGCAGCCGGGGGTGTTGTCCTTGGGGTAGAAGTACAGCACCAGCACCTGGCCCAGGTGCGAGGTATTGCTGACTTGGGTGTCTCCGGTGGCTGTCGCTTCGAATTCGGGCAGGGGTTTGTTGATGACGATCGCCATGGGAGTCTCTGTGTCTCTTTCGAATGGTGATGAATGAAGGCTGGCCCGCGCCGTGCAGCAGCCCGGCCCCACTTAAGAACCTGTTTCAAATCCCTGCGCGGCTTGCAAAAGGCGAGAGCAGGGCGGTTGGCGGCGCTGCAAAACCCGGCCTTGGCCTCTGGAGCCTTGGGCCTGTGGTTTGCGCCTTGCTTCCCATCCCTATCCGTCTTCTTTCAGCTCGCGCCGAGGTCATGAACAGACTTTGAGCGGCTTTTCACGGCAGCAAACCGGCGGGCCGACTGCGTGAAAACCCGCAATTTTAAACGATCCGTTCAGTTGGCCTGTTCAGCCAGAGCTTTCGCCGATCAACAGCGCGGCCAGCACGCGCCGGCCTTCGCCCGCCAGAATGTTGTAGGTGCGGCAGGCGGCGGGGGTGCTCATGGTTTCCAGGCCGATGCGCCGCCCGGCCAGCGGGCGCAGCCAGGCGGGGCGGGGAAAGCGCAAGCGCTCGCCGCTGCCGAAGATGACCAGCTCCGGTCCGGCATCGGCAAGCTGGGCAAAGTCGGCCTCGGTCAGTTCGTCGAATGTGGCCGCGCCCCAAGGTGTGTGGCCGCTGCCGGCCAGCACCAAGAGGCTGCGGGTGAACCGCTCATTGCCCAAGGCCACCCAGCCCGGGCCATAGGCAGTGATGGTGTGCGGGCCGGAGGGATCGGGCTGGAATTTCATGGCGGGCAGCAAAAGGGCGGAACAGGCGGGGCGGGTGAAGGCCCGGCGGCGGCGCGGCATGCCAGCCGCGCATTGCAACTATGGTTCAATTGTAGGTTTCGCGTTTGGCCAGCGCCGCCTGTCTGGTCCTGCCTTCGTTTGTCCTGATTGAGCATGAAGCCCCTTCTGAAATCCACCAAGCTTGCCAACGTGCTGTATGACGTGCGTGGCCCCATTGTCGATGCGGCCAAGCAGATGGAGGACGAGGGGCAAAAGATCATCAAGCTCAACATCGGCAACATGGCGCCTTTCGGCTTTGACGCGCCGGAGGAGATCCAGCAGGACATGATCCGAAACCTGCCCAACTCGGCCGGTTACTCCGACAGCAAGGGCATCTTTGCCGCGCGCAAGGCGGTGATGCACTACACCCAGCAGCAAGGCATTGCCGGGGTGACGCTGGACGACATCTACCTGGGCAATGGCGCGAGCGAGCTGATCGTGATGGCCACGCAGGCGCTGCTCAACGATGGCGATGAACTGCTGGTGCCCGCGCCCGACTACCCGCTGTGGACGGCCGCCACCAGCCTGGCCGGCGGCCAGCCCGTGCATTACCTGTGCGACGAGACCAATGGCTGGCTGCCCGATCTGGCCGACATGCGCGCCAAGATCGGCCCGCGCACGCGCGGCATCGTCGTCATCAACCCCAACAACCCCACCGGCGTGCTGTACCCCGACGAGCTGCTGCGCGGCATCGTGCAACTGGCGCGCGAGCATGACCTGGTGCTGCTGGTGGACGAGGTGTACGACAAGGTGCTGTACGACGGCGTGCGCCACACGGCCATGGCCTCGCTGTCCACCGACGTGCTCACCCTCACCTTCAACTCGCTGAGCAAGGCCTACCGTTCCTGCGGCTACCGCGCCGGGTGGATGGTGCTCTCGGGCGACAAGAGCGCCGCGCGCGACTACATCGAGGGGCTGAACATGCTGGCCAACCTCAAGCTCGGCAGCAACGTGCCGGGCCAGTGGGCCATCCAGACCGCGCTGGGCGGCTACCAGAGCATCCATGACTTGGTGAAAGAGGGCGGCCGCCTGCGCCGCCAGCGCGATTTGGCCTACGAGCTGATCACCGCCATCCCGGGCGTGAGCTGCGTCAAGCCGCAGGCGGCGCTGTACATGTTCCCGCGGCTGGACCCGCAGATGTACCCCATTGCCGACGACCGCCAGTTCTTCATGGAAGTGCTGCGCGCCACGCGCGTGATGCTGGTGCAGGGCACGGGCTTCAACTACCCCGACCACCAGCACTTCCGCATCGTCTTTTTGCCGCACGAGGACGACTTGCGCGAGGCCATCGGGCGTCTGGCCAAGTTCTTGGAACAGTACCGCGTGCGCCATGCCAAGGCGTCGCCCCAGGACAAGGTTGCTGCAAAAAAAGAAGCTGCTCGCGCCTGACGGACGGGCGATAGAGCCATTTTTCATTGAAAGAAATCAAGTCATGAAACCCATCCAAGTCGGCCTGTTGGGCATTGGCACCGTGGGCAGCGGCACCTTCGAAGTGCTGCGCCGCAACCAGGAAGAAATCCGCCGCCGCGCCGGCCGCGGCATCGAGATCAGCATGGTGGCCGATTTGGACACCGAGCGCGCGCGCCGCCTGGTGGGCGATGGCGTGAAAGTGGTGGGCGATGCGCGCGAAGTCATCGCCAACCCCGACATCGAGATCGTCATCGAACTCATCGGCGGCTACGGCGTGGCCCGCACGCTGGTGCTGGAGGCCATTGCCGCCGGCAAGCACGTGGTCACGGCCAACAAGGCGCTGCTGGCCGTGCACGGCAGCGAAATCTTCGCCGCCGCGCAAGCCAAGGGCGTCATGGTCGCCTTCGAGGCCGCCGTGGCCGGCGGCATCCCCATCATCAAGGCGCTGCGCGAGGGCCTGACGGCCAACCGCATCCAGTGGCTGGCCGGCATCATCAACGGCACCACCAACTTCATCCTCAGCGAAATGCGCGACAAGGGGCTGGACTTCGACGTGGCGCTCAAGCAAGCCCAGCGCCTGGGCTACGCCGAGGCCGACCCCACCTTCGACATCGAAGGCGTGGACGCCGCCCACAAGGCCACGCTGATGAGCGCCATCGCCTACGGCATCCCGGTGCAGTTCGACAAGGCCTACGTCGAGGGCATCACCCAGCTCGCCTCCACCGACATCAAGTACGCCGAGCAACTGGGCTACCGCATCAAGCTGCTGGGCATCGCCAAGCGGCGCGAGGGCGAAGGCGTGGAGCTGCGCGTGCACCCCACGCTGGTGCCCGCCAAACGCCTGATCGCCAATGTGGAAGGCGCGATGAACGCCGTCGTCGTCAACGGCGACGCCGTGGGCACCACGCTCTACTACGGCAAGGGCGCGGGCAGCGAACCCACCGCCAGCGCCGTCATTGCCGACCTGGTGGACGTGACCCGCCTGGCCACCAGCGACCCGCAGCACCGCGTGCCGCACCTGGCCTTCCAGCCTGGCGCGCTGCAAAACGTGGGCGTGCTGCCCATGGAGCAGGTCATCACCAGCTACTACCTGCGCCTGCGCGTGAAAGACGAGGCCGGCGTGCTCAGCCAGGTCACGCGCATCCTGGCCGACGGCGGAATCAGCATCAACGCCGTGCTGCAACGCGAAGCCGATGACGTGGCCGGCACCGACGCTGGCGCGGGCGAGCCCACGCCGGACCAGACCGACCTCATCATCCTCACCCACGACACGCGCGAAGGCGCCATGAACGCCGCGCTGGCCCAGCTGCAAGCCCTGCCCAGCGTGCTCGCACCTATCGTGCGCATCCGCAAGGAAGAGCTGGCGTAAGAGGCTCTGTCCAAGCGCGCTGCGCTGCATGCCGTGCTGGCCCACGCTGGCGGGCAACCACGAGTAGTCAGCTGCTCACTTTGCCCCACACGCATGGGCGCATCGGATGCCTCTGCCACGCCCACCTCACGCCCGGGGTGCTCGCTGGGCTGCGCTGCCCGCCCGCCACACTGCGCTGGGCGCCTGATGTGCTGCTATGCCACGGCACGCCGCGCAGCGGCATGCCGTACTTCCTGCCCACGGCGACGGCGGGGCGCACCCGCATCGCCAACCCGGAGGAAGTGGCCCAGCGCCTGGGCCATCACGCGCACGTCCCATCCCTTACGACCATGAAGCCGCTCGCCCGTCAGGCCGAGCAACACAACTGGCCAGACTGTGGGCCCACGCGCTACGCACTGGGCGCATGCCGGCAGCAAACTGAAGGTGGTGTGATGATGCAAGACGGGATGGACAGGCGGTTTGGGAAGCCGCTTTGCAACTGAAAAAGCTGTTTTAGGCTGTATTGGCAACCTTGGTTGCCATGTTTTTCGAATCATCCATGTGTTTTCAACGCCTCGATCATGTCCAGCCGCCAGACCAGGCGCAGCACGGCCAAGGCCGAGAGGATGGAGGAGCACACCGTCACCAGCGCGGCAAAGGCGTAGCTCGATGGCGGGATGTAGATGGGCACGCGGTACAGGTCGCTTTGCAGGCCCTGCACCAGCAGCCAGGTCAGGCCCCAGCCGGCGGCGAACGAAAGCGGGATGGACAGCAGCGCCAAAAGGCCAATCTCGCCCAGCAGGATGCGCGCCACCTCGCCCTTGGTGAGACCCAGCACGCGCAGGCTGGCCAGTTCGCGGGCGCGCTCGGCCAGGGTGATGCGGGCGCTGTTGTAAACCACGCCGAAGTTGACGATGGCGCCCATCAGGATGCTGATGAGGGTGAACGGGCCGGTGATGCGGTCGAGCATGTCGAAGAACGCCTGTACCGCGCCGGTGCGCGATTCGGCCGAGACCACGCGCGGGCGCGCGTCCAGCGCGCGCATCACCGCTGTCTGCTGGCCGGGCAGCAGGGTGAGCAGCGCGCCGCTGTAAAGCTCGCCCTCGCCCAGCGCGCGGTTCAGCGCCGGCGTGGCCATGTAGGCGCGGGTTCCGACGTATTCGTTGACCAGCGCCGCCACCGGCAGTTGCAGGCGCGCGCGCTTGCCTTGCAGCACCTGCACGTGCAATACATCGCCCACGTCCACGCCGAGCTTTTTCGCCAGATAGTCCGACAGCAGCAGGCCGCCTTGGGGCAGTGGCAGGCGCTGCCGGCTGGCATCCACCGGGCGGCGCAGCAGCCCGCCGGGCGGCAAGCCTTCGATGGCGGTGTTGACCACCACGTTGTCGCGCGCGAGCTTCACGGGCACGGTGCGCAAGCCTTCCACATGCTGCACGCCGGGCAGCGCGCGCAGCTCGTGCAGGGCGCGCCGTGGTGCGGCCTCGATGAAGTTCACCGCCACGTCGTAGTGCTCGCCCAGGCGGTATTGCAGGTCGATCATGTGGGTGATGGTCTGGCCCTGAAAGCGCGCCAGCATGATCAGCGCCCCGGCCAGCGCCAGGCCGATGAGGCTGAGCAGCGCGCGCCAGGGGCGGCGCTCGATCTGGCGCAGCACCATGCGCGCCGGTTGCGACAGCCAGCGGGTGAGACCCAGCCGCTCGGCCAGCGTGGCGCGGTAGCGCTCCGGCGCCACCGGGCGCATGGCTTGTGCTACCGGCTCGCGCGCCGCTGACAGCACCGCGCGCCCGGCCCCGGCCACGGCGGCCAGCAGCGCCACCCCGGCGCCAAGGGCGACCACCGTGCCGTTCAGCGTGAAGGCCAGATAAGGAAAGCGGAAGTTGATCTGGTACAGCCCGGCCAGCAAGTGCCCCAGCCATACCCCGGCGGCCACGCCCAGCGCCGTACCGGCAAGGCTGATCAGCGCCGCCATCAGGCCATAGTGCAGCAGCACATCGCCGGTGCGGTAGCCAAAGGCTTTCAAAATCGCCACCTGGGCGCGCTGGGTGCCGATCAGGCGGGTGAACACCACATTCAGCAAAAACGCTGCCACGCCGAGAAAGATGGTGGGAAACACCCGCGTCATGGTCGCCAGCTGGCGGAACTCTTCGTGCAGGTAGCGGTAGGAGTGCTGTTCCATGCGCCCATACGCGCCCAGCCCGCCCCAGCGCGCCAGCAGCCGGTCAATGGCGGCGATCAGCTCGGCCTGGTCGGCATGGCTGCGGGTATCGGGCGCCAGGCGCACGCTGAGCTGGTTGAAGGCGCCATCCATGTTCAGCGCCGCGGCCAGCGACTGGCGCGGCAGCCAAAGGATGGCGTAGCGCTCGTAGTCCGGAAACATGGCCGTGGGCTTGGACTGCATCAGGTATTCCGGCGACAGCGCCACCCCCACCAGGGTGAACCACTGGCTGCGCCCGTACACCGTGGCGCGCAGCCGATCGCCGGGCTTGAGGCCATGCGCCTCGGCAAAGGCGTCGCTGACCACCGCCTCGCCATGCGCGAACGGCGCGGGCAGCCGCCCGGCGCGTAGATACAGGCGATTGTGGCGCGGCGCACTGCCATCGTCGGGCAGCGACAGCATGAGCGCTTCCACCGGCTCGGAGTAATCGGGCAAGGCCAGTTTGGCGGCCGCCTGCACCTGGGTTTCCACGCTGGCCACGCCCGGCAGCTCGGCCACGCGCTGGGCGATGGCCTCCGGCGCACGCTTCAGGTGTGCCCAGACATCGGCAAAGGCGTAGTCGCGGTACATCGCATCGCGCGTGGTACGCAAGGAATCGAGCGTCGCCTGCGACATCACCAGCATGGCGATGCCCGAGGCCACCACCAGCGCAATCGCCAGCGCCTGCCCGCGCATCAGCCACAAATCGCGCAGGGCCTTGATGTACAGGGCGGGCAGCAGGCGGCGTTTCATGCGCGGGCGCTCACCATCGCAGCGCGTCGGCGCGGATGCGCTCGGCGTTGCGCGTCTCGCCAACCACGCGGCCATCGCCCAGGGTCAGCACGCGGTGCGCCATGCGGGCGATGTCGGCGTTGTGGGTAATGATGACCGTGGTGGTGCCCAGCGTGGCGTTTACATGCTCCAACGCCTGCAACACGCGCACGCCGGTGGCCGAATCCAGCGCGCCGGTGGGTTCGTCGCACAGCAGCACCACCGGGCGCTTGGCGATGGCGCGGGCAATGGCCACGCGCTGCTGCTCGCCGCCGGACATCTGCGCCGGGAAATGATCCAGCCGCTCGCCCAGGCCCACCAGCGCCAACGCCTCTTCCGGCGGCATCGGGTTGCGCGCGATCTCGGTGACGATGGCGACGTTCTCGCGCGCGGTCAGGCTGGGAATCAGGTTGTAGAACTGGAACACAAAGCCCACGTGCTCGCGCCGGAAGCGGGTCAGCGCGGCGTCATCGGCTTTTGACAGCTCTTGCCCGTGGTACCAGACCTGCCCGCCGCTGGGCACATCCAGCCCGCCGAGGATGTTGAGCAAGGTGGACTTGCCGCAGCCCGAAGGGCCAAGGATCACTACGAACTCGCCCGGGTGCAGCGCCAGGTCGATGCCGCGCAAGGCATGCACCTGCACATCACCCATGTGGTAGGTCTTGGTCAGGTTGCGGGCCTGGAACAGAACGGGCGCATCGGCCACAGCCGGTGCAGGGGAAACCGCGCCACGGGCGGATACGGCAGCCTGGGGGTTCATGAGGGCCATTATGCGAGCGGACTGCCGGGAGGCCAAAGCAGCGGGTTTGGGCGGCCTGCGGCGCAAGCAAAACTGGCCAATGGCACGGGGCTATCAAGGGCTATCACGCGCTATGGGCCGCATCATGTGTAACCCGGTGGCGCTTTGCATCTCATCCCAAGCCGCTTGGCGCCCACTCGCGCCGAGACGTCAACAGGTTCTAAGATTCATGCCATGTCATCTTCCGAACCCACAGGACACCCTCTCCTCCCCACGGTCACGGCCACCGGCCTGATTCACCACCCCTATGCGCCGCCGGCCGACTTTGCCGCGCCCATGCCTGCGGTGCACAAGGCGTCCACCGTGTTCTTTCCCAACGTGGCGGCCATGCGCACGCGCGAGTGGAAGGACAAGAGCGCCTACACCTACGGCCTGCACGGCACGCCCACCACTTTCACGCTGGAAGAGCGCATCGCCACGCTGGAAGGCGGCCGCCAGTGCCTGCTGGCGCCCAGCGGCCTGGCCGCGCTGGCCAATGTGAACCTGGCCTTGCTCAAAACAGGCGACGAAGTGCTGCTGCCCGACAACGCCTACGGCCCCGGCAAGACGCTGGCCGAAGGCGAGTTGCGCCACTTTGGCATCACCCACCGCGTGTACGACCCGATGGACGTGGCCGATCTGGCCGCCCGCATCACCCCGCAGACCCGGCTGGTGTGGCTGGAGGCGGCCGGCTCCGTCACGCTGGAGTTTCCCGACCTGCTGGCCCAGGTGCGCCTGTGCCGCGAACGCGGCGTGCGCTGCGCGCTGGACAACACCTGGGGCGCGGGCCTGGCCTTCAACCCGTTCGACCTGGACGGCGCGGGCCTGGGCGTTGATGTCTCGGCCCATGCGCTGACCAAGTACCCCAGCGGCGGCGGCGACGTGCTCATGGGCAGCGTGGTCACGCGCGACGAAGCCCTGCACCTGCAGCTCAAGCTCTGCCACATGCGCCTGGGCCTGGGCGTGGCCGCCAACGATGCCGAAGCCGTGCTGCGCGCCCTGCCCAGCCTGCCGCTGCGCTACGCCGCCGCCGACCGCAGCGCGCGCGCCCTGGCCGCCTGGGCCGCCGGCCAGAGCGCCTTCGCGCAGGTGCTGCACCCGGCCCTGCCCGGCGCGCCCGGCCATGCGCACTGGCAAGCCGTGTGCGGCGCGGCCGATGCACGCGGGCAGGGCGCCGGGGCGGCCGCCAGCCTGCTGAGCGTGATCGTGCACGAGCGTTACAGCAGCGCGCAGGTCGATGCCTTCTGCGACGCGCTGCGCCTGTTTCGCATCGGCTACTCGTGGGGCGGCCCGGTCAGCCTCGTCATGCCTTATGCGCTGGAAGAAATGCGCCAGCGTTGGCCCGCCCACCTGGCGCGCGGCACCCTGGTGCGCCTGGCCGTGGGCCTGGAAGACGTGGCCGATTTGCAGGCCGACTTGGCGCAGGCGCTGGCGCAAACGCTGCCGTAAGGCGCGCGGCAGGCGCCTTGCGAGGCGCTTTTTGCTCACTTTTTAATAGCTTCTCAGGCTGTATTTACGGCGCAAAAGCCCCAAAAGGCATTGAGAATCGACCCATGAAAGCGTCATGAACGAACGCACTGCTCTTCTTATCGTGGACGCGCAAAACGGCTTCATGCCCGGCGGCGGCCTGCCCGTGGCCGGGGGCGATGCCATCGTGCCCGTCATCAACCGCATCGCCCCGCGCTTTGCCAACGTGGTGCTTACGCAAGACTGGCACCCGGCCGACCACGTTTCCTTCGCCGCCAGCCACCCCGGCCGCCAGCCCTTCGAGCGCATCACGCTGCCTTACGGCGAGCAGGTGCTGTGGCCCACCCACTGCGTGCAAGGCACGCACGACGCGGCGCTGCACGCCGGGCTGCGCGTGCCGCAGGCGCAACTCATCATCCGCAAGGGCTATCACCGCGAGGTGGACAGCTACTCCGCCTTCGTGGAAGCCGACCGCCGCACCACCACCGGCCTGGCCGCCTGGCTGCACGCGCGCGGCATCACTGACCTTTACCTGTGCGGCCTGGCCACCGACTACTGCGTGGCCTGGAGCGCGCTGGACGCGCGCGCCGCCGGCTTTGCCGCCACCGTGGTCGAGGACGCCTGCCGCGCCATTGATCTTGACGGCTCGCTGGCGCGCGCCTGGCGCGACATGGCGGACGCTGGCGTGGGGCGCATCGCCGCGCCGCAACTGCTGGGGGCTGCCGCCGGATGACGCCCAAGCCCAAACCGCCCCGGCCTGTCTTTGCCACCCCGGCGCTGACGCTCTACGCCGACCGGCACTGCGTCAGCCCCTACGCCATGTCCGTGTTCGTGGCGCTGACCGAGCTGGGCCTGCCGTTTGCGCTGCGCACGCTGGATCTGGCGGCGGGCGAGCAAGCGGGCGCGGGCTTTGCCGCCCGCTCCCTCACCCGGCGCGTGCCCATGCTGACCGAGGATGACTGGGCGCTGACCGAATCCAGCGCCATCACCGAATACCTGCAAGACACGCGTCCGGGCGCCGCGCTGTATCCGCACAACCGCCGTGCCCGGGCGCAGGCGCGCCAGGTGCAGGCCTGGCTGCGCAGCGATTTGCTGCCCATCCGCCAGGAACGCCCGGCCGAAGGCGTGTTCTGCCCGGGCCGCCCGCCGCCAGCGCCGCTGTCGGCGGCGGCGCAGCAGGCGGCCGACAAGCTGGCCACCGCCGCGCTGCACTGGCTGAGCGACGGGCGCGAGCACCTGTTTGGCCGCTGGTGCCTGGCCGACACCGACCTGGCGCTGATGATCCAGCGCCTCATCCTGGCGGGCGACGCCGTGCCCGGCGTGCTGCGCTGCTACGCCCAGCGCCAGTGGCTGCGCCCCAGCGTGCAGGCCTGGTGCACGCTGCCACGGCCCTGAGCGCCTGTCTTCCCCGCATGCCAATTCAAGAAAGGAAACCGCATGACAACCCGCCCCTTCAAAGTCCTCGGCATCCAGCAAATCGCCATTGGCGGCCCCGACAAGCAGCGCCTGCAAAAACTGTGGGTGGACATGCTGGGCCTTGAGAAAACCGGCACTTTCCAAAGCGAGCGCGAAAACGTGGACGAGGACATTTGCGCCATCGGCAGCGGCCCCTTCAAGGTGGA
This sequence comes from Comamonadaceae bacterium OH2545_COT-014, assembly GCA_003859965.1. Lineage (GTDB taxonomy): Bacteria > Pseudomonadota > Gammaproteobacteria > Burkholderiales > Burkholderiaceae_C > Ottowia. Next base: position 37,093 of record RQYR01000011.1, on the reverse strand, counting down.
AGTGGATCTGATGCAGCCGCTGGATCCCGACAAAAAACCCGCTGTGCATGCCACGCCGCTTAACCACATCGGCCTGTGGATCGACGATCTGCCCAAGGCCGTGGAATGGCTCACCGCCCAGGGCGTGCGCTTTGCCCCCGGCGGCATCCGCAAGGGCGCGGCGGGCTTTGACATCACCTTTTTGCACCCCAAGGCCAATGACGAATTTCCCATCGCGGGCGAGGGCGTGCTGATTGAGCTGGTGCAAGCGCCGCCGGAGGTGATCCAGGCCTTCGCCGCGCTGGCCGGGTAACGGTTTGCTCTTGAAAAAAGAGCGTTTTATTCAATGCCAATGCGCCATGTGGGCTTTTTCATGCGCTTGATGGCGGTAGGCCGCCAGCACGCCTGACGCCCTTCGGCCCATGACCCCCCGCCCCGCTCCACCGCCGCGCCCCCGCGCGCCGGGGGCGGGGTTTTTCATGGCGCTGGCGGCCTGGGTGGCGGGCACGGCGGCGCAAATGGGGCCGCCCGAGCTGTCCGCCCCCGGCTGGCATGTGTCCGCGCTGGGGGTGGCGGCGCTGGGGCTGGCCTGGCGCGCGTGGGCCGGGCCGCGCCTGGGGCGCGGGGCGGGTGCGCTGCTGCTGGCGCTGGCCGGCTTGGGCGCAGGCTGGGGCGTGACGGGCCTGCGCGCCCACGCCCTGCTGGCTGACCGGCTGAACCCCGCGCTGGAAGGGCGCGATCTGCGCGTGACGGGCCGGATCGCCGCCATGCCGCAGCGCGGCGCGCTGGGGCCGCGCTTTCACCTGGCCGTGGAAAGCGCCACCGGGCCGGACGGCCAGCCCGTGGCCCTGCCGCCGCGCCTGCAACTGGCTTGGCATGGGCGCGATGCCGCCGCCTTGCCTGCGCCGCCGCTCACGGCGGGCGACCGCTGGCGCTTCACGCTGCGCCTGCGCGCCCCTCACGGCGCCATGAACCCGCATGGCTTTGACGTGGAGCGGTGGCTGTGGGAACAGCGCGTGGGCGCCACCGGCTACGTGCGCCTGCCCGCCGGCAACCGCGCGGGCGCGCCCGGCCAGCCCGCGCCCCCGCAGTGGCTGGGCACGGCGCTGGCGCACCCGGTGGAGCGGCTGCGCCAGCGCGTGCGCGACCGCTTGCTGGCCCGGCTGGCGCCAGCGCCCGTGGCGCTTGCGGACGCTCCCGCGCCTGCAAAGGCCGCGCCTGCCAGCGATGCGGCGCCGGCAGGACGCGCACCCCAGGCTGCGGCTCGCCCAGCCGCTGAGGCGGCCCCGGCTGCCCATGCCACCGCCGGTGACGGGGCCGCTGCGGCCGCGCAAGCCGCCCGCCGCCGCGCCGGCATCGTCGCCGCGCTGGCCACGGGCGACCAGAACGCCATTGACCGGGCCGACTGGGACGTGTTCCGCGCCACGGGCGTGGCCCACCTCATGAGCATCTCCGGCCTGCACGTCACCCTGTTCGCGTGGCTGGCGGCGGCGCTGGTGGGCGCGCTCTGGCGCGCCAGCGCGCGCCTGGGCTGGCGCTGGTGCCTGGCCGTGCCGGCCCCCGTGGCGGCGCTGGCCGGCGGCGTGGCGCTGGCGGCAGGCTATGCGCTGTTCAGCGGCTGGGGCGTGCCGGCGCAGCGCACGGTCATCATGCTGGCCACGGTGGCGCTGGTGCGGCTGACAGGGCTGGCCTGGCCGTGGCCCGCCGTGTGGCTGGCGGCCTGCGCGGCCGTGCTGGCATGGGACCCCTGGGCGCTGATGCAGCCGGGCTTCTGGCTCAGTTTCGTGGCGGTGGGGGTGCTGTTTGCTTCGGATTCAGGAGCGCTTCAGGCCCGTCACATAGGCCCTGGGGGCTATTTCGTTCGCCTGCTGCGCGAACAGGCCAGCGTGACGCTGGCGCTGGCCCCGCTCACGCTGGTGCTGTTCGGGCAGGCGTCCGTGGCCGGGCTGCTGGCCAACCTGGTGGCCATTCCGTGGGTCACGTTCGTGGTCATGCCGCTGTCGCTGGCAGGCATGCTGTGGGCGCCTTTGTGGCAGGCGGCGGCCGGGGCGCTGGCGCCGCTGGCCGCGCTGCTGCAATGGCTGGCGCAGTGGCCGGGCGCCAGCGTGACGTTGCCCGCCGCGCCGGGCTGGGCCGGTGTGGCGGCCGTGGCGGGCGGTCTGCTGCTGGCGCTGCGCTGGCCGTGGCCCTGGCGGCTGGCCGGGGCGCCGCTGGTGCTGCCTTTGCTGCTGTGGGCGCCCGGGCGGCCTGCGCCGGGGCAGTTCGAACTGCTGGCGGCTGACGTGGGGCAGGGCAGCGCCGTCATCGTGCGCACGGCCACGCGCACGCTGCTGTATGACGCCGGGCCGCGCTATTCGCCCGATAGCGACGCGGGCAGCCGCGTGCTGGCGCCGCTGCTGCATGCCTTGGGTGGCGGGCTGGACGGCATCGTCATCAGCCACCGCGACAGCGACCATGCGGGCGGCGCGGCAGCCGTGCTGGCGGCTGCGCCGGGGGCGTGGCTCATGGCCTCGTTCGATGACGCGGCGCTGACCGGCGCGCGCCGCGCCCTGCGCTGCCAGGCCGGCCAGCGCTGGGTGTGGGACGGCGTGCGCTTCGAGCTGCTGCACCCCGCTGCCGGTGACTACGCCCTGCGCCAGCCCGCCAATGCCTTGAGCTGCGTGCTGCGCGTGACGGCCGCCAAGGCGGTGGCGGCAGGGGCGGTGGCGGCAGGGGCGGTGGTGGCAGGGGCGGTGGTGGCAGGGGCGGCTGGCGCGGCCGGAGCGCACGCCACCACGGGCCGCGCAGGCGGCGAGGAAGATGAAGGCGGTGAAGGCGGTGAAGGCGTGTCGGCCCTGCTGACGGGTGACATCGCCGCCGCGCAAGAGCGCGCCCTGGCGGCGCGCTACCCCGGCGCCTTGCGCGCCCACGTGCTGCTGGCGCCGCACCACGGCAGCCGCAGCTCTTCTTCAGCCGCGCTGCTGGAGGCGGTGCAGCCCGCGCTGGTGCTGGTGCAAGCGGGATGGCGCAACCGCTTTGGCCACCCCGCGCCAGAGGTGCTGGCGCGTTATGCGGCGCGCGGCCTGCGCGTGGTCAACACCGCCCGTTGCGGCGCGGCGCGCTGGCACAGCGCCTACCCTGAGGAGGTGCGTTGCCAGCGCCAGCAGGCGCGGCGCTACTGGCATCACCGCATGCCGCCGGAAGGCGGCGCGGACGTGGCCGCGCCGGGCGGGCCGGGAGCGGGGACAAAGGCGAGGGCGGACTGAGCGCTTCACGGGTGCTGCCATGGCGCCCCTGGCGCGGCGGCGGGCCGCTGCCTGCCGTTGCCTGCCGGTGCCTGCCGGTGCCTGCCGGTGCCTGCCGGTGCCTGTCGGTGCCTGTCGGTGCCTGCGATAGCGCAGGCCGTGGCTGTGCCGTGGGGCGCACCCGGCGGGCCGTGCCCGTCTGCCTTTTTCCGGCGTCCCCTGGCGATCCTTGGCTTTTCCCGGCGCGCCAGGCGTGGCGGAGTTGCCGCATCGGGCGGCTGCAAGAAAAAAGCGCCGCAGGGCGCGGCGCTTTGGTGCGTCTGGCGGGGGCTGGCTCAGAAACTGCCGAACGCCGTGCCCAGCGCGATCACCACCGCCAGCGACAGCAGCGGGATGGCGATGGTCAGCATGGCAATGTTCAGGTACGACTGCCGGTGCGTCAGCCCGCAGATGGCCAGCAGGGTGATGACGGCGCCGTTGTGCGGCAGTGAATCCAGACAGCCGGCGGCGATGACCGCCACCCGGTGCAGCAGCTCGGGGCTGATGCCGGCCTGCTGCGCCAGCGCCAGGTAGTCGCTGCCCAGCGTTTGCAGGGCAATGCTCATGCCGCCCGAGGCCGAGCCGGTGATGCCGGCGATGACGTTCATGGCGAAGGCTTCGGAGATCAGCGGGTTGTCCGACACGTTCAGCACCGCGTCGCGGATGATGGCAAAGCCCGCCATGCTGGCGATCACCGCGCCGTAGCCCACTTCGGAGGCCGTGTTGAACAGCGGCAGCATGAAGCCGAGCGTGCCCTTGTTGATGCTTTCCTTCAGGTTGGTCCAATGGTTCCAGCGCATCAGCACCAGCGCCGTGCAGGCCACCACCAGCGCGATGATCAGCGCCCACAGGCCGGTGGACTTGGCCGGGTTTACCTTGGGAAAGCGCTCGGTCAGGGCGCTGAAGTCCATGCCCGGGAACACCACGTAGGTGAACAGCGCGTTCACGGCCACCACCAGAATCAGCGGCAGCAGCGCCAGCAGCACGGGCATCTGGCTGTAGCGGCCCGTGTCGCCGTGGTTTTCCTCCACGGTGTCAAGCGGGTGATGGCCATAGCCTTCACCGGCGGCGCGGGCCTTGGCCTGGCGGCTCCACAGCCACATCAGGCCGCCGCCCATCATGATCACCGAGGCGATGATGCCCAGCCCCGGCGCGGCGAACACGTTGGTGCCGAAGTACGGAATGGGAATGGCGTTGTGCACCGACGGCGTGCCGGGCATGGCCGTCATGGTGCAGGTGAAAGCGCCCAGTGCAATGGCGGGCGGCAGCAGGCGCTTGGGGATGTCGGCCTCGCGGAACAGGCTGCGCGCGATGGGGTAGATGGCAAAGGCCACCACGAACACCGACACGCCGCCGTAAGTGAGCAGGCCGGTGGCCATGGCCACGGTGAGGATGGCGTGGCGCGGGCCCAGCCGGGCCATGATCCAGCGCGAGAGGGTCATGGCCGCACCCGAGTCGGCCATGAGCTGGCCGAACAGCGCGCCCAGCAGGAAGATGGGCAGAAACTGCAGCACGTAATTGGCCAGCGCCGACATGAAGGTGCCGGTATAGATGGGCAGGAAGTGGCTGATCTCGCCCGACAGCAGCACCGCCAGCGCGGCCATCAGCGGCGCCAGCAGCAGCACGGTGATGCCGCGGTAGGCCAGGAACATCAGCAGCAGCAGCGATATGACGATCGCCAGGGTGCCAAGCATGGAGGTCTCCTTAGTCTGTGTATTGGTTGGATTGCATGTGAACGCAAGCGGTGACGGCGCGGCGCCGTGGCCGCGGCGTTACCGCGTCGTCAACCCTGCCCCGGCAGTCTCTCCGGGGTAAGAACCTGTTCAAAGGCGCGTGGATTGTGCCCTGCCGGCAAGGGCGGCTTTTTTCCGGGGGCGCAGGCGCCTTCGGGCTTCGGGCTTCGGGCTTCGGGCTTCGTCGGGCTTCGGGCTTCGGGCTTCGGGCTTCGGGCTTCGGGCTTCGGGCTTCGGGCTTCGGGCTTCGGGCTTCGGGCCTTCGGGCCTTCGGGCCGTTGGGCGGCCCACGCTGGCCACGGCTGCGACAGGGTCAAGGCGGGGGATCGCAGGCTGGCGGCGGGAGCGCGGCAAAGCGCGTGGCGCGCAGCGCCTGCAGGCCAAACTGTTCCAGCAGGGCGTGCAGCCGCTGGGCGGCGCTGCGCTTTTTGTGGCCGGTCCAGGTGGCGATGATGAGTTCGTTCTTCAGGCTGTGCTCCCAGCCCACCAGCTCGGTCACGGTGACGGCGTAGCCTTGCGACTCCAGGTACAGGCAGCGCAGCACGTTGGTGAGCTGGCTGCCGATTTCGCGCGTGTGCAGCGGGTGGCGCCACAGCTCGGCCAGGGGGGTGCGGGCCAGTTGCAGCGCCTTGTGCTGGCGCAAGCTGGCGGCTACCTCGGCCTGGCAGCAGGGCACCAGCACCAGGGCGCGGGCCTGTTTGTGCAGGGCGAAGGCGATGGCGTCGTCGGTGGCGGTGTCGCAGGCGTGCAGGGCGGTCACCACGTCGAAGCGCGCGGGCAGGGCTGCGTCGTGCGCGGCGTCGGCCGCGCTCAGGGGCAGAAAGCGCATGCGTTCAAAGCCCAGCCGCGCGGCCAACGCCTGGGCGCGTTCCACCAGCTCGGCCCGGGTTTCGATGCCGTACACCCAGCCTTCGCCGCGCGGGCCGAACCACAGGTCGTAGAGCATGAAGCCCAGATAGGACTTGCCCGCGCCGTGGTCGGCCAGCAGCGGGCCGCCTTCGCGCGGGGGCAGGGCGGCCAGCACGGGTTCGATGAACTGCACCAGGTGGTTGACCTGCTTGAGCTTGCGCCGCGAATCCTGGTTGAGCCGCCCGTCGCGGGTGAGGATGTGCAGCGCTTTCAGCAGCTCGATGGACTGGCCGGGGCGCAGGCCGAGCTGGGCGTGCAGGTCGCCCGCGGCCGTGGGCGGCGCTTTGGCAGCGTGGGCGGCGGGCGCGGCAGGGCGGGGGCGGCGCGTCATGGCTTGGGGGCGGGCCCGGCAGCGGGGGCGCTGGCGCTGGATGGCCCCACGTCCAGCGCGGCCCAGCCCTCGGGGCCTAGGCGCTGGAGCGCGGCGATGTTGGCTTCGTAAATGGTTTCGGTCTCGGGAAAGGCTTCAACGGCGCGGTCCAGGCTGTCTTCGCGCAGCAGGTGCAGCGTGGGGTAGGGCGCGCGGTTGGTGGCGTTGGTGATGTCATCCGCCTCCGTGTCGGCGAACTGAAAGCGCGGGTGGAAGCTGGCGATTTGCAGCACGCCTTCCAGGTCGAGCGTGGCGAGCAGGGCTTCGGCGTCGTCCAGGAAGTCGTTGAAGTCCAGAAAGTCGGGCAGCGCGGCGGGCGCGATGAGCAAGGTGGTGTCGCGCGCTTCGGGGTCGGCGGCGGCCAGCGCCAGCAGCTCGGCGTGCAGGGCGCGCAGCAAATCGGCCGGGTCGGCCGAGGGGCAGACGGCGTAATGGATCTGGCCCTTGACGTGCACCGACTTGGCGAAGGGGCAGAGGTTCAGGCCGATGACGGCGCGTTCCAGCCAGCGGCGGGTGTCGGCGATGGCGGTGTCGGCAAGGTCAGTGCCGGTGGCAGGGGCAGGGCAGGGCATGGGGCGTGGTGAAAAAGCGCGGGGGCGGTGGCGGGTGTCGGTGGGGGGAGCGGTGGTAGGGCCGTTGTCAAATGTCCTCGGCCAGCGCGTAGGGGATGTGCAGGCCGTGCAGCAGCGGCCCGCCGGGCTGGCCCGCGTGCAGCGGCGCGCCGCCATCCACGGCGGCCAGGGGCAGGGCGGCAATGACCCAGGTGGCTTCGCTGCCGGGGGCCGGCGCGGCCTGGGCGATCAGGCCCACGGGCTGTTCGTCGCCGGCCATGAACACATCCTGCCCGGCGGCGGCGGGGCCGCTGGCGCAGGCCACGAAGGCGCGGCGCTTGATGGCGCCACGGAACTGGCTGCGCGCCACCACTTCCTGGCCGGGGTAGCAGCCTTTCTTGAAATGCACGCCGCCCGCGCTTTCGTAGTTGAGCATCTGGGGCACGAAGGCGTCGGCCACGGGCGCGGTGAGGCGGGCCACGCCGGCTTGCACTTCGGCGCGCAGCCAGTCGGCTTCGGCCAGCGCGGGCAGGGAGGGCAGGGCAGGGGCGGCCCTGTCCGTGCCCGTGTCTGCGGGCGCCAGCCACAGCGCGCGCGGCTGGCCGGCGGCGGGGGGCAGGGGGGCGATCAATGGGGCGGCCAGTGGTGCGGGCAGTGGGGCCGCCGTGGGTGCTTGAGAGTCTTTTTGTGCCTCAGCGCCCATGGGTTGGGGCATGGCAGCTACTTTTTCAATAGCATCCTCGCCGATCAGCCCCCACACGCGGAAGTGCCCGCTGGCATCGCTCAGCCGGGCTTTGGCGCGCAGCACGAACATGGACAGGCGCTTGAGCGTGGCGGGCAGCAGATCGCGCGAGCACACCAGCAGCAACTCATGCGCGCCGGGCTTGAGCACGGTGAAGCTGGCCGTCATGCGGCCCTTGGGCGTGCAAAAGGCAGCCAGCCGGGCCGTGCCCACGGGCTGGTGCAGCACGTCTTGCGTGAGCTGGCCTTGCAGGAAGGCGGCGGCGTCTTCGCCTTCGGCGCGGATCACGCCCAGAAAGGGCAGGGCGCAGGCGCCCGGCGCGGGCGGGGGAAACAGCCGTGCATCAAACGGCGGCAGGGGAGACAACAGGGGGACGGACATGGGCTGAATTATCATGGCCCGCTCATTTTTTCGCGCTCCGGTGCGCCTTCCGTACCTTTTTTCGTACCTTCTTTCGTACTTTTCCCACCCGTGATTTCCCCGTGAAGGGCTGCGCCCGCCGCCCTGGCTGGCGGCCCTTCGAGGGGCCGCAATCAGGGGCCACATTCAGGGGCCGCATTCAGGAACCCGATTGCCATGCGTCTTTTTCTCAAACTGCTGGCCGCCGTGCTGCTGCTGGCTGCGGCGGCCGCGGCCGCTGGCTGGTGGTGGGCCGGGCAGCCGCTGAGGCTGGCCGCGCCGCGGGTCGAAATGTCGGTGCCGCCGGGCGCTTCGCCGCGCGTGGCGGCGCAGCAGGCTGTGGCGGGCGGGGTGCGCACCCAGGCCGAAGGGCTGCACCTGTTTTTCCGCGTAGCGCTGTGGCAGGCTGCCCGGCAGGGCCAGCGCCAGAGCATCAAGCCGGGCGACTACGCCGTCACGCAAGGCATGACGCCGCGCGACCTGCTGGCCAAGCTGGTGCGTGGCGACCGCATTTTGCTGGGCGTGACCTTTGTGGAAGGCTGGACGTTCCGCCAGATCCGCGCCGCACTGGCCAAGGCCGAGCATCTGCGCCCCGACACCGCCAGCATGACGCCCGAGGCCATCATGGCCGCGCTGGGCAAGCCCGGCCTGCACCCCGAGGGCCGCTTTTTCCCCGACACCTACCACTACGCCAAAAACACCAGCGATTTGGCCGTGCTGCGCCAGTCCATGCAGCTGATGGAGCGCCGCCTGCAGGCCGCGTGGGACGCGCGCGCGCCCGGCGTGCCGCTGAAATCGGCCGACGAGGCGCTGATCCTGGCCAGCATCGTCGAAAAGGAAACCGGCCTGGCCGCCGACCGCGCCCAAGTAGCCGGCGTGTTCACCAACCGCCTGAAGATCGGCATGCGCCTGCAAACCGACCCCACCGTCATCTACGGCCTGGGCGAAGCGTTTGACGGCAACCTGCGCCGCCGCGACCTGCAAACCGACACCCCCTACAACACCTACACCCGCGCCGGCCTGCCCCCCACGCCCATCGCCATGCCCGGCAGCGCCGCGCTGATGGCCGCCGTGCAGCCGGCTGACACCCCGGCGCTGTACTTCGTGGCGCGCGGCGACGGCAGCAGCCAGTTCAGCCGCTCGCTTGACGAGCACAACCGCGCGGTCAACCAGTACCAGAGAAACGCGAAATGACGGCCGCCTTCATGTTTCACGCACCCGGGCGCCCGTGGCCCGGGGATGCCAGCGCGGGTCAAACGGCATGAGCGGCGGCCTGTTCATCACCTTTGAAGGCATCGACGGCGCGGGCAAGTCCAGCCACATCGACGCGCTGGCCGACGCACTGGCCGCCGCCGGGCGGCGCGTGGTGCGCACCCGCGAACCCGGCGGCACCCCGCTGGCCGAACGCCTGCGCGCGCTGGCCCTGCACGAGCCGATGGACGCCATGACCGAGGCGCTGCTCATGTTCGCCGCCCGGCGCGACCACGTGCGCGAAGTCATCGCCCCGGCGCTGGCGCGCGGCGACGCCGTGCTGTGCGACCGCTTCACGGATGCCACCTTCGCCTACCAAGGCGGCGGGCGCGGGGTGGATTGGCAATCGCTATCACAATTGGAGCGACTGGCGCTGGATGGTTCTGCTCTGGAGGTCGATTTTCCTTGTTCCGAAGGCGCCCCTCATGCCGCCAGTCATGCCGCCAGCCCGGCGGCCGCGTGCCGGCCCGGCCTGACCCTGTGGTTCGACTTGCCCCCGGAGGAAGCCGCCCGCCGCCTGGCCGGCGCGCGCGTGCCCGACCGCTTTGAAGCCCAGCCCGCCGCCTTCTTCCACGCCGTGCGCGCGGCTTACGCGCGCCGCCAGGCCGAAGACCCGGCGCGCTTCGTGCGCATTGACGCGGCCCAGCCGCTGGCCGCCGTGCGCCAGGCCGTGCTGGCGGACGTGCAGGCGCGGGGCTGGCTGGCATGAGCACTGCCGCCGCCGCTGCTACTGCCGCCACCCCGGCCGCCCCGCCGTGGATCGCCGCGCAAGCCGCCGCCCTGCTGGCCCAGCGCGGCCACGCCTGGCTGCTGCAAGGCCCGTCCGGCCTGGGCCAGTTCGACCTGGCGCTGGCGCTGGCGCGCGCCTGGCTGTGCGACGCGCCCACGCCCCAGGGCGCCTGCGGCCAGTGCCCAAGCTGCCATGGCATCGACGTGCACACCCATGCCGACCTGGCCGTGCTCATGCCCGAAGTGCAGATGCAGGCGCTCGGCTGGCCCCTGCCCGAGAAAGCGCAGGCCGAGATCGACGAGAAAAAGCGCAAGCCCAGCCGCGACATCCGCGTGGAGGCCATGCGCGAGGCCATTGAATTTGCCCAGCGCACCAGCGCGCGCGGGCGCGGCAAGGCCGTGCTGGTTTACCCGGCCGAGCGCATGAACGCCGTCACCGCCAATGCGCTGCTGAAAACGCTGGAAGAGCCGCCGGGCGACGTGCGCTTCGTGCTGGCCACCGAGGCCGCGCACCTGCTGCTGCCCACCATTCGCAGCCGCTGCCTGATCCACACCATGCACTGGCCCCCGGCCCAAGACGCCCTGGCCTGGCTGGCGGCGCAAGGCGTGGCCACCCCGGCTGCCGCAGCGCTGCTGCCCGCCGCCGGCGGGCGGCCCGCCGCCGCGCTGGCGCTGGCGGCGGGCGATGCCGCTGCCGCCGCGCGCGCCTGGGCCGGCCTGCCGCGCGCGCTGGCGCAGGGCGATGCGCACGCGCTCGACGGCCTGCCGCTGCCTGAAGCCGTGGCGCGCCTGCAAAAGCTCTGCGCCGACCTGCTGGCGCTGCAACTGGGCGCGGCCCCGCGCTTTTTCGCGGCGCAGGATTTGCCCGCCCGCCCGCTGGCGCTGCCCGCGCTCACGCGCTGGTGGGGCCAGCTCACGCAGGCCGCGCGCACGGCCGAACACCCGCTCAATGCCGGCCTGGCGGCCGAGTTTCTTGTGAGCAGCGCCCGGCAGGCTCTAAACTCCACCCGTTGAACCCGGCCCGCCGCCCTTGCGGCCCGTTTGCCGCAGGCGGGCCATGGCACGCCAACCCATTGAAAGCGTTTCCGCCATGAGCCTCTCGCCCGTTGCCCCGCCCAGCACGCCGCGCCCCAGCGTCATCCAGCTGGCCATCAAGGAAAAAGGCGCGTTGTACGCCGCCTACATACCCATGTTCACCGAGGGCGGCATCTTCATCCCCAGCACGCGCGAACACCGTCTGGGCGACGATATCTACGTGCTCATCACCCTGCCGGACGACCCGCAGCGCTACCCCATCGCGGGCAAGGTGGCCTGGATTACCCCGGCGCGCTCCACCGCCAACCGCACGCAGGGCATTGGCATCCGTTTTCCCAAGGACGAAAAGGCCGAGCAGCTCAAAACCCGCATCGAGATGATTCTGGGCAACGCCCTGAACTCCGACCGGCCCACCCAGACCATCTGACTGCCGGGCTGACTCCCGTTTGACCCACTGGCCGGGGCCATGCGCCCCGGCGCTTTGTTTCGTGTTCACCGATTCCCACTGCCACCTCAGCTATCCCGAACTGGCGCACGATTTGCCGGCCATCCGCGCGGCCATGGCGGCGGCGCAGGTCACGCGCGCGCTGTGCATCTGCACCACGATGGAAGAATTCCCCGCCGTGCAGGCGCTGGCCGATGCGCATGACAACTTCTGGGCCACCGTGGGCGTGCACCCCGACAGCGAAGGCGTGCACGAGCCCAGCCAGGCCGAGCTGCAAGCCGCCGCCGCCGCGCCGCGCGTGGTGGCCATTGGCGAAACGGGGCTGGACTACTACCAGATGCAGGAGCGCAAGGGCGGCCGCAGCGTGGCCGACCTGGAGTGGCAGCGCCAGCGCTTTCGCACCCACATCCGCGCCGCCCGCGCCGTGCGCCTGCCGCTGGTCATTCACACCCGCGCTGCATCTGATGACACCCTGGCCATCTTGCGCGAAGAAGGCGAGGGCGCTGGCGACGCCGCGTGCGCCGGCGGCGTGTTCCACTGCTTCACCGAAACGCGCGCCGTAGCGCGCGCCGCGCTGGACATGGGCTTTTACGTGTCGTTTTCCGGCATCGTCACCTTCAAGAGCGCGCACGAGCTGCACGAAGTGGCCAAGCTGGTGCCTGACGACCGCCTGCTGATCGAGACCGACAGCCCTTATCTCGCTCCCGTGCCGCACCGCGGCAAGACCAACACGCCCGCCTATGTGCCGCACGTGGCCGCGCGCCTGGCCGAGCTGCGCGGCGCCAGCGTCGAGCATGTGGCGCGCGTCAGCAGCGACAATTTCAGCCGTCTTTTCACGAAAGTCCGCGCATGAAACGCATCACCCTGTCCGCGCTGGCCCTGTTGCTGGCCGCCACTGGCGCCCTGGCGCAGAGCACGGGCGAATTCGTCCGCGCCATCAAGGCCGACAACGACATCGCCATGCAAAACCTGCTGGCGCGCGGCATGGACCCCAACACGCGCGACGAACGCGGCGCGCCCGGCCTTTACCTGGCGTTGCAGGAAGAGTCGATGAAAGTGGCGCAGGTGCTGCTGGCTTCGCCCCGCCTGCAGCCCGAGGCGCGCAACGCCACCGATGAAAGCCCGCTGATGATGGCCGCGCTCAAGGGCCAGCTCGACGTGGCCCGGCGCCTGATTGCCCTGGGCGCCGATGTGAACAAACCCGGCTGGACGCCGCTGCACTACGCCGCCTCCAGGGGGCAGGTGCCCATGATGGCCTTGCTGTTGGAGGAACATGCGTTCATCGACGCCCAGTCCCCCAATGGCACCACGCCGTTGATGATGGCCGCCGGCTTTGGCAGCCCCGAAGCCGTGAAATACCTGTTGCAAGCCGGGGCCGACACCGCCATGCGCAACCAGAAAGGCATGAGCGCGCTCGACTTCGCGCGCCACTACCAGCGCCCCGACGCCGTGCAACTGCTCACCCAGGCGCAGCGCGCCCAGATGCCCGCCGCGCCGCGCGGGCAGTGGTAGCTTGGCGGCCCCCGTGCGGGCCGGGTTCGCGCCCCGCGCGCGGCCACGCTGCGGGTCGTGGGGCGTCAGGCGCTGTCTTTGATTCGGCTCAGCCTTTGCACCGGGTCGCCCCTTTAAAATCCAAGGGTTTTCCCTAGGCCGGCGCCCGCCGTTTCCCTGATGGAACGGCGGGCGCCGCGCCTTGTCTGGCTTTCTTTTTTTGCTGGGATCTGATTCATGGACACCGTGGTTAAAAAACCTGCCGCCCCGGGCGGCGATTCGGCGCTGGAGCGCATTCAGCACGCCGGCCTGCGCGGCAAGGTCATGTCGGCCGACGAAGCGGCCGCGCTGATCCGGCCCGGTTTCAACGTGGGCATGAGCGGCTTCACCGGCGCGGGCTATCCCAAGGCCGTGCCGCAGGCGCTGGCGCGCCGCATTGAGACGGCGCACGCAGCGGGCGAGCCGTTTCGCATCGGCCTGTGGACGGGCGCGTCCACCGCGCCCGAGCTGGACGGCGCGCTGGCCAAGGTGGAAGGCGTGGACATGCGCCTGCCCTACCAGTCCGACCCCACCACGCGCGCGCGCATCAACAGCGGCCAGATGCAGTACGTGGACATGCACCTGTCGCACGTGGGCCAGTTCGTCTGGTTCGGCTTTCTGGGCCACCTGAACGTGGCCGTGATCGAGGTGGTCGGCGTGCTGCCCGACGGGCGGCTCATCCCCACCACCTCGGTGGGCAACAACAAGACCTGGATCGACCAGGCCGACCATGTCATTCTGGAAGTCAACCGCTGGCAGAACCCGGCGCTGGAGGGCATGCACGACATCTACTACGGCACCCGCCTGCCGCCGTACCGCCAGCCCATTCCCATGACCGGCCCCGGCGACCGCATTGGCGAGCCCTACCTGCGTTGCGACCCGGACAAGGTGATTGCCGTGGTGCTCACCGACGCGCCCGACCGCAACAGCCCCTTCACCCCGCCGGACGAGAACTCGCGCCGCATCGCCGGCCACATCATCGACTTTTTGCAGCACGAGGTGAAGATGGGCCGCCTGCCCAAGAACCTGCTGCCGCTGCAATCGGGCGTGGGCAACATTGCCAACGCCGTGCTCGACGGTCTCAACCAAAGCCCCTTCGAGGGCATGACCGCCTACACCGAGGTGCTGCAAGACGGCATGCTGGAGATGCTCAAGTCCGGCAAGCTCAGCTTTGCCTCATCCACCGCGCTCTCGCTCAGCCCCGAGGCCACCGAGTACTTCAACGCCCATATCGACGAACTCAAGCCCCGCATCCTGCTGCGTCCGCAGGAAATCAGCAACCACCCGGAGCTGATCCGCCGCATGGGGCTGATCGCGATGAACGCGCTGATCGAGGCCGACATCTACGGCAACGTCAACAGCACGCACCTGATGGGCAGCGCCATCATGAACGGCATCGGCGGCTCGGGCGACTTCGCCCGCAACGCCTACCTGTCCATCTTCATGACGCCCTCGGTCGCCAAGGGCGGCAGCATCTCCTGCATCGTGCCCATGGTTTCGCACATCGACCACACGGAGCACGACGTGCAGGTCATCGTCACCGAGCAAGGTCTGGCCGACCTGCGCGGCCTGGCCCCCGTGCAGCGCGCCCGCCGCGTCATCGACCAGTGCGCCCACCCCGACTACCGCGACGCCCTGCGCGACTACCTGGCCCGCGCCCAGGCTGGCGCCATTGGTCAGCACACGCCGCACCTGCTGACCGAAGCCCTGTCCTGGCACCAGCGCTACGTGCAGACCGGCCACATGCGCAACCAGTGAATTTGCTACAAAAATAATACCAATAGGCCGCATGGTTATTGCCTTGGCGGCCTTTTTTATGCTGATTTGACCCGCAGCCTCGACAACGGCTGCTGCGCTCAGCTGGACATGGCGACCGGAAATCATGCAAGCCTTAGCGGATACGTGGCTCTGGCTATAATGGCGGGCTTTTCGATCCTCTGCCGGCCGCGGCATACCAAACAGCCCGGAAGATGTTTCCGGACGCTGGCCGCCTTTTGTGTAGCGCGTGCATGATCGAGCCATGAGGAAACCATGAACCTGATCCAGACCCTCGAAAAAGAGGAAATCGAACGCCTCGGCAAGAAAATCCCCGAGTTCGCCCCCGGCGACACCGTGGTGGTGAACGTCAACGTGGTCGAAGGCAACCGCAAGCGTGTGCAGGCTTATGAAGGCGTGGTGATCGCCAAGCGCAATCGCGGCCTGAACAGCGGCTTCACGGTGCGCAAGATCTCCAGCGGCGAAGGCGTGGAGCGCACGTTCCAGACTTACAGCCCGCTGATCGCCAGCATTGAAGTGAAGCGCCGTGGCGACGTGCGCCGCGCCAAGCTGTACTACCTGCGTGAGCGCAGCGGCAAGAGTGCCCGCATCAAGGAAAAATTGCCCAGCCGCGTGGCCAAGCAGGTGTCCGACGCGACGGCTTGATGGGCAAATGTCCCCGGCCTGCTCACGCAGCAGCGGGCCGGGCCATGAAAAAACCGCCTAGGCGCGAGCCGCAGGCGGTTTTTTCATGGTGCGCCAGCAGCAGGCCGGCGCCTGGCTGTGCGCTGGCCCGGGGTGGATGGGCCAGGCCACGGGCCGCGTGCCTGCTCAGGCGGCGGAAGTGCCGTCCGCTGCGGCTTCGCGGTGGTAGGCGGTCACGCGCTCCACTTCGTTTCTGCTGCCCAGGATGACGCTCACGCGCTCGTGCAGTTGCGTGGGGTGCAGGTCCAGGATGCGCTGGCGGCCGTTGGTGGCGGCGCCGCCGGCTTGCTCCACCAGCCAGCCCATGGGGTTGGCCTCGTACATCAGGCGCAGCTTGCCGGGCTTGTGCGGCTCGCGCTTGTCCCAGGGGTACATGAAGATGCCGCCGCGCGTGAGGATGCGGTGCACGTCGGCCACCATGGAGGCGATCCAGCGCATGTTGAAGTCCTTGCCGCGCGGGCCGTCCTTGCCTTGCAGGCATTCGTCGATGTAGCGGCGCACGGGCGCGTCCCAGTGGCGCATGTTGCTCATGTTGATGGCAAATTCCCTGGTGTCCTCGGGGATGCGCACCTGATCCTGCGTGAGCACCCAGGAGCCTTGCTCGCGGTCGAGCGTGAACATGGCCACGCCATCGCCCACGGTCAGCACCAGCGTGGTCTGCGGGCCATAGACGCAATAGCCGGCGGCCACCTGCTGCTTGCCGGGTTGCAGAAAGTCCTGCTCGCACACCGGCTCGACGGTTTCGGGGTCGTCGTTTTGCTTGCGCAGCACCGAGAAGATGGTGCCGATGCTGACGTTGACGTCGATGTTGCTGGAGCCGTCCAGCGGGTCGAACATCAGCAGGTATTCGCCCTGGGGAAAGCGGTTGGGCACGGCGTAGATGCCGTCCATTTCCTCCGAGGCCATGGCCGCCAGGTGGCCGCCCCACTCATTGGCCTCGATCAGCACCTCGTTGGCGATGATGTCCAGCTTTTTCTGCACCTCGCCCTGCACGTTCTCGGTGTCCGCGCTGCCCAGCACGCCGCCCAGCGCGCCTTTGTTGATGCTGATGGAGATGCGCTTGCAGGCGCGCGCCACCACTTCAATGAGCAGGCGCAGCTCGGGCGGAATGTGCCCGCCCACGCGCTGCTTTTCAACGAGGTAGCGGGTCAGGGAGATGGTTTTGTTCATGAAAGGCGTCCTGTGATGAGTGGGGGGGTAGCGGTCTGCAATGTGCCGGGTTGAGTTTCTGAAAGTCTCTGCACGGCTGGCAATGAAGCGGATGGGGGCGGCCTGCGGCGTTGCAAGGCCTTGGTGTCTTGCGCTTTGCGTTCCATCCCAAGCCGCTTTTTGCCCGCTCGCGCCGAGATTTTGAACAGGCTCTCAACGGCTGCCGGCAGAGGCGGCCTGAGCGTCGCCCGGCGCTTCGCCCAGCGCGCGGGTCACGATTTCACGCACGTCCTTGCTGAGGGTGGGGTGGGCGGCCACGCGCTTGAGGGCGGCGCGGGCGGCGGTGCGCAAGGGCTCGGCCAGGGTGGCCCAGCGGTCCAGCGCGCGCGCCAGGCGGGCGGCGACCTGCGGGTTGAGGGCGTCCAGCGCCAGCACCTGTTCGGCCCAGAAGGCGTAGCCCGCCGCGTCCGGGCGGTGAAAGGCGGCCGGGTTGGCCAGGCAGTAAGCGTAGACGAGGGCGCGCGCGCGGTTGGGGTTTTTCAGGCTGAAGTCGGGGTGGCGCATGAGCTGGCGCACCAGGGGCAGCACGTCGCCGCCGTGGTCGGGTGTGCGCGCCTGCAGGGCGAACCATTTGTCCAGCGCCAGCGGCTCGTGCGCGAACAGGGCGTGAAAGCGCGCCAGCGCGGGCTCGGCCAGCGGGTGGCGGGCGTTGACGAGGGCGGCCAGGGCGCCCAGGCGGTCGGTCATGTTGCCGGCGTCCTTGAAACGCTGGTAGGCCTTGCCGGGCCAGACGGCGTCGTCTGTGGCGCGGGCGTGCAGGCAGAGCATGGACAGGGCCAGCGCGGCCAGGGCGCGGCGGCCGCTGCCGGCGGCGTCGGGCCGGTAGGCGCCGCTGTCGTGGTGCTGCTGCCAGGCCCATTGCCAGTCGGCGGCCAGCGCGTGCGCGAGCTGCCGGGCCATGGCCTGGCAGACGGCGTGCACGCGCTGGGGGTTGACGGCGCCGTCGAGCTGCTCGGCGACGTAGGCTTCGGTGGGCAGGGTGAGTGTCAGCGCCTTGAAGGCGGGGTCGAGCTGCGGGTGGCGCAGCACCGTGCGCAGGGCGGCGATGTAGGCATCATTTAACGGCTTGTCGCAGACGGGTTCTGCCTGAGAAGCTATGTTTTCGATAGCGATCTGCAGGGCCAGGCGCTGCGCGGCTTCCCAGCGGTTGAAGGGGTCGCTGTCGTGCGCCAGCAGGTGCAGCCGCTGCGGGGCGTCCAGGCCGTCGTGCAGTTGCACGGGGGCGCTGAAGCCGCGCAGCAGCGAGGGCACGGGCGCGTGGGGCACGTTGCGGAAGGTGAGCACGCTTTGCGCGGTGGTGAGCACGGCGGTGCACTGGGTGGCGCCGGGCTCGCCCATGAGGGGGGTGTGGGCGTCGGCGCTGACGTGCAGGGGCAGCGCCTGCCCGTCGGGGCCGAGCAGGCCGAGTTGCATGGGGATGACCAGGGGCTGCTTGCCGGGCTGGCCGGGCGTGGGCGCGGTGTGCTGGCTGAGGGTGAGGGTGTAGGTGTGCGCGGCGGCGTCGTACTGGCCGTGGGCGCTGAGCACGGGGGTGCCGGCCTGGGCGTACCAGCGCTTGAACTGCGGCAGCAGGGCGGGCAGGGCGCTGGCGGGGTTGGCATCGGCCATGCATTGCGCGAAGTCGTCGCAGGTGACGGCCTGGCCGTCGTGGCGCTCAAAGTACAGGGCCATGCCGCGCCGGAAGCCTTCGCGGCCCAGCAGGGTCTGGTAAAGGCGCACCACTTCGGCGCCTTTTTCGTAAATGGTGGTGGTGTAGAAGTTGCTGATTTCCTGGTATTCGTCGGGCCGCACGGGGTGGGCTTGGGGGCCGGCGTCTTCGGGGAACTGGCTGGCGCGCAGGGCGATGACGTCCTCGATGCGCTTGACCGCGCGGGCCGAGGGGCTGCCCGCCATGTCCTGGCTGAACTCCTGGTCGCGGAACACGGTCAGCCCTTCCTTGAGCGAGAGCTGGAACCAGTCGCGGCAGGTGACGCGGTTGCCCGTCCAGTTGTGGAAGTATTCGTGGGCGATCACGCTTTCCACGCCGGCGAAGTCGGCGTCGGTGGCGGTGGCGGGCTTGGCCAGCACGTACTTGGTGTTGAAGATGTTCAGGCCCTTGTTTTCCATGGCGCCCATGTTGAAGTCGCTGGTGGCGACGACCATGAAGCGCTCCAGGTCCAGCGGCAGGCCAAAGCGCGCCTCGTCCCACGCGATGGAGGCGACGAGCGAGCGCATGGCGTGCTCGGTCTGGTCCAGATCGCCCGGGCGCACGAACACTTGCAGCAAATGGTCGGTGCCGGCGCGGGTGGTGATGCGCTGCTCGCGCGCCACCAGATTGCCCGCCACCAGGGCGAAGAGGTAGCTGGGTTTTTTGTGCGGGTCGTGCCAGGTGGCGTAGTGGCGGCCGTCTTCCAGATCGCCCTGCGCGATGAGGTTGCCGTTGGACAGCAGCACCGGCCAGCGGGCCTTGTCGGCGCGCAGGGTGACGGTGTAGGTGGCCATCACGTCGGGGCGGTCCAGAAAGTAGGTGATGCGCCTGAAGCCCTCGGCCTCGCACTGGGTGAAGAAGTCGCCGCCGCTCATGAACAGGCCCATGAGCTGGCTGTTTTTCTCGGGCGCGCAGGTGGTGAAGACTTCCAGCTCGAAAGGTTCGTTGTTTTCAGGCAGGCTTTCCAGCACCAGCGCGTTGCCTTCCATGCGGAAGGCGCAGCCCTGGCCATTGACCAGCACGCGCGAAAGCTGAAGCTCCTCGCCGTCGAGCCGCAGCGGCTGCGCGGGCACGTCCGGGTTGCGGCGCAGCGTCATGCGGTTGAGCACGCGCGTCTTGGCCGGGTCGAGGTCGAAGCCGAGCGCCACGGTGTCGATCCAAAACGCGGGCGGGGCGTAGTCGGCGCGGCGGATGACAGGGCTGGTGCCTTCACGCATGGGGTGTCCTTTGCTTCAAAAAAAGTAGCTGCCAGCGCTTGATGGAAAGGCGCTGGCAGCCTGAATGGGCATGGTTCGCGGTGCGGCGGACGGGTTCAGACGCCTTGCTTCAGGCTGGCCTCGATGAAGGCGTCCAGGTCGCCGTCCAGCACTTTCTGCGTGTTGCTGATCTCGACGCCCGTGCGCAAGTCCTTGATGCGGCTTTGGTCCAGCACGTAGCTGCGGATCTGGTGGCCCCAGCCCACGTCGGTCTTGCTGTCTTCCAGCTTTTGCTGCTCTTCCAGGCGCTTGCGCATCTCGAAGTCGTACAGGCGCGAGCGCAGGCGGCGCCAGGCCACGTCGCGGTTGCTGTGCTGGCTGCGGCTGTCCTGGCACTGCACGACGATGCCGGTGGGGATGTGCGTCAGGCGCACGGCCGAATCGGTCTTGTTGATGTGCTGGCCGCCCGCGCCGCTGGCGCGGTAGGTGTCGGTGCGCACGTCGGCGGGGTTGATCTCGATCTCGATGGAGTCGTCGATCTCCGGGTACACGAACACGCTGGCAAAGCTGGTGTGGCGCCCGCCGGCGGAGTCGAACGGGCTTTTGCGCACCAGTCGGTGCACGCCGCTTTCGGTGCGCAGCAGGCCGAAGGCGTAGTCGCCGTCAATCTTGATGGTGGCGCTCTTGATGCCTGCCTGTTCGCCGGGCGATTCGTCTTCCACCGTGGCCTTGAAGCCCTTGCGTTCGGCGTATTTCAGGTACTGGCGCAGCAGCATGCTGGCCCAGTCCTGCGCCTCGGTGCCGCCGGCGCCGGCCTGGATGTCGAGGAAGGCGTTGTTCGGGTCGGCCGGCTGGTTGAACATGCGGCGGAATTCGAGCTGCTCCACCGTGGCGCCGAGCCGGGCGGCGTCGGCCTCAATGGCGGCCATGCCGGCTTCGTCGCCTTCATCACGGCTCATCTCGAACAGCTCGGCGTTGTCGGCCAGCTCCTGGGTGAGCTGGTCGATCACGCCCACCACGTCGTCGAGCGACTTCTTTTCCTTGCCCAGCTCCTGGGCTTTCTTGGGGTCGTTCCAGACGGCGGGGTCTTCCAGCGCGGCGTTTACCGTGCGCAGGCGGTCGGCCTTGGCAGGGTAGTCAAAGATACCCCCGTAGCGCGTTGGTGCGCGCGCGCAGGTCGGTGAGCTGGCTGTCGATCTGGTTGATGCGTTCTGCGTCCATGGTGATTCGGGCTTTCCTGGCTGCGGGGCGGCTTGGATTCAGGCCAAGCGCGGGGCCCCGGGTTGGCGTGGGCGGGATGCAAGCTCTGCTACAGCCTTCGTAGCAGAGAATGTGGGATGGTGGTGCCCCGGGCCGGGGTCGAACCGGCACGCTCCCTTTCGGGTGGGCGGCGGATTTTAAGTCCGCTGTGTCTACCTGTTTCACCACCGGGGCTGGGGGCGTATTGTCGCAGGCCCGGAGCCTGGGTGATTCAGGCGGGCAAGGGGAGGGCGGTGATTTTGGGCATCATCCGCACCTGACCCATGCGTACGATTTCTGCCTTTGACCCGCGCCAGGCGCCCGTGACGGGCGTGGATGCGCACTTGCCTGCCGTGCCGCCGGAGCGGCTGACGCCGCAGGGGCTGCGCCAGCGCTTTGCGGCGCCGCCGGCGTGGCAGCCCGAGCTGCGGCATGAGCCGCGTTTTGCCGACCGCCCGCCGGCGCGGGCCGCCGTGCTGGTGCCGCTGGTGGCGCGCGCGGGCGGCTTGTCGGTGCTGCTGACCGAGCGCACGGCGCATTTGTCCACGCACTCGGGGCAGGTGGCGTTTCCGGGGGGCAAGAGCGACGCGGATGATGCCGATGCCACGGCCACAGCCTTGCGCGAGGCAGAGGAGGAGGTGGGTTTGCAGCGCCGTTTTGTGGAGGTGGTGGGCGAGCTGCCGGTGTATGTGACGGGCACCCAGTTCATCGTGACGCCGGTGGTGGCGCTGGTGCGCGAGGGCTTTGCGCTGACCCCCAACCCGGATGAGGTGGCCCATGCTTTCGAGGTGCCGCTGGCGTTTTTGATGAACCCGGCGCACCACCGGCGCCACCGCGTTCAGTGGCAGGGCGTGACGCGCGAGTGGTTTTCCATGCCTTATGTGGAGCCACTCTGGGCCGGTGATGCGGCCAATGCGGCGGCCGATGAATCGCGGCCTGCCGGCGAGGGCGTGGAGCGCTACATCTGGGGGGCGACGGCGGGCATGCTGCGCAATTTCTACCGTTTTCTTTCGGCCTGAGCCGCCGGGGGCCGGGCGGCGTGCGCGCCGGGGAGGCATGTCAGCTTGAAAGTTTGCTTTGCTATTGATAGCAAATAATGAAGAAAGGGCTTGCCGGAAGCTGGTTTTTGACTGTTCTTGCGGCGTGGCCTGCCAGGCTGGCGAAGGGCGCGCGCCGTGACCGCCGGTACACTCGCGCGCACGCCAGCGCACACGCTTGATTTGTACTTGCTGTGCGGCTGCACGACTAATCGCAAGCCAAAATTCCTGCACGTCGGCCTGGCGCCTGTCCGCGCACGGATGCCGGTGCCAGCGCCGATGCGGCGCGCCCATCAGGAGACACCTGCTTCACCATGATCATCCAGAGCCTGCTCGATACCGACCTGTACAAGTTCACCATGATGCAAGTGGTGCTGCATCAGTTTCCGGGTGCGCAGGTGGAATACAAGTTCAAGTGCCGCAACCCGGGTGTGCAGCTGGCGCCGTATGTGGATGAGATTCGCGAGGAGATCCGCCACCTGTGCACGCTGCGCTTTCAGGAAGACGAGCTGGACTATCTGCGCTCGCTGCGCTTCATCAAGAGCGATTTCGTGGATTTCCTGGGCATCTTCCGGCTCAACGAGAAATACGTGAGCCTGACGCCGCTGCCCCATGGCGAGATCGACATCGTCATCCGCGGGCCGTGGTTGCACACCATCTTGTTCGAGATTCCGCTGCTGGCCATCGTCAACGAGGTGTACTTCCGCAACACCCAGCCGCAGCCGGACCTGGCCGAGGGCGACCGCCGCCTGCACGCCAAGATGGCGCAGCTCAAGGCCGACGGGCTGGCACAGCTCAAGATTGCCGACTACGGCACGCGCCGGCGCTTTTCGCGCACCTGGCATGAAGGGCTGCTGCGCCAGCTCATGACTGGCCTGGGCACAGGCGCGGCCGGGCAGCTGGCGGGCACCAGCAACGTGCTGTATGCGATGAAGCTGGGCCTGACCCCGCTGGGCACCATGGCGCACGAATACCTGCAAGCCTGCCAGGCGCTGGGCCCGCGCCTGCGCGACAGCCAGACCTTCGGCTTCGAGATGTGGGCCAAGGAATACCGGGGCGACCTGGGCATCGCGCTGTCTGACGTGTACGGCATGAACGCGTTCTTGCGCGACTTTGATCTGTACTTTTGCAAACTGTTCGACGGCGCACGCCATGACAGCGGCGACCCGTTCGACTGGGGCGAGCGCATGCTGGCCCACTATGCGCAGCACCGCGTGGACCCGCGCACCAAGACGCTGATCTTCTCTGACGGGCTGACCGTGCCGCGCACCATCGAGCTGTACCAGCGCTTTCGCGGGCGCTGCCAGCTGGCCTTTGGCATTGGCACCAACCTGACCAACGACCTGGGCTATGAGCCGCTGCAAATCGTCATCAAGATGGTGCGCTGCAACGGCCAGCCCGTGGCCAAGATTTCCGACACGCCCGGCAAAGGCATGTGCGACGACGAAAACTACCTGGCCTATCTGCGCCAGGTGTTCGAGATCGCGCCGCCACCGACGCCTGCACCTACACCTGCATGCGCGCCCGGCGGCGGCTCAGCGGCCTGAAATGGGCCGCGTGAAACCGCCCGCCACACCATTTTTTCCGGAACCCGAAACCCCTTGCCCGGCCTGCCCCCAGCGGGCGCGGGCTTGCCAAGCATGATGTCCATCCGCTCGTCTGTTCCCTTTGTTTTCCGTTGCGCCGCCCTGCTGGCTGTGCTGGCCATGCCCGCGCTGGGCCACGCGGCCGAGCTGGATGGCAGCCAGCTCCATGTGGCCTGGGGCGTGCCCTTTGCCGGAGTGCTGCTGTCCATTGCCGTGCTGCCGCTGCTGGCGCCGCAGTTCTGGCACAACCATTTCGGCAAGATCACGGCGGCCTGGGCGCTGGCATTTCTGCTGCCGTTCGCGGCCGTGTTCGGCCCGGCGGCGGCGGGCGCGGGCGTGGTGCATGCGCTGCTGGCCGAGTACATCCCGTTCATTCTGCTGCTGACGGCGCTGTTCACCGTCTCGGGCGGTATTTACATCCGGGGCAACCTGCGCGGCAGCCCGCTGCTGAACACGGGCATTCTGGCCACGGGCGGGATGCTGGCCAGCCTGATGGGCACCACGGGCGCGTCTATGCTGCTGATCCGCCCGCTCATCCGCGCCAACGACAACCGCCGTAACAACGTGCATGTGGTGGTGTTTTTCATCTTCATCGTCAGCAACATCGGCGGCTCGCTCACGCCGCTGGGCGATCCGCCGCTGTTTCTGGGCTTTCTCAAGGGCGTGAGCTTTTTCTGGACGTTCAAGCACCTGTTCATTGAAACGGCGCTGCTCAACACGTCGCTGCTGGTCATCTTCTACCTGCTGGACAGCTACTACTTCCGCAAGGAAGGCGTGCGCCCCGTGGACCCCACGCCCACCAACGAACGCCTGGGCTTTGACGGCGCGGTCAACTTCTGGCTGCTGGGCGTGGTGGTGGCGCTGGTGCTGATGAGCGGTTTGTGGAAGCCGGGCATCGAGTTCAACATCGCCGGCACCCACGTGGCCCTGCCCAGCCTGGTGCGCGACGCGGGCCTGGTGATCGTGACCGTCATCTCACTCCTCATCACGCCGCAAAGCGTGCACGCGAACAACCAGTTTTCGTGGTGGCCCATGCAGGAAGTGGCCAAGCTGTTCGCGGGCATCTTCCTTACCATCATCCCCGTCATCGCCATGCTGCAAGCGGGCGAGAACGGCCCCTTTGGCGCCATCGTGCGCGCCGTCACCCGTGAAGACGGCACGCCCAACCCCGCCATGTACTTCTGGGCGACCGGCGTGCTCAGCTCTTTTCTGGACAACGCGCCCACCTACCTGGTGTTCTTCAACACCGCTGGCGGGGACGCGGCCACCCTCATGGGGCCGCTGGCCGGCACGCTGGGCGCCATCTCCGCCGGCGCCGTGTTCATGGGCGCCAACACCTACATTGGCAACGCGCCCAACCTGATGGTCAAGGCCATTGCCGAAGACCGGGGCGTGCGCATGCCCAGCTTTTTCGGCTACATGGTCTGGTCCACGGTCTTCCTGGTGCCGCTGTTCGCCCTGGTCACCTGGATCTTCATCGCATGACGGCCAAGCCCCGCATTCTGGTGGCGCGCGCCATCTTCGACGACGTGATCGGCAAGCTGGCCGCGCATTTCGAGGTCGACGCCAACCAGGCCGACGACGCGCTGGCCGGCCCCGCCCTGGCGGCGCGCCTGGCGGGCAAATGGGGCGCCTTCACCACCGGCGGCGAGCGCATCGACGCCGCGCTGCTGGCGCAATGCCCCACCTTGAAAATCGTGGCCAACATGGCCGTGGGCTACAACAACTTCGACGTGGCCGCCATGACCGCCGCCGGCGTGCTGGGCGCCAACGCGCCCGGCGTGCTCACCGAAACCACGGCCGACTTCGGCTTCGCCCTGCTCATGGCCACCGCCCGCCGCATCACCGAGAGCGAGCATTTCCTGCGCGCCGGCCAGTGGCAGAAGTGGCGCTATGACCTCTTTGCCGGGCAGGAGGTGCACGGCAGCACGCTGGGCATCATCGGCATGGGCCGCATCGGCCAGGGCGTGGCCCGGCGTGGCGCGCTGGGCTTTGGCATGCGGGTCATCTACCACAACCGCACGCGGCTGGACGCCGCCACCGAGGCCGCCTGCCAGGCCCGCTACGTGAGCAAGCAAGAGCTGCTGCAAACCGCCGACCATGTGGTGCTGGTGCTGCCCTACACGCCCGAGGCGCACCACACCATCGGCGCGGCCGAGCTGGCGCTGATGAAACCCAGCGCCACCCTGGTCAACCTGGCGCGCGGCGGCATCGTGGACGACGCGGCGCTGGCCCAGGCGCTGCAGGCCGGCCGCATTGCCGCCGCCGGGCTGGACGTGTTCGAAGGCGAGCCGCAAGTGCACCCCGCCCTGCTGGCCTGCCGCAACGTGGTGCTCACGCCCCACATTGCCAGCGCTACCGAGCCAACCCGACGCGCCATGGCCCACCTGGCGGCGGACAACCTGATCGCCTTCCACACCCAGGGCCGGGCGCTCACGCCGGTCAACCCCGAGGCGCTGGCCCCCGGGCGCTGAAGGGCGGCCAGCCCGTGCGCTGGCATGCAATGCCTTTTGGCCCCTCAGGGCACACCCATATTGCCTAATTAGCTATTTAAAGTGTAGCAATCAAGCGTGCGGCCGGCGGCCCGGTCTGCCCCCCGCTGTGCATGACCGCAGACCGAGAACGCAGACAGGAGCCCGCCCCATGAACACCCCAGGCCATGAAACCCTGTTGTGGGCCACGCTGGCCCTGGGCCTGCTCAACGCCCTGCTGTTGCTGGCCCTGCTGCTGCGCCGCCCGCGGCGGCCGGACGACGTGGCCTCGCGCGGCGAAGTGCAGCAACTGCTGGCCCAGAACCTCGGCACGGGCAGCGAACAGCTGGTGCGCGCGCTGCGGCAGGAAATGGGCGCCAGCGCGCGCGACGGCCGGCAGGAAGTGCTGCACACGCTGGGCACGTTTCAGCAAGTGCTGACGCGGCAAACTGCCGAAGCCACGCGCACGCAGAACGCGCAGATCGACGCCTTTGCCCAGCAACTTGCGTTGTTGCAGAAAACCCTGGCCGACACGCTGGCCACGCAGCTGCAGGCGCTGGGCGAGGGCAACGCTCGCCGCCTGGCCGAAGTGCGCGCCACGCTGGAAACCCAGCTCGCCCAGTTGCAGCAAGGCAATGCCGCCAAGCTGGACGAAATGCGCCGCACGGTGGACGAAAAACTGCACGCCACGCTGCAAACCCGCCTGGGCGAGAGCTTTCGCCAGGTGGCCGAGCGGCTGGAGCAGGTGCACAAGGGCCTGGGCGAAATGCACACGCTGGCCCAGGGCGTGGGCGATCTGCGGCACCTGCTGGCCAACGTGAAAACGCGCGGCCTGTTTGGCGAGGCGCAGCTGGCCGCCTTGCTGGAGCAGGCGCTGGCCCCGGAGCAATACGCAGCCCAGGTGCCCACCCGCCCTGGCAGCCGGCATGTGGTGGACTTCGCCATCCGCCTGCCCGGCCGGGGCCATGGGCCGGACGAAGTGCCCGTGTGGTTGCCCATTGACGCCAAGTTCCCCAATGAAGACTACGAACGCCTGCTGGATGCCCAGCAGCGCGCCGACGCCCCCGCCGCCGCCGAGGCCGCGCGGGCGCTGGAAGCGCGCATCCGTCAGCAAGCGCGCAGCGTGGCCGCCAAATACCTGGCGCCGCCGCACACCACCGACTTCGCCATCCTCTTTCTGCCCACCGAAGGGCTGTACGCCGAAGTGCTGCGCCGCCCCGGGCTGATGCAGGACTTGCAGCGCCAGCACCACGTCACCCTGGCCGGCCCCACCACGCTGCTGGCGCTGCTGGGCAGCCTGCAAATGGGCTTCAGAACCTTGGCGCTGGAAAAGCGCAGCAGCGAGGTGTGGCAAGTGCTGGGCGCGGTGAAGACCGAATTTGGCAAGTTCGGCGACGTGCTGGCCCGCGTCAAGAACCAGACCCAGACCGTTCTCAACACGCTGGACGCGGCGCAAACCCGCACCAACGTGATGAACCGCGCCCTGAAAAGCGTGCAGGCGCTGCCCGAGCGCAGTGCCGCCGCCTGGCTGCCGCCGGAGGCGGGCGATGCCACGGCAGCAGCGCAGGATTGAAGCGCCCGCGCGCGCCGTCGCGGGGCGGCCTGGTTAACTGTCGTCGTTTGGCTGTCAGCGCCCGCCCAGGGCGCGCGAAATGCCGGCGGCGGTGGCTTGCAGCTTGGGCAGCCAGCTTTCGTCGAAACGGTGGGCCGGGGCGGAGATGGACAGGCCGGCCACCAGGACGCCCTGGTCGTCGCGGATGCCGGCGGCCATGCAGCGCACGCCCAGCTCCAGCTCCTCGTTGTCGCGCGCCACGCCGCTTTGGCGGGTGCGGGCCAGCTCGCGTTCCAGCGCGGACAGCTGGGTCAGGCTGTTGCGGGTGTGGCCGGGCAGGCCCGTGCGGCTGGCGTAGGCGCGCAGGCGCTGCGCATCTTCGGCGGCGAGGAAAAGTTTGCCGACCGAGGTGAGGTGCAGCGGGGCGCGGGTGCCGATGGTGCGCACCACCTGCATGCCGGAGCTTTCGCTGCAGACGCGCTCGACGTAAACGATTTCATCGCCCTGGCGCACGCTGAGGTTGACCGGCTGGCCAATGGCCTGGTGCAGCGCGCGCATGGGGCCCAGGGCGGCTTCGCGCACGGACAGGCGGGCTTTGACCAGATTGCCCAGCTCCAGCAGCCGCAGGCCCAGGCGGTAGGTGCCGGCTTCGGGGCGTTCGACGAAGCGGCCGGCCACCAGGTCGTTGAGGATGCGGTGCGTGGTGGAGGGGTGCAGGCCGGTGCGGGCGCTGATGTCCTTGAGCGACATGGCTTCCTCGCGCCCGGCCAGCACGTCGATGAGGGCGAACATGCGCTCCATCACCTGGATGGCCGGGGCGGCGGGGGCGCGGTCTTGGGCGGAAGGGCGCATGGCGGCGGGAAACGGGAAAGTCACGAAAGGCGCCGGGGGTCAGAGATCGGCATGCCGCCAGCGGCCGGCCACGAGGATGTCGAGCGGCGCGAAGCGGGCTTTGTAGGCCATCTTGGGGCTGTCCTGAATCCAGTAGCCCAGGTACACGTAAGGCAGGCCCAGCGCGCGCGCCTGGGCGATTTGCCAGAGCACGCCATAAGTGCCGTAGCTGGCGCCGGCGGGCGCGGGGTCGTAGAAGGTGTAGACGGCGGACAGGCCGTCGGCCAGCACATCGACGATGGACACCATGCGCAGCGGCCCGGGCGGCGCGCCGGGCGCGGTGGGCGGCTCGCGGAATTCGACCAGCCGCGTGTTGACATGGCTTTGCAGCATGAACTGGGCGTATTGCTCGGTGCTGTCCTGGTCCATGCCGCCGCCGGCGTGGCGGTCGTTCTGGTAGCGCAGGTAGAGCTGGTAATGCTCGGGCACGTAGCAGAGCTTGAGCACGCGCGCGTGCAGGCTGGCGTGGCGCGTTTGGGCGCGGCGCTGGCTGCGGCTGGGCTGGAATTCGCCCACGCGCACGCGCACCGGCTGGCAGGCGCTGCAGCCGTCGCAATGGGGGCGGTAGGTGTAAAGGCCGCTGCGCCGGAAGCCGGCGCGCACCAGGCCGGAATAGGCGTCGCTGTGCACCAGGTGGCTGGGCGTGGCCACTTGCGAGCGCGCCTGCCGCTCGGGCAAGTAGCTGCAAGGGTAGGGCGCGGTGGCGTAGAACTGAAGCGCCTGAAGCGGAAGATCCTTGAGGTGCGTCACGGGCCGGGCGGGGAGCTGGAGGCGGGACGGAGGGCGAGTGCGTCCCAGTATACGGGGTCGAACTGCCACTGCGGGGCTGGGGCGGCGCTCAGGCGGGCCACGTGCGCGGCGAAGTCGGCGCGGGGCATTTCGGCGGCGCCCAGCGAGGCCAGATGGGCGGTGTTTTGCTGGCAGTCGATGAGCGGCAGGCCATGCACGCGGCAGAACGCGACCAGCGCCGCCAGGGCAATCTTGGAGCCATTGCTGACGCGGGTGAACATGGATTCGCCGAAGACCGCCTGGCCGATGGAGACGGCGTACAGCCCGGCGACCAGTTCACCGTGTACCCAGGTTTCCACGCTGTGCGCGTGGCCGGCGGCGTGCAGCGCCTCGTAGGCGGCGACCATGCCGGGGCCGATCCAGGTGCCGGACTGGCCGGGGCGCGGCATGTCCGCGCAGGCGCGGATGACGGCGCCAAAGGCACTGTTGAAGCGGATGTGGCAGCCCGGCGCGGCGCGGAACTGCTCCAGCGTGCGGCGCAGCGAACGATGCAGGCGAAAGCGCTCCACCGCCAGCACCATGCGCGGGTCCGGGCTCCACCACAGCACCGGCTCGCCGGGGCTGAACCAGGGGAACACGGTGGCGGCGTAGGCCGCGCGCAGCGTGGCCGTGTCCAGCGCGCCGCCCGCGGCCAGCAGGCCAGGGGCCGGGGAGTGGGCGGGCCAGGCCTGTGTGAGCGGCGGAAAAGGGTCGCCCGGGCGCAGGATGGCGAGCGGGGGCGTGTGGGGCATGATGCAGTGTTTCCCGCCCGGGGTTCAGTGGATGTCGGCTTCGTGCACGCCAAAGGCGTTTTGCCGGCAGTCCGCGAAAAAGCGCCGCAGCGTTTCGCGCACGGTGGCAAAGGCAATGTCGTCCCACGGCACGTCGGCTTCGGTGAACAGGCGCACTTCCTGGGTTTCGTGGCCGAAGCCGGAGAAGTCCGCGCTCGTCAGCCGTGCCAGGTAGAACACATGCACCTGCCCCACGCGCGGCACGCTCAGGGTGCTGAACAGGGCGCCCATTTCCACTGGCGCGCCGGCTTCTTCGGCGGTTTCGCGGGCGGCGCCCTCACGCATGGTTTCGCCCAGCTCCATGAAGCCGGCAGGCAGGGTCCACTTGCCCCGGCGCGGCTCGATGTTGCGCTTGCACAGCAGCACGCGCTGGCCGTCATGCGGCACCGTGCCCACCACTATCAGCGGGTTCTGGTAGTGAATGGTGCCGCAGGCGGGGCAAATGGCGCGCGGGCGCGTGTCGCCGTCGTCGGGCACACGGTATTCGACCAAGGCGCCACATTGGCGGCAATGCTTGATGGCGTGAGGCTGCATAGAGCGTGCCAGTTTAGTGGCTGCGCCGTGGCGGCCGGCGCGGGCGCTTCAGGGCATCGTCCTACAGGGCAGGGTGGGCGGGCGGCGTCAAATAAGGCGGCGCTTGCCGCCGTGCCTCAGTCCTTTTTGTGCATGGCGGCGCCTTTCGCCACCGATTGGCCTGTCTGGCCTGCTAGCAAGGAGCTTTGTCATGCACACGATTCACCGCCGTTCCCTTTTCTCCGCACGCCACGCCACGCTGGCTGCCGTGTGCGGCGCACTGCTGCTGGGCGGGTGCGCCAATATGAGCGACACGCAGCGGCACACCGCCATTGGCGCAGGCGTGGGCGCTGTGGCCGGCGGCATGATTGGCGATGGCAAGGGGGCTGCCATTGGCGCGGGCGTGGGAGCGCTGGGCGGCTATGCCTGGTCGCGCTACATGGAGAACAAGCGCATCGAGATGGAGCGCGCCACCGCTGGCACGGGCGTGCAGGTGACCCAGACGCCCGACAACCAGCTCAAGCTGAACGTGCCCAGCGACATCTCCTTTGCCACGGGCCGTGCGGACCTGAACGCGGGCCTGCGCCCCGTGCTTGACCAGTTTGCCTCTGGCCTGGGGCAGCAGCCGGGCATTGAGGTGTTCATCGTCGGCCACACCGACAGCACTGGCAACGACCAGATCAACAACCCGCTGTCTGAGGCGCGCGCCAACAGCGTGCGTGACTACCTTGTGTCACGCGGCGTGGATTCGCGCCGCATCCGCACGGAAGGGCGCGGCCCGCGCGAGCCCGTGGCCAGCAACGCCACCGCCGAAGGGCGCGCGCAGAACCGCCGGGTGGAAATCTTCCTGGCCGAACGCGCGCAGCAGGCGCCTGCCGCGGCTCCTGTTGCACCCGCTCCCGCCCCGGCGGCTCCAGTGGCTCCGCCAGCGCCCTACAACACCCCTGTGGGCACGCCTGTTCGCTGAAAGGGCGAAAGAGGCGGGCCTGTTTTTTCGCAGGCCTTGCAGCCGCCGCTTCCAGGCAAGAAGCGGCGGCGTCTTTTTTTGTGCGCTTTCGCCCGGCGGGCCGTTATTCTTGACGGCATGAAGCTCTACAACCATGCCCGTTCCTCAGCCTCGTTCCGCGTGCGCATTGCGCTGGCGCTCAAGGGTTTGCCGTATGACTACCTGCCCTTGCACCTGGCGCGTGGCGAACATTTGCAGCCTGGCCTGGATGCCCTGGCGCTGGAGCGGCTGGTGCCTGTGCTGGAGCTTGATGACGGCCAGCGCCTCACGCAGTCCATGGCCATCATCGAATATCTGGATGAAACCCACCCCGCGCCGCCCCTGCTGCCGTCTGACGCCGTGGGCCGTGCGCGCGTGCGGGCGCTGGCGCAACTCATCGCGTGCGACACCCACCCGCTGAACAACCTGCGCGTGCTGAAGTATCTGGTGCGCAGCCTGAAAGTGGATGACGAGGCCAAGAACGCCTGGTACAGGCACTGGGTTGGCCTGGGCCTGCAGGCTTACGAGCGCCACCTGCAACAAGCCCCTGCCACCTACAGCCACGGCCATACGCCCACCCTGGCGGATTGCCTGCTGGTACCGCAAATCTTCAATGCCCGCCGGTTCGGCTGCGACCTTTCCGCCCTGCCGCGCACCCTGGCCGTGTTCGACGCCTGCATGCAGCTGCCCGCCTTTCAGCAGGCGCAGCCCTCGGCCTGCCCTGACTTCGAGCCGTGAGCGTGCGCTCCCATTGCCCTGACGATTGGCAAGACGACTGGCTGGCGCCCGACTGGCCCGCGCCGCCCGGCGTGCGCGCCGTCTTCACCACGCGTGCCTGCCCGCCGGGCACGGCGCCTTCCGCCGGCGGCTGGGGCGGCTTCAATCTGGGCGACCATGTGGGCGACCGCCCTGAAGCCGTGGCCGCACACCGCGCCGCCTTGCACCGGGTGCTGGGCGCCCGCCCTGTCTTTTTGCGGCAGGTGCATGGCTGGCATGTGGCGGCTCTGGAGCCCGACACGCCTGATGGCGTGGAGGCCGATGCCGCCTTCACCACTTGCCGCCGCGTGGCCTGCACCGTCATGGTGGCCGACTGCCTGCCCGTGCTGCTGGCTGATGCCCAGGGCCGCGCCGTGGCAGCGGCCCACGCAGGCTGGCGCGGCCTTGCAGGTGACCCGGCTGGGCAAGGCGTGCTGGAGCAGCTTGTGCAGCATTTTTGGGGCTTGAGGCAGAAGGAGCGATCGAATTCAGCTATCAATATTGAAGCGAATGTTGAAGCAAACGAGATCGTGGCCTGGCTGGGACCGTGCATTGGCCCCCAGGCGTTTGAAGTGGGGCCGGAAGTGCGTGCGGCCTTCGTGGCTCCTGATGCCGGGGCGGCCGCTTGCTTCACGCCCGTGGGCGGCGGCAAGTTTCTGGGCAACCTGCCTGCCCTGGCGCGGCGGCGGCTGGCTGCGCTGGGCATCCGCCAGGTTTTTGGCAATGACGGCAGCGCGCGCTGGTGCACCGTGACGCAAGCCGGGCGTTTTCATTCCTACCGGCGCGACCAGCGCGCCCTGGGCGCCAGCGGCCGCATGGCGGCCTGCGTGTGGCTGGACTGACCACCCGTGGCCGCGCGGGCAGGGCGCGGGCAAGCGTTTTTCCTCTCCCTCGGCCGTGGAAGAGCAGCGTATATTGGCCGGGGTCAGCGTCGCGTCATGTGCCGGTGTCATGATGACGGCTGAGCGCAGATTTCAACAACACCAAAGATATTGGCCAATGCAAGGAGACCCCATGAAGCCGCAACAGCCCAACCCCGCCGCGTGGTTCTGGCCCGGCAGTGCGGAAATGTTTTCGCAAATGTTCCAGCCGTTCCAGCCCCCGCCGTTTCCCCAGGGGCTTGCCGAAGGCTGGAGCAAGATGTTCGAAGCCTTTCAGGGCGCAGGCCAGCCGGCTGAATTGCCCACGCTGCACTTTGCGCCAGAGAAGTTGCGGGCGTTGCAGGAAAACTATCTCAAGGAAGCGGCGGCGCTCTGGAACGAGAGCCTGAAAACCACGCCCACCCTGAAAGACCGCCGTTTCAAGGGCGATGCCTGGGCGCACAACCCGCTGGCCGCCTACACCGCCGCGGTGTACTTGCTCAACGCCCGCACCATGATGGCCATGGCCGATGCTGCCGAAGGCGACGCCAAGACCCGCGCGCGTCTGCGCTTTGCCGTGGAGCAGTGGATGGCTGCCGCCGCGCCCAGCAACTTCCTGGCCTTCAATGCCGAGGCGCAGCAAAAAGCCATTGAAACGCAGGGCGAAAGCCTGGCCAAAGGCATGGCCAACATGCTGCACGACATGCGCCAGGGCCATGTGTCCATGACCGACGAGAGCTTGTTCGAAGTGGGCAAGAACGTGGCCACCACCGAGGGCGCGGTGGTGTTCGAAAACGAGCTGTTCCAGCTCATCGAATACAAGCCGCTGACGGCCAAGGTGCATGAAAAGCCCTTCCTGCTGGTGCCGCCGTGCATCAACAAGTTCTACATCCTGGACTTGCAGCCTGCCAACTCCTTCATCCGCCACGCGGTGGCGCAGGGGCACCGCACTTTCGTTGTGAGCTGGCGCAATCCGGACGAATCGCTGGCCGACAAGACGTGGGACGACTACATCGAACACGCCGCCATCCGGGCCATTCACACCGTGCAGGACATCACCGGCGCCAGCCAGGTCAACGCGCTGGGCTTTTGTGTGGGCGGCACCATCCTCACCACGGCGCTGGCCGTGCTGGCCGCGCGCCATGCCAAGGCCAAGGGGCGCGGCAAGAAACCGTTCCCGGTGGCCAGCGCCACGCTACTGACCACGCTCGTCGATTTCAGCGATACGGGCGTGCTGGACGTGTTCATCGACGAAGGCATGGTGCGCTTCCGCGAAATGCAGATGGGGCAGGGCGGTCTGCTCAAGGGCCAGGATCTGGCCAGCACTTTCAGCTTTCTGCGCCCCAATGACCTGGTGTGGAACTACGTGGTGGGCAACTACCTCAAGGGCGAAACCCCGCCGCCGTTCGACCTGCTGTACTGGAACAGCGATTCCACCAACCTGCCCGGCCCGTTCTATGCCTGGTATCTGCGCAACACCTACCTGGAAAACAACCTCATCAAGCCGGGCCACCTGACCGTGTGCGGTGAAAAGATTGATTTGGGCCAGGTGGACATTCCGTTCTACATCTATGGCTCGCGCGAAGACCACATCGTGCCCATTGGCGGCGCCTACGCCAGCACGCAGGTGCTGCCGGGCGACAAGCGCTTTGTCATGGGCGCGTCGGGCCACATTGCCGGCGTGATCAATCCGCCAGAGGCCAAAAAGCGCAGCTACTGGCTGCGCGAGGATGGCGCGTTTCCCGCCCGCGTGGATGACTGGATCGAAGGCGCCACCGAGCACCCCGGCAGCTGGTGGACCGACTGGGCGGCCTGGCTCAAACGGCATGCCGGCAAACAGATTGCCGCACCCAAGGCCTACGGCCGCGAGCCGGGCTATGCCGTTATCGAACCGGCCCCCGGCCGCTACGTCAAGGCCAAGGCGTAAGCGGCCTTCATGAATCTATTGGCTGCGGCCCCGTCCGCCAAGCCGGGGCAGCTCTTTTTTTCATAGTTGATAACCAGAGGAGACAAGCATGAGTCAGAAAATTGCGTACGTGACCGGCGGCATGGGCGGTATTGGCACCGCCATTTGCCAGCGGCTGTTCCGTGATGGCTTCAAGGTCATCGCCGGTTGCGGCCCCACGCGCGACTATCAGAAGTGGCTGGACGAGCAGAAAGCCAAAGGCTTCACTTTCCACGCCAGCGTGGGCAACGTGGCCGACTGGCAGTCCACCGTGGACGCCTTTTCCAAGGCCAAGGCCGAACATGGCCCCATTGACGTGCTGGTCAACAACGCCGGCATCACGCGCGACCGCATGTTCCTGAAAATGACCCGCGAGGACTGGGACGCCGTCATCAGCACCAACCTCACCAGCATGTTCAACGTGACCAAGCAGGTCATCCCGGACATGGTGGAAAAGGGCTGGGGCCGCGTGATCCAGATCAGCTCGGTCAACGGTGAAAAAGGCCAGGCGGGCCAGACCAACTATTCCGCCGCCAAGGCCGGCATGCATGGTTTCGCCATGGCGTTGGCCCAGGAAATGGCCAACAAGGGCGTGACCGTGAATACCGTTAGTCCGGGCTACATCGGCACGGACATGGTCAAGGCCATTCGTGAGGATGTGCTTGAAAAAATCATTGCCACCATTCCCGTCAAGCGTTTGGGCACGCCCGAGGAAATTGGCTCCATCGTGGGCTGGCTGGCCAGTGAAGATGCCGGCTTTACCACGGGCGCCAACTTCTCCTGCAACGGCGGCCTGCACATGGGCTGATCCGGCTTGGCGGGCTTGCGCCCCCGTGTCCAGCGGGCGGGGGCGCTGCAAAAAAGGGCGTCCCTTTGACGGGGACGCCCTTTTTCTCGGGCCTTGTCAGCAGGCACGCCGGTTTGGCGGCGCCTTGATAAGCCGTGAGGCGGCCGGTTGTTCAGCGGCGGCGTGGCGGCGGCGCGCTGCTGCGCGGCTTCTGGCCAATGGCTTCGCGCTGGCGGTTGATGCGATCCAGCCGGCGCTGGTCTTCGCGCTCCATGGCCTTGCGTTTGGTGTATCCAGACCAGTCGGCCCAGCTCCACCAAATCACCGCACCTGCGTAGGGCAGCAGCACCTGCCACCATTCCCAATGGGCGACGGGGCCGTATTCAAAGTATTTGAGCAGTGTCAGAAGAATGCCCAGGCCCAGCAGATACATCTCGATCCCCCTTGCGTAGTGTCGTTTCGTGTGATTGTGCGCAATCGCGGTCAACCCCGAACCCTAGAATAGCGTTGAACAAATGTAGCTTAATTGCCCACGATGAGGTATTGGACGCGATGAAACAAGTTCTGCTCGTTTTGCTGACTGCATCTGCTGCGGCGGGTTTCTCTGTGCCTGTGATGGCCGATGAAGCGCTGGCCAAGGCCAAAAACTGCATGGCGTGCCATGCCGCCGCCAGAAAGCTGGTGGGGCCTTCTTACAAGGATGTGGCGGCCAAGTATGCGGGGGACGGCTCGGCGGCCAGCAAGCTGGCTGGAAAGATCATGCGCGGCAGCTCCGGCACCTGGGGAGCCGTGCCCATGCCGGCCAATCCGGGCGTCAGCGAGGCTGATGCCAAGAAACTGGCTGAATGGATTCTGAGCGTGAAGTAACTGCTTGGCTTGCCTGTGCAAGCCTGCCTGCTGCGGGCGCTGAGCAGCAGGGCTGGCGCCACAAAAAAGCCCGCCATGCACTCAGTGTGGCGGGCTTTCGGTTTTTTGATGACTGCGTGATGGCTGCGAATGGATGGGCTTCTGAATCACCGGGCCGCAGGCCAGACCACCGGGCTGACCGGGTCTGGCCTGTTGGCGTTTTGTATCCACAGCAACCACAGAACTTGCTCAAAACCCCTGAGCAGCAGGCAAAAAAGCGGATGGGGCGGTCTGCTTTCATTGCAGGGCTTTGCCATGCCAGACTGCGCAATGCTCCTGAAAATATAGCTATTCAGGCCGTATCTGCGGCCTGAACGGCCTTTTTTCTTGCAAGCCCTGGGCCGTGGCTGGAGCGCTTGCCCTCAAAATCCTCGCGGCGCGCTCATCTTCGGGGGCAGGCGGTTTGCCGCGCAGGGTTTTGAACAGGCTCTCAGAACCTGTTCAAAATCTTTTTGCCAATTTGTCTATGCTCGTTGCATGAGAGCGAAATACCCAAGCGATATCAGCCCAGAGCAATT
>RQYR01000002.1 GCA_003859965.1 Comamonadaceae bacterium OH2545_COT-014 | reverse complement strand
TGGCACAAGAGCGCCGACACAATCCTCGCATCAGTGGCGCGAGCTGCTAGCAGGATAATTTGATGCGGACTTGTGAGACAACACACTAGCCGCTTTTTGTGGGGAATTTTTCCGCCATGGCAGGCTCTGCATACAATGTCCGCCAAGAGCCGCCAAGGTGGCGGCTTTTTCACATCCTTCATCCTTCAAGGAGAGCCATCCGCATGAACGACCGCACCCCCACCTTCGCCTACGCTGATGCAGGCGCGCTCTCGTCCGCGCAGCGCAACAAGGTGCTGCGCAACACCTACTGGCTGCTGGCGCTGAGCCTGCTGCCCACCGTGGCGGGCGCCTGGCTGGGCGTTTCCACCGGCATCACGCGCAGCCTGACCGGCGGCCTGGGCCTGATCGTGTTCCTGGCCGGCGCCTTCGGCTTCATGTTCGCTATCGAAAAAACCAAGAACAGCGCCGCCGGCGTGCCCGTGCTGCTGGCCTTCACCTTCTTCATGGGCCTGATGCTCTCGCGCCTGATCGGCGCCGTGCTGGGCCTGCAAAACGGCGCCAGCCTGGTCATGACGGCCATGGGCGGCACCGCCGGCGTGTTCTTCGTGATGGCCACGCTGGCCAGCGTGATCAAGCGCGACATCTCCGGCCTGGGCAAGTGGCTCTTCGTGGGCGCGCTGGTGGTCATGGTGGGCGCCATCGTCAACGTGTTCGTCGGCTCCAGCATCGGCATGATGGTCATCAGCACGCTGTGCGTGGGCGTGTTCAGCCTGTACATGCTGTATGACCTCAAGCAGATCATCGACGGCGGCGAAACCAACTACATCAGCGCCACGCTGGCGTTGTACCTGGACATCTTCAACGTGTTCCAGGGCCTGCTGTCCCTGCTGGGCCTGAGCAGCAGCAGCGACTGACGCGCCCCCCCGCCGCGCTGCTTTCTCCGCACCGCACCGCAAGGCCCGCCCACCCGGCGGGCCTTTTTCATGGCCGCCCCACAGCCGCCGCGCAGGCAGTGCTTTCACGCTTTTTCAGCACGAAACCCATCGTAAAAAGCGATGACCGCCTATCCATTCATCAATAAAAATCACCAAAACCCATCGTCAATAGAGACGACACAAACACTTTTCCCCACGAGCCATGCAGACCTCCGAGCGCAACTTTGCCCGCCGCATCGACCTCACGTCGCTACAGCTGTTCGTGGCCGTGGGCGAAACAGGCAGCATTGGCCGCGCCGCCGCGCGCGAATACATGGCCGCCTCGGCCGTCAGCAAACGGCTGTCCGAGCTGGAAAACGCCGCCGGCACCGCCCTGCTGCACCGCCACGCGCGCGGCGTGGAGCTGACGCCCGCCGGGCAAAGCTTGCTGCAACATGCGCGCGGCCTGCTGTTCGGTGTGGAAAAAATGCAGGCCGCGCTGAGCGAATACGCCGACGGCACGCGCGGGCAGGTACGCGTGCACGCCAACATCTCGGCCGTGGTGCAGTTCCTGCCCGAAGACCTGGGCCAATTCGCGCGCAGCCATGCGGGCGTGAAGATCGAGCTGGAAGAGCACCTTTCGGGCGAAGTGGTTCGCGCCGTGCAGGAAGGCGCGGCCGATCTGGGCGTGTGCAACGCCAGCGCCCTGCCCCCCGGCGGCAGCCTGCAAAGCCTGCCCTACCGCGAAGACCGGCTGCTGCTGGTGGTTCCCGCCCGGCACGCGCTGGCCGCACAGGCAGCAGTGGACTTTGCCGAAACCCTGGCGTTCGACCACGTGGGCCTGCACGCCGCCAGCTCCATCAACCTGGCCATGCAGCAGGCCGCGGCGGCCGCGGGCCGCCCGATCCGGCTGCGCATGCGCGTGACCGGGCTGGCCGCCATGTGCCGCATGATCCACAACGGCCTGGGCATTGGCCTGATGCCCGCCCGCGCCTTCGCGCTGCTGGGCGGCGTGGGCGCGCTGCACGGCGTGCCGCTGCGCGACGCCTGGGCCACGCGCCAGATACGCTTGGCCGCGCGCGATTTCGCCAGCCTGCCCGTGCCCGCCCGCGCGCTGGTGGCCCACCTGGCCGCCGCTGCCACGCCGCCCCAGCCGAAGCCCGCCGACGCTGCATAGAATTCTTCCTACCCCACGCCCGCTTCCATCAGCAGATCATTCAAGCATGAGCACCCACGCCCGCACCCTGTACGACAAACTCTGGGACGAACACGTCGTCCACACCGAAGAAGACGGCACCGCCATCCTCTACATCGACCGCCACCTGGTGCATGAAGTCACCAGCCCGCAGGCTTTTGAAGGGCTGCGCGAGGCTGGCCGCAAGGTCTGGCGAGTCAGCTCCATCGTGGCCACGGCCGACCACAACACGCCCACCACCGGCTGGGAACGCGGGCTGGACGGCATTGAAGACCCCATCAGCCGCGAGCAGGTCACCACGCTGGACGCCAACGTGCGCGCCAGCGGCGCGGCGGCCTACTTTCCGTTCATGAGCCAGCGCCAGGGCATCGTGCACGTCATCGGCCCCGAAAACGGCGCCACCCTGCCGGGCATGACCGTGGTCTGCGGCGACAGCCACACTTCCACGCATGGCGCCTTTGGCGCGCTGGCGCACGGCATCGGCACCAGCGAGGTCGAGCACGTTATGGCCACGCAGACCCTGCTGGCCAAGAAGGCCAAGAACATGCTGGTCAAGGTGGAAGGCCAGACCGCGCCCGGCGTTACCGCCAAGGACATCGTGCTGGCCATCATCGGCAAGATCGGCACCGCCGGCGGCACGGGCTACACGATCGAATTCGCGGGCAGCGCCATCCGCGCCCTGAGCATGGAAGGCCGCATGACCGTGTGCAACATGGCCATCGAGGCGGGCGCGCGCGCCGGTCTGGTGGCCGTGGACGACAAAACCATCGACTACATCAAGGGTCGCCTGCTCGCCCCCGGCACCGATACGGCCAGCGGCCAGTTCACGGGCGGGCCCGAATGGGAGCAGGCCGTGGCCCACTGGCGCACCCTGCACTCCGACCCCGGCGCGCATTTCGACGCCGTGGTGGAACTCAACGCCGCCGAAATCGTGCC
This sequence comes from Comamonadaceae bacterium OH2545_COT-014, assembly GCA_003859965.1. Classification (GTDB taxonomy): domain Bacteria; phylum Pseudomonadota; class Gammaproteobacteria; order Burkholderiales; family Burkholderiaceae_C; genus Ottowia. The sequence goes on along the minus strand of RQYR01000002.1, from coordinate 195,182 downwards.
GCAAGTCACCTGGGGCACCAGCCCTGAAATGGTGCTGGGCATCGACGCGCGCGTGCCCGACCCCGACAAGGAAAAGGACGCCACCCGCCGCGGCGCCATCGAGCGCGCGCTGACCTACATGGGCCTGGAGCCGGGCAAGGCGCTGGCCGACATCCACGTGGACAAGGTTTTTATTGGCAGCTGCACCAACAGCCGCATCGAGGACATGCGCGAAGCCGCCGCCGTGGTGAAAAAGCTCGGCCGCCGCATTGCCCCGGGCGTCAAGCAGGCGCTGGTGGTGCCCGGTTCGGGCCTGGTCAAGAAACAAGCTGAAGCCGAGGGCCTTCACACCATCTTCACCGCCGCCGGCTTCGAGTGGCGCGAACCCGGCTGCAGCATGTGCCTGGCCATGAACGCCGACCGGCTGGAGCCGGGCGAGCGCTGCGCCTCCACCAGCAACCGCAACTTCGAAGGCCGCCAGGGCAATGGCGGCCGCACCCACCTGGTCAGCCCCGCCATGGCGGCGGCGGCCGCGGTGCACGGGCATTTTGTCGATGTCCGTGCTTTTTCCTGATGGCTGAAACAGCCGTCTCTTCAACCTCAAGGAGAACTGAAATGCTGAAAAAATCTGCTGCCCTGCTCGCAGCCCTCGCCATGGTGGCGGGCCTGACGGCCTGTAACACCGTCCAAGGCGCTGGCAAAGACGTGGAAAAAGCTGGCGAAGGCATCCAAAACGCTGCCGAAAAAGCCAAGCAGTAACCCGGCTGCCACGCCAAGCCTGTTCATCGTCTTTCGCACGAAGTCTTTGAACAGGCTTTTTTATTTCCCAACCTCTTTTGCACAAGACCGCGCCCCCATGTTCCTGACCATGCACCGTTCCCTCCGTCACTGCCTGATCCGCGCCGCTCTGGGCGTGGCCGCAGCCTGCGTCAGCATGGGCGCTTCGGCACAAGTCAAGGCTTACCGCGCCTGCCTGATCGAATCACCCCTGCAAACGCTGGGCGCCCCCACCATCGTCACCAACTGCCTGCAAGGCGCCAAGGGCACGCGCCGCAGCGCCATCAAGGATCGTTGCGAAGGCGTGGCCTGGCACGCCGCGGGCGGCATGGGCCGTGACAACGTGGCCCGCCTGACCTGGCTGGCGCAATGCCCCAGGCAGGCTGACGCCGTGTGCAAAGGCGCGTTCGACGGCGATTTCGACCTCTACCACTACGACCGCAACGAAGAACAGCTCGAAGCCCTGGCCGATGAGTGCGAAGCCGACGGCGGCGAATGGCACGCATTCGACGAATAAGCCCGCATTCCGCGCTGCAACCTGCGCGCGCCAAGCCTCTGCACGCGTCTTTCTGCCCGCTTTAACCCCCTTTTCCCCGCCCGCGCCTTCTGTTTCTCGCTACCCCATGGACAAATTCACCGTACACACCGGCATCGTGGCCCCGATGGACCGCGAAAACGTCGATACCGACGCCATCATCCCCAAGCAATTTCTCAAGTCCATCAAGAAAACCGGCTTCGGCCCCAACCTGTTTGACGAGTGGCGCTACCTGGACAAGGGAGAACCCGGCCAGGACCCGGCCAGCCGTCGGCCCAACCCCGACTTCGTGCTCAACCAGCCGCGCTACGCCGGCGCTTCCATCCTGCTGGCACGCCAGAACTTCGGCTGCGGCTCCAGCCGCGAGCACGCGCCCTGGGCCATCGCTCAATACGGCTTCCGCGCGCTGATCGCCCCCAGCTTCGCCGACATCTTCTTCAACAACTGCTTCAAAAACGGCCTGCTGCCCATCGTGCTGCCCGAAAGCCAGGTCGCCCGCCTGTTTGACGAAGTGGCCGCTTTCCCCGGCTACCAGCTCACCATCGACCTGGAGCGCCAGCGCATCGTCAAGCCCGACGGCGCCGAGATCGAATTCGACGTGCAGCCCTTCCGCAAATATTGCCTGCTGGGCGGTCTGGACGACATCGGCCTGACCCTGCGCCACAAGGACAAAATCGCCGCCTTTGAAGCTGCCCGGCTGGCCGCCAAGCCCTGGCTGGCGCACACGCTTTAACGGCCCGGCCCCGCTGCGCAAACGCTTCAGCCCGGTTCTCTCTCGCCGCCTTCATGCCTGCCGCCGCGCCTGTCTCACCCGCTGCGCCATCCCGGCCTGCTTCTCTGCCCGCCGCCCGACCCAAGCGGCAGCGCACGCGCTCCTGGCTGAGTGGCGGCGCCAGCCACGTCCGTTACGACCATCGCCAGCGCCCTGCGCAGCTCGATGTGCGCTGCCCACGCTGTGGCCAGCGCGCGCTAGCCACGCCGCCGGCGGCCCTGCTCGATGCCATGCCCGATAACGATGTGCGCATCGCCGCTGACGGCAACGCCTTGTGGGACCAGCCGTTTGACCTGCGCTGCACCGCCTGCCTGTATCGCGCGCAGGGCGTGGCCTACGCCCAGTTGCCTCCGCTGTTTCACCAAATCAGCGTGGGCGGCCGCACCCTGTGGGCCTGGAACAGCGAGCACCTGGACATGATTGCCCAGGCCCTGCAAGGCCAGGACGTGCGCCGCCACCCCTATGGCTTTTTTGCCACCTACATCCAGCGTGGTTGGATGCAGTGGCGCAAAAAATTCATCCACGCCATTTCCCAACACCAACGAAAGCACAGCACATGAAAATCGCCATCCTCCCCGGTGACGGCATCGGCACCGAAATCGTCGCCGAAGCCGTCAAGGTGCTCCAGGCCCTGGGCCTGCCGCTCGAAATGGAGCAAGCCCTGGTCGGCGGCGCGGCCTACGCCGCGCACGGCCACCCGCTGCCCGAGGCCACGCTGAAGCTGGCCAAGCAAGCCGACGCCATCCTGTTCGGCGCCGTGGGCGACTTCCAGTACGACACGCTGGAGCGCCACCTGCGCCCCGAGCAAGCCATCCTGGGCCTGCGCAAGGAGCTGGGCCTGTTCGCCAACTTCCGCCCCGCCATCTGCTACGAGCAGCTCACCCACGCCTCCAGCCTCAAGCCCGAGCTGGTGGCCGGGCTGGACATCCTCATCATCCGCGAGCTCACCGGCGACATCTACTTCGGCCAGCCGCGCGGGCGCCGCACCGCCAGCGACGGGCACTTCCCCGGCAGCGAAGAAGCCTTTGACACCATGCGCTACAGCCGGCCCGAGATCGAGCGCATCGCCCACGTGGCCTTCCAGGCCGCACGCAAGCGCGGCAAGAAAGTGCTCTCGGTGGACAAGGCCAACGTGCTGGAGACCTTCCAGTTCTGGCGCGACGTGATGAGCGAAGTGCACCAGCAATACCCGGACGTGCAGCTTGAGCACATGTACGTGGACAACGCCGCCATGCAACTGGTCAAGGCGCCCAAGAACATCGACGTGCTCGTCACCGGCAACATGTTTGGCGACATCCTGAGCGACGAGGCCGCCATGCTCACCGGCTCCATCGGCATGCTGCCCAGCGCCAGCCTGAACGAGAAAAACCAGGGCCTGTACGAGCCCAGCCACGGCAGCGCGCCCGACATCGCCGGCAAGGGCATTGCCAACCCGCTGGCCACCATCCTCAGCGCCGCGATGATGCTGCGCTACTCGCTGAACCAGCCCGAAGCGGCCGAGCGCATCGAGGCCGCCGTCAAGAAAGTGCTGGCCAGCGGCCTGCGCACGGCCGACATCTGGAGCGCAGGCGCCACCAAAGTGGGCACGCGCGAGATGGGCGACGCCGTGGTCCGCGCGCTGTAAACAAAGCGGCGCGGCACCCCGAAAGGCTGCGCACAGCCGCCGAACCCGCGCGGTCGCCGGGCCTTCAGCCGCGCCGGGCGGTGTGCTCGCGCTGCTCGCGCCGTTCACGCGCGCGGCGCTGCTGGCGTGTTTCGCGGGCGCGGGCCGCGGCGGCCTGCTCACGGCGGCGCTTTTCCCGCCAGCGGTTCGACAGTCTGCGGCCCAGCCAGAAGCTGAGTACGCCCGTGCCCAGGCCCACGGCCACCGCCAGCACGCCGGGGTCAGGCCAGGCCATCACGCCTCCGGTCGCACACCAGTTTCACATCTGTCACCGGCGCGGCGGTCAGGCCGGCCCAAACGCCAAAAGCATCGAACGCCATGGGCTTACCGGGGCTGGTAGCTGGCCAGCTTGGCCGTGTCGGCAATGTGGATGTTGCGCTTGTCCACGCGGATCAGGCCCGCCGCCTCCAGCTCGTGCAACACCCGCGAAAAGTATTCAGGCGTGAGCGACAGCCGCGAGGCGATGGTGGACTTGCTCACGGGCAGCGCCACGGTGACGGCCTGCGCGGGTGCGTCTTCGCTGGCGTTCATGTGGTCGCCAAGCAGGTAGCCAATGACACGCTGCACGCCGCTGTGCAGCGCATAGCCCTGCACGTCCTTGATGAGACCGTGCAGCCGGCGCGATATGCCTGCCAGCATGCGCAGGGCAAAGCGGCTGTCGGCCTCGATCTCGCGCAAAACGGCGGTTTTGTCGATGGTCAGCAGCAGGGTTTCGGTCAGCGTCTGCGCGGACACGACATAGGGCACGCCCATGAACATCACGGCCTCGGCGAACGAATGGCCAGGCCCGCACAGCTCAATGACCTTCTCCACCCCGGTGGGCGAAAGCGCGAACAGCTTGACCTGCCCAAGCACGACCATGTGGAACTCATGACAAGGCTCCCCGGTGCGGAAGATGAGCTTGCCGCGTTCCAGCCGCTGCAGCGTGCACCCTTGGGCCAGGCGTTGCAGCTCGTCGGGCCGCATGCTGGAAAACATGGGCTGGGTGCCCAGAAAACGGGGAATGTTGAATTTGTCGAGGTCCACGCGGGATACAGGCAGGCTGCTGGGGCTGGGGGCAAGTCGCGGGGCCGGCGTCAGCCGCCGCCGCTGGCGGAGAAAAAGCGTGGCGGAGTTTACCGGGCTGCCGCCGTGAGCCGCACATAAACCTGCGTCAGCGCACGGGCTAACTGGCCGGGGCGATGGATGAGCGCGAAGCCCTGCGCGCCAAACAGGCGCGGCAGGTAGTCGTGCGCCTGCTGGTCAATCGTCACGCAAAAGGGCACCAGGCCGGCGCGGCGCGCCTCGTGCACGGCGTGGCGGGTGTCTTCCAGCCCGTAGCGGCCCTCGTACTGGTCCAGATCGTTGGGCTTGCCGTCCGACAGGATGAGCAGCAGGCGCTGGCGCTCGGGCCGCTGGGCCAGGCGCAGCGCGCCGTAGCGGATGGCTGCGCCCAGCCGCGTGTAAAAGCCCGGCTTGATGGCGGCCACGCGCTGGCGCGCGGCGTCGTTCCAGGGCTCGGCAAAGCGTTTGAGTTCATGCACGCGCACGGCGCGGCGCACCGAGGAAAAGCCCAGCATCTCGAATGCATCGCCCACGCCATCCAGCGCGCTGCCAAAGACCAGCAGGCTGTCGCGGATGAGGTCGATTACGCGCGCCTGCTGCGTGGCATAGGCGTCGGTGGACAGCGACAAATCGGCCAGCACCACGCTGGCCAGGCTGCGCTCGTGCTTGACACGGCGGGCAAAGATGGCGGGCGATTCGGTGCGCGGGCCGCTGGCGCAACGCTCGGTTTGATAGCGCACCCAGGCGTCCAGATCCAGCTCGTCGCCCTGCATCAGCCCGTGCTGCCAGCGCGGCGCGGCGCGCAGCGCCTCGAAACGGCGGCGCACTTGCCGTTCGCTGGCCTTGAGGCTGGCAGAGGCTGCGGGCATCGCATGGCCCGCCATAGGGCCCGAAGCATGGCCCGAATTTTCCGCTGGCCCCAATGGGTCTTTTTTGCCATCTTGGGCTTTATTTGCGCCGTTTTCAGCTATCAAATCAGAAGCAATCTGGGCAGCGGCCAGCGCAGGCAGGCCGGGGCGCGGACGCAGGCGCTGAACGCGGCAGCCGTCGGGCCGCAAGGCGGCGCGGCGGTAGTCCCATTCGGGCAGCGGCTCGCCTTCGCCCACGGGCAGGTCGTCATGCGCGGCGCTGGGCAAGTCCAGGTCGAACTTGACGCGCGCGGCCAGCGTTTCGCCGTGGCGGGCCAGCGCGAGCTGATCCATATCGTCCGCCGCCTGGCTGGCGTTCTGGTCTTCGTCATCGTCGCCAGGGCGGCTGACGCGCACGAACTCGCTCCAGCTCAGAATGGATTCGGCGCGGAAGAACATCATCAGGCCGTTCTTGTCGCTCGTGTCCTCGGCGCGCTCGGCGCGCCGGCGCTTGCGGTCTTGCGGGGTCTGGGGCGATGAGGGCTTTTGGCCTTGCGGGCTGGCTTCATCCGCATCCGCCGCAGCCTGGGCCGCCAGCGCGGCCGGACGGGCCTGCATCCAGAGCCAGACCGGCGCGGCCTGGCGGGGATGAATGTCCGGGCCTGGCGCCCCTTGCCTTGGCGGCAACCCCGGCGCGCCAACCGCCTCCATGCCGTCCAGCGCCTCTCCGGTAACAGCCCATGACAGGGTGCCGCGCAGCGCGGCCTGTATGGCTTCTTCCGCCGTGCGGGCGCTGCCGTGCAGGCTGGCAGGCGCCGGCCGCTGCGCCAGGTGGGCGGCCAGCAGCCGGGCATAGCGCGGGCGCAGGCCCGGAAACACGGTCAGCGCCCGCCGCGTGGCCGCCAGGTTGCCGGCCAGCCAGCCCGCCGCCGTGGCCTGGTGGCACGCCCCCAGCGCGGCCAGCCACAGGTACAGGCTGCGGTTGAGGGCCGTGTCATCGAACACGGCGATCACAGGGGGCAGCGCCAGCGTGTCGCCATCCAGCGCGGTGACGGCGGCGCGCTCGCCCTGCCCCGCCACTTTCTGCAGCCAGCCGCGCGGGCCGCCAATGCGCTCGGCCGCCGCCGGGGCCACGCGCACGCCCGCATCGCCCCCGCCCGCACGAAACATCAGTTGCACGGCGCGTGTCACGTCTTCCAGACGTACGGCGGCGTGCGGGTAAGAACGGTCCGCCGCCCGCGTGATCAGGCGGTGCCAGCGGTGGCCGACCCACTCTTCCATTATTTGAAGCACCCCCCTGAGGCGCTGACGCGCCTTCCCCCCTCTGCTGCGCGAGGGGGGACAACGCCAGTGGCCGGCGCAGGTCCGGCCTCGGCGTTCGCTGGCATGGCCTGCTCCGCGGCCTTGGGACGGGGGGTCATCGGCGCAGTGGCGAAGCGCACCGGACGGAGAGCATGCCCTGAGGCGCTGACGCGCCTTCCCCCCTCTGCTGCGCGAGGGGGGACAACACCAGTGGCCGGCGCAGGTCCGGCCTCGGCGTTCGCTGGCATGGCCTGCTCCGCGGCCTTGGGACGGGGAACCATCGGGGCAGTGCCAAAGCGCGCCGGACGGGGGCCATGCCCTGAGGCGCTGACGCGCCTTCTCCTTGCATGAGTTCCGGCGCGGGCGTGGGGGCAGGCGTGGCAGGTGGGGCGCATAGGGGCGTTCTCAGCCGGCAATGACGGCTTGCACCACGTCGTCCAGCGCGGCGGCGGTGTCGGGGTCGTCGGTCAGGGCATCGACGATGGCAACGCGGCAGGCGGTGGCTTCGTCCAGCCCGGCCACGATGAGGCGCGCGGCCACCACCAGCAGGCGGGTGCTGGCGGTTTCTTCCAGGTCCTGGTCGGTCAGGCGGCGCAGCGCGGTGGCCAGGCGAACCAGGCGTGCAGCCAGCGCGGCGCTGGCGCGGGCTTCGTTCTCGATGATGCTTTGCTCCACCGCCGGGGCGGGGTAGTCGAAGCCCAGCGCCACGAAACGCTGGCGCGTGCTGGGTTTGAGGTTTTTCAGCAGGTTCTGGTAGCCGGGGTTGTATGACACCACCAGCATGAAGCCGGGCGGCGCTTGCAGCAGCTCGCCGGTGCGCTCGATGGGCAGCTGGCGCCGGTCGTCGGCCAGCGGGTGCAGTACCACGGTGGTGTCCTTGCGCGCTTCCACCACTTCATCCAGGTAGCAGATGGCGCCGGTGCGCACGGCGCGCGCCAGCGGGCCGTCGGCCCAGACGGTGTTGCCCTCGCCGATGAGGTAACGGCCCACCAGGTCGGCGGCGCTCAGGTCGTCATGGCAGCTCACGGTGATGAGCGGGCGGCCCAGGCGTGCGGCCATGTGCTCCACGAAACGGGTTTTGCCGCAGCCGGTTGGCCCTTTGAGCAGCACGGGCAGGCGCTGGCGAAACGCGTGTTCGAACACGCGGCATTCCTGGCCCTGTTCGGCGTAGAACGGGACGGCGCTGTCCGGCGCGACGGCTGGGGCTTCGGGTTTGTTCATGTGTGTTCCAGGCCCGGCAGCGGCGCTGGCCCGTCTGCCGGAAAAAAAGGGCGGCGGGGCCGGGAGGCGGGCGCGGGCCGCCAGCGTGCCAAGGCACGGGCGGCCCCCGCGTTCACTCATGGCGCAGGCGCTGCGCGGGGCTGGCCATCAGTCCGCCGCGGCGCGGGGTGCCCAGCACTTCCTCGGCCGGCTCGCCGCCAATGAAAAAGCTCCACAGGTACATGAGCAGGCCCACCATGAAGCCCACGCCGCCCCACAGGCGCAGCCAGTAGAAGAACATGGCCTGGTCTTGCACGACCATGAAGGGCAAGGCGCCGCTTTCGGGCATGCGCTGCAGCCACACCTGGACGATGCCCGCCCCCGTGAGGGCCAGCACCATCAGGCCCATGCCGATGGTCATGACCCAGAAAGACCACATTTCCACCGCCTGCGCCTTGTGGCTGTTGGCAATGCGCCCGCGCAGCGTGGGCATGGCATAGCTGATGAGGCAGATGACCACCAGCACATAGGCGCCATAGAAGGCCAGGTGGCCGTGCGAAGCCGTGACCTGGGTGCCGTGCGTGTAGTAGTTCACCCACGACAGGGTGTGCAGAAAGCCCCACAGCCCGGCGCCGATGAAGCCCACCACCGAGCAGCCCACGGCCCACAGCACGGCCGCCTGGTTGGCGTGGTCGCGCCGGCGGCGCTGCACCATGCGGAAGGCGAACATGGTCAGCAGGAAGAAGGGAATGGGCTCCAGCGACGAGAAGATGTTGCCGATGAGGTGCCAGTAACCCGGCAGGCCAATGAAGTAGTAGTGGTGCGCCGTGCCCAGAATGCCGGTGAACAGCGCGAAGGCGATGATGACGTACACCCACTTGTCCACCACCTCGCGGTCCACGCCCGTGGTCTTGATGAGCACGTAAGCCAGCAGCGAGGCCAGGATCAGCTCCCACACGCCCTCCACCCACAGGTGCACCACGAACCACCAGTACATCTTGTCGCGCACCAGGTTGCTCGGGTTGACGAAGGCGAACAGGAACAGCAGCGCCAGCCCCCACAGGCCGATCAGCAGCACCGTGGTGATGGTGGTCTTGCGGCCCTTGAGATAGGTCATGCTGATGTTCAGCAGCATGGCCAGCGCCACGATGACGATGCCGACCTTGGTGGGCAGCGGCTGCTCAAGGAACTCGCGGCCCATGGTCATCAGCAGGTCGTTGCCCGTCCACTTGGCCAGCGAGGCATAGGGCACCAGCAGGTAGCCCAGTATCGTGAGCGCGCCAGCGGCCAGGAAGATCCAGAACATCACCAGCGCCAGCCGGGGGCTCCACAGCTCGGTTTCCGCCTCTTCCGGCACCATGTAATAGGCCGCGCCCATGAAGCCGAACAGCAGCCACACGATCAGCAAGTTGGTATGCACCATGCGCGCCACGTTGAACGGAATGGCGGGAAACAGGAAGTCGCCATAGATGTACTGCACGCCCATGACCAGACCGAACACGATCTGGCCCACGAACAGCGCCAGCGCCGCTATGAAGTACGGCTTGGCCACCGCCTGCGACTGGTATTTGAGGGTATAGGTTTGGCTCATGATGAAAATCCTCCGCGCCCGGCTCAGCCTTCAATGTTGGGGGGCCAGTTTTCGGTGTTGATCTGGCTCGTCCACTTCAGAAACTCCACCAGGTCGTCCAGCTCCTGATCGCTCAGGTGAAATTGCGGCATTTGCCGCCGGCCCGGCCCGCCCAGGGGCTGCGCCTGCATCCAGCCCTTGATGAACTCGCGCCCGCCCTCGTCACCGCCGCGGCGCGTGTACACGTTGCCCAGCTCGGGGGCAAAGTAGGCGCCCTCGCCCAGCAGCGAGTGGCAGCCGACGCAGTTGCGCGTCTCCCAGATGTGCTTGCCGCGCACGACGGCGTCGGTCAGCGCGGGCTGGTTGCTGCGCTCGGGAATGCGCCGCTCCGTGTCGAACACGAAGCCCAGGAAGACGAAGATGAAAAACAGCGACCCGCCGTAGAAGATGTTGCGGGCCATCTGTTTGGTGAACCCGCTGGATGCACCTGTGCTCATGGCCTGGTTTCCTCCAGAGTTGAAGACCCGCCGAGCGTAGGCAGCGCCTCGGGCGCCGTCCTTGAAGCAAGTCAAGACTGGCCAGACGTGGACATGCCCGCATCCATTTGGTCTCCAAGGCATGACTGGCATGCCCAAGGCGCTATCAAAAGCGTAGAAAACAGTATCCCGGCAGACCGCTCGCTTTGCAGCGGTCCTGTTCACGCGCACCGGGCGCGCCAGTTTTCAGGCCACCACGCCCGCGGCGCGCAAGGCGGCCGCCTCCGCGCCATCGCAGCCCAGGCTGGCCAGCACTTCATCCGTGTGCTGGCCCAGGCGCGGCGGCTGGTGGCCCGCCCCCAGGCGGCGGCCCGCCAGCATCAGCGGCAGCAGGGCCGCATGGGCTGTCTGCCCGGCGCGGTCGCCATCGGTCAGCGTCACGGGGGCCAAGCCGCCTGTGGCCTGCAGGTGCGGGTCGTCGTAAAGCTCTTCGGGCCGGCGGATGGGAGCAAAGGGCAGGCCCGCCCGTTCGCATTGCGCTGCCAGCGCTGCCGCGCTGCATTGGGCCAGGCGGCGGCGCAGCTCGGGGATGAGCTGCGGGCGCAGGCGCACGCGGTCATGGTTGGTGACATAGCGGGCGTCGGCCTTCAGATCGGCTAGGCCCGGCAGGTCGCAGAAGGCGGCCCACTGCGCGTCGCTGACGGCAGCCAGGAAAATCTGCTCGCCGCCCTGCACCGTGAACACGTCATACACGCCCCAGGCCGAAATGCGCTCGGGCATGGGCGCGGCCGGCTGGCCGGTGATGGCGTATTGCAGCATGTGCTGGGCCACCAGCAATACGTTGTTTTCGAACAGGGCGCTCTGCACATGCTGCCCGCGCCCGGTGATGCCGCGTTGCAGCAACGCCGCCAGCACGCCCAGCGCGGCGAACACGCCGCCCATGATGTCGTTGACGCTGCTGCCCGCGCGCAGCGGGTCGCCCGGGCGGCCGGTCATGTAGGCCAGCCCGCCCATCATCTGCACCACTTCGTCCAGCGCGGTGCGGTGCTCGTAGGGGCCGGGCAGAAAGCCCTTGCAGCTCACGTAAATCAGCCGCGCATGGGCCTGCGACAGCGTTTCCCAGTCCAGCCCGTACGGGCGCAGCGCGCCGGGCTTGAAGTTCTCGGCCACCACGTCGGCGCTGCCAGCCAGGCGACGGGCCAGCGCCGCGCCCTCGGGCTGCCGCCAATCCAGCGCGATGCTTTTCTTGCCCCGGTTGAACTGCGGGAAAAAGCCCGCGCCCGCCCCTGGCAGATGGCGCGTGCGGTCGCCCCCAAGCGGCTCCACCTTGATGACCTCCGCCCCCAGATCGGCCAGCACCATGCCGCAGCTTGGCCCCATGACCATGTGGCTGAACTCCACCACCCGCACGCCCTGCAGCGGCAAGGCCGGCGATGCGGGCGCGCCGCCAGCGGAAGCGTCGGACGGCGCATGGCGGCGGTCAGGAGCATTCATGGGAATACGGTTCGCGTGAACATGGGAAAGGCCAACCCCTTGCCTGCGGGCAGAGCGGGCCGGCGCGCGGCAGTATAGGCGCCGCCCAGTGGCCCCACAGTGGCACGGCCTGCCGCCTGCTCAAGAAACGGCTGCCAATTTGCCTATAATTGCAGGCTTTGCTGGCAAAAGCCCCGCCGGCCACATACTAGTTCGACAGAGGCGGGGCAACACTTGCGGCGAATGGCGCGGGGCCTGATCTACCCCGCACCCGCTGGCCGCGCATCTTTGGAAAAAAGACTGAATGACCACCATCCGCGTGAAAGAGAACGAGCCGTTTGACGTTGCCCTGCGCCGCTTCAAGCGCACCATCGAAAAACTGGGCCTGCTCACCGAGCTGCGCGCCCGCGAGTTCTACGAAAAGCCCACCGCCGAGCGCAAGCGCAAGAAGGCTGCCGCCGTCAAGCGCCACTACAAGCGCGTGCGCAGCATGCAGCTGCCCAAGAAGCTGTACTGATTGCACCGCACACGCCGGGCGGCTTTTCTGCCCCGCACCCAGGCTCGCCGAGGACGCTCAGCGGGCCTTTTTCATTTTTGCAAGGAGCCATTTCCCCATGAGCCTGAAAGACCAGATTGCCGAAGACATGAAGGCCGCCATGCGCGCCAAGGACAGCGCCCGGCTGGGCACCATCCGTTTGCTGCAAGCCGCCATGAAGCAAAAAGAGGTGGACGAGCGCGCCACACTGGATGATGCGGCCATCGTCGCCATCGTGGACAAGCTCATCAAGCAGCGCAAGGACAGCATCAGCGCCTTCACGCAAGCCGGCCGGCAAGACCTGGCTGACAAGGAGGCCGCTGAAATGCAGGTGCTGGCCGCCTACCTGCCCGCCCGCCTGTCCGCCGATGAAATCGCCGCCGAGGTCAAAGCCATCGTGGCCGAAACCGGCGCCAGCGGCCCCGCCGACATGGGCAAGGTAATGGGTGCGGCCAAAACGCGCCTGGCCGGCAAGGCCGACATGGCCGCCGTTTCCGCAGCGGTCAAGGCCGCGCTGGCAGCCTGAGCGCAGGCAGCCCGGCCGCGCTGGCGGGCGGCGCTTGGGCGCCACCGCACTTGCATTTATTTGCATTTGCAGCCCGCTTTTTGCAGGAAAAAGCCGCCAGCGGCAAACCGAACGGGCGGCTCATGCGTTAACAAGCATGCCGCCTGACGAGACCCGACCCGATAGCCAGCGCGTTGCCACAATTCATCAACGCTTGGCGCAGGTCTTGACGGCGGCACAAGCCGGACAGGGAGCGCCCGTGCCGGCAGGGCCAATCCCACACATCATCGCCCCTGCCGAACAAGCGCCATGGCAGTGATGGCAGCCTTGCCACCGCCGCCCGCCCGCTTTTTCCGGCCTGCGTCAGTAGGGTTGAACCGAGGCTTTCAGGAATTTTTGCCATGCGTGCCTGCCTTTCCGTTTTCTTCTCCCGCCTGCGGCCCAGGGCCGTGCTGCTTTGGGCAGCGCTGATGGCCGCCACGGCCACGGCCGCCACCGATCTTCCCGGCCGCGTGGCACGCCTGAGCTGGCATGAAGGCGCCGCCCCCACGCTGATTGGCGACCGCGGCCTGGGCACGCCGCTGGGCACCCACTATCCGCTGACCAGCGGCGCCCGCGTGGCCACCCAGGCCGGCACGCGGGCCGAGCTGCACAGCGGCTCCACCGCCCTGCGCCTCTCTGGCCCCAGCGATCTGGGCGTGACGGAGCTGACCGATGACACCACCCGCCTGGCGCTCACCCAGGGCACGCTGGCGGCGCACATCCGCCAGCTCCATGCGGGCGAGCGCTTCGAGATCGGCACGCCCAACCTCGCCCTGCTGGCACAGCAGCCGGGCGAATACCGCGTGGACGTGGACACCCGCACCGGCACCACCCGCGTAACCGTGCACCGCGGCAGCGCCCTGCTCTACGGCGAAGGCGGCGCCTCGCTGCCGCTGGGAGAACGCCAGCAAGCCACCTTCAGCGGCAACCAGCTGCACATGAGCGCGCAAACCCGCGTGTATGCAGGCGATGCCTTCGACCAATGGGCCGCCGCCCGCCAGGCGCAGCAAGACAGCGCCAAGTCCGCCCGCTACGTCTCGCGCGAAATCCCCGGCTACCACCAGCTGGATGCCCACGGCGACTGGGCGCAGCACGCCACCTATGGCGCCATCTGGTATCCGCGCATCACCGTCAGCCACTGGGCGCCCTACCGCCACGGCCACTGGGCCTGGGTCGAGCCCTGGGGCTGGACCTGGATGGATGACGCCCCCTGGGGCTTCGCGCCTTTCCACTACGGCCGCTGGGTGCTGCTAGACACGCGCTGGGCCTGGGTACCCGGCCCGTTGCTGCCGCGCCCGGCCTACGCCCCCGCCCTGGTGGGCTTCATCAGCGGGCAGGCCGGCCGCACCCGCTGGTCCATCGCCATTGGCGGCGGCGCCTATGGCACCGCCTGGTTCCCACTGGCCCCCGGCGATTACTGGGAACCCTTCTATGACGCCAGCCCTTATTACCTCGACCGGGTCAACCCCTGGGGCCGCCGGCCCGGCCACGCCCCCGCTTACGTGAACCGCCCGGGCGCTATCAGCGTCGCGCCAGAGCGCCCCTTGTCTCCCGCCCCCGGCCGCCAGCCACGGTTTATTGGCGGCCACCGCTTACCCCCCGGCACCTTCGACGGCGTGCGCCCCATCTTCACGCCGCCTCCCGCCGGCGCGCTGCCCGCCCCGCCTGACCGCACGCACGACCGCACACACGTTCTGCGCCCGCAGCCTGACGCCTGGGGCATGAACGATATCCGGGACACCCGCACCGGCGCTGACCGCGCCTGGGGTCCCGCCGTCACCCATCCGCGCCCGCCCGCCGGTGCAGACAGGCCGCGCGTTGCGCCCATCCGCAGCCATACACCAGACAATGGCCAACGGCTCCAGCCCTTGCCGCGCCACCCTGCCCCACCCCCGGTGCAAGAACCCGGCGCCGGGGAGCTGAACCGTTTTCACCGCCAGCCACCGGCACCGCCTTACATGCACCAGCCCACCCCCCACGCCCCGCAGGCGCCTCGCGACCCACGCCCATGGCAAATTCAGCCATCCGGCCAAGCGCCCGCATCGCCCCCGGCCCCAGCGTGGCAAGCCCCCATGATCCGCGACGACAGGGCGCCCATCCGGCATGTCCAGCCAGCCGCCACCCCGCCTGCGCGCTTTGAACGTTTCCAGAACACGCAGGAGCCGGCTGCACCTGATAACGGCATGCCCTTTCAGCTCAAGTAGTCCCGCGCAGCCCCTCTGCGGCCGCATGAATCAAAATTCATAGCAAGCTTTCATTAAAAACGGGCGTTAAATACATGTTTTCTTCCTAAACCACAGCGTTTTTCACTCAGTCCGCCTCATCGCATGCCCCCGCCATCCTGCCCGGTATACCTGCCAGCTCTACGCTGCGTCCACGCTGCTCAGCAACGCACCGCATTGGCCGGCAACCTGTGTTGAACCCCATACCAGCGGATGCAACCATTCAGTAGCAATTCCCCTCATGGCCACTCTTATCCCAGCCATTGGCAGTTGTGTTCATCGCATGACCAGCGGCGAACGACGTCTGGCCGAGCGCCTTGAAGACAAACTCGACGAGGACTACCTGCTCTGGTTCGACGTGCCCGTTGGCCCCAAACAGTCGCACCCCGATTTCGTCGTGCTGCACCCACGCCGTGGCGTGCTCATTCTGGAAACAAAGGACTGGCGGCTGGAAACCATTCAGAAAGCCACGCGGGAATACTGGGAGATCCTGCCTGGCGGTCAGGTCAAAGTCGTGATCAATCCGCTGGCGCAGGCGCGCCACTGTGCCATTCAGGTGGTCCAGGCGCTGGAGCGTGACCGCCAGCTGGTGCAGCCGTCAGGTTCGCACCAGGGCAAGCTTGCCTTTCCCTGGGGCTACGGCGTGGTATTTACCCGCATCACGCGCAAGCAATTCGAAGCTGCGGGGCTGGATCAGGCCATTGAGCCGCGCCTGGTGATCTGCTCTGACGAGATGCCTGAATCGGTGGATCCCGAAGCCTTCCAGCAGCGCCTGTGGAACATGTTTGCCCATGCCTTTGGCAACAAGGCGCTGTCGGTGCCGCAAATCGACCGCGTGCGCTGGATTCTTTTCCCCGAGGTGCGTGTGCCCCAGCAAGCCGCCCTGTTCGACGACCAGGATGAGCAGAGCGAACTGCCCGACGTCATGAGGGTGATGGATCTCCAGCAGGAGCAACTGGCCCGCAGCCTGGGCGAAGGACACCGGGTCATCCACGGCGTGGCCGGATCGGGCAAAACCATGATCCTGGGCTACCGCGCCGAATACCTCGCCAGGGCCAACACATCGGGCAAGCCCATTCTGGTGCTTTGTTTCAACGAGCCGCTGGCCGTCAAGCTGCATGCCCAGTTCGAGGCGCGGGGTCTGGCCGATCGCGTGCATGCGCGCCACTTCCACAAATGGTGCCGCCAGCAGCTGGTGGCCTATGGTCAGCCCATTCCGCCGCAGGGCAAAACCATGTTCGATGAAATGGTGGATGGCGTGATTCGCGCAGTGGACCGGCGCCAAATCCCATCCGGCCAGTACCAGGCCATCCTGATCGACGAAGGGCACGACTTCCGGCCCGAATGGCTCAAGCTCATCACGCAAATGGTGGACCCCGCCACCAACAGCCTGCTGGTGCTCTACGACGATGCCCAAAGCATTTATGAGCGGCGCAAGGCGCGCCAGTTCAGCTTCAAGAGCGTGGGCATTCAGGCCCAGGGACGCACCACCATCCTGAAAATCAATTACCGCAACACACGCCAGATCCTGCAAGTAGCCCACCGCGTGGCGGCCGATTTGCTTACCCCCGAGGACAAGGACGACGACGGCATCCCCCTGCTGCGCCCGGTCAGTTGCGGCCGCGATGGAGAGGCGCCGCTGATCCTTCGCCTGCCCAGTCCCGGGGAGGAGCTCGACAAAATCGCCGAATTCCTGCAAGCCAGCCACCAGCAAGGCTACGCTTGGGCCGACATGGCCGTCCTGTGCCGCGACTACGCCACCTTGGACGCCTGCTCGGCCGCCTTGCGAAAGCGCCGCCTGCCACACCGGGTGCGCAAGGCTGCAGGCGACTTCAACCCCGGCGAGGACACGATCAAAATCATGACCATGCGCGTGAGCAAGGGGCTGGAATTCCCGGTCGTAGCTATACCGGGCGTAGGCCAGATGCCTTCGCCCAAGGAAGATCCCGCCGAAGCCGCCCGCGTGCTCTACGTCGCCGCCACCCGCGCCACGCACCGCCTGGTCATGACCATTTGCGGTGACAGCGAGTTGGCGCGTCGCCTGGCCTCGTAAACCGCTCGTCGCCCCGGCATTCAAACACCGACAACCGCCCAGAAGGCACACCCCATGTCCACCGCTTCCACACCCGCAAAGCTCCTGCCCTACAAAACCCTGCCCGAATGGACGGCCGGCGCCATTCCCGCCGGCTTCTTGCGCCCGCACAACACCAGGGAAGGCACCTGGGCGCAGCTGCAAGTGCTGGCCGGCACGCTGGACTTCGCGCTCACCAGCGCCGACGGGCAGGTGCTGGAGCGCTTCACCTTCACCCCCGAGCGGCAGCCCCCGCTGATCGCGCCGCAGCAGTGGCACCAGATCCTTGCGGCCAGCGCCGACGCGCGCTGCCAGCTGCGCTTTCTGTGCACGCCCGAGGACTTCTTCGGCAAGAAGCACGGCCTCACCCGCACCCATTCCGAGCTGATCGAGGCCTACCCCCGCCTGCACCCCCGCGCCCAGCCGCCGCGCGCGCTGGACGTGGGCTGCGGGCGCGGCCGCAACAGCCTGTACCTGGCCCTGCAAGGCTGGCAGGTGGATGCGCTGGAGCAGTCGGACGGCGCGCTCGCCACCCTGGCCGAGCTGGCCGCGCAAGAGGGCCTGCAAGCGCGCCTGCGCCTGCGCCAGACCGACCTGAACGACGCCCCGCGCCAGACGCTGCTGGACTCCGCCGGCGCGTATGACCTGGTGCTCTGCACCGTGGTGCTGATGTTCCTGCAGCCGCCCACCATCGCCCCGCTCATCGCGCAAATGCAGGCCGCCACCGCGCCCGGCGGCTGCAACCTCATCGTCTGCGCCATGGACACGCCCGACCACCCCTGCACCCAGCCTTTCCCCTTCACCTTCCAGCCCGGCGGGCTGCGCGCCCATTACGAGGGCTGGGAACTGCTCAAGTACAACGAAGACTTGGGCCACCTGCACAAAACCGACGCCAACGGCCAGCCCATCGCCCTGCGCTTTGCCACCATGCTGGCGCGCAAACCCGCCGCTTGAACCATGACTGCCCCATGACCACTACTGCCCCGCCCCCAGGCGCTGATCCGGCCGCCCCGGCCGATCCACACGCCGGCATGCAGGCCCACATCGACCAGGCCCAGCGCCTGTACCGCGAATGGACGCAGCTGCTGCCCCGCCTGCACGCCGCCCAGGCTGACTGGCAGCGCGGCGCCGAGATCATGCGCGCGCTGGGCCACTTCTATTTCGACGGCGACTACATGCGCTGCCACACCGCGCTGGAAGCCGGCGCGCCCCTGCGGCTGGACACGCCGGGCGAACACAGCGTGATGGCCGAAGACACGCTGTGGAACGCCTTTCACGAGCAGCAGACCCTGGCCTGGCAGCGCCTGCGCGCCGCCATCGACGTGCTCGACCGGCCAGACGGCGCCCCCGCGCCGCACGAACCTGGAGACGCCTGACATGGACGAAGACCTGGACGCTGACCTGAACGCCCTCACGCGCGAGCAGCTGCTGGCCGAAGCCCGCAAGCTGCGCGCCGCCATCCGCCGCCACCGCGACAGCTCGGGGCACGACCTATGCTGGTACCACCCCCAGCTCTGGGCCCTGCTGCCCGATGCGCCGCGCCAGGCGCCCCAGGTGCCCGACTGGCCCCAGTTCATGCGCGGCTGCGTGGCCTACCGCGCCTCGCTCGACGCGCAATGCCCCCACGCGCCGCGCGTGCCGCTTGAATTCGCGCCGACCGAACCCGCGCCGCCCGGGACATCCGGAACACCCGCACCATGACCACCCCGGCCCCCGCCCTGTACCTTGCCTTTCTGCGCGGCGTCATGCCCAGCGGCAAAAATGCCGTGAACATGGCCGCGCTGCGCCAGGCGCTGGACGAAGAAGGCCTGGGCCCGGTGCGCACCTGGATCCAGAGCGGCAACGTGCTGCTGCATTCGGCGCTGGACGCCAGCGCCACCGCCGCCCGGGTGCGCCAGTGCATCCGCCAGCGCCTGGGGCCGGACCTGCCCGTCATCGTCAAAACCCCGGAACAGGTCAATGCCGTGCTGCTCGGCAACCCCTTCACCGGCTCCGGGCACGACCTCTCCCGCGTGTTCTTCAGCCTCAGCCAGCACCCGCCACCGCCCGCGCGCGCCGCCGCGCTGATGGCGCAGGACTTTGGTGACGAAAAGCTGCACATCGGCCCGTACGCCGCCTACCTCTACCTGCCCGGCAGCGCCGCCCGCAGCCGGCTGGGCAACCACTTTCTTGAAAAGCACTTGCACCTTGAAATGACCACCCGCAACGCCAACACCCTGGGCAAGATGCTCGCCCTGGCCGCCTGCGCCCACTGATCCGCCATGTCCCAGCCCCGCCCCCTGTTCCCCCTGCTGCTGGCCCTGGCGCTGACCGCCGTGGCGCTGTGGTCCGGCATCGGGCCGGCCGACCGCGCCGTGTGGTGGGCCGAGGTCATTCCCGTGTTCGCCGTGTTCGGCGCGCTGGCGCTCGGCTACCGGCACTTTCGCTTCAGCCACCTGGCCTACGCGCTGATGAGCCTGTGGCTGTTCATGCACCTGGTGGGCGCGCACTACACCTTCGCCAACGTGCCCTTCGACTGGGGCAACCGCCTGCTTGCGCCGCTGCTGGGCGAAGGGCGCAACCATTACGACCGGCTGGCGCACTACATCATTGGCTTTTACAGCTTTCCCATGGCCGAATGGCTACTGCGCCGCCGCCTGTGCGGGCTGGCGCTGGCCTGTTTCTTCGCGCTGTTCTTCATCATGAGCGTGGCCGCCGCGTATGAAATCATCGAATGGCTGTACGCCGTGATCGAAGGCGGCAACGCCGGCATCGAATTTCTCGGCTCCCAGGGCGACGTGTGGGACGCGCAAAAAGACATGCTGGCCGACACGCTGGGCGCGCTCACCGCCCTGGCCTTGTTCCTGCTGGCGCGGCCCGACCGGCGCTACGGCCCCGCCGCCACCCCGTCTTCCATCAGGTGACCCCATGAACATGCCCTCCCGCAAAGCCCTGCTCTCCACCGCCGCCGCCGTGGCGCTGCTGGCCCTGCTGGCCTGGGCCGCGCTGCGCGAGCCCGCGCAACTGGTGCGCGTGCAGCCCGTCACGCGCGGCCCGCTCACGCACAGCTTCACCGAGGAAGGCAAGACGCGGCTGAAGGCGCGCTACGTCATCACCGCCCCCGTGGCCGGCATGCTGCGCCGCATCGAGCTGGCGCCGGGCGACGCGGTGCGCGCCGGGCAGGCGCTGGCCGTGATCGAGCCCGCCACCAGCGCCCTGCTGGACGCGCGCAGCCGCGCCCAGGCCGAGGCCGAGGTGCGCGGCGGCCAGGGCCAGCAGGCCGCCGCACGCCAGCGCATCAGCGCCGCCCAGGCCGCGCACGCGCTGGCCCAGGCCAGCCTGCGCCGCGCTCAGCCGCTACGCGAGGCCGGCGCCATCTCGCAAGAGGCCTTCGACCAGGCCCGCACCCGCGCCAGCACCGCCGCCGCCGAACTGGCCGCCGCCCGCGCCGACGAGCAGACCGCCGCGCAGCGCGTGGCCGCCGCCCGCGCCGTGCTGGCGCAGGAAGGCCGCGCCGCCAGCGCGGCCAAGCCGCTGGCCGTGCCCGCGCCCGTCGATGGCGTGGTGCTCAAGCGCCTGCTGCAAAGCGCCGCGCCCGTGGCCGCCGGCCAGCCGCTGCTGGAAGTGGGCGACGCGGCGCAGCTGGAGATCGAGGCCGAAGTGCTCTCCACCGACGCCGTGCGCCTGGCCCCCGGCATGGCCGCGCGCGTGCTGCGCTGGGGCGGCCAAGGCACGCTGCAAGCCGCCATCCGCCGCGTGGAGCCGGGCGGCTTCACCAAGGTATCGGCCCTGGGCGTGGAGGAGCAGCGCACCCGCGTCATCCTTGACATCACCAGCCCCCGCGCGCAGTGGGCTGCGCTGGGCGACGCCTTCCGGGTGGAGCTGGAGTTCATCCTCCAGCACGAAGAAAACGCGCTGCAAGTGCCCGCCGGCGCGCTGTTCCGCACCCAGGCCAGCGCACCCGCCCCCGGCACCAGCCAGGCCGCGGACGCCGCCCCGGCCACCGAAACCTGGGCGCTGTACCGCGCCGTGGACGGGCGCGCGCGCCGCACCCCGGTGCAGACCGGCCTGCGCTCGGCCACGGCCGTGCAGGTGCTGCAAGGCGTGGCCGAGGGCGAGCGCGTCATCATCCAGCCCGACGACCGCCTGCGCGACGGCACGCGCATTGAGGCGCACTGATCCGGCTGACCCGACCGCGCCGCCCCGCAAACAGGCGCTCAGCGCCCGCGCGTCACCAGCGCGATGCCCAGCACCACGGGCACGATGCCCGCGAAATCGCCCCAGGCCAACGGCTCGTCCAGCACCGCCCAGCCCATCAGCAGGCCCAGCGGCGGCGTCAGGAAGAACCAGGCGCTGGCCGCCGCCGCGCGGGCGCGCGCCAGCAGGGCGAACCACAGCAGATAGCCGCCCATCGACACCACGCCCACCAGCCAAGCCATGGCGCCCAGCAGCGCGGGCGTCAGGCGCACGCTGGCCACATCCTCGGTCAGCAGCGCCACCGGCAGCAGCGCCAGCCCGGCCAGCAGGGTCTGCAGGCCCGCGCCGGTGGCCAGGCCCACGGACAGGGGCTGGCGCTTGTAGAGCACCGTGCCCAGCGACAGCATGAACAGCGCCGCCAGCACCATCAGCACGCCGGCCAGCGTGTCGGCCCCGCCGCCCAGCCGCTGGCGCACGATGAAGGCCACGCCGCCCAAGCCCAGTGCCAGCCCGGCCCATTGGCGCGCACCCAGCCGCTCGCCCAGCAAGGGCGCGGCCAGCAGCGCCACCACGATGGGGCTGGCGCTGATGATGATGGTGGTCAGGCCCGACGACAGCTGGCGCATGCCCGTCCAGCTCAGCCCCAGGTACAGCGCGTGGTTCAGCAACGCCAGCGCCAGCAGCACGGCCCAGCCCCGCGCGCCCAGGCGGCCCAGGTCGTGCCGCAGGCTGCCGCGCCCGGCCGCCCAGGCCACCAGCAGCCACCCGGCCAGCAGGTAGCGCACGGCCAGAAACAGCAGCGGCGGGCTGTCCGGAAACACGAATTTGGCCGCCGGGAAGGCGCTGGCCCAGATCAGCGTGAACGGCAGCGCCAGCGCCGCCGCCGGCCAGGCGCGCGAGCGGGCGGCGGGCAAAACAGGGGAAGCGGCATCAGACATGGCGCACATTCTGCGAAGCCGCTCATAAATCGCAAAACGAAATTTTCAAATGCCAAGCATTTGAAAAACCAATACGAAGCCGCTACCCTGCGCGCCCATGAGCGACTTCGACATTCCCCTTTTGCGCACCTTCGCCAGCGTGGCCGACAGCGGCGGCTTTGCCCGCGCGGGCGAGCGGGTGCACCGCACCCAGTCCACCGTCAGCCAGCAGATCAAGAAGCTGGAGGAGCAGGCCGGCCGCCAGCTTCTGGTGCGCAGCGCGCGCGCCACCCAGCTGACGGCCGATGGCGAGCGCATGCTGGGCTACGCGCGCCGCATCCTGGCCCTGCACGACGAGGCGCGCAACCTGTTCGCGGAGGACTTGCCGGAGCTGGTGCGCATTGGCCTGGTGGAGGAACACGCCGCCCCCGCCCTGCCCCGCCTGCTGGGCCAGGTGGCGGCGCGCCACCCGCGCGCCCGGCTGGAAGTGCGCAGCGCCCTGTCGCTGGAGCTGGCGGCCGAGCTGGCCGCCGGCCGGCTGGACGTGGCGCTGTACCGCCGCCTGCCAGGCCACAGCGCCGAGGCGGGCGGCGCCGACATCGCGGCCTGGGCCGACACGCCGCAATGGATGGCCGCCCCCGCCCACGCGGCGGCGCTAGCCGCGCAGCCGATACTGCCGCTGGTGCTGTTTCCGCACGGCTGCGTGTTCCGCGCCCATGCGCTGGCACAACTGCAGGCGCTGGGCCGCCGCTGGCGGCTGGTGTACACCAGCGCCAGCGTGGCCAGCGTGGTGGCCGCCGTGCAGGCCGGGCTGGGCGTGTCGCTGCTGTCGCGCCACATGCTGCCGGCCGGGGGCTGGCCAGCGCCCGGCGCCCTGGCTGTCCTGGATGCCCTCGGCGCGCTCGACGCCCGCAGCGGCCTGCCCGCCCCGCCCGCCACGCGCCTGGTGCTGCGCGCCGCCCCCGGCGCCAGCGGCCCGGCCGCACGCGCCGTGCTGGCGCGGCTGCGCGGGCATTTGCGCCGCTGCATGGCTGTGGCGGCCTGAACGCCGCGGGCGCGCACTCTTTCTGGCAAGGGTAACAGGCGGCCCGCCCCGCCTGCCAGACGCGGCATGCAGCGCCGCCGCTTGGCCACCCCGAGGCGGCTTCAGGGCAGGCGCTGGCGGCAGCCGCCACCTGCCCGGCGCGTCAACCTATGGCTCAGTCGCGCCTCAGTCGCGCTCCTGGCTGCGCAAGTCCACCTCTTGCAGCGGAATCAGCCGCGTGCGGTGGCGCAGCTTGTGGTACAGGAAAAAGCCCAGGAACACCGGAATGCCCATATAGGTGATGGACAGGCGCTCCCAGTCCAGCTCGCCGTGCAGCACGAGCTGCGTGTCTTGCCCCACGATGACCAGCAGGCACAGCAGCAGCGCCAGCAGCGGGCCGGCAGGGAACCACTTGGCGCGGTACTTCAGGTCGCTCAGCGGCCGGCCCTGCGCCACCCAGGCGCGGCGGAAGCGGTAGTGGCTGGCGGCAATGCCCACCCAGGCGATGAAGCCGGTCAGGCCCGAGGCGGCCAGCACGTACTGGTAGGCTTGGTCGTTGCCCAGTTGCAGCGCGTAAACGGCCAGCACCACCACGGCCGTGGCCAGCAGGGCCGGCAGCGGCACGCCACGCACGTCAACCCGGCCAAACGTGCGCCACGCCAGCCCGCTGCGGCCCATGGCATACAGCATGCGGGTGGAGGCGTACATGCCCGAGTTGCCGGCCGACAGCACCGAGGTCAGGATGACCGCGTTCATCACCGCCGCGCCAAAGGCCAGGCCTGCGCGCTCGAACACCAGCGTGAAGGGCGACTTGGAAATCTCGTCCACGTCAGCGCCCAGCAGTTCGGCGCTGGTGTAGGGGATGATGAGGCCGATCACCAAAATAGCCAGGATGTAGAAGATCAGGATGCGCCAGAACACCTGCTTGATGGCGCGCGGAATGTTCTTTTGCGGGTCTTCCGACTCGCCCGCCGTGATGCCGATCAGCTCCGTGCCCTGAAACGAAAAGCCCGCCACCAGAAACACGCCCAGCGTGGTCAGGAACTGCCCGCCCAGCGTGCCGCCGAGAAAGGGCGCGTCACCCGTGGTGAAGTTGCTCAGGCCAATATAGTGCCCGCCCATGATGCCGAAGATGGTCAGCGTGCCAATGCCCAGGAAGACGATCACGGTGACCACCTTGATCAGCGCCATCCAGTACTCCGTCTCGCCATACACCCGCACCGACGCAGTGTTGAGCGCGAAGATGATGGCCAGAAACAGCAGGCTCCAGGCCCAGGTGGGCATCAGCTCGCGCAGCGGCGCCCAATAGCTCACCACCACGGCGGCAATCGCCACGTCGGCGGCCACGGTGATGACCCAGTTGAACCAGTAGTTCCACCCCAGCGCGAAGCCCAGCGAGGGGTCGATGAAGCGCGCCGCGTAGGTGCTGAACGAGCCGGACACCGGCATGTGCGTGGCCATCTCGCCCAGCGAGGTCATGAAGAAATACACCATCAGCCCCACCATGGCATAGGCCAGCAGCGCGCCGCCCGGCCCGGCGTTGTGGATGGCCGCGCCGCTGGCCATGAACAGGCCGGTGCCAATGCAGCCGCCAATGGCGATCATGGACAGGTGGCGCGCCTTCAGGCGCCGCTGCACCTGGTGGGCGAATTCGTTGGTGATGGACATGATGGCTACGCACGCGGGGGGCTCGCCCCCCGCTCTCCTCGGTGTTTTCGACGGGGCGATAGCTTACCTGCTGCGCGGCGGCATTCCGCAGGCCGCGCGGCGCATGCGCCCTGCCCTGCATCCGCGCCCCGGTCATGGCGGTTTTGAACAGGCTCTTACAGATAAAGCGCCCCGTTGACCGCGATGGTCTGGCCCGAGATGTAGGCGGCGCGGTCACTGGCCAGAAAGGCCACCAGGTCGGCCACCTCCTGCGGCCGGCCGGCGCGCTGCATGGGCACCATGCGCCGGATGGCGGCTTCGTCGAAAGCGCTGGCGCCCATGCCCGCGTCGATGATGCCGGGCGCCACCGCGTTCACCGTCACGCCACGGCTGGCGCATTCCAGCGCGAGCGATTTCACCGCCCCGTGCAGCGCGCTCTTGGCGGCGGCGTAATTCACCTGCCCCCGGTTGCCAGCCTGCCCCGCCACCGAGGTGATGGCGATCACGCGCCCCCAGCGCGTGCGCAGCATGGGCAGCATGAGCGGCTGGGCCACGTTGAAAAAGCCGTTCAGGTTCACGTCGATCACGCGCTGCCACTGCGCGGCGCGCATGCCGGCGAACACGGCGTCGTCATGCGCGCCGGCGTTGTGCACCAGCACCTGCACCGGGCCAGCGGCCAGCACGGCGGCCAGCGCGGCCTCGCAGGCGGCGCGGTCGGTCACGTCAAAGGCCAGCGCCTCGACCTGGCCGCCCGCCTGGGTAATCTGCGCAGCCAGCGCCTCGGCGGCGGCGCGGTTCGTGCTGGCATGGGCCAGCACGTGAAAGCCGTCGGCGGCCAGCGCGCGCGCAATAGCGCCGCCAATGCCGCCGCTGGCGCCTGTGACAAGGGCGCGGCGCGGCGCGGCAGGTGCGAAAGTGTTCATGAGCCGGAAACCAGGGAACGGGATGACATGCGCGGTGCCGCGTCCAGCAGGACGATGGCCCGGCCTTCCAGCAGCGGCTGGCCACTGGCGGCGTGCAGCGCGAAGGCATAGACGCTGTGGCCGCCGCTGTCGGCCAGAGGCTCGGCGCGGACGGTGAGCGGGCCTGGCACGTCATCCAGCCGCGCCACATGCAGCGCCAGCTGGCGCAAGCTGACCAGGTAGCCCACACGGACGGAGGCGGTGGGATGCTCGCCAATTGCTACGTTTTCAGTAGCTTTTAGCGCCCTACCCTCCTGCCCTGCGGCCATTTTCAATGCCCCATGCAAGGCCATGGCCTGGGCGGCGTATTCCACGCCGCAGGCCGCGCCCAGACGGCCATGCTGGCGCAGCGGGTGGTCAACCGCCGCATGGCTGTGGGCCGTGCAGACGATGCCTTGCGGCGCGGCGCGCACCACGCCGTCCAGCAGGCACATGCGGCCTGCATGGGGAATGCGCGCGGCGATCCAGCCCGCGCCCTGCCCGGCGGCCTGCGCCCAATGGCGGGTGGTGTGCGCGTCATGCGCCTCGTCCGCCGCTTGCAAAACGTGCGCGGGGCGGTTCATGGCGGCGTCACCTCCAGCCGCAGCGTCTGTGGCGGCAGATAGGCCAGGGCCACGGTTTGCCCGGCGGGCGGTGCTGGGCTGCCCTGCACGTTCGGGACGCTGGCAGCCAGGTCGGGCCGCACGGCCAGTGCAGCCAGCAGCGGCAGGCCGCTCAGCGGTGGCATGGTGAACATGGCCTGGGCCAGCGCGGCATCGGCATGCGGGGCCAGCGCCGCCAGCGCGGTGGCCGGGGCCTCGGCCAGCGCACCGTGGCACGGCAGGCGCAGCGCGGCCAGCGACCGGGCGCTGCGCGCGGGCGCGAGCACCAAGGCCAGGGCGGCGGTGTCGGCAATGGGGCGCTTGGCGTGCAGCGGCTCGGGGTATTCGCTGTCGCAGGCCAGCAGCAGCACCGGCTGGCCCGTGGCGCTCACCTGCGCCAGCGCTTCCAGCAGGCCGGCGGCGAAGCTGGCGTCATGCGCGGCCAGCACTTGCGCGGCCGGGGTAGCGCCGGTGGCAATGCCCCAGTAGCCGGAGGCGGCGTTGTGCACCGAGTTGTGAAAGCGCGTGGGTGAAATCTGCACGTCGCCCATGGCGAGCTGTTCGCACAGCGCATGGCAGTTGTGGCCGTCGCCGCCGGAGCTGGCGAACACGGCAGGCAGCGCGGCGGCGTCATGTCCGGCCTGGGCGCAGGCTTGCAGGCCGGCGGCCAGCGCGGCCTTGACGATACGGCTGGCGCGGCGGCGCTCGGCCCCGGCCAGCCCTTCGGGCGCGGGCAGTGCGGTGGGCGCGCTGGCCCACGATTGCTCGCCGCGCAGCAGCGCACGCGCCTGCGGCCAGCCGTCAATGCCGGGGGCCAGCACGCCCACGCCATCGACCCAGGCGCAGAGAGCGGGAAACGAACTCATGCCATGCGCTCCCGCAATTCAGGCGCCACCGGCGCGCGAAAACACCAGGCTGGCGTTGCTGCCGCCAAAGCCAAAAGAGTTGGATAGCGCGTGCCGCAGCGGCGCGGCGGCGGGCCGGCGCACCAGCGGCACGGGCAGGGCCGGGTCAGGGGTTTGCGTGCCCACGCTGGCAGGCAGCAGCCCATGCTGCAGGGCCAGGGCGCAGATCACGGCTTCCACCGCGCCGGCCGCGCCCAGGGTGTGGCCGGTCATGCCTTTGGTGGAGCTGCACGGCACGCCGTGGTCGTGGCGGGTGCCCAGCAGGGTGGCCACGGCGGCGCTCTCGGCCGCGTCGTTGGCGGGGGTGGCGGTGCCATGCAGATTGACGTAGTCCAGCGCCTGCGGGGCCAGCCCGGCTTGTGCCAGCGCCTGCCGCATGGCGGCGCACGCGCCGCGTCCTTCGGGATGCGGGGCGGACATGTGGTGCGCGTCGCTGGACTCGCCCCAGCCCGCCAGCACGACGCGCGGCGTGGCATCGGCCGCGCCCGCGTCACGCTCCAGCAACGCGAAGGCGGCGGCCTCGCCAATCGACAGGCCGCGCCGCGCCAGATCGCACGGGCGGCACGGCTCGGGCGATGTGAGTTCGAGCGAAGCGAAACCATACAACGTGGTCAGGCACAGCGAATCCACGCCGCCAACAATGGCCGCGTCGGCCAGGCCGGCGCGGATGTAGCGTTCAGCGGCGGCAAAGGCCTTGGCCGATGACGAGCACGCCGTGGAAAGGGTGGCCGCCGGCCCGCGCAGCCCCAGCCAGGCGCGCACGAAGGCAGTGACAGAGGCGGTGTTGTGCGTGGCCTCGTAGTCGAACCACGCCGGCAGCGGGCCGCCGGGCGTGCGTTGCCGGTAGGCCGCCTCGGCCGAAAGAATGCCGGAAGTGCTGGTGCCCAGCACGAGCGCCACGCGCCCGGCGCCGTGGCGGGCAATGGCTGCGCGCGCCGCCTGCTCAAAGCCGTCGGCCCGCAGGCCCAGCCAGGCCAGCCGGTTGTTGCGGCAGTCGTAGCGCGCCAGCGCGGGCGGCAGGGCCGCAGCATCCACGCCAGGAGCCTCGCCGATCCAGGCCGGCAGTGTTTCGGCGCCCGGAAAGTCGCAGGGCTTGAGGCCGCTGACGCCTGCGCGCAGCGCGGCCAGCAGCGGCGCGGCGCCCACGCCCAGCGCCGTGGTGGCAGTCCAGGCGCTGAGGCGCAACGGGGCCATGCGCGGCGTGCTCATGCGCGTGTCTCCGGGGCGGCCGCCGTCCCGCCCGCAGGCACGCGCGCCAGCAGCAGGGTGTTGGCGAAGGGCGGGCCGTCGTCGCTGCGCGCCACGCGCACGGCAAAGCCCAGCGCCTGCAACGCGCGCACCCATTCCGCTACCGGGCGGCAATACAGCGGCGACACGCCATGGCCGCGCACCAGCGTCACCGCCTGGTCCACCCAGCGGCTGAGGCGAAAGCGCCACCCGCCCGCCGC
This sequence comes from Comamonadaceae bacterium OH2545_COT-014, assembly GCA_003859965.1. Classification (GTDB taxonomy): domain Bacteria; phylum Pseudomonadota; class Gammaproteobacteria; order Burkholderiales; family Burkholderiaceae_C; genus Ottowia. Next base: position 166,508 of record RQYR01000002.1, on the reverse strand, counting down.
ATCGCCCACACGCGCCACCAGTACACCGCCGGGCGGCAGCGCGGCGCGGGCGCGGCGCAGCACGTCATCTTGCGCCGCATGGTCGAAGTAGTGCAGCACGTCGAGAATGGTGATGGCGTCCACGGGCGGGAACGGCGTGTGGCGGATGTCAGCCTGCCGCACCTGCACCTGCGGCACGCCAGCCAGCGCGGCCTGGGCGCGCGCCACGTCGCGCGGCATCAGCTCCAGCGCCAGCATCTCGTCCACGCGCGGCGGCGGGGGCCAGCCGGTGGGCCAGGCATGCGGGTGGGCGTCATGTTGCTGGCGCGCGGCCAGCAGCCACGCGGCCAGCACGGCCTGGCCGCAGCCCAAGTCCAGAAAGCGCCCGTGCGCGGGCAATGCGCCGTGGCGCAGCAAATCCATGAACAGCGGGTCCATGCCCAGCTTGCCGCGCGCGAAATGCCAGGCAAAGCGCCCGGCGGCGCGGTAGCGCGCGCTGGCGGCATCGACCAGTGCGCGGTGCAGCGCGCGCGGGGCGGCGGCGGGTGGGGCGTGGTTCATGCCCGTGCCTCCGCCGGTCGTGGCGCGAGCTGGCAGGCCGCGCGCAGCGTGACGGCGCGCAGGCCGCGCGCGCGCAGCGTGTGCAGCAGGGCGGGCAGCACGGCCAGCAGCACCGGCTGGCCGTGCGCGGTGCGGGCGGCGTGGCCGTCGTGCAGCAGCAGCACGTCGCCCGCGCCCAGGCCGCGCGTGAGGCGGGCCAGCACGGTGGCGGCGTCGCCGCAGCGGGTGTCGTAGGCGCGGCGCGTCCAGCTGGCCAGGCGCAGGCCGTGGCGCGCCAGGATGGGATCGAGCAGCGGGTTGCGCAGCCCGGCCACGGCGCGGAAGAACACGGGCGCCCGGCCCGTGACCTGGGCGATCGCCGCCTGCCCCCGCGCCACCTGCGCCGCCATGCGCCGCCAGCCATAGGCGGCGAAGGCGTGCGGGTGGGTGGCCGTGTGGTTCTCGATGGCGTGACCGCGCCGCGCGATCTCGCGCGCCAGCGCGGCATGGCGGCGCACGCGCTCGCCAATGCAGAAAAAGGTGGCGCGGGCGCCGTGGGCGTCCAGCAGGTCCAGCACCTGGGGGGTGACGGCGGGGTCGGGGCCGTCGTCGAAGGTGAGCGCGACCTCGCCGCGCAAGGCGGCATCGGGCGGCAGGCGCACCAGATTGCTGCCCAGCAGCGTGCTGCGCGGCCACAGCCCGGCGCCCGCCAGCACCGCCTGGTTGGCCGCCACCAGCGCCAGCCACAGCGGCCATTGCGCCGGGGCCAGTGCCGCCCCCAGGCCAGCGCCCGCGTGCAGCACGGCGCTGCACTGCATGAACGGGCTGGGCCACCAGGCCCGGCGCAAGCGTGAAGAAATTGGCATGGGCGGCGATTATCGGGGATGCAAAAGCCGCCAATCAGGCCCCAATCCGCCCCCAAACCGGACACGTCCGCGCCCTGGGGCTGCCCGCGTCCGGCCGTGCTTCATGGGCCGCTTCACGCCGCCGCCAGCAAGGCCTGCGTATAGGGGTGCCGGGGCGATGCCAGCACTTGCAGGGCGGGGCCGCTTTCCACCACCTGGCCGTCCTTGAGCACCAGCACCTCGTGCGCCAGGGCGCGCACCACGTCCACGTCATGCGTGATGAGCAGGTAGGCCAGGCCGCGCTCTTTCTGCAGTTTCTGCAAAAGGGCCAGCACCTGTTTCTGGATGCTCACGTCCAGCGCGCTGGTGGGTTCGTCCAGCACCAGCAGCCGGGGCTGGACGATGAGGGCGCGCGCCAGTGCGATGCGCTGGCGCTGGCCGCCGGAAAAAGCGTGCGGGTAGCGCGCCAGCAGGCCGGGGAACTGCGCCTCGCTCAGGCCCACGTCGGCCAGCGCCTGGCGCACGCGGGCAGCGCGTTCGGGCGCGCCCAGCGCCGGCTCGTGCACGAGCAGCCCTTCACCCACGATTTCCTCCACCGTCATGCGCGGCGACAGCGACGAGAACGGGTCCTGGAACACCACTTGCACCACCCGGCGCAAGGGCCGGTCGGCGCTGGCGCGGTGCCGCCATGCGCGCCCGGCCACGTGCAGCGTGCCGGTGAAGGGCAGCAGGCCCAGCGCCGCCTGCGCCAGCGTGGACTTGCCCGAGCCTGATTCGCCAATGACGCCCAGCGTGCGCCCCGGCGCAATGCCGAAGCTGGCGCCGTGCAGGGCGGTGAACCTGCCCTTGCGGAACCAGCCGCGCACGCCGGGCAGGGGCACGGGGTAGTCCACGCGCACGCTTTCGGCCACCAGCACGGGGACAGCCTGCGCGGCGGGGGGCGATTCGTCCACGTCGCGCTCGGGGCGACTGGCCAGCAGCTGCCGCGTGTAGGGCTGCCGGGGCGCGGCGAACAGGGCGGCGGTGGCGCCCTGCTCCACCAGCTGCCCGTGCTGCATGACGGCCACGCGGTCGGCGAAGCGGCGCACCAGTTGCAGATCGTGCGTGATCATGAGCACGGCCATGCCGGTGTCGCGGCGCAGCTCGTCCAGCAGGTCGAGGATCTGGCCGCGCAGGCTCACGTCGAGCGCGGTGGTGGGCTCGTCGGCCAGCAGCAGGCGCGGCTGGCAGGCCAGCGCCATGGCGATCATGGCGCGCTGGCGCTGCCCGCCACTGAGCTGGTGCGCGAAGGCGCGGGCACGCCGCGCAGGGTCTGGAATGCCGGTTCTAGCTATTAATTCAATAGCTTCCCTGGCAGACTGGGCGGGCGATAACGCCCTTTTCAATCGCAAAACTTCCGCCACCTGCTCGCCAATGGGCATGAGCGGGTTGAGCGCGGTCATCGGCTCCTGGAAGATCATGGCGATCTCGTCGCCGCGCAGCGCGCGCATCTGGCGCTCGGGCAGCGTCAGCAAATCGCGCGGCGCGGCAGCGGCATCGCGCCCTTGCCACAGCGCGCGGCCTTGCAGGCGCGCGCCGTCCAGCAGGCGCAGCAGCGCCAGCGCGGTGATGGTCTTGCCCGATCCGGACTCGCCCACCAGCGCCAGCTTTTCACCCGGCGCGAGCGTGAACGAAACGCCCTGCACCACCGGCTTGCCGCCAAAGGCAATGCCGAGGTCCTGCACGTCGAGCAGCGGGGCGGAGGGCATGGCGGGCGCTTGCATCACAGTCAATCTGCCCGGTGAAAGATACGCAGCGCCAGCCGCAGCGCGGCGCCGGGTGCGGCCAGCTGGTTGACGGTGCCGGCGATGGCGATCTGGCGCTGCGGGCAGTGCAGCGCCAGCGCGCCGGACAGGCCTAGGTGCCCGAGCAGCGGCGGGGCGCGGCGCAGCGGGTCGAGCAGCCAGGGCAGCTTCAGCCGTTGCAGGCCGACGCCCGCCTGCATGGGGAAAAACATTGACAGGGGGCGGAACACTTGCAGCTCGCGCAAATCGCTTGCAGGAAACAGCTCGCCGCCGAAGAAGGCCTGCACGAAGCGCAGCAGCTCGGGCGCGGTGGACACCATGCCGCCATCGGCGCGGAAGGAGGCCATCGCCAGCGGCCGGTGCAGTGGCCGGGCGTGGTCACAGATGTCGCGCGGTGTGCGGTCGGCAGGGTCTTGGTAGAGATAGGTGCGCGTCAGCCCCAGCGGCGCGCAGATGTGCTGGGCGTAGCAGCGCGCCAGGGGCTGGCCCGTCAGCTGCTCGATCAACAGGCCCAGCAGCTGGTAGTGGCTGTCGGAGTAGCGCGCCCGCCCGGTGGCGCCAGCGGGGCGGGCGGGCCCGATCTGGCGGCTGCGCGCCAGTGCCTCGGCGGCGCTCCAGCCAAAGTCCGGGCCGCGCCGCAGCTGGCGCAGCCAGCATCGGCCCTGGGCATCGGCGCCTGCGAAGTAGTCGGGCAGTCCGGCGGTGTGGGCCAGCAGCTGGCGCGGCGTAAGCGTGGCGGGCAGGTCTTGCAGCAGGGCAGCGTCCAAACAGCGTACCAGATGCGGCGCCACCGGCTCGTCCAGCGCCAGTGCGCCCGCGCGGCGCAGCTGCATGACGAGCGCGGTGGTGAACAGCTTGGTCACGCTGGCGATGAAAAACGGCGTGCCCAGCTCCAAATCACCTGCCGCTGCGCCATGCATTTGCCCCTGCTGGCCCAGGCAGAAGGCCGCGCCGAAAATCCGGCGGCCATCGACGGCCTTGGCCAGTGTGTGGGCCAGCCAGGCTTGCAGGCCGCTGCTGGGGGGCGTGCTCATGCGTCGGCCTTGCGCGGGTCCAGTGCGTCGCGCAGCGCATCGCCCATGAAGGTGAGCAGCAGCAGCGTGAGCACGAGCACGCCGAAGGTGGACAGCGAGATCCACCAGGCGTCGATGTTGTTCTTGCCCTGGCTCAGCAGTTCGCCCAGGGACGGCGTGCCCGGCGGCACGCCCAGGCCCAGGAAGTCCAGCGAGGTCAGCGCCAGAATGGCCGCGCTCATGCGAAAGGGCAGGAAGGTGACCACCGGCGTCAGGCTGTTGGGCAGGATGTGGCGCCACGCCAGCCGCCAGCGCGACACGCCCAGCGCGCGGGCGGCCTTCACGTAATCGAGCTGGCGGTTGCGCAGGAATTCGGCGCGTACATAGTCCGACAGCCCCATCCAGCCGAACAGGCCCAGCAGCGCCAGCAGCAGCCCCACGCTGGGCGCGAACACGGCGCTGAAGATGATGAGCAGGTACAGCTCGGGCATGGAGGACCAGATTTCGATGAAGCGCTGCCCCGCCAGATCCACCTTGCCGCCGAAAAAGCCCTGCACCGCCCCGGCCGCCACGCCCAGCGCCACGCCAATGGCCGTCAGCGCCAGGCCAAACAGCACGCTGACGCGAAAGCCGTAGAGCAGCTGCGCCAGCAAATCGCGCCCGCGGTCGTCCGTGCCCAGCCAGTTGGCGCGGCTGGGCGGCGCGGGGTTGGGGGCATCGGAAAAGTAGTGGATGGTCTTGGCGCCGTAGGGGTTGGGCGGGTAGATGGCCCAATTGCCCGGCTGGCTGAACTGCTGGCGGATGAAGGGGTCGAGGTAGTCCGTCTCGGTCACGAAGTCGCCGCCGAAGGTGGTTTCGGGGTAACTCTTGAGCAGCGGGAAGTAAAGCGCCCCTTCGTAGCGCGCGATGAGCGGTTTGTCGTTGGACAACACCTCGGCCATCAGGCTCAGGGCCACCAGGGTCACAAACGCCACCAGGCTCCAGTAACCCAGGCGATTGCGACGGAAGCGCTGCCAGGCGCGGCGGGCAGGCGATGGGGAGGCCATTGGCGAGGCAGACGGCGTGGGCACGGGCGCTGCCGACGGCGCGGACACAGGCTCTGGCGGTGCAGCGTGGGCTGACGGGGCCGCCCCGCCTGGTGTGGCTCCGGCCTCAGCCATGCGCGCGCCCCAGCAGCAGGTTTTCAAACGGGTGCTGGCGTTTGAAGCGGTAGGCGCCAAAGTCGCGCTCGTCGGTGGTGAGGATGCGGCCATGGCCCAGGTGCTCGGCCAACAGCACCAGCGAGGCATCGGCCAAATCCATGGGCAGGCCCTGGTAGCGCGCCATCAGCTGCGACAGGCGCGCGTTCTGGGCGGCGGGCCAGTGCCAGGTGGCGATGCTGCCATCGGCCACTTCGTCCAGCAGCGCGCGGGCGGCCTCGGGGCCGATCCAGCGCATGAGCAGGTGCGTGGCCTCGGTCAGCACCGGCCAGGTGGTCACCCAGCCCTCGGCCTGCGTGCCCAGCGCCGCCACGGCGCGGCTGTGCCAGGCATCGCGCCGGTCCACCAGCGCATAGAAGAAACCTGCGTCGGCAATGATCATGCGCGGCCTTTTCGCGTGGCTTTTACTGTGGCTCTGGCGGCGCTTTTCGCGGCGCTGTCTTCAGCCTTTGGCTCGCCCCCGCCCACCGTGGCTGGCGCGGCCGGGTACGGCGGCTGGGCCGGTTCGGCCACCTGCCAGGCCGGCGCCGCGGCGGGCGGCGCGTATTTGCCGGCCCAGCCTTCGGCCAGGCGCGCCTTGTAGCGGCCAGCCACGTCGGCGCGGCCACTGTCGCCCTGGCCGATGAACGCGCCCAGGTGCCGCAGCCCGCTGCGCTGCGCGCGCACGCTGTCGTAGTAGTGCTGCACGCTGGTGCGCAACACTTCGCTCACGCCCATGCCGGTGACTTCGACCAGATAGGCGACTTGCTGATCAGCTTCTTCATCAAAACGGGCATTGACACGCATGGCGCACTCCTTGGTCAATGGCAAAACGGCTTGTCATGCATTGTATGACAAGCCGTTTGGGTTTGCGCAGGGCCTGCGTGCAGAGATCCTCAAACCATCAGCCGCATCTTGCGCGCTGCTTCGGTCAGCTCATCGCGGAACTTGGGGTGGGCAATGGCAATGAGCGACTTGGCGCGCTCGTGCGCCGTGCGGCCGCGCAGCTGGGCCACGCCGTACTCGGTGACCACGTAGTCGATGTCGTTCTTGCTGGTGGTCACGTGCGTGCCGGGGCTGAGCACCGGGGCAATGCGCGAGATGGTGTCGTCCTTGGCGGTGGAAGGCATGACGATGAAGGCCTTGCCGCCGCGGCTGCGGTTGGCCGCGCGCACGAAGTCGGCCTGCCCGCCCGTGCCCGAGTACACCTTGATGCCCTGCGATTCGGAACCGCACTGGCCCAGAAAGTCGATCTGCATGGTGGCGTTGATGGCAATCAGGTTGTCGTTCTGGCCCGCCAGGTAGGGATCGTTGGTGAAATCGACCGGGTGCATCTCCAGCGCCGGGTTGCGGTGCATGAACTGGTAGAGCTTCTTGCTGCCCAGGCCGAAGGTGGCCACCATCTTGCCCGGCAGGTAGTTCTTGCGGCGGTTGTTGACCACGCCCGCTTCCACCAGGGTCATGATGCCGTCGCCAATCATCTCGGTGTGCACGCCCAAGTCTTTCTTGTCGGTCAGCTGCATGACCACGGCGTCAGGAATGGCGCCGTAGCCAATTTGCAGCGTGGCGCCGTCGGGAATCATCTCCGCCACGTATTTGCCAATGGCCTGCTGCACCGGGCCGATGTTGGGCAGGCCTACCTCGAACACCGGGTCTTCGCTTTCCACCAGCGCCGCCACTTGCGAGATGTGCACGTGGCAGTTGCCGTTGGCAAAGGGCACGTTGGGGTTGACCTCCAGCACCACGGCGCGCGCCTTCTTGATGGCGGCCATGGTGTAGTCCGGCCCCAGGCTGAGGGAGAACCAGCCGTGCTCGTCCATGGGCGAAGCCAAGGTGAACACCACGTCGGCAGGCATCAGACCGCGCTCGATCAGCGCCGGCATTTCAGAGAAGTACGAGGGCCGGAAGTCCACCCAGCCTTCCTGCCCGCCAGGGCGCGAAGCGCCGCTGAAAAAATAGGCCACATGGCGCACGTGGCGCACAGTTTCCGGGTCGAAATAGCCAAACTTGCGTACCGGCAGGATTTGCGAGACCGACACGCCCTCGAACTCGCGCCGCTGCTCCGACAGCGCCTCCAGCAGCTTGGGCGGTTCGGCCACGCCCGTAGGCACGACGATGGTGTCGCCGTTGCGCACATGACGCACGGCGTCAGCCGGGGCGCAGCGTTTGGCTTGGTACTGTGCAGTGAAACTCATAGTCAGTCTTTCTCTTTGCCTCAAAAAACATGCGCCACCTGCGCCGGGCTTGTTTCGCACGGCGCGGCGGCGTCTTTGTGATTTAGCCCTTGCGGCGCAGCGCGGGCGCAGCCACGCCAGCCAGCCCCAGCCCCATGAGCAGCAACGCCCACTCACCCAGCGTGGGCACGGCGGTCACGCCGCTGCCCGAGCCGCTGCCCGAGGGCGTCAGGCTGTTGCTCACCGCCATCACGGGTACGGCATCGGGCAGTACGGCAATGGGCGCGTTCGGCAGCACGGGCGTGCCCCAGGCAAAGCCCGCAGGCGGCGCAGGCAGGGTTTGCGCCAGCGTGCAGTTGCTGCCCAGCGGCACGCCGTCAATCACGGCCGTGCCCGCCGCGCCGCTGTAGGTAAAGCTGCCCGCATAGGTCTGCGCGCCGCAGGTCGCCTGAAACTGCAAGGTGGCCGTTTGCGCGGGCGGCCAGTTGGCGATGGCATTGAGTTGCACTTCAATCTTGCCCGTCAGAGGCGTGATCTTCACCTGCCCATCGCCGCCACGAGTACGCGCGAAACCCGTTGCAGGCGGCCACTTCGTTTCCGCCGGGCCGCCCGCGCCGCCCGTCAACGCCGCTGCCACGACCTGCACCTGCCCTGCCGTAGCGGCATAAAAGCATGAACCGCCGCCGCCGCCCGCCGTGGCAGGAAATGCCCCCGGGTAGCCCGTGCCATCACCGTCATAGCCATACAGGCCGCCACTGCCGGCCGGGTAGCCGCCGCCGCCGCCACCACCGCCGCCGCCGTCTTCCTTGGCAATGGGCAGGCCCGCACGGCCCGGCTGGCCTTGACTGCCTTGAATCGTCTCGCCCGCACGGCCTGCGCCATGGCCGCTCGCGCATTGTGCGACGCTGGTCAGCGCAGCCGTACCCACCAGGCCAGCGCCGCCATCGGTAGCGGCACCCGTCACGCTGTCGCCTGAACCGCCACCGCCGCCGCCGGCTTGCAGCGCAAAGCTGCGGCCGGCCCAACTGCCTGCGTCGAAAGAAACCTTGGAGCTGCCGCCGCCACCGCCGCCGCCGCCGCTGAAGCCCTGTCCATCATTGCCCGGCTCGCCGCCCTTGCCGCCGCTGGAGCCACCCGTGCCACCCGCACCGCCCCAGGGCGCGGGCACGTTCGGCTGACGCACGCCCCCTGACGGGCGAGGGCCAAAGTTGGACGTGGCCCCTTGCCCGCCACCGCCTACCGCCACAGACAGCACGTCGCCAGGGTTGACCTTGACCGTAGCCGACAAGGCGCCGCCAGCGCCGCCAGCGCCTGCCTTGTTGTTGTCATACCCGCCGCCGCCGCCGCCGCCGCCGGCCAGATCCACCTTCACGGAAGTCACGTTGGCGGGCACCGTGTAGCTGTGGTTGCCAGGCGCCGTCCAGCTTTGGGCCCAGGCCGCGCCGGTCGCCAAGGCCATGCCGGCCGCCAGCGCCACGGGATGAGGGAAAAAGGTTTTCATGGATGTTTTGCGCATATGGGTCTCCCTTTCTTGCACCACAGCCTTGCGGGCCAGCGGCGCCATTCAAACAGTGAAAAGCATTGCAATGCTACGTTACTCATCCGGCGTGCTGCCCTTGGCCATGCGCGCCGTAGTGACCATGACTCAGCAGCCTCAATCAAACTTCACGCGCGGATCCACCCACACGTAGCACAGGTCGGACACGAGCTTGGTCAGCAAGCCGATCAGCGTGAACAGGTATAGCGTGCCCAGCACCACCGGGTAGTCGCGCCGGATCACGCTCTCGTAGCTCAGCAGGCCCAGCCCGTCCAGCGAGAACAGGGTTTCGATCAGCAGCGCGCCGGTGAAAAACGCGCCGATGAAGGCCGCCGGAAAGCCGGTGACGATGGGAATCAGCGCGTTGCGAAACACGTGCTTGTAAAGCACCTGCCGGTCAGACAGCCCCTTGGCCCGCGCCGTCAGCACGTATTGCTTGCGGATTTCTTCCAGAAAGCTGTTTTTCGTGAGCATGGTCGTCACCGCAAAGCTGCCCAGCACCATGGCCGTCACGGGCAGGGTGATGTGCCACAGGTAATCGGTGATCTTGCCCAGGGTGGACAGCTCGTGCCAGTGGGCCGATGTCAGCCCGCGCAGCGGAAACCACTGCAACTGCCCGCCAAAGATGACCAGCAGCGCCACGCCCAGCACAAAGCCCGGAATGGCGTAGCCCACCAGCACCAGCACGGTGGTGGCCAGGTCAAAGCGCGAGCCGGCGCGCACGGCCTTGGCCACGCCCAGCGGCACGCTCACCAGGTAGCTGAGAAAAAACGTCCACAGCCCCAGGCTGGCGGAAACGGGCAGCTTTTCGCGGATGAGCTGCCACACGTCCTTGTTCTGGAAAAAGCTGCGCCCCAGGTCAAAGCGGGCAAACTGGCCCAGCATTTGCCAGAAGCGCTCGTGCGCGGGCTTGTCAAAGCCATACAGCGCCTTGATTTCGGCCAGCCGCTTTTCATCCACCCCCTGCGCGCCGCGATAGGCCAGCCCCCCGCCGCCCTCAGCCCCCGCCCCGGCCACGCCCGCTTTGGCTTCGGCCAGGTACTGCTCCACCGGCCCGCCCGGCACGAATTGCAGCACCACGAAGGTGAGCAGCAGCACCCCCAGCAGCGTGGGCAGCATCAGCAGCAGGCGTTTGGCGATGTAGGCGAGCATGGGCAGATGTGCACGAGTCTAGCGCCGCGCCTGCCGATATGGGGTAGCGGGTACGGCAGAAACATCAAAAAAGAGAGCAAACTTTGAGATAGGTTGGGCGATGGCGGCCTTTTTTTCTTCACGCCTTCAACCATGCCCATGGCCGCGCCGGGAGCCGGGGAGCCGGGGCGCCGCTACGGCGCCCCGGCGCCGCGCTCGGCCAGCTTGATGAAGTCCAGCAGTTCAGAAGCACTCTCGCGCTCTCCAGCCGGCAAGCTGGCGTGCAGGCGGCGCAGGTGTGCGATGAAGGCTTGCCGCTGCGCGGGCGGCAGCGTGCCTTGCGCGCCGGTCAGGATGAGCATGAGCGAGCCGCCATCGGCCGCTGCCAGGCCGGAGGGATGCAGGCGCGTCAGGTGCAATCACGGCGGCGTGCCGGGCATGGGCGGCAGGGCTTCAGAAGCCGGGGCCGCAGGGGGCAGCAGGTCATGCGTGGGCAAGGAAGCCGGGTTGTGGGCAACAGGCGAGGGACGGGTTTGCGGGCGCGCCCACCACGTTTCAATAGCCCAGGCCGTGCCTTCAAAGTAGGCTGGCGTGGCCGCCGGTTGCTGCAGCCGCCAGGCGTTGTAGGCCATGCGGTGCGCGGCCGAATACCACTGCGGCAGCAGGTAGTGGCTGTGGGTGATCACGCGCTCCAGCGCGCGGCAGGCGGCCAGAAAGTCGGGCTGGGCGCTGACGGCCACCATGCGGGCGATCAGCGCGTCCACGGCGGGGTTGCGCACGCCCGCCAGATTGCCGGAGTCTTCGACATCCGCCGCCCGGCTGCCGAACAGGTCAGCGTATTCCTGCCCCGGGTTGTGCGTGCCGCCGTAGGCAATGCTGACGATGTCGAAATCAAACTTTTGCAGCCGCTGCTGGTACAGCGCAAAGTCCACGGGCCTGAATTGCAGGCGCACGCCGATCTTTTCCAGGTTGCGGATCCAGGGGCCCACGGTGCGCATGCCCGCTTCGGCGCTGTCCAGGTATTCCAGCGCCAGCGGCTGGCCCTGGGCGTTGCGCAGCACCTGGCCTTCGCCCAGCCGCCAGCCTGCTTCGTGCAGCAGCTTCTGGGCGCGGCGCAGGTTCTCGCGCAGGCCGTTTTCATGGCCGTCGGTGCGCGGCGGCGTGTAGGCGGGGCCAAAGGCGGCAGGCGGAATATGGGCGCGCAGCGGCGCCATCAGCGCAAGCTGGGCGTCATCGGGCGTGCCGGTGGCGGCGCATTCGGTGTGGCCGAACAGGCCATGCACGCGGCTGTAGCTGCCATAGAACATGCGCCGGTTCATCCACTCGTAGTCGATGGCCAGGCCCAGCGCCTCGCGCACTCGGGCATCTTGCAGCAGCGGGCGGCGGGTGTTGAGCACGTAGCTCTGAAAGCCGGTGGGCAGCCGGTGGCGGAATTCGCCCTTGACCAGCTCGCCCGTGGCAAAGCGCTTGCCATGCATGCGGCGCGCCCAGTCACCGGCGGAATAGACGGTCATCAAATCGAATTCGCCGGCCTTGAAGGCTTCGAGCCGGGCGGTGTGGTCACGATAGATGCGGACGGTGATGCGGTCGAAGTTGAAGCTGCCCCGGCGCACGTTCAGATCGCGCGCCCAGTAGCCCGGCTGGCGCACGTAGGTGATGTCCTTGCCGAACTTGACCGGGCCAATGGTGTAGGGGCCGCTGCCGATGGGCGGCTCCATCACCACCTGGTCGAACGGCTTGCCCTGCCCCCATTGGTGGCTGAATACCGGCAGGCCGCCCACGGTCAGCGGCAGTTCGCGGTTAGGCTGGCGGAAACGAAAGCGCACGGTGCGTGCATCCAGCACATCCACCCCGGCCACATCGGCCAAAAGCGTTTTGTAGCCCGGCAGGGTGTGCGGGCCCGCCAGCGTTTCAAAGCTGTGCTTGACATCGCGCGCCAGCACCGGGTTGCCGTTGTGAAAGCGCGCCTGCGGGCGCAGGCGGAAAGTGGCCGACAGGCCATCGGGGGCCACCTGCACGTCCTCGGCCAGCAGGCCGTAGGCGCTGCCGCTTTCGTCCAGCGCGCCGGTGAGCAGCGTGTCGAACATCAGCGCGCCCAGATACGCGGGGGCGCTGCCCTTGATGGTGAAGGGGTTGTACTTGTCGAAGGTGGACACGCGCAGGTTGCTCACCAGCCGCAGCTCGCCGCCCTTGGGCGCGGCGGGGTTCACATAGTCGAAATGGGCGAAACCCGGCGGGTATTTCAGCTCGCCCCACAGCGCGTAGCCGTGGGCCGCCCAGGCGGGCGGCAGCAGGCAGGCCGTGAAGGCAAGGGCAGTCAGCAAAGGGCGCATGCGAGAATTCTGGCCCATAAAAAACCCTTTTCGAATCATCTATCAGGAGCCTTTCGCATGTCCCAGAAAACCGGCTTTCTCGCAGGCAAGAAGCTGCTCATCACCGGCGTGCTGTCCAACCGTTCCATCGCCTACGGCATTGCCAAGGCCTGCCATGCGCAGGGCGCGGAGCTGGCCTTCAGCTATGTGGGCGAGCGCTTCAAGGGGCGCATCATCGAATTCGCCGCCGAGTTCGGCAGCCAGCTCGTGTTCGACTGCGACGTGGCCGACGACGCGCAGATCGAGCGCCTGTTTGCCGACCTGGGCGCGGCTTGGGGACGCTTTGACGGCTTCGTGCACGCCATCGGCTTCGCGCCGCGCGAGGCCATCGCAGGCAACTTTCTCGACGGCCTGAGCCGCGAGAACTTCCGCATCGCGCACGACATCAGCGCCTACAGCTTCGCCGGCATGGCCAAAGCCGCCCTGCCCCACCTGAACGACCGGGCCGCCCTGCTCACGCTGAGCTACCTGGGGGCGCTGCGCTCCATCCCCAACTACAACACCATGGGCCTGGCCAAGGCCAGCCTGGAGGCGGCCGTGCGCTACCTGGCCGAAGCCGTGGGCCGCACGCCCGACGGGCGCTGCATCCGCGTCAACGGCATCAGCGCCGGCCCCATCAAGACGCTGGCGGCCAGCGGCATCAAGGACTTCGGCAAACTGCTCGGCCGCGTGGCCGACGCCGCCCCGCTGCGCCGCAACGTCACCATTGAAGACGTGGGCAACGTTGCCGCCTTCCTGCTCAGCGACCTGGCCGCCGGCGTCACCGCCGAGATCACTTACGTGGACGGCGGCTTCAGCCAGACGGCTGGCCTGTCGATCGACATGGTGGATGCCGGCTGAACCCGCACGCCGCTATCTTCTTAAGAAAAAAGCCTTAGCGCCCGCCCCTGCTGCCTAAGCAGCTACCAAAAAAATAGCATGCCGCGCCGCCGCCTGTTTCTTGCGCTGGCCGCCGGGGCTTGGCTGGCGGCACTGACGGGACTGGCGCCGCCGCCCGCCACCGCGCAAACACCTCCGCCGCTGGCCTTGGCCGAGCCCTGGCGCAACGGCCTGCCGCTGGGCGACTACTGGGTCAGCGAAAAGTACGACGGCATTCGCGCCCTGTGGGATGGTCAGCGCCTGCTCACGCGCGGCGGCGAGCAGGTGGCCGCCCCCGCCTGGTTCACCCAGGGCTGGCCCGCCACGCCGCTGGACGGCGAGCTGTGGGCCGGGCGCGGCGGCTTTGCCCAGGTGCAATCCACCGCGCTGCGCCTGCAACCGCAAGAAGCCGCATGGCGCCGCCTGCGCTTCATGGCGTTTGACCTGCCCGCGCACCCCGGCCCTTTCGACGAACGCCTGCCCGCCCTGCAACGTGCCGTGCAGGCCGCGCGCAACCCTTACCTGCACGCCGTGCCGCAGCGCCGCGTGGCCAGCGAGGCCGAACTGCACGCCCTGCTGCGCCAGATCACCCGCGCCGGCGGCGAAGGGCTGATGCTGCGCCGGGGCAGCGCCCGCCACCGCGTCGGCCGCAGCGGCGATCTGCTCAAGCTCAAAACGCATGACGACGCCGAAGCCCGCGTCATCGCCCACCTGCCCGGCAAAGGCCGGCACGCTGGCCGCTTGGGCGCGCTGCTGGTCGAAACACCGGACGGACGGCGCTTTCGCCTGGGCACCGGCTTCAGCGACGCACAGCGCGACCACCCGCCGCCCGTGGGCGCGTGGGTCACCTACCGCTACCGCGGCGTGCATGAAAAAACCGGCCTGCCCCGCTTCGCCAGCTTCGTGCGTGTGCGTGCGGACGAGCCGCGCTGGCGCCCGCCCGGCCCAGGCCCGGATATCGCGCCATCGCGGCGCTGAGACACCCCAGGCAAGCCACGCGCCAAACCACTTGGCGCGCATGGCACCTGCCCAGCCAGCCCGGGCGGCAGACCCGTGCACGAAGCAGATGCGGTATGGGCAAGAGACTGCACGTTGGCGCAGCCTGGAAAACAGTCCGGACAGTCCGCCCAGGAAAATGCAGCCATCCCGGGGACGCCTGTTCTGCCCCCTTTGTGCGCTTACCCGCCAGAAAAGACGAAGGCCCCGCATGCGGGGCCTTCCATTTTTTGCATCTAGCTAAAAAGCATCTGCTTGTTAGCGGCTAGAGCACAAATCCCAGTGATCTGTATGGGGCCTAAGTCTACGTCAGTTGCATGTCACGAAAGACACAATTTCCAGCAAATGTGGAAATTTTTCACGAACCTGGTCGCAAGAATGTCGTTACGCATTGTTCATCTTGATACAAATGCACGCAGTCTTTTATCTGGAAGCCAAACATGCCTGCCATCACTCTCCGCTACCGCTTGGCGATTGACCTGGGATCCACCTCGCTGGGATGGGCCATCCTGCGCTTGAATGCCGAAAACGAGCCGACCGCCATCATCAGGGCCGGTGTGCGCATCTTCAGTGATGGGCGTAATCCCAAGGATGGCTCCTCGCTGGCCGTGACCCGCCGCGCCGCCCGTGCCATGCGCCGCCGTCGCGATCGCCTTCTCAAGCGCAAGGCGCGCATGATGGATAAATTGATCGCGCACGGCTTCTTCCCGCAGGCGGAGGCGGAGCGCAAGGCGCTTGAATCGCTCAACCCCTACCAGTTGCGCGCTGAGGGTTTGCAGCGCGCGCTGACGCCCGGCGAGTTCGCCCGCGCGCTGTTTCATATCAACCAGCGCCGAGGCTTCAAGAGTAACCGCAAGACTGATAAAAAAGACAATGACAGCGGTGCGCTGAAAACAGCCATTTCCCAATTGCGGCAGGCTTTGGCAGAAAGTAACTGTCAAACCGTGGGCGCATTGCTGTGGCAACGTCTGCAAGCCGGCTTGGGCACACGTGCCCGCTATCGGGAAACGCGCACTACCACCGAGACAGGCAAGAACAAGATCGACAAAAGCTACGACTTCTATATCGACCGGCAGATGGTGGCCGATGAATTCGATGCGCTGTGGACGGCACAGGCCGCCTTCAACTCATCATTGTTCAACGACGGTGCGCGCCTTGCGTTGCGCGACACCCTGCTGCACCAGCGCAAACTACGCCCAGTTACGGCGGGGCGTTGCACCCTGCTGCCGGAAGAAGAGCGCGCCCCACTGGCTCTGCCCAGCACCCAGCGCTTTCGCATCCTGCAAGAGGTGAATCACTTGCGCATCCTGCACCCGGATTTGCGCGAGGAGACACTGACGTTGGCGCAGCGCGATGCCATCGTGGCCTTGCTGGAGAGTAAAGGCAAAGTGACGTTCCAAACCATGCGCAAGGCGCTCAAACTGGGCGACGTGGTGCAGTTCAACCTGGAAGACGCCAAGCGCTGCGAGCTCAAAGGCAATGCCACCACAGCGGCACTGGCGAAAAAAGAGCTGTTCGGCGCAGCGTGGCACGACTTTGACGAAACCTTTCAGGACGACATCGTGCTGCGCCTGGTCACGGAAGAAAGCGAAGCCGAACTGGTGCAATGGCTGATCGAAAACACTGGCGTGGATGAGGTGCGCGCCACGGCTATTGCCAACGCTGGCCTGCCCGAAGGCTATGGCAGTCTGAGCCGCAAGGCGCTAAAGCGCATCGTGCCGGCACTACGCGCTGAGGTCATCACGTTCGACAAGGCCGTGCAGGCTGCTGGCTTCGCCCACCACAGCGATTTGGGCTTTGGCTTTGAGCATGGCGACGACGAAGTGCAGCAAATTGGCGAGCGCGTCATAGCCGCCACGGGCGAAATCAAGCCGGTGTTTGCTTTCAAGCAACTGCCTTATTACGGTCGTGCCTTGCAACGGCATGTGGCTTTTGCCAAGGACAAGCCGCGCAATGAGGAAGAACGCTACGGCAAGATTGCCAACCCCACGGTACACATCGGACTGAACCAGGTGCGCAAAGTCGTCAATGCGCTGATTCGCCGCTATGGCCAGCCTACCGAAATCGTGGTGGAGCTGGCGCGCGACTTAAAGCAAAGCCTCGAGCAAAAGCTGGAAACGCAACGTAAACAAGCCGACAACCAGAAGCGTAATGCACGCATTCGCGCCGAAATCGCGCCCTTGCTAAGCATCAGCGAAGAGCGCGTGAAGCACGCCGACATTCAGAAATGGATCTTGTGGGAAGAACTGAGCTCTGATGCTGCTGACCGCCGCTGCCCCTACAGCGGCGTGCAAATCAGCGCAGCCATGTTGCTCAGTGACGAGGTGGAGATCGAACACATCCTGCCGTTTTCACAAACCCTGGACGACAGCCTGAACAACAAGACCGTGGCAATGCGCCAGGCCAACCGCATCAAGCGCAACCGCACGCCCTGGCAGGCGCGGCAGGACTTCGAGGCGCAGGGTTGGTCATACGAAGGCATGCTGCAACGCGCCGAACGCATGCCCAAGGCCAAGCGCTATCGCTTTGCCGCCGATGGCTACGAGCGTTGGCTGGGCGAGGACAAAGGCTTTCTGGCACGCGCGCTGAATGACACGCGCTACCTCTCACGCGTGGCCAAGGAATATCTCAAACTGATCTGCCCCAGTGGGGTACGGGTGATTCCGGGGCAGCTCACGAGCATGCTGCGTCGGCATCTGGGCTTGAATGACGTACTGGGGCTCGATGGCGAAAAGAACCGCGACGACCATCGCCACCACGCTGTGGACGCCTGCGTGATCGGCGTTACCGACCAAGCACTCTTGCAACGCTTTGCCAACGCCAGCGAACTGCCCAAGATGCAGGGGCGCCACAAGTTGGCTCAGGACTTCGAGCCTCCTTGGCCTACGTATCGCGAACACGCGGCACGCGCCGTGAAAAGCATCTGGGTCAGCCACCGCCCCGACCATGGGCATGAGGGCGGCATGATGGAAGAAACTTCCTACGGCATCAGCAAGGACGGACGCATCAAGCAGCGGCGCAAGGCCGATGGCAGCCAAGGGCGCGAAGTCAGCAACCTGATCCGCATCAGCGAACCAACCCAGTCCGAGCGCCACGGCGTGGATGCCAATGGTCAGCCGCTGCCGTACAAAGGCTATGTTGGCGGCAGCAACTACTGCATCGAAATCACGCGCAATGACAAAGGCAAATGGGAGGGCGAAGTGATCTCGACTTTCCGCGCCTATCAAATCGTGCGCAAGCATGGGGTGGCGCGCTTGCGGAATCCTGGACTGGCGCAGAACGGGAAAGCCTTAATCATGCGCTTGATGATTGATGATTGCGTGCGTCTGGAACTGGATGGGCGAGAGGAAACAATGCGTGTGGTGAAGATCGGCAGTAATGGGCAAGTATTCATGGCGCCACTGCACGAAGCCAATGTGGATGCCAGAAACCGGGACAAGAACAATCCGTTCTCCTATGTCTCGAAAATGGCTGGATCTTTCCAGCAGGCCAAAGCCCGCCGCGTCACCATCTCGCCCATCGGCGAACTGCATGACCCGGGCTTCAAGGGCTGAGCAAGGGGCACAGCATGATCGGTCGCATTGTCGAAATCGCAGACGACCGGCGGCACCTATTCGTCAACCGCGGCTTCATGGTGGTGCGCGATACCGAGGGCGAGCGCAAGGAACTCGGCCAGGTGCCGTTGGACGACATCGCCGCCGTCATCGCCAATGCCCACGGCATCAGCTACACCAACAACCTCCTGGTGGCTCTGGCCGAGCGCGGCGCGCCCTTCGTACTGTGCGCGGCCAACCACAATGCCGTGGGCATGCTGCTGACGCTGGACGGCCATCACGTGCAGGCCAAGCGCATCGAAGCGCAAATCGCCGCCAGCTTGCCCACGCACAAGCGGCTGTGGGCAGCCATCGTCAAATCCAAACTGGAGCAACAAGCCGCCGCGCTGGAGGCCGCAGGCGCGCCCACCGCGCCCTTGACTGCATTAGTGCGCAAGGTCAAAAGCGGCGATCCGGAAAACGTCGAAGGTCAAGGCGCCCGGCGCTACTGGAGCTTGCTGTTCGGCAAGAACTTCCGTCGCGACCAGAACGCCGGCGGCCTCAACGCCCTGCTCAACTACGGCTACACCATCCTGCGTTCTGCCACCGCCCGCGCCGTGGTGGCTGCCGGCCTGCATCCCAGCATCGGCCTGCACCACAGCAATGATGGCAATGCCATGCGACTGGTGGATGATCTGATGGAACCCTTCCGCCCGGTCATCGACCTGAAAGTCTGGCAATTGCAGCGCGCCGGTGAAGAACAGGTCACGCCCGCCGCCAAGCGCGCCCTAGTACACACGCTTTATGACGACATGCAAAGTAATGCTGGCGCCACTCCCGTGACGGTCTGCATGCAAAAACTGGCCGTCTCGCTAGCTCAAGTGTATTTGGGTGAACGTGACAGGCTGGAGCTACCGCTACCGGGCTTGCCGCTTGCCTTGGTGCACAGCTTGGACAGCGATAGGTAAAAGTGTGGACGAGCACCATGCTTTCAGGGTACAGAATCATGTGGATGTTGGTGATGTTCGACTTACCCGTGCTAGAAAAAGCCGAACGAAAGGCAGCCACTGACTTCCGCAAGGCTCTGCTCGACATGGGCTTCGAAATGAGCCAACTCAGCGTCTACATGCGCTTTTGCACCAGCCAAACCCAACTCGACACATACGCCAAGCGTGTCGAAACCGTTCTGCCACCCGGCGGTAAAGTGAATGTGATGCAGTTCACCGATAAACAGTATGAGCGCATCATCACCTTCCACGGCAAGGCCAAGCAGCCCGCTCTAAAAACACCTGATCAGTTCGACCTCTTCTGAGCGCAGCACATGTGTTCACATGAACTAAAAAGCAGAAAACTCCTTGTAGAACAAGGAGTTACTGCAGGTGGATTCTAGATCACTGGGATTTGTGTTCTAGCCGGAACACAGCACCGGTTGGAATCAGATCCAAGTACATTCTAGATCACTGGGATTTGTGTTCTAGCCGGAACTTCATAGCTGCGGTGAAACTGATGGTTATAATTCTAGATCACTGGGATTTGTGTTCTAGCCGGAACCCGTGTTGGTATCATGATGCAAAAGGATTCATTCTAGATCACTGGGATTTGTGTTCTAGCCGGAACTAAAGGAAAGTCTCTTTGCAAACAATGGTCATTCTAGATCACTGGGATTTGTGTTCTAGCCGGAAGTTCTAGCCGGAACTCGCAGCGTGGGCAATGCAGGCGTGCCTCGATTCTAGATCACTGGGATTTGTGTTCTAGCCGGAACGCCAGCCGCTGATACAGCGTGCCCTGCCAGATTCTAGATCACTGGGATTTGTGTTCTAGCCGGAACTCAAAGCCCGTCGCATTGCGACAGCAGCCGATTCTAGATCACTGGGATTTGTGTTCTAGCCGGAACGGTCGGGACATCGCGGCAGCCTACGGAGTGATTCTAGATCACTGGGATTTGTGTTCTAGCCGGAACGCGCGAAGTGCGAAGCACCGCCGCCTGAAGATTCTAGATCACTGGGATTTGTGTTCTAGCCGGAACTCCCACGGTTGCGGGAAAGCCAATCAAGAAATTCTAGATCACTGGGATTTGTGTTCTAGCCGGAACTTGTACCGCTTCCTTTTCAGGTACAGCTTGATTCTAGATCACTGGGATTTGTGTTCTAGCCGGAACGCAACTGGCCTGCGCCCGCATCAATGAACCATTCTAGATCACTGGGATTTGTGTTCTAGCCGGAACAGCTCAAGCCGCTTGTAGTGAGCCAGTTCGATTCTAGATCACTGGGATTTGTGTTCTAGCCGGAACCTAAATAACGCGTTAGTTATCAAAAAACCTATTCTAGATCACTGGGATTTGTGTTCTAGCCGGAACTTTCTTAACAAGCTTTGATTCAGTCAATTCATTCTAGATCACTGGGATTTGTGTTCTAGCCGGAACTGTACTTGTTATTCCAATCCGTCAAGGAGAATTCTAGATCACTGGGATTTGTGTTCTAGCCGGAACTGTTGTATCTCTGTCTTGATTGTCTGTAGAATTCTAGATCACTGGGATTTGTGTTCTAGCCGGAACCAGCTTACTGTGATATTCCATTGATTGCTGATTCTAGATCACTGGGATTTGTGTTCTAGCCGGAACCTGATCAGTTTCCAAGTGACTTGACGATTCATTCTAGATCACTGGGATTTGTGTTCTAGCCGGAACTTCACTACAATGTCTAAAGAGCTTTGCAAAATTCTAGATCACTGGGATTTGTGTTCTAGCCGGAACTGAGCCGGCACAACTGGTGCCCAGACAGGAATTCTAGATCACTGGGATTTGTGTTCTAGCCGGAACCTGTACATGCATGTAGATTTCATCTCTCCAATTCTAGATCACTGGGATTTGTGTTCTAGCCGGAACTGGTATGGAAGCCATTAACCTAGATAGCAAATTCTAGATCACTGGGATTTGTGTTCTAGCCGGAACGTATAATGGCTTCAGTCGAAAAGGAGCGCTATTCTAGATCACTGGGATTTGTGTTCTAGCCGGAACTCGTGCGGTGCTGCTAGCGGTCACTCAACCATTCTAGATCACTGGGATTTGTGTTCTAGCCGGAACTGGTTGATCACCAAGCGATCGAGTCTTTGAATTCTAGATCACTGGGATTTGTGTTCTAGCCGGAACTGACCAGCGTGCGCAATACCAATGGAGATAATTCTAGATCACTGGGATTTGTGTTCTAGCCGGAACCTGGGAACAGTGGTTGGCGTATCCAAGCATATTCTAGATCACTGGGATTTGTGTTCTAGCCGGAACCGCGCAGCTTGTCGCGCTGCGCATCGGTCAATTCTAGATCACTGGGATTTGTGTTCTAGCCGGAACTCTTGGGCTGGACACTAGTTGGCTGGGTCAATTCTAGATCACTGGGATTTGTGTTCTAGCCGGAACAACTGGGGCGTTAGCGTGTTGCCCGATGACATTCTAGATCACTGGGATTTGTGTTCTAGCCGGAACCTGCCGGCGTCGCTGCCGGCGCGCTTGCTGATTCTAGATCACTGGGATTTGTGTTCTAGCCGGAACCCCATGTTGAGCACGACGCGCCGGCCCGCAATTCTAGATCACTGGGATTTGTGTTCTAGCCGGAACTGCTGGCCAAGGCGCTGTTTTGGGCCGCCGATTCTAGATCACTGGGATTTGTGTTCTAGCCGGAACTACACCAAACATGTAGTTACCATCTTTAGTATTCTAGATCACTGGGATTTGTGTTCTAGCCGGAACTTTAACCAGTTGTTGGATAATAGCAAGTTCATTCTAGATCACTGGGATTTGTGTTCTAGCCGGAACTTCCATTTACTCGTTTGGGAAGCTAAGGTGATTCTAGATCACTGGGATTTGTGTTCTAGCCGGAACCAAGACCAGAACGAAGTGATCCAACTGGCCATTCTAGATCACTGGGATTTGTGTTCTAGCCGGAACTAATCTCTCAGTCATCGTCAAAGGCGTGGAATTCTAGATCACTGGGATTTGTGTTCTAGCCGGAACTCCAAGCCCGTCGCATTGCCGCTGCTGCTGATTCTAGATCACTGGGATTTGTGTTCTAGCCGGAACGTCCTTGGCGAAGTCATGGCCGCCTGAGTGATTCTAGATCACTGGGATTTGTGTTCTAGCCGGAACGAGCAAACCCGCCTACATCCCACGGCCCGGCATTCTAGATCACTGGGATTTGTGTTCTAGCCGGAACAATGCCGGGGTAGTCGCGCGCCACGGCCAGATTCTAGATCACTGGGATTTGTGTTCTAGCCGGAACTGCCACAGGTGGCTGAGGAACTGTCGCTTCATTCTAGATCACTGGGATTTGTGTTCTAGCCGGAACTCAGGCGCTGGGCGGCCCAGTCGTCGTTGAATTCTAGATCACTGGGATTTGTGTTCTAGCCGGAACTGGTTTCCCCTCCTAATAAAAAGAATTCTTATTCTAGATCACTGGGATTTGTGTTCTAGCCGGAACCGACAGCAGGATTGCTATCACACCACCTCAATTCTAGATCACTGGGATTTGTGTTCTAGCCGGAACTGATATCGCCTCGTCAATATCAGCGTCGCGATTCTAGATCACTGGGATTTGTGTTCTAGCCGGAACTGTAGAGATTGCGAATGGAATTGATATATGATTCTAGATCACTGGGATTTGTGTTCTAGCCGGAACGGCGAGCACGCAGCTGCTCGGCGAAATGGCATTCTAGATCACTGGGATTTGTGTTCTAGCCGGAACCAGATCGAGCTGCACATGTGGAAGAAGCCGATTCTAGATCACTGGGATTTGTGTTCTAGCCGGAACAGGGGTTGGATTTCCTTGCCTGCGACGGCGATTCTAGATCACTGGGATTTGTGTTCTAGCCGGAACTCGCGGTGCAGCTCCATGTTGATGGGGCGCATTCTAGATCACTGGGATTTGTGTTCTAGCCGGAACCAAAATGCGGATGTCATCGTCAAAAGCCTCATTCTAGATCACTGGGATTTGTGTTCTAGCCGGAACGGCGGCGGTATGGTTAAAGTACCACACGACATTCTAGATCACTGGGATTTGTGTTCTAGCCGGAACTGATAAGCACTTTTCAAGAAGACCCTTATTATTCTAGATCACTGGGATTTGTGTTCTAGCCGGAACTGCTGAGGTCCTCGCCCAGGTTTTTCACCTATTCTAGATCACTGGGATTTGTGTTCTAGCCGGAACTCCGGTTTAAGCTGGGTGTAGCGACGCAGGATTCTAGATCACTGGGATTTGTGTTCTAGCCGGAACCAGACTTCCTCGAAATGACAGCCAAGCTGGATTCTAGATCACTGGGATTTGTGTTCTAGCCGGAACGTACGCCAAGATCTTCTGCAATGGCTTTGCATTCTAGATCACTGGGATTTGTGTTCTAGCCGGAACTGGCGACCAAGACAGGCCCCTCGTCATCGAATTCTAGATCACTGGGATTTGTGTTCTAGCCGGAACTACGGTAACTAGTAGCCCACGCTTCCGAGTATTCTAGATCACTGGGATTTGTGTTCTAGCCGGAACCCCAGCAGCACGCCACCGAGCAAGCGGCGCATTCTAGATCACTGGGATTTGTGTTCTAGCCGGAACACACAGTGGTACCGGTATCCATGCATACTGATTCTAGATCACTGGGATTTGTGTTCTAGCCGGAACTGCTGCGCCTGCTTGTCGCTCGTCTCAAACATTCTAGATCACTGGGATTTGTGTTCTAGCCGGAACCCATATTAGCAGGCTCTAAAACACCGTTTTATTCTAGATCACTGGGATTTGTGTTCTAGCCCAAATTAGAATTTGGCATAGGCGCTCTTTTTGATTTTATATTCAAAATGAGCAAAGCTCCATGAATGCGTCGGCACACCAAATCAACCGTGACACACAGAGAAACTATAATTTATACGAATAGCATCCGTGGCGGCTGATTCCATAGCAAACAGAGTGACTGAAGAATACTTCCCCAATGATCTTATAATGATTTTACCCATCACTTCAAAAGTTCGCATGCATTGAATGCATTTTTCCACTTAATCCTCAAAATATTTTTGATTTAAAAAAACTTAATGCATCAGCTCACCTTCCCTAACTTCAGACCGTGCGTGCCAGCACCAGCACGCTGATGTGCGCCGCCCCGGCCGCGCGCAAGGCGCTGGCGGCGGCGCGGACGGTGGCGCCCGTGGTCATCACGTCATCCACCAGCACCAGCCGGCGGCCTGACAAGGCCGCAGCGTGGTGTGGTGCGGCGGCAAAAGCGCCTTGCACGCGGGCCAGGCGTTCGCGGCGGTTCAGGGTGCGCTGCGGCGGCGCGTCATGCAGGCGCAGCAGCGCATCCGCCAGGACAGCGCGGCGTGGCGCAAGTTGGCGGGCCAGCAGCAGCGCCGGGTTGTAGCCGCGGGCGGCCAGGCGCTGGCGCGAGGCCGGCACGGGCAGCACCGCATCCGCCGCGTCCAGCGCCTGCGCTGCACCGGGCGCCTGCCTCATCAGATCGGCCAGCGCCGCGGCCAGCCCCGTTTGCTGACGGAACTTGAACTGCGCCAGCAGCGCACTCCAGGGCCAGCCGTAGTCCACGGCCGCCAGGCTCTCGTCCATGGGCGGCGGCTCGCGCAGGCAGGCGCCACACAACACGGCCCCGCCCGCCAGCGGCAGCGCGCAGGCACGGCAGCGGGCCACTGGCTGCGCAAAGCAGGCGCGGCAAGTGTCACACACCGGCTGCGCCGGCCAGGCACGGCAGATATGGCATTGGCTTGGCAGCCAGCGGGCCAAGTTCATGGCTGACAGGGATGAATCACAAGAGGCAAGGACGGCGAACCACCAGGATGCGGCGGCGCCCCATCATCGGCGCTGGCCCGCCCTTTGTCACCCGCTGGCCGCCTCTATACTGGCTGGCTCCCTGTTTTCTCGCCATGTCCCGTTCGCAGCAGCCTCCCACGCTCGACCCCCGGGCCGCCGCCCGCAGCGCCGCACGGCCCGGCCCGGCGCCATGGTTGCATGAAGAAGTGGCGCGGCGCATGGCCGAACGGCTGGACTGGATCACCCTGCCCGTGCGGCGCTGGGCGCACTGGTCGCCCCGGCACGGCGGTATGGAAGGCCATGCGCTGGTTGCCGCCCGCTTCCCCCAGGCTGAGGCCTTGGGAGTGCCAGCGGGTGAAGTCCCACCCCCATCCGCCCCGCCCCGCCCCTGGTGGCATCCGGCCCGCTGGGCGGGCACGGGCCAACCCGCCCACCTGCCCCCCATGCTGCCCGCCCCGCCAGAGGGCAGCCTGGACATGGTGTGGGCCAACATGCTGCTGCACCGCGTGGCCGACCCCGCCGCGCTGCTGGCCGACTGGCACCGGGCGCTGGCAATCAATGGCTTTGTCATGTTTTCCGGCCTGGGCCCCGACACGCTGCGCAGCCTGCGCCACCTGTACACCCGCCTGGGCTGGCCGCCGCCCGCGCATGAATTCACCGACATGCACGACTGGGGCGACATGCTGCTGGCCGCCGGCTTTGCCGAACCCGTGATGGCCATGGAGCGCCTCACCCTCACCTTCGACAGCGCCGAGCGCGCCCTGCAAGAGCTGCGCGGCCTGGGCCGCAACCTGCACCGCCAGCGCTTTCACGGCCTGCGCACCGCCGCCTGGCGCCAGCGCCTGCTGGCCGAGATGGACGCCGCCCTGCGCCCCGGCGGCCCCGGCACACCGCTGGCGCTTGAATTCGAGCTGATCTACGGCCACGCCCTCAAACCGGCCGCGCGCCTGCCCGTCACCCAGGAAACCGCCATCGGCATCGATACGCTCCGCAGCCACTTGCGCCAGCGCCGAACCGGCCCGGCAGTTGATTAAAAACCGCTCCCACGCCGCCCTCGACACAACCCACCTGGAATTTCCAACCCATGCAACGGCGCCACGCCCTCGTTTCACTGGCCTGCCTGGCCACCTGCACTGCGGCTGCCAGCGCCGCCCACCTGCTGGCCGCCTGCTCACCGCAGTCAGGCGGCTTTCACGGCATCAACCTCAGCGGCAGCGACTATGCCAAGGACTTCGCGCTGACCGACCACCACGGCCAGCTGCGCCGTCTGGCCGACTTCCGGGGCAAAGTCGTCGTCGTGTTCTTCGGCTTCGTGCAATGCCCCGACGTGTGCCCCACGTCGCTGCTGACACTGGCACAAGCCAAACAGCAACTGGGCGCCGACGGCAGCCGCCTGCAAGGCATCTTCATCACCCTGGACCCGGAGCGAGACACGCCCGAGGTGCTCAAGGCCTATATGGACAGCTTCGACCCCAGCTTTCTCGCCCTGTACACCCGCTCCCCCGAGGAACTGGCCGCGCTGGCCAAGGACTTCAAGGTCTATTACCAACGCATCGAAGGCCCCACCCCCACCAGCTACACGCTGGAACACACCGCCGCCAGCTACGTCTATGACACCCAGGGCCGCCTGCGCCTGTACGAAAGCCACGGCATCACTCCCGAAGCCCTGGCCAGTGACGTACGGCGGCTGCTGCAAGAAGCCCCGTCCGCGTAAGGCGCCTTCCCACCAAAAAGCATAGCAGCCTAGGCAGCTCCTCTCTGCCCTTTCAGCCTTTTTCATAAAAAATTGAGGATTTAGGCTTATGAAGCAAACGCTTCATAAAGGCTCATCCTTGAGCAGTTTAAGCAGGGTCTTGTAGAGATTAAGATGGCGGTGATTGAAGCGGAACTCGGTCTCCTTGAGATGCAACGCGACCGTGTCGCGCCGCACGCCATGAAACTGCGCCAGTCGATGCTTGGCATAACTGCAGAAAGACACGATGCCGTTGACGTGTCTGGACGCGTGCCATGGCCGCGATCCCGGCCAATCTCACCGACCGCAAGGGGGCACTCTAGCTGCACTTGAGCGTTGCAAGCCTGGTTTGAGCCGGGAGCAAAGCCTGCTATGCGACAGCAGCTACGTAGGCCGGCCCTTCGCGCAAGGCGTAAAGGACATTCTGGCGAACACACCACCGTCCAGATTGCCAAGCGCAGCAAACTGCATACCTTCAACAAGGTCATACCCAAGCGCTGGATTGTGGAGCGCCGCTTTGCCTGGCTGGAGAAGAACAGAAGGCTTTGGAAGAACTGCGAGCGGCTGCTCAATACCAGCACAAACAAAAAACCGCCTGCCCACAACCCGGGACAGGCGGTTTTTTGCGGCAGGCACTGATCCGCGGAACACCGCAGGCGCCAGCGCCGCAGCCCATCATCAGGCGTATTCAGCCAGCGCCTTTTTCATTTTCTTCATCGCGGCCACCTCGATCTGGCGGATGCGCTCGGCGCTCACGCCGTATTCGGCGGCCAGTTCATGCAGCGTCATGCCGCCGCTGCCGTCGTCGCGCACGTTCAGCCAGCGTTCGCTGACGATGCGGCGGCTGCGGTCGTCCAGGCTTTCCAGGGCGGTGGCAATGCCCTCGGTGGCCAAGCGGTCGCGCTGGGCGGCCTCGATCATGGCCGTGGGTTCGTGGCTGGCGTCCGACAGGTAGGCGATGGGGCCGAAAGCCTGCTCGCCGTCATCGGAAGGGGCGGGGTCCAGCAGCACGTCGCCGCCAGCCATGCGGGCCTCCATCTCGCGCACTTCTTCGGGCTTGACCTTCAGCTCGCGCGCCACCACGTCGATCTGGGCATCGGTCAAGGTGTCGCGCGGGGTCAGGTCAGCCTCGGCGTCTTCGGCCTTGAAGCCCTGCTTCATGGAGCGCAGGTTGAAAAACAGCTTGCGCTGGGCCTTGGTGGTGGCCAGCTTGACCACGCGCCAGTTTTTCAGGATGTATTCGTGAATTTCGGCCTTGATCCAGTGCAGCGCGTAGCTGACCAGGCGCACGCCCTGGTCGGGGTCGAAGCGCTTGACGGCTTTCATCAGGCCCACGTTGCCTTCCTGAATCAGGTCGCCATGGGGCAGCCCGTAACCCAGGTACTGGCGCGAGACAGAAACCACCAGCCGCAGGTGCGACAGCACCAAGCGCCCGGCAGCGTCCAGGCTGCCGGTGTCGCGCAACTCGCGCGCGGCCTGCTGCTCTTCTTCTTGGGTGAGCAGCGGCAGGCGGTTGACGGCGGAAATGTAGGCATCCAGATTGCCCAGCGACGGCACAACCGCCCAGGGATTGGCCAGCGCAACGGCGTGAGCGGCGTTGGCGGTGGCGACAGGCGTGGTGACAGGGGGCATCGTTGAATATCCTTCTTTCATGGTCGGGAATGTTAGCACTCCCTTGGAGCGAGTGCTAAAGGCAAAGTTCACGCCCTGTTGCAAGCCCTTGCAAAACGCCTGCCCCAGTGCAAAGCGATAACATCGCCCGCACGCCGCACTTGTGGCCAGCACAGCGCAGGCCAGCGGTGCGTGGGCGGTTTTTTTTGCACGCATTCCGCCCCGAAATCCCTTTCTGACAATACCCACCCGAACCGCCTGCCATGAGCCGCTCCGCCCCCACCCACGACGACGACTTTTCCTTTGAGGCCGTGCCACAGAGCGAACGCCTGAGCTTCTGGGCCGTGGGCTTTGTGATGCTGGGCTTTACCTTTTTCTCGGCCAGCATGAGCGTGGGCGCCAAGCTGGGCAACGGGCTGGATCTGAACGGTTTTCTGCTGGCCGTGACCATCGGCGGGCTGATCCTGGCCGTCTACACCGGCTTGCTGGCCTACATGGGCGCGCAAACCGGCATGGGACTGGATTTGCTGGCCCAGCGCGCCTTTGGCCGCACGGGCTCGTACCTGCCCTCGGCGCTGATTTCGTTCACGCAAATGGGCTGGTTCGGCGTGGGCGTGGCCATGTTCGCCATTCCCACGGCCGAGCAGCTGGGCATTGGCGTGTGGCCCATCATCCTGGTGGCCGGGGCTTTGATGACGGCATCGGCCTACTTCGGCAT
This sequence comes from Comamonadaceae bacterium OH2545_COT-014, assembly GCA_003859965.1. GTDB lineage: Bacteria > Pseudomonadota > Gammaproteobacteria > Burkholderiales > Burkholderiaceae_C > Ottowia. The sequence goes on along the minus strand of RQYR01000002.1, from coordinate 137,719 downwards.
CAAGGCCATTGAGGCGGTCAGCATCGTCTCGGTGCCGCTGATTGCGGCGCTGGGCATCTGGTCCATGATGAACGCCGCGGGCGAGCGCGGCGGCCTGGCGAACGTGTTTGGCGCCAGCAGCAGCCTGCCGCTGGTGGCGGCCATCGGCATGGTGGTGGGGTCGTTCATCTCCGGCGGCTCGGCCACGCCCAACTTCACGCGCTTCGCGCGCACCACCGGCTCGGCCGTGCTCACCACCGTCATTGCTTTCTTCCTGGGCAACACGCTCATGTTCGCCTTTGGCGCCGTGGGCGGCGCCTACACCGGCAAGGACGACATCTTCTACGTCATGATCGCCCAAGGCCTGGCCATTCCGGCCCTGGTCGTGCTGGGCGCCAACATCTGGACGACCAACAACAACGCCCTCTACACCACGGGCCTGGGCTACGCCAACATCACCAAGATCAACAAAAAGCCTCTGGTGCTGGTGGCCGGCGCGCTGGGCACGGTGCTGGCCATCTGGCTGTACAACAACTTCATCGGCTGGCTGAGCTTTCTCAGCGCCGCACTGCCGCCCATTGGCGCTATCCTGATCGCCGACTACTTCAACCGCCGCCATGCCTACGCGCCCGGCGCGCAGCCGCCCGAGGGCGTGGTCTGGGGCGCGGCCGCGGGCGTCATCGCCGGCGGGCTGGCGGGCTGGTTCCTGCCCTTTGGCATTGCCTCGCTCAACGCCATCGCGGTGGCGCTGGCGTGCTACTTCGCGGGCCGCGCGCTCAGCCAGAGGGCCGCCGCATGAGCCGCCTGCTGATCCAGAACCTGCGCATCGAAAACGCCGCGCAGCCCAGCGACATTCGCATCGAGGACGGGCGCTTCGCCGCCATTGCCCCGCGCCTGGCGCCCCTGCCGGGCGAAACCGTGGTGCCCGGCCACGGCCGGCTGGCGCTGCCGCCCATCGTCGAATCGCACGTGCACCTGGACACCGCGCTCACCGCCGGCCAGCCGCGCTGGAACGAATCGGGCACGCTGTTCGAGGGCATTGCCGTGTGGAGCGAGCGCAAGCAAGACCTGAGCGTGGCCGACGTGAAAGACCGCGCCGCCCGCGCCGTGCGCCAGATGGCGCGCTTTGGCATCCAGTTCGTGCGCACCCACGTGGACGTGACCGACCCGCAGCTCACCGCCTTGCACGCCCTGCTGGAGCTGCGCGACGAGCTGGCCGAGCTGGCCACGCTGCAAATCGTGGCCTTTCCGCAAGAAGGCATCGACTCCTTCCCCGACGGCCGCGCCCTGATGCGCCGCGCCGCGCAAATGGGGGTGGACGCCATCGGCGCCATTCCGCACTTCGAGTTCACGCGCGAATACGCGGTCGATTCGCTCAACTTCGCCGTCGAGCTGGCGCAGGAATTCGACCTGCTGGTGGACGTGCACTGCGACGAAATCGACGACGAAGCCGCGCGCGGGCTGGAAACGCTGGCCGCGCGCGCGTACGAAAGCGGGCTGAAAGAGCGCGTCACCGCCAGCCACACCACGGCCATGCACTCGTACAACAACGCCTACTTCGTGCGCCTGCTGCGCCTGCTGAAGATGAGCGGCATCAACTTCGTGGCCAACCCGCTGGTCAACACCCACCTGCAGGGCCGCTGCGACACCTACCCCAAGCGGCGCGGCATCACCCGCGTCAAGGAGCTGACCGAGGCCGGCATCAACGTCAGCTTCGGGCAGGACGACATCGTCGATCCCTGGAACCCGCTGGGCACCGGCAACCTGCGCGACGCCGTGTTCCACGGCCTGTACGTCACGCAGATGATGGGCCGGGGACAGATCATGGATTCCTACCGGTTCATCACCCACAACGCCGCCCGCACCCTGCACCTGCCCGACTACGGCATCGCGGTGGGCAAGCCTGCCAGCTTCGTCATCTACGACGCGCCCGACTGGTACGAGGCGCTGAGCCACAACGCCCCCGTCGTCGCCTCCTACCGGCGCGGCCGGCTCGTCGCCCAGGCCGAGCCGGCGCGGCACGAGGTGCTGTTGTAGGGCGGCCCCTGCCATCCTCTGCAACCCAAGCCCCATGCCACGCTTCGCCTTCGTCCTGCTGCTGACCGCTGCCGCCCTGGCGGCCTGCTCGCCCACGCCAACGCCCGCCCCGCCGTCAGTACAGCCATCGGCGCCTTCCGCGCCCGCCGCCATTCGCGTGCAGGCGCCCAGCGAATGGCGCGACGCCCTGCACGCCCTGGCGCGCGAGCACCAGACGCGCACCGGCGAACTGGTGGCGCTCCATTTCGGCCCTGACGAGGCGGGCGACAGTCCTCACATCGTCATTACTTCCGGCGTGCCGCCGGCCACTTCGGCAGCACGCGGCGGCCCTTGGCTGGCCCCCGTGGCGCTGGCGCGCAACGGCCTGTGCCTGCTGTCGGCCGAGCCGCTGACCCTGGCCCCTGCCACGGTGCTGGGCACGCTGCTGCGTACCGACGTACGCGCCGGCCGGCCCGCGCCTGGCAGCCCGGCTGGCGACGCCGCCCTGCAACTGATGCATCAGGCCGAGCAGCTCCAGCCCGGCGCCCGCGCCACGCTCACCGCCCGAACCCGCCTGTTCCCCGATTCGTCCGCCGGCACGCAAGCCGTGGCCCAGGGCCAGATCAACGTGTTTCTGGGCGACTGCGCCAGCGCCCGCGTGGCCCAGCGCACGCAGCCGCGCCTGCGCGTGACCCCCATGCCGCCCGTGCTGGCCGTGGAAACGCGCTACCACCTCGCCCTGCGCCAAGACGCCCCGCCCGCCGCCCGGCGCTTTGCCCAGGCGCTGCGCGAAGCGCCCGCACGGCAGCCATGGCGCAACCACGGCTTTGACGCGCCTTGACACAACCCGCTGTCCCGGCTGACCACGCCCACTGGCCTGCCCACACAGCCGTTTCATCGCGCCCGCCAGAGGCGCTCTTTTCTTGCACGCTTCCCGCCCATGGCTGGCTGGGCTGAGCGTCTGTCTCCAACGTCCTCGCGTCGCGCTTATCCCCCGGATCGGGCGGCCTGCTTGCGTTGCAATCCATCCCGGCTGGGTGTGATCGCTATTCACGATGACTTTGCGAACAAGCTCCGAAAGTTGTCAGGATTTGCCGCCTGGCCCGACCCATGGGCATCTGCCATTGCCAAAGGAACCTCGAAGGAACCTGATACTTCGCCCCAGGCTCTGACCATTCGGCCTGGTGTAGCGCTGCAAGGCTGCACGGGTCCTTTTTTTCCGCTTTCGTTTCACCATGCTTTCGCGTTTTCTGCCGCGCGCCTTCTGCGCGCTCTCCCTGAGTCTGTTCTCTCTGGCCGCCAGCGCCATCGGCACGGGCAGCAGCCTGTCGCTGGGCCTGTCATCCGTCGTCACCACGCCGCAGGTGCGTGCCGAGCTGCTGGCCCATGCCCCGCAGGGCGTGCCGCTGGGCCAGTCGCCCGAGGCCGGCGCCGCGCAGCCGGTGTGGCTGGGCCTGCAGCTGCAACACCAGCCGCACTGGCACACCTACTGGAAAAACCCGGGCGATTCGGGCCTGCCCACCGAGTTCGAGTGGACGCTGCCGCCCGGCGTCATGGCGGGCGACGTGGCTTGGCCGTTGCCGCAGAAAATTCCGCTGGCCCACCTGGTTAATTACGGCTATGAAAATACGGTGCTGCTGCCGGTGCCGCTGACCATCACCCCCGAATTCAAGCCCGGCCCCTTGGCCGACGCCATCGACATCCGCCTCAAGGCCACCTGGCTGGTCTGCCACCAGGAATGCATTCCGCAAGAGGGCGAATTCGCGCTCAAGCTGCCGCTGCGCGGCTCCACGGCCTTGCACGGCGCGGCGTTCGAGCAGGCACTGGCACGCCAGCCCGCCCCGTTGCCCGGCGCGCAGACCGCCACGCTGCAAGAAAACGGCCAGCGGCTGGCGCTGCGCATCAGCGGCCTGCCCGAAGCCGTGCGCGGCCAACCGCTGGAGGTGTTTGCCGAAACACCGGGCGTGCTGCTAACCGCTGCCGCCCCGGCAGCCCCGGGCGCGGCGGCCAGCGCCGACACCTGGCGCCAGCATTGGGAAGGCGAGGTCTGGACGGCCAGCCTGCCCATCACGCCCGAACGCAGCGAAAGCCCGGCCACCCTGCCCTTGGTCATTACCGCCCCCGGCGGCCAGGGCTGGCGCGCCGAAGCCACGGTGCAAGGCGCCTGGCCCGCCCCTGCGCCGCTGCCCGGCATTTCGCCCGCGCTGGAAGCCGCCTTGCAGGCCAGCAGCGACCCCGCCGCCGCGGCCGCTGCGGCCGCCTCCCCCGCGGCTCCGGCCCCCACGGCTGTGCCCCTGCGCCTGTTCGCACTGGCCCTGCTGGGCGCTCTGGTGGGCGGCATGGTGCTCAACCTCATGCCTTGCGTGTTTCCGGTGCTGGCCATCAAGGTGCTGGGCTTCACCCGCCATGCCGATGACCGGCGCGCCCACCGCCTTGGCGGTCTGGCTTACACGGCGGGCGTGGTGCTGTCCTTTCTGGCGTTGGGCGCGCTGATGCTGGCGCTGCGCGCCGCCGGGGCGCAGCTGGGCTGGGGCTTTCAGTTGCAATCGCCGCTGGTAGTGGCGCTGCTGGCCGCGCTGTTTACCGTGATCGGGCTGAACCTGGCAGGGCTGTTTGAGTTCGGCCAGTTCCTGCCCGCCCGCGTGGCCAGCCTGCAAGCGCGCCACCCGGTGGCCGACAGCTTCCTCTCCGGCATGCTGGCCGTGGCTGTGGCCTCGCCCTGCACCGCCCCGTTCATGGGCGCGTCGCTGGGGCTGGCCGTGGGTCTGCCCGCCCTGCAGGCGCTGGCTGTCTTTGCCGCGCTGGGCTTGGGCATGGCCCTGCCTTACCTGGCTGCCAGCTGGGCGCCCGCCGTGGCGCGCGCGCTGCCGCGCCCCGGCCCCTGGATGGACGTGCCGCGCAAGTTCATGGCCTTCCCCATGTTTGCCACCACCGTCTGGCTGCTATGGGTGCTGGGCCAGCAAAGCGGCATTGACGGCGCCGCCGCCCTGCTGGCGCTGCTGGTCGCGCTGGCTCTGCTGCTGTGGGCGCTGGGCCTGCCTGGCCGCCGTGCGCGCGCCGGGTTCGCGCTGCTGGCCGCCGCCGCCCTGCTGGCGCTGCTGCCCGCCCTGGGCCCCCATGTGGTGCGCCTGAATGAAGCGCAAGCCGCCACCACGCCGGCAGCGCCCGCCGGCAGCCGCTGGCAGCCTTGGTCCGCCGCCGCCGTGCAGTCCGCGCTGGCCGAAGGCCACCCCGTATTCGTTGACTTCACCGCCGCCTGGTGCGTAACCTGCCAGTACAACAAGAAAACCACACTGGCCCAGGCGGACGTGCTGGCCGCCTTTGACCGCGCGGGCGTGCGCACCTTCCGCGCCGACTGGACACGCCGCGACGCCGCCATCAGCGCCGAACTGCAAGCCCTGGGCCGCAGCGGCGTGCCGGTGTACATGCTGCGCGCCCCCGGCAAAGCGCCCGTGGTACTCAACGAAATCCTGCGCACGCAGGAAGTGCTGGACGCCGTGGCGGCGCTGTAAGAACCATCCCTTTCAAGGTCTTTTGCCCGCAGCGCCAAGCGCCCTGCCGGGCGCACGCCCTCACCCCAACCCTCTCCCGCAAGCGGGAGAGGGCAAGGCTTTGCAACGCAAGCAGACCGCCCCAATCCGCTTGAAGGCCCGCCGCGCAGGGACTTTGAACAGGTTCCAAAGCCAGCCTGCTGCCCCGGCTCAAGAAAGAAAAATGGCCCCAGGGCAGACCCACCCTGCCCTACGCGCTATTGTTTATGGAGCAACCCTTTTCAGGGCCGGCTGCGCAGCGCGTCCACCGCGTCGCGCAGGCTTTCGGCCCACAGGCGGCGGTCGCGCCCTTCGGGTGACTGCGGCTCGCCAAAGCGCACCACGGCCTGCACGCCGGGCGTGGTGAGGGTGCGCCAGATGGAGGCCAGCAGGCTGTCGTCGCCGATGTAGCAAGGCGCCAGGCTGAGCTCGCCATCAGCATCGACGAATTGCAGCGCCACCGGCTGCACCGGCGCTGGCGCGGCGATGGCGGACTGGATCAGGTTGGCGTGAAAGGGCAGCAGCGCCAGGCCGTTGCTGGTGGTGCCTTCGGGGAAGACGGCCAGGATCTCGCCCGCGCGCAGGCGCTCGGTCATGTGCTGCACCACGCGCAGCGCGTCGCGCCGTGATTCGCGCGCCACGTAGAGCGTGCCCGCGCCAGTGGCCAGCGGGCCGATGAGCGGCCAGCGCTGCACGTCGGCCTTGGAGACGAAGCGGCAGTAGCCCGCCGCGTGCAGCACCAGGATGTCGAGCCAGGAGATGTGGTTGGCCACGCGCAGCACCGGCCCGGCGGCGGGCGTGCCGCGCACGTGCAGGCCGATGCGCCAGATGCGCAGGAAGTCCTGCGCCCAGCGCTGTACGCAGGCCTGGCGGCCGGCCTCGTCCAGCCGGGGAAAGCGCAGGCGGATGGTGAGCCAGCCGCCCAGCATGTGCAGCCCGCCGCGCAGCAGCAGCCAGGTGGCGATGAAGTGCTTCATGCGATGACGGATGACTTCGCTGCTGGCGCAGCGTGGATGACGAATGAAAGCGGCTCGCCCCCCATCCGCGCTTTCCCCTTCATGGCGCCGCAGGCGCCGTCATGCGAGGCCGAAGGCCGGCGGTCATGGCGGGCCGCAGGCCTGCCGTCATGGCGCCCCGCCACACCACGGCTCGTGCGATGACGAATGACTTCGCTGCTGGCGCAGCGTGGATGACGGATGAAAGCGGCTCGCCCCCTCATCCGCGCTTTCCCCTTCATGGCGCCGCAGGCGCCGTCATGCCAGGCCGAAGGCCGGCGGTCATGACGGGCCGCCGGCCCGTCGTCATGGCGCCCCGCCACACCGCGGTTCATGCGCGCTCAAAGGCCACGTGTCCGCTGGCGATCGTGCAGCGCACGCGGCCAGGCAGCTCGTAACCGGCGAATGGGGTGTGCGTGCCCTGGCTGCGCAGCGCGGCGGGCTGCACCGTCCAGCGCGCGGCGGGGTCGAACACGCACACGTCGGCCACGCCGCCTTCGGCCAGGCGGCCCACGCTGGCTTGCAGCGTGCCCAGCGCGGGGCCGAGTACGCGCGCGGGGCCGGTGGTCAGCACGTGCAGCGCGCGCGCCAGGCCGGGGCCGCCGGGGGCTTCGCCCCACTTCAGCGCCAGCGGCAGCAGCAGCTCCAGCCCGGTGGCGCCGGGCTGGGCCTCGGCAAAGGGCAGGGTCTTGGCGTCGGCATCGACCGGGGTGTGGTCGGATACCAGCGCATCAATGGCACCGTCGGCCAGCGCGGCGGCCAGCGCGTCGCGGTCGCGCTGCTGGCGCAGCGGCGGGTTCAGGCGCGCGGCGCTGTCGTAGTAGCCGATGTCGTGGTCGGTCAGGTGCAGGCTGTTGATGCTGACGTCGGCCGTCACGTTCAGCCCTTCGGCCTTGGCCTGGCGCAGCAGGGCCACGCCAGCGGCGCTGGAGAGGCGGCACAAATGCACGCGCGGGCCGCCTTGCCCGGCGCTGCCCGGCATGGCGCGCATCAGCTCCAGCAGGGTATGCAGGGCAATGGTTTCGGCGATGACGGGCACGCCCGCCAGCCCCATGCGGGTGGCCAGCGGGCCGCTGGCGGCCACGCCGGCGCCCAGCCAGGCGTCTTGCGGGCGCAGCCACACGCCGTAGCCGAAGGTGCCGGCGTATTGCAGCGCGCGTTGCAGCACGCGGGTGTTGAGCAGGGGCGCGTCGGCCTGGCCGAAGGCGACGCAGCCGGCGTCGGTCAGCTCCACCATTTCGGTGAGCTGCTCGCCCTTCAGGCCGCGGGTGAGCGCGCCTTGCGGCAGCACGCGGCTTTGGTGCAGGCGCTCAGCGCGCATCTTGAGCATTTCCACCAGGCCGGGTTCGTCCAGCACGGGGTCGGTGTCGGGCGGGCAGACCAGGCTGGTGACGCCGCCCGTGGCGGCAGCGTCCATCTCGCTTTCCAGCATGCGGGCGTGCTCGTTGCCCGGCTCGCCCAGGCGAGCGCACAGGTCCACCAGGCCAGGGGCGACGATGCAGCCCGCCGCCGCGATGCGCCGGCTGGGCGCGAAGCCCTCGGGCGCGCGGCCAATGGCGACGATGCGGCCAGCGGCGATGGCCACGTCGGCCACTTCGTCGCGGCCGCTGGCGGGGTCGATGACGCGGCCCTGTTCAATGAGGATTTTCATGGCTTGTCAGTCCAATCAGGCTTTCAGGCAGATGGAACGTGCCTTGTTAGCTCTTTTTTCAATAGCAACCTGGCCTCAGCCCGCGTTGCCGGCCACGATGCTGAGCACGGCCATGCGCACGGCGATGCCGAAGGTGACCTGCGGCAGGATGACGCTCTGGCCGCCATCGACCACGCCGGAGTCAATTTCGACCCCGCGGTTGATGGGGCCGGGGTGCATGACGATGGCGTCGGGCTTGGCGTGGCGCAGCTTTTCGGGCGTGAGGCCGAAGCTCTTGAAATATTCCTGGCTGCTGGGCAGCAGCGCGCCGCTCATGCGTTCGTTTTGCAGGCGCAGCATGATGACCACGTCGGCATCGCGTATGCCTTCTTCCAGGTTGTGGCATACGCGCACGCCCATGGGGGCGAAGTCGCCGGGCACCAGCGTGCGCGGGCCGACCACGCGCACTTCGGCCGCGCCCAGGGTGGTGAGGGCGTGGATATCGGAGCGCGCCACGCGCGAGTGCAGCACGTCGCCCACGATGGCCACCGTCAGGTTGGCGAAGTCCCGCTTGTAGTGGCGGATGGTGTACATGTCCAGCAGCGCCTGCGTGGGGTGGGCGTGGCGCCCGTCGCCGGCGTTGACCACGTGCACGTGCGGCGCCACGTGCTGGGCCAGCAGGTAGGGCGCGCCGCTTTCGCTGTGGCGCACGACGAAGATGTCGGCCGCCATGGCGCTCAGGTTGGCAATGGTGTCCAGCAGGCTTTCGCCCTTGGCGGTGGACGAGCGCGCGATGTCCAGCGTGTACACGTCGGCCGACAGGCGCGTGGCCGCGATGTCGAAGGTGGTGCGCGTGCGCGTGGAGTTCTCGAAGAACAGGTTGAACACGCTCTTGCCGCGCAGCAGGGGCACTTTCTTCACCTCGCGGTCGCTCACGCTGACGAACTGCGTGGCGGTGTCGAGGATGTGGGTGAGGATGTCGCGCGGCAGCCCCTCGGTGCTGAGCAGGTGGATCAGCTCGCCGTTTTTGTTGAGTTGCGGGTTGTGGCGGGCCAGCATGGGGCTTACTCCGGACGTGTTTCGACGTGAAAGCGCAAGGCGCCGCCAGGCACATCGGCGCTGCTGACGCTGACGCTGCCGCTGTTGTCGCCTGCTTCCCCGGCGCGCGCCAGCCGCAGCGACTGGGTGGCGGGCAGGGCCACGCGGGCGGCAGCCAGGTCGGCCGCCACCGGCAGCTGGCGGCCGCCGCGATCGACCAGCACCGCCAGGCGCACGCGGCGCGGGCGGCCGTAGTCGAACAGCTCGTTGAGCACGGCGCGGATGGTGCGGCCGGTGTAGAGCACGTCGTCCAGCAGCAGGATGTCGGCGCCGTCCACCTCGAAGGGCAGCGTGGTCTGGCCGCTGCTGCTCAGCCCGCGCTGGGCGAAGTCGTCGCGGTGCAGCGCCGACGAAATGGCGCCGGGGCGGCCGGGCAGGCCCAGGTCGGCGTGCAGGCGCTCGGCCAGCCACTGCCCGCCGGAGACGATGCCCACCAGCCGCGTGTCGGCCGCCAGCAGCGGGCGAATGCCCTGCCGCAGCTCGGCGTACAGCGCCTCGGCATCAAGCGCCAGGGAACCAAGCGCCGGTGAATTCATGGAATGCTCCTCAAAAACTGTTCCAGGATGATGGCGGCCGCCGCCGCGTCGGCGTCGCGCGCGCGGCCTGCGTGGATGTCGGCCAGCGCCTCGGTGGTGCTGTAGCGCTCGTCCACCTCGTGCACCGGCAGGCCAAAGCGGCCCCGCAGCTGGCGCGCGAACTTGCGCGCGCGCGCGGTGTTCTCGTGCGCCGCGCCGTCGGGGTGAAACGGCACGCCCACCACCAGCGCATCAGGCTGCCATTCGGCAATGCGCGCGGCCACCAGAGGCCAGCGCGCGTCACCCTCGGCGCGAATGGTGGGCTGCGGCGTGGCGCTGCGCGTGAGGCGGTTGCCCACGGCCACGCCCGTGCGCTTGAGGCCGAAGTCGAAGGCCAGAAAGCTGGCGTGCGAGGGCGCAACGTCGGGCGCGCCGCTCATGCGTGGCCCGCCTCGGGCGAGAGCGTCCACGCCTGCAGGCCCAGCAGGCCCAGGGCCTGGTCGTAGCGCTGCGCGGCCGGGGTGTCGAAGATCAGGCTGGCCTGCGCATCCACCGTGAGCCAGCTGTTGCGGGCAATTTCAGATTCCAGCTGCCCCTCGCCCCAGGCCGAATAGCCCAGCGTGACCAGCACGCGGCGCGGCCCGCCGCCAGCGGCAATGGCTTCCAGCACGTCGCGCGAGGTGGTCATCTCCAGCCCGCCGGGCACGGCCAGGGTGGAGGCGTAGAGCGATTCGTCCTCGCCCAGCCCATCGGCCTGCACCGGCTCGTGCAGCACGAAGCCGCGCTCGGTCTGCACCGGGCCGCCCTGGTACACGGGCTGTGCGCCCAGCTCGGTGCGCGGCAGCGGCAGCTCCACCCGCGTGAACAGCTCGGCCATGTCGATGTCGCCCGGCTTGTTGATGATCAGGCCCAGCGCGCCATGCTCGTTGTGCTCGCACACATAAACCACGCTGCGGGCAAATACCTGGTCTTCCATGCCCGGCATGGCAATGAGAAAGTGATTGGTCAGGTTGATGGCGGGCGGCGCGGCGTCAGGCATGGAACCGATTTTAGGGCGTGCCGCCCGCCACAGCCGCCGCATCAGCGCCTGTTCATGATCTCGGCACGCTGCCGGCCGCCAGGGCCAATTGGCGCATCAGGTGACAGACAAGGCGCAAACCACCGCTGCTCAGGCCACCCGGCACGAAAGTGCAACCCCGCCAGCTTGCGATGCAAAACATATCTGGCCGCACCAGGGCCCCAGGCGAAGGTCGCCTTGGTCAAGAACCATTCTTGTTTGAGCTAACATCCACAGCTTCCCGTTACCTGCAAAGGAAAAACCGCCATGCATCGCAAAGCCCTTCTGGCCGCCCTGCTCTCCGGTCTTGCCGCCAGCGGCGCGCTGGCCGAACAGCACATCAACCTGTATTCGGCGCGCCACTACGCCACCGACGAGGCGCTGTACAGCGACTTCACCAAGGCCACCGGCATCAAGATCAACCGCGTGGACGCCGACGACGCCGGCATCATCGCCCGCCTGAAGGCCGAGGGCGAGGCCTCCCCGGCCGACGTGATCCTGCTGGTGGACGCCGCCCGCCTGTGGCGCGGCGAGCAGCAGGGGCTGTTCCGCCCCGTGCAGTCCAAGGTGCTGGAAGAGGCCATTCCCGCCAGCCTGCGCGCCACGCCGGTCAATGGCGGCTCGCCCTGGTTCGGCCTGTCCACCCGCGCGCGCGTCATCGTGTACGACAAGGCCAAGGTCAAGGCCGAGGACGTGGACACGTATGAAGAATTGGGCGACCCCAAGAACAAGGGCAAGCTGTGCATCCGCACCGGCTCGCACCCCTACAACCTGAGCCTGTTCGGCGCCGTGATGGAGCACCTGGGCCCCGAAAAGACCGAAGCCTGGCTCAAGGGCATGGTGGCCAACATGGCGCGCGCGCCCAAGGGCGGCGATACCGACCAGATCCGCGCCGTGGCCGCTGGCGAATGCCAGATCGCCGTGACCAACAGCTACTACCTGGCCCGCCTGATGCGCTCCAGCAAGCCCGAAGACAAGGCCGTGGCCGACAAGGTAGGCGTGGTCTTCCCCAACCAGGGCACCTGGGGCACGCACGTCAACGTGGCCGGCGGCGCCGTGGCCAAGCATTCCAAAAACGTGGAAGGCGCAATCAAGTTCCTCGAATACCTGGCCAGCCCCTCGGCCCAGAACTACTTTGCCAACGCCAACAACGAATGGCCCGTGGCCAAAGGCGTGAACACCGAGAACCCCGCCCTCAAGGCCATGACCGGCGGCGGCCAGTTCAAGAGCGAAACCATCCCCATCAGCGCCGTGGGCGCCAACCAGGTCAAGGTGCAGCAGATGCTGGACCGCGTGGGCTTCAAGTAAAGCCTGCCCGCCGCGCCGCCCCTCAATCGGGCGGCGCGGCACACGCCCTGCAAACTGGCGGCCCCGTGCGGGCCGCCAGTTTTTTTCTGCCAGCGCCAGGGCCGAACGGCCCCGCCGCACCTGCCGGCAGCCCCTAGAATCCGCCCCTTTGCCGCATGAAAGCGGCCCGTGGCGCAGCCCATGCGCTTTTCTGCTTTTATCGCCCGTTTCACACTTTTCCTAGCCCCGCATTGCCCATGTCCACCCCCGACGCCGCCCCCACCGCCCCTGAAGCCCAGGACGAAAACAAGCTCATCGCCGAGCGCCGCGAAAAACTCAAGACCCTGCGCGAGAAGCAGGCCGCTGGCGGCGGCGTGGCCTTTCCCAACGACTTCAAGCCGCAAGACCGCGCCGCCGCCCTGTTGGCCGCGCATGACGGCAAAAGCAAGGAGGCGCTGGAGGCCAGCGAGAAAATCCACGCCAGCATCGCCGGGCGCATGATGCTCAAGCGCGTGATGGGCAAGGCCAGCTTTGCCACGCTGCAAGACGCCACGGGGCGTTTTCAGATCTATGTCACGCGCGAGGACGTGGGCGAGGACACCTACAACGCCTTCAAGCACTGGGACCTGGGCGACATCGTGGCCGCCGAGGGCCACGTGTTCAAGACCGGCAAGGGCGAGCTGTCCATCCACGTCACGGCGCTGCGCCTGCTCACCAAATCCCTGCGCCCGCTGCCGGACAAGTTCCACGGCGTGCAGGACACCGAGCTGAAATACCGCCAGCGCTACGTGGACCTCATCATGGACGAGGCCGCGCGCGAGCGCTTTGCCGCGCGCAGCCGCGTGCTCTCGGCCATGCGCGCCTTCATGGGCGGCCACGGCTTCATGGAGGTGGAAACGCCCATGCTCCACCCCATTCCCGGCGGCGCCAACGCCAAGCCCTTCGTCACCCACCACAACGCGCTGGAGCAGGACATGTTCCTGCGCATCGCGCCCGAGCTGTATCTGAAGCGCCTCATCGTCGGCGGCTTCGAGCGCGTGTTCGAGATCAACCGCAGCTTCCGCAACGAAGGCATCAGCGTGCGCCACAACCCCGAGTTCACGATGATGGAGTTCTACGCGGCCTACTGGCACTACCGCGACCTGATGGACTTCACCGAGCAGCTCATCCGCGACGCCGCGCAAAAAGCCTGCGGCACGCTGCAACTGAGCTACCAGGGCCGCGCGGTCGATCTAAGCCAGCCCTTCGCCCGCATGACCATCCGCGAGGCGCTGCACGCCCACACCGACATCGGCGCGCACGTGGACGACGCGGCGGAACTCATCAGCCGCCTGAAAAAGCTGGGCCTGAGCGAAGAAAAGGACCGCCTGAGCCAGCGCAGCCTGCCCGCCCTGCAGGTGCTCTACTTTGAAGAGGCCGTGGAAGGCGAGCTGTGGCAGCCCACCTTCATCATGGAGCACCCCACCGAAATCAGCCCGCTGGCGCGCGCCAACGACCAGCGGCCCGAAGTGACCGAGCGCTTTGAGCTCTACATCACCGGCCGCGAAATGGCCAACGGCTTCAGCGAGCTGAACGACGCCGAAGACCAGGCCGCGCGCTTTGCCGCCCAGGCCAGCGCCAAGGACGCGGGCGACGACGAGGCCATGTACTACGACCACGACTTCGTGCGCGCCCTCGAATACGGCATGCCGCCCACCGGCGGCTGCGGCGTCGGCATCGACCGGCTGATGATGCTGCTCACCGACAGCGCCAGCATCCGCGACGTGATCCTCTTCCCCGCGCTGCGCAAGGAGGCTTGAAAGAAGCCTCCCGCGCCCCGGCGGGCCTTGGCCGCCCCATGCACGCGGCCACCGCTGGCACACGGGCGGGCCGCGCCCATGCGCCGCCGCCGTGGCGGCCTGCTTGCACAAAGCTATCAAAAAAATAGCTGCTTAGGCCCTATCCACGGTCCTAAAGGCACTTTTCAACCGCATTCCATCACGCGCCAAGCGTCATGCTCATTCCCCGTTACTGGGCCGAGGCCCAGGCCCGCCACCAGAACCGCCACCGCCACTGGGTCACCGTGCGCCGCGCCGGCTGGTCAGACACCAGCCCGGCCGACGCGGCGCGCCATGCGCAAGAACGCCTGCAACACGCCCTGGCCCGCCGCCAGGCCGGCGCCAACGAACCCGCGCGCGAGCCGCGCGTGCCCTACAACGGTGCGGATGGCATGCCCATCCGCGAAGAAATCGTGGCCCGGCAGGGCAACGCCATCGTCACCCGCAACAGCTACGGCGCACGCTGCCTGAACACGCCCGACGTGCTGTTTGCCGACATCGACCTGCCCCACCCCGCCAGCGCCAGCCTGGGCTGCCAGCCTTTGCTGATGCTGGCGGCACTGAGCGTGGCCGCCCCCATGGCCTACGCCACCGGCCACGCGCCACTGGCAGCCGTGGCCCTGGGGCTGATGGTGGCGCTGGCGGTCTGGCAATGGCTTCAGCTGCGCCGGCAGCGGCACGCGCTGGCCCGCCCTGTGCAGGAACAGGCCGCGCTGGCGCGCGTGCATGCCTTTGCCCAGTCACGCCCGGCCTGGGGCCTGCGCATCTACCGCACGCCCGCCGGGCTGCGCGTACTCGTCACGCACCAGCGCTTTGCGCCAGACGATCCGGCGGTCAGCGAATGCTTCGAGGCGCTGGGCGTGGACCCCACCTACCGCCGCATGTGCCTGCGCCAGCGCTGCTTTCGCGCCCGCGTCAGCGCCAAGCCCTGGCGCATGGGCATGACCGGGCGCATCCGCCCCGGCACGGGCGCCTGGCCTGTGGCCCCGGAAGACGAAGGCCCGCGCGCGGCCTGGGTAGCGCGCTACGAAGCCGCCGCCCGCGGCCACGCGGCCTGCGCCTTCATGCACGCCCTGGGCGCACCGTTGACCGACACCCACGTCCAACCCGTGCTCGACTGGCACGACGAACTCTGCCAAGCCCACAGCGCCCTGCCGCTGGCCTAGCGCCTGGTCTCCTTGCTTCTCGCAACGCACAGCAAGAACGGGCAAAGCCTCTGGCCCTGCAACGCCGGCGCCGAGACGGCAAGCAGGCGCTGCGGCGTTGTGGCGCCGCCCAGCTTGCTGCACCGGCAGGGGGGCGTCGCGCGAATGGGCGCGCGCATTGAGGTTTCGGATTTGTGTTGGAATGGAAAAGCTGAGCCTCTTATTTCAAGGATAGTTTCCTTTCAGGAAATACTGCTTTTCCCATTGGCGGCTTTTTCCGCACCGCATGCACGCCTAAGATGCCGCCATCGCGCCCTTGTGGCGCTTCATTTCGAACATAAGGAGTTCTGCGATGAAAACCATCCACCACGCTGCCAACTCGCGCGGTTTCGCCAACCACGGCTGGCTCAAAAGCGCCCACACCTTCAGCTTTGCCAATTACTACAACCCCCAGCGCATGGGCTTTGGCGTGCTGCGCGTGATCAATGACGATTTCGTTGAAGGCGGCGAAGGCTTTGGCACCCATCCGCACCGCGACATGGAAATCATCTCCGTGCCGCTGTCCGGCGACCTGGCGCACCGCGACAGCATGGGCAATGGCAGCATCATCAAAAATGGCGATGTGCAGGTGATGTCGGCCGGCACCGGGGTCACCCATAGCGAGATGAATGCCAACCGCGACCAGGCGGTGAAGTTCCTGCAAATCTGGGTGCTGCCGCGCAAGAATGGTGTCGAGCCGCGCTATCAGCAAATCACCATCGCCGATCAGGCGCAGCCCAACGATTTCCAGCAAATCCTCTCGCCGCATGCCGATGATGACGGGGTGTGGATCCACCAAAATGCCTGGTTCTCGCTGGCGCGCTTTGCTGACGGCACGCAAAAGCGCTATCAGGTCAAGCGCGAAGGCAACGGCGTCTATGTGTTCGTCATCAAGGGCAAGGCCAAGGTCGGCGGCATTGAGCTGGGCGAGCGCGATGGCTTGGGTCTTTGGGAAACCGATGGCTTCGAGGTCGAGGCGCTGGGCGATGCCGAAATCCTGCTGATGGACGTGCCCATGGATATCGAGGCCAACATCAACCAGCCGCACTGAGCGGATACTCTGTCAAGGCTGGCTGCCCAAGGGCAGCCGCCTTCATCTTTCCACTTTTCATTTCCAAGGAAAACCCATGTCGAATCTTCAGACCCTGCAACAAGCCGCAGAAACCCGCCGCTCGGTGTATGCCCTCAACAAGAACCTGCCGGTCAGCGGCGAGCAGGTGGTGCAAATCGTTGAGCATGCGGTCAAGCACACCCCGTCCGCCTTCAACTCGCAATCCGCCCGCGTGGTGGTGCTGTTTGGCAGCGAACATGAAAAGCTGTGGGACATCGCCATCAGCGAACTGCGCAAGATTGTGCCGGCCGAGAACTTCCAGGCCACCGAGGACAAGCTCAACATGTTCAAGGCCGCAGCGGGCAGCGTGCTGTTCTTTGAAGACCAGGACGTGGTCAAGGGTTTGCAGGAAAAGTTCGCCCAGTATGCCGACAACTTCCCCATCTGGAGCGAGCACACCAGCGCCATGCACCAGTACGTGATCTGGTCAACGCTGGCCGCGGCCGGTGTGGGCGGCAACCTGCAACACTACAACCCGGTGATTGACGCGCAGGTAGCCAGCACCTGGAACATCCCCAGCCACTGGAAGCTGCGCGCACAGCTGGTGTTCGGCGGCATCAGTGCTCCGGCCGGTGAAAAGGCTTTCGCCCCGCTGCAAGAGCGCGTCAAAGTACACGGCCTTTGATGGCACGCCCGGCAGGCAAGCGGCCAACGCCCCTGCCTGCCCCGTGCAATCATTGCCTGCCATCCGCCCGCTCACGTGGGCGGATGGTTTTTTGCTTGTGGCTTGTTGTTTGATGGAGGCGGTATGGACACTTTGCTCAGCATGAAAATCTTCCGCCAGGTGGTGGAGCACGGCAGCTTTACCAAGGCTGCCGAGCACATGGGCCTGTCCACCGCCATGGTCAGCAAACATGTGCGCCATCTGGAAGCGAGCATCGGCGCCAAGCTGCTGCTGCGAAATACGCGCAGCCTCAGCCTGACCGAAGCCGGCAGCGAGTATTACCGCCAATGCGCCTATGCGCTGGACACCTTGCAGCAGGCCGCAGAAAAAGCCGCCTCTGGCGTAGCGCGTGCGCAAGGGCAGTTGCGGCTGACTGCGCCGGTCTGGTTTGCCTCACCGCTGTTTGCGCAGTGGCTGACCGAATACAGCGCGCAATACCCCGAGGTGGCGCTGGATGTGACGCTGGACAACCGCCACACCGATCTGGTCGCCGAAGGCTTCGATCTGGCGCTGCGCGCCTCCGATACGCTCTCCGGCTCGCTGATTGCGCGCAGGCTGGGCACCGTCACCATGCTGCTGTGCGCCTCTGCCGGCTTCATCGCCGCGCACGGCTTGCCTGCCGACATCGCCGCACTGCAAGCCCTTCCGGCGGTGCTGCCCAACTATGCCGACATGCGCAGCCGCATGCTGCAAGCGGCGGACGGCCAGCGCCATCCGCTGCACTTGCAGACCGCCTTCAGCAGCAACAACAGCATGATGGTCTATCAGATGATTCTGGCAGGGCGCGGTATCGGCTATCTGCCCGACTTCATCACCCGCGAGGATTTGGCCCAAGGCCGCCTGGTTCGCCTGCTGCCGCACTACCAGATGCCCGCCCACCCGCTGTATGCGGTCTATCCCGACCGCCAATACCTGAGCGCCAAAGTGCGCAGCTTCATCGACTTCATCAGCGACAAGCTGCCGTGTGACTGAGAACCTGTTCAAAAGCCCTGTCGTCAGAACGATGAGCCCGGCTGCTTGAGGAATTCAACCTCCTCGGCCGTGCTTTCGCGCCCCAGCACGGCATTGCGGTGCGGATAGCGGCCAAAGCGGTCGATGATGACCTTGTGCTTGATTTCAAAATCCAGCGCAGACGGCGTGGTGTAGCGCTGGAACAGGGGCACCGCCTGTTCATGGATGCGGCGGCTCTCGCTGTGCATCAGCGGCATCAGCATGAAATGCCGCTCAGTGGGCTGCATGTCGGCCCAGCCCGGCTGGCGCACGGCCTCCTGCGCCAGCGCCACGGCCATGTTGTCCTGGGCAAAGGCGATGGGGCTATCGCGGAACAGGTTGCGCGAGAACTGGTCGAGCACGATGATTTCCGCCAGCCGCCCGGCCAGGGTTTCACGCCAGCCATCAAGTTCCGAATACGCGGCCTGCTGCCACAGCGCGGCAAAGCGCTCGCGGATTTTTGCGTCGAAATCCTCGCTCTTTTTGAACCAGAGTGGCTGATGGTCTTCGTTGAACCAGAAATCGAGTACGGCTTGGGGGGACATGCGGGCTTTCTTGAGGTGGCTGGTGGATGGTGGGTTCTGGCTGCCGTTCAGGGCTTGGGCGCGCTCAACTGCCAGCGCGAGCGTGCCAGTGGCACGTCCTCACAGCGCTGCATGGACAGGGTGCGCCAGCGGTGATCCGGGTCGAAGGTGCGCGCCGACTCGGCCCCCGCCGACAGGCACAGGCCCGAGCCGGCCAGCTCCACCCGGCCATCGGGCCGGTGAATGAAGCGTTGCAGATGCTGCGCTTCCAGAAAGGGGCTGCGCTCATCGCACTGGCGCGGCATGACGGCGGCGCCGGGCAACACGGTTTGCTGGATGCCCGCCACGGTGGCGCAGACGTTGTAGGCGGGAAAGCGGATCTTGCCGTCGGCATCCCAGACCACGGCCTCGTCGGCATACAGCCCCGGCTTGCAGTTGTGCGCGGTCATCGGCATGTCAAAGCGGATATACGGCCCGGAGCCGAGAATATCCAGGCAATAGCCATCCTGCGGGCGGTCCAGGGCATCCACTAGCCGCAGGTGCGCGGCCTGGGCCGGGCGCTTGCTTGGGGGCATGCCGGCCTCCTTGGCTTGGGCGCAGGCGGCGATGGACAGGCTGCCCAAGAGCAGGGCCAAAACAGGGCGGCGCCATGTTTGGCGCAGGGTGTGGTGTGCGGGCATGGGGTGAGTCAGGTCAAGGCAAACAAACCAGGCAGAGGGCCTCAAATGTAGGGCCAATGGCGACCAGCAACGTGACGGCTGATGAAAATTTGTCGTGGCGCAGCCCAGGCGGAGCCAGCAAGCGCATTGAAAGGAATGCGCCCCTACAAGCGCACGATGGGCTGCCCGGCCACTGCAGCCAGCGCCTCGGGCGGCACCCGTTGCGGCGCGATTTCCGCCAGCGGCACGAGCACGAAAGCCCGCGCCATCATGCGCGGGTGCGGCACGGTCAGCAGCGGGCTGTCGATACGGGCGCTGCCGTACAGCAGCAAGTCCAGATCCAGCGTGCGCGGTGCGTGGCGATAGGGACGCTGGCGGCCTTCAGCCTGCTCCAGCTGCAGCAGCCGATCCAGCAGGCATGGCGCCGGCAGCGCCGTGGACAGCGCTGCCACCGCGTTCACGAAGTCAGGCCCGCCTGCATCCACCGGCGCCGTGCGGTAGAGGCCGGAGCGCGCCGTTACGCGCGTGCCCGGCAGCGCGGCCAGCGCATCGAAGGCACGGCGCACGGTGGCCGCCGCATCGCCCAGGTTGGCCCCCAGGGCCACGTAGGCGGTAACAGGCGGACGACCGGCAGGCACGGGCAGCAAGAAGGGCACGGGCGATGGCCGGGGCGATAACCCAGGCAGTGGCGAGGCGGCTCCGGTCATGGGCGGCCAGGTTCGTGCGGCGCAGGCCCAGGCTCCGCCCCCGCCTGCTCCGGCCAGCGGGAAAATTCCGCTTCGCCTGCCGCGCCGCCCTGCCAGTCGAACACCGCCACGCTTTCCACATGGGCCGTGTGCGGAAACATGTTGACCACGCCCGCGGCCGTGCAGCGGTAGCCCGCCTGGTGTACCAGCAGGCCCGCGTCGCGCGCCAGGGTGGCGGGGTTGCAGCTTACGTAGACGATGCGGCGCGGCGGCTGCCAGCCCTCGGCCCCGGCGGGCAGCGGCTCGGCATCGGCCGCGCCCAGGCGCGCCTGGTGGATGGCCGCCAGCGACTTGGCCAGCGCAAAGGCGCCTTCGCGCGGCGGGTCCACCAGCCAGCGGTCGGCCACGCCGTCGGCCACGAGCTGGGCGGGCGTCATCTCGAACAGGTTGCGCGCTTCAAATTGAGGAGCACATGTGGCAGATGGAGCATGCCTTGGAGCGCTTTTTTCTTCTGAATGCCCGACCCCCGCCTGCGCGGCGTGGCGTTGCCAGTTGTCGCGCGCGCGCTGCACCAGCGCCGGGCTGCCTTCCACGCCCAGCACTTCGCGCGCCTGGGTGGCCAGGGGCAGCGTGAAGTTGCCCAGGCCGCAGAACCAGTCGATCACGCGCTCATGCGGCTGCACGTCCAGCAGGCGCAGCGCGGTGCTGACCAGCACGCGGTTGATGTGCGGGTTGACCTGGGTGAAGTCGGTGGGCCTGAAGGGCATGGTGATGCCGAATTCCGGCAGGCGGTAGGCCAGCGCGGGGCCGTCTTCGTCCAGCCGGTGCACCGTGTCCGGCCCCTTGGGCTGCAGCCACCACTGGATGGGCTGGGCCGGGGCGCCGTGGCGCTGGGCAAAGTCGCGCAGGCGCTGCAAATCGGCGGGCGACAGCGGCGCCAGGTGGCGCAGCACCAGCGCGGTCACGTCATCGCCGCAGGCCAGCTCGATCTGCGGGCAGGTGTCGCGCGCGTCCATGCCGTAGATCAGCGCGCGCAGCGGCGCCAGCAGCGCGCTGACGTGCGGCGGCAGCACGGGGCACTGGCGCATGTCGGCCACGTAGCGGCTTTTGCGCTCGTGAAAGCCCACCAGCACTTCGCCTTTTTTCTGCACGTGGCGCACCGACAGGCGTGCGCGCCAGCGGTAGCCCCAGGCCGGGCCGTGGATGGGGCGCAGCACGCGGGCGGGGCGCACTTTGCCCAGGTGCCACAGGTTGTCTTCCAGCACGCGCTGCTTGATGGCAACTTGCGCCGCCGGTTCCAGGTGCTGCATCTTGCAGCCGCCGCAGGCGCCGGCGTGCAGGCCAAAGTGCGGGCAGCCGGGGCGCACGCGCTGGCTGCTTTCGCGGTGCACGGCGGTCAGGGTGGCGGCTTCCCAGTTGTTCTTGCGGCGGTGAACCTGGGCGCTGACCCATTCGCCGGGCAGAGCGCCGTCGATGAAGACGACCTTGCCGTCCGGGCGGCGGGCAATGCCTTGCGCCTCCATGTCCAGCGCATCCACGTGCAGCCAGTCTGAGGGCAGGGCCGGGGCCGGGCGTTCATCCTTTTCAGCTGCGGGCGGCGTGGCGGGCAGGTGGCTATCGCGGGCGGAACTCATGGTTTATCGTGATCAAAAAGGGCTTTTGGGCCGTGGGTACAGCCCAATCAGCTATTAAAACTGTAGCAAACGTCACCGTCCTGTCCATTCCGTCAAAACGAAGGGGCGCTATGGCAGCGCCCCTTTTTTTCTTTTGCCCGGCGACTGAAGCCGGCCGTTGGATCAGGTTCTCAGCGGGCGGGCAGGTAGCGCGCCGGATCCACCGGCTTGCCAGAGCGGCGGATTTCAAAGTGCAGCATCACGCGGTCGGCATCGCTGGAGCCCATTTCGGCAATTTTCTGGCCCTTGCGCACACTCTGGTCTTCCTTGACCAGCAGCGCGCGGTTGTGCGCGTAGGCGGTCAGGAAGGTGTTGTTGTGCTTCAGGATGATGAGGTTGCCGTAGCCGCGCAGGCCCGCGCCAGCGTAGACCACCTTGCCGTCGGCAGCGGCGATGACCGGATCACCCGCCTTGCCGGCGATCTTCAGCCCCTTGTTCTTGGCCTCGTCAAAACCGGCCACCAGCGTGCCCTTGGCCGGCCAGATAAAGCCCGGGCCGTCTTCAGCCGGCGCCGGAGGCTGTGCCGGCGCTGCCGCAGGCGGCGTGGTCTGCATGGCCACGCCGGGCGCGGGTGCCGAGGCAGGAGACGCAGGCGCGGTGGCGGCTGAGGCGGCCGGGTCCGTGGCGCGCGCTGGCGTCACGGGCGCGCCGCTGCCCGCCGCAGGCGCGGCTGGCACGGGCGCCGGTGCAGCCGCCGTGACCGGCGCGCCCGAAGGCGGCACCACGCGCAGCACCTGGCCCACTTCGATCAGGTCGGGGTTGTCCAGGTTGTTCCAGCGGCCAATGTCGCGCCAGTGCTGGCCGACTTCCGCCGCAATTTTCATGATCGTGTCGCCGGGACGCACGGTGTAGTAACCGGGCTTGCCCGCGTTTTCGGCCCCGGGCAACGTGGCCGGATCCACGGCGCGCGCGGGCACGCCGCCCGTGGCGTGGCGGTCTTCCACCGGCGCGCGCGTGGCCGAGCGCGTGGAGCATCCGCCCAGCGCCACCGCTGCCGCCAGGCCCATCACCATCCACGTTGTACGACCAAAAGACACCATGAAAACAATCCTCTCTCTGGCAAACGCCGCAGCGCCCGGCGGCGTGCATTTTTCACATGTTCAGGCAAGGCCTGATTTTAGGGGCACGAAATGCACGGCCTCCAGCACGGCCTGCGTGATGCCCTGCCGGGTCTTCTCAATGACCACCAGCGCCTGCCGGCCGCCGCTGCCCGCCACGGGGGCCACGATGCGGCCGCCCCAGGCAAGCTGGTCTACCCAGGCCTCGGGCACGGCCTCGCCCCCTGCAGCGGCGATGATGCCCGCATAAGGCGCCCCTTTTGCAAAGCCTGCCATGCCATCCCCCAGAATGAGGTGGACGTTGGCCAGGCGCAACGGGCGCAGGTTGTCGCGCGCCTTTTCATGCAGCGCGCGCAGGCGTTCGATGCTGTAAACCTCGGTGGCCAACTGCGCCAGCACCACGGCCTGATAGCCGCAGCCGGTGCCAATGTCGAGCACGCGGCCCAAAGGCCCAGGCGCCGGCTGGCCCTGCACGCCGCCGCGCAGCAGCTCGATCATGCGCGCGACCACGCTGGGTTTGGAAATGGTTTGTCCCAGGCCAATGGGCAGCGCCGTATCTTCGTAGGCCTGGCGCGCCAGCGCCTCGTCCACAAAGCGGTGGCGCTCCACCGCGCCCATGGCGCGCAGCACCTCGGCGTCATGCACGCCGCCAGCGGCCAACTGCTGCACCATGCGGGCGCGGGCAGGAATGGGGTCACGCGCCACGCCGGGGGCCGGGCGCAGCGGGGCGCCCGGCAGGTTGGCGCCGCCCGTGGCCGCTGGCCGCGGCACGGCCCCCGCAGCCGGGCGCGGTAGGCCGCCCAAATCCAGCCGCGCCGGAAAACCGGGGCGCTGCGTGGCCATCAGCTGCGGCCCCCTGCCCCGGCTTGGGCGGCATGGGCTTGCCCTTGCGCCAGCCCCTGGGCCCAGTAAGCCAGGTGCTCGTGGTCGGTCAGATCGACCTTCAGCGGCGTCAATGCCACATGACCGGCCGCGGTGGCATGGAAATCCGTGCCCTCCGCATCGTCCAGCGCCGCGCCGGCCGCCCCGATCCAGTACATGGTGTCGCCACGCGGGTTGGGCTGGGTGATGACCTTTTCCGCCGCGTGGCGGCGGCCCAGTCGGCACACCTTGGGCGGCTTCAACTGCGCCAGCGGCAGGTTGGGAATGTTCACGTTCAGCAGCCAGGGCGCGCCGCCTTCGGTGCGATGGTTGCCCATCTGGCGAATGATTTCACAAGCCTTGAGCGCCGCATCCTCAATGTGCGCCCAGCCTTTTTCCACCTGCGAAAACGCTATGGCCGGAATGCCGAACAAATAGCCTTCCATGGCCGCGCCCACCGTGCCGGAGTAGATGGTGTCATCGCCCATGTTGGCGCCATTGTTGATGCCGGAGACCACCAGATCCGGCCGGTAGCCCAGCAGGCCGGTCAGCGCCACATGCACGCAGTCGGCCGGCGTGCCGTTGACGTAGCGGAAACCGTTGGCCGCCTCATGCACGTACAGCGGCGAATGCAGCGTGAGCGCATTGGACTTGGCACTGTTGTTGTGCTCCGGCGCAATCACTTCGACCTCGATGCCTTCGGCCGCGGCCAGCGCGCGGTGCAGGGCCACGATGCCGTGCGCCTGGTAGCCGTCGTCGTTGCAAAGCAGAATTTTCATGGGAGCAAAGCTGTTTGCAACCGATTGTAGAGGCGTCAAGGCGCGCCGGACACGCCGCCCGGCTGCCAGCTTCCGCGGCTGGTTTTCGCGTGCTTTTGATTCAGGGCGCGTGCCTGGCTATCAACGCCCTCACCCGCTGGCGCGGCCTCAAAGCCCGGCGAAAGGCACATGGCAAAGCCGCCAACCCGCTCACGCCGCGGGCTGTTTGTCGGCGCCCTACCGCCAAGCAAGCCGGCTGCTCAAGACAGCAGCAGACCATTCATGCGGGCGTAGTGCAGCGTTTGCGTGCGGCTTTTCACGCCCAGGCGGCGGAACAGGCGCCACAGGTGCACTTTCACGGTGTGTTCGCTGATACCGAGCTGGTCAGCAATCTCGCGGTTCGACAAGCCGCCGTCCAGCATGGCGATCAGCTGCTTCTGGCGCTTGGACAGCTTGGGCTCCAGATGAATTTCTTCGCCGTGCGGGCTTTCCGCCAATTCGCCAAAACAACTATCCACGGCCAGCATGGCGCGCAGCGCATTGGCAATTTCAGCCGCGCCGGCCGATTTTTCTATGTACACATCGGCGCCAGCCTCGCGGCACCAGTCTTCGGCCTCACTGGCGTTGGTCGCCGAAATGACTGCCAAGGGCACATGGGGAAAAGTTTCTTTTAGCAGCTCAATGCCCGACACGCCCACCGTATCGGGCAGTTTGAAGTCCAGACAGAAAAGCTCTGGCGTGTGGCGGGCTGTCAGGCTGTGCCGCAATTCCGAAAGCCGGGACAGCTCCACAACCTCCGAACCCGGCCTGACGCGTCGCAGCAGCATGGCAATGGCTTCACGCATCAACGGGTGGTCATCAATCACGAAGATGGCCATTTTTTGTTCGCTCCCTTTTTTATTGACAGAGCCTTGGCCCGGCTCCTAATGGCATGCGATTGGATTTTTTTCCTCTCTACTGCAAAAGTCAACACTTGAAACAAGGGGTATCGGGAATACCCCGGCTTGCATGCCTTGCGCTCCAGCCCCCGCGCCGATGACTCGCAAAAACCGGGCGCTCACCCCCAGCCTGACATACCCGACCGATTGCCAGGAAGGGCGCTTCTGCCCATAAAAAAGCAGCGTGTCTTGAAGACACGCTGCTGGATGGGCCGGCACAAGACCCGCCGCGCCCGGACAGCGCCACAGGCGGTTTGGCGCAACGCCTGCCGCCAAGGCGCTGGCGTTCAGACTTGGCGGAACTCAAACACCCCCGGCGCCTTGATCGGATCGACGCTGACCTCGATCGTGCTCTTGGGCGGGAACTGCCCTTGCAGCAGCGCCTTGGACAGCGGGTTTTCGATGCGCTGCTGAATCGCCCGCTTGAGCGGCCGCGCGCCGAACACCGGATCGAACCCCACCTTGGCCAGCTCGGCCAGGGCCGCGTCCGAGACTTGCAGGTGCAGCTCCATTTTCTCCAGCCGCTTTTGCAGCGTGGCCAGTTGGATCTTGGCGATCTCGCCAATGTGCTGGGCGTCCAGGCCGTGGAAGACCACCGTCTCGTCGATGCGGTTGAGGAATTCGGGGCGGAAGTGGTTTTTCAGCTCCTCCCACACCGCATCCTTGACTTCTTCATACGGCTGGCCCGCCATCTCCTGGATGCGGTGCGAGCCGATGTTGCTGGTCATGATGATGACGGTGTTCTTGAAGTCCACGGTGCGGCCCTGGCCGTCGGTCAGGCGGCCGTCGTCCAGCACTTGCAGCAGCACGTTGAACACGTCCGGGTGGGCTTTTTCCACCTCGTCGAGCAGCACCACGCTGTAGGGCTTGCGGCGCACGGCTTCGGTCAGGTAGCCGCCCTCGTCATAGCCCACGTAGCCGGGCGGCGCGCCGATGAGGCGGGCCACGGAGTGCTTTTCCATGAACTCGCTCATGTCGATGCGGATGAGGTGGTCTTCGCTGTCGAACAAAAAGCCCGCCAGCGCCTTGCTCAGCTCGGTCTTGCCCACGCCGGTGGGGCCGAGGAACAAAAAGCTGCCCAGCGGCCGGTTGGGGTCGGAAAGGCCCGAGCGCGAGCGGCGGATGGCGTCGGCCACGGCGTCCACCGCCTCGTTCTGGCCCACCACGCGCTGGTGCAGGGCGTCTTCCATGTGCAGCAGCTTCTCGCGCTCGCCCTGCATCATTTTGCTGACGGGGATGCCGGTGGCGCGGCTGACGACTTCGGCGATTTCCTCCGCGCCCACCTGCGTGCGCAGCAGTTGCGGCGCGGCTTTTTCGCGCGCGCCTTCGCTGGCCTGGGCGTCCTTCAACTGCTTTTCCAGCGCGGGCAGCTTGCCGTATTGCAGCTCGGCCACCTGGTTGAAGTCGCCCTTGCGGGTGAACTCCTCGATCTGGAACTTGATCTGGTCGATCTCCTTGCGCAATTGCTCGCCGCCCTGGGCGCTGGCTTTCTCGCTTTTCCAGATTTCTTCCAGGTCGGCGTATTCCTTCTCCAGCTTGGCCAGGTCGTCCTCGATGAGTTGCAGGCGCTTTTTGGAAGCCTCGTCGGTTTCCTTCTTCATGGCCTCGCGCTCGATCTTCAGTTGAATGATGCGGCGGTCGAGCTTGTCCATCGCCTCGGGCTTGGAGTCGATCTCGATCTTGATCTTGGCCGCGGCCTCGTCGATCAAGTCAATCGCCTTGTCGGGCAGAAAGCGGTCGGTGATGTAGCGCGCGCTCAGCTCGGCCGCGGCCACGATGGCCGGGTCGGTGATGTCCACGCCGTGGTGCACTTCGTACTTTTCTTGCAGGCCGCGCAGGATGGCGATGGTGGCTTCCACCGTCGGCTCTTCCACCAGCACTTTCTGGAAGCGCCGCTCCAGCGCCGCGTCTTTCTCGATGTACTTGCGGTACTCGTCCAGCGTGGTCGCGCCAATGCAGTGCAGCTCGCCGCGCGAGAGCGCGGGCTTGAGCATGTTGCCCGCGTCCATCGCGCCCTCGGCCTTGCCCGCGCCCACCATCGTGTGGATTTCATCGATGAACAGGATGATGCGGCCCTCGTCCTGCGCCACCTCTTTCAGCACGGACTTGAGGCGCCCCTCGAACTCGCCGCGGTACTTGGCCCCGGCCAGCAGGCCGGCCATGTCCAGCACCAGCACGCGCTTGTCCTTGAGCGTGTCGGGCACTTCGCCGGCGACGATGCGCTGCGCCAGCCCTTCGACGATGGCGGTCTTGCCCACGCCCGGCTCGCCAATCAGCACCGGATTGTTCTTGCTGCGCCGTTGCAGCACCTGGATGGCGCGGCGGATCTCGTCGTCGCGGCCAATCACCGGGTCGAGCTTGCCCTGGCGCGCGCGCTCGGTCAGATCCAGCGTGTATTTTTTGAGCGCCTCGCGCTGGCTTTCGCCCTCGGCGCTGTCCATCGTCTGCCCGCCGCGCACGGCGTCGATGGCGGCTTCCAGTCTCTTGCGGCTCAGGCCGCTTTCCCTGGCGATGCGCGCGGCCTCGCCCTTGCCGGATTTCTCGTCGGCCAAAGCCAGCAGGAACATCTCGCTGGGGATGAACTGGTCGCCGCGCTTGATGGCCTCCTTCTCCGTGGCCTGCAACAGCTTCATCAGATCGGGGCTGGGCTGCACCTGCTCCTGGCCCTGCACCTGCGGCAGGCGCTTGAGGGCCGCCTCCGCCTCCTGCGCCAGCCGCGCCGTGTTCACGCCCGCGCGCTGCAACAGCGACCGGGGGCCGTCCTCCTGGCGCAGCATGGCCGCCAGCAAATGCTCGGGCTGGATGTAGGCATGGTCGTTGCCCAAAGCCAGCGACTGCGCATCGCTCAGCGCTTCCTGGAACTTGGTGGTGAGTTTGTCGAATCGCATGGTAGTGGTGATCTCCTGTTGTCAACGCAGGTGCGGCTGCACGGGCCGAAATCAAGGGATGGCCGATCGATTGTGAGGCTCCTCTCCCCCTTCCCAAAAGCCACCCGCCAAACCACTAACCCGCCCTCACCGCGCAAGCACCACGTTCAGCACCGCCAGCGCCAGCACAGAGGGCAGCGCCGCCAGCAGCACGGCGCGCTGCACCCAGGCGCGCCGCGCCAGCGCTGGCGGCGGGCACAGTTGCAGCGCCATCTCCACTTTGGCGGGCGAGGCCATCAGCAGCAAAGCTGCCGCCACGTTGTGCGCGGCCATGAAGGGCAGCAGCGGCGCGCCCAGCTGCACGGCGATCTGCGCCTGCGTGGCCGCCAGCATGGCGTTGGCCCCCGTGTTGGAGCCGGTCACAAAGCCCCCCAGCGCTCCCACAAAAGGCGCGGCCAGCAGGTAGGCGCTGCCCAGCTGCGCCAGCGCCTCTGCCAGCCGCGCCGCCATGCCCGACAGGGCCATCACCAGCCCCAGCGCGATGTAGGCCACTGCCACCGCCGCCACCGGCACCCAGCCGCGCAAAGCCCGCGCCAGGGGCGCGCGCCAGCCCGCCGCCGGGGCGGCCACCGCCACCGCCGCCCACAGCCACAGCGCGGGCGAGGCCAGCGCCTGCCAGGCGCCGGGCGCCACGCCCTGCCCCGCGCCCATCGCACCCATCGCACGCAGCGCCTGCCCGGCCAGCAGCAAGCCGCCCAGCAGCACGGCATAGGCGCGCAGCGCCGCCGTGGCCAGCGGCGGCCAGGCGGGCCAGCGCCCCCGGCGCAGCAGCACATGCCCGGCCAGCACCAGCAAGGCTCCCAGCGCCCCGGCCAGGGCCGTGCCCGCCAGCGCATTGCAGGCCAGCACCGCCAGCCACAGCGCCAGGGCCGACGCCGTGGCCTGCCAGAAGTCGCGCCCGCGCTGCCCCGGCTTCCCCGCCAACCAGGCCGCGCCCCAGCCCGCCACCAGAAAAGGCGGCAGGCTCAGCCAGGCCGAGGCCAGGCCCAGCGCGTCGAATGGCAAGCCCGCCATGCGCGCGGCCACCAGCGTGCCCGGCCCCATCGATCCCCAAGGCACCGCGCACAGGCCCAGCAGCCCCGCCAGCGCCGCCCGCGCCGGCGACAGGCCCAGGTACAGCAGCAGCGGAATGCCCACTGTGACCCCGATGCCAAAGCCCGTCACCGACTCGGCAAAGGGCGTGACCCCGTGCACCACCATCAGCACCGCCCCCGCACCCTGCCCGGCCCGCTGGCGCAGCCAGCCCGCCAGCGCCTGCTGCGCGCCGCGCGCTTGCAGCGTCTGGCCCAGCGCCAGCCCGCCGCCGATGATGAAAACCACCTCCAGCGCCACCGGCAGCCAGCCGCCCAGCGCCGCCAGCGCGGCCGCCGCCGGCCAGCCCTGCGCCAGCGCCACGCCCAGGGCCAGCGCCAACCCCACGCCCGCCGCGCGCAAGGCGGGCCAGCCCAGCGCCAGGGCGCACACGACCACCAGCACGGGTAACAATGCCGCCAGCGTCCCCATGGCGCACCTCTGCAAAAGTTTCTGATGCGCACATTCTAGTTTCCGATAAGAGAACACAAAAAGCGCCACCCGCCCATGAACCGCACCGATCCACCCCGTCACGACGCGGCCTTTGGCGCCGCCGTACGCGCCCGCCGCGCCGTCATCGGCATTACCCTGGAACAGCTGGCCGAGGCCACCGGCATCTCGCGCAGCGCGCTGTCGCGCATCGAGCGCGACGAGCTGGGCACCAGCCTCAACTACGGCCTGGCCATCGCCCAGGCGCTGGGCTGCGAGCTGCAAGAACTGTTGGCCGCCCCCGCCGCCACGCGCATCACCCAGCTCACGCGCGCGGGCGAGGGCTTGCGCTACACCGACCCGGCCAGCGGCGTGCAGCGCCGCACGCTGGCCGAGCCCGGCCCGGGGCTGCAATGGCTGGCCTACACCCTGCCCGCAGGCGCGACCACCAGCCGCTTTGCCGCGCACCCGGCAGGCAGCTGCGAGTGTTTTCACGTCATTCAGGGCGCGGTGCTGATCGAGGTGGACGGCCAGCGCCTGCGCCTGGGCCCGGGCGATACCGCCTGCCTGCGCGCCGATGCCGAGCACCACTTCCGCAACACGGGCCGGGGCAAGGCGCGGGTGATGCTGCTGGTGGCGCAGCCGCGCCGCTGAGCGCCCAGCGCCCGGGCCACGGCAGGCCAGCCTTCCGCTTTCTCCTGCCCGTTTCGCAGTATTCATACCTGCAAAAAGCGCGATAAAAAACCGCGCCTCACGCTATTCAAAAAAAGTTATAGCGCTATACAATTTTCCGCTTTACATCTGGCAACAAATCATCCGATGAAAGCGCACGAGAACGCCATGTCACCCGCCACCGCCCACATGCCTTTGGCTGAACACCCCACCGCACCGGCCTTCCCCCGCCGGGCCGCCTGGCTCTGGGTCGCCCTGGCCATCACGCCGCTGGCCCTACCGGCCGGGGCGCAGCAGGCCCCCGCCCCGGCGGCCGCGGCCTCCGAGGCCGAAGCTGTCCAGCCCTTCACGCTGGGCACAGTGGAGGTGCGCGCGCGTCGCGATGACGAAGGCAGCGCCGCCGACGCGCAGCGCCTGACCCAGCGCGAGCTGGAACGCGCCAACGCCCGCACCGTGGCCGAAGCCGTGGCCCTGCTGCCCGGCGTGAGCCTGACGCACAACAACCGCAATGAAGCCATGCTCAGCCTGCGCGGCTTCGATTCGCGTCAGGCGCCCGTGTACGTGGACGGCGTGCCGCTGTACGTGCCTTACGACGGCTACGTGGATTTCGGCCGCTTCACCACCTTCGACCTGGCCGAAGTGCGCGTGGCCAAGTCCGGCACCTCGCTGCTGTACGGCCCCAACACGCTGGGCGGCGCGGTGAACCTGGTCACGCGCAAGCCTGCCCGCCCCTTCGAGGGCGATGCGCGCCTGGGCCTGGGCGCCGGCCGCGAACGCCAGGCCGCCGTCAACCTGGGCGGCCACCAGGGCCGCTGGTACTACCAGGCGGGCCTGTCGTATCTGGACGCGCACAGCTTCCCGCTGCCCAAGGGCTTTCAGGACTTCAAGCGCCGTCCCACCGACACGGGCCGCTACCGCGCCAATGCCGACCGCAGCGACCGACGCCTCTCGCTCAAACTGGGCCTGACGCCCAACGCCAGCGACGAATATGCCGTGGGCTACGTGCGGCAAGACGGCGAGAAAGGCAACCCGGTCTACACCGGCCGCTCCACCCAGCGCAACGCCGTGCGCTACTGGCGCTGGCCCTACTGGGACAAGGACAGCCTGTATTTCCTGGGCACCACCCGCATTGGCAGCAACAACCTGCTCAAAGCCCGCCTGTACCGCGACACCTACCGCAACGGGCTGGACATGTACACCGACGCCAGCTACACCCGCCACGCCCCCACCAGCAGCTACAAGGACGTGAGCCAGGGCGCCAGCCTGGAGTGGACGCACGCCGGCCTGAAAAACCACGAGCTGGTCTTTGCCCTGCACTACAAGCGCGACGAACACACCGACGCCGCCAGCGGCCGCAACCCCGAGAAGTACTACCGCGACCTCACCACTTCGCTGGTGGCCGAGGACCGCATTACCCTGGGCCCGCGCTGGCAGCTCACCGCCGGCCTCAGCCACGACAAGCGCGACGCCCAGCGCGTGCACCACTGGCCCACCGGCGCCACCAGCGCCACCAACGGCCTGCTCAAGCTCGGCTACGCGCTCACCCCGCAAGGCGACGAGCTGTACGCCGTGCTCTCGCGCAAGACGCGCTTTCCCACCATCAAGGACCGCTACTCCGCCCGCCTGGGCCGCGCCCTGCCCAACCCCGACCTCAAGCCCGAGGCCGCCGCCCACCTGGAGCTGGGCGCCAGCGGCCGCCCCTGGGCCGGCGCCCAGGGCCAGGCCAGCCTGTTTTACAGCCGCGTGCGCGACGAAATCCAGACCCAGATCGTGCCCTCCGGCGCCTGCGGCGGCGCCACCTGCGACCAGGCCCAGAACGTGGGCCGCACCCGCAGCGCCGGGCTGGAACTGGCGCTGGCCCAGCGCCTGTCGGCGCAGTGGCAGCTCAACGCCGCCTACACCTACCTGCACCGCACCAACCTGAGCGACCGCCGCGTCCTGCTCACCGGCACCCCGCGCCAGCGCCTGCTGGCCGGCCTGCAATGGCAACCCCTGGCGCAGTGGCAACTGCGCGCCGAGGTCGAGGCCGAAACCGGCCGCCGCATGCCCGTGGCCGCCGGCGGCCGCTCGCAAGTGCTGACGCTGCCCGGCTACGGCCTGCTGCATCTGCGCGCCCGCTACCAGCCGCGCCCCGGCATGGCGCTGGACTTCGGCGTCACCAACCTGGGCGACAAGTGGTACCAGTGGGCCGACGGCATCCCCATGCCCGGCCGCAGCTGGTACGCCAACTTCAGCTATCGTTTCTGAAGCATTGCTGAAGCCCATGACGGCCCGGCCCGGCCCGCCCCGTGCCTGCTTTTGCAGCGCCGGCAGTGGCTGGCGGGGCTGGCCGCCGGCTGCGCTGCCCCGGCCGCGCGGCGGGCAGCATGCTTGATACACACCAGACCTTTCCCCTCTCGCGTCTTGCCATGACTGCCACCCCCACGCCCGCGCCACCTCTGGCCGCCCTGTGTCACGCCGACGGCGACCACACCGCCGAGATCTTGCTGGAACACACCGCCCGCCGCCTCCAGCACGCGGGCTGGCCGGTGGGCGGACTGGTGCACCGCCTGGACCGCTACCCCAACGGCAACAAGCGCATGTGCCTGCACGACTTGCGCAACGGCCAGGTCTTCGAGATCTCGCAAGACCTGGGCGGGGCCTCGCAAGCGTGCAGCCTGGATCTGCGCGGGCTGGCGCTGGCCAGCAGCGCGCTGCGGCAGGCGCTGACCGACCGCGTGGCGCTAGCCGTGATCAACCGCTTCGGCAATGCCGAGGCCGAAGGCGGCGGCTTCACGCAGGAGTTCGCCGCCTTCGCCGCGGCCGGCATTCCGGTACTCACCGCCGTGGCCGCGCGCCATTTGGAAAGCTGGCGCCGCTTCACCGGCGGCGCCCATGACGAGCTGCCCGCCCAGGCCGGAGCGCTTTACCAGTGGTGCCTGCGGCAGCGCGCCGGCGCGCCGGCATAAGAACCCGTTCAAAGCTGATTCCGCACACGCCCCGTTGCCCTCCACCCTCAGAAGCCTTGGCCATGCACCTTCCGCCCCCCGACCCTTCGCCCCTGCCCCCCGCCAGCCGGCGCCAGTGGCTGCGCCACGCCCTCGGCGCAGCGGGTGCGCTTGGCGCCTGGCCCGCCTGGAGCCAGGCGCTGGCTGGCCGCGCTGCACCGCCCTCCCCCGCCGCCGCCAGCACCGTGGCCGCCCGCTTTGGCGCGCTGCCCGCGCCTGGCGCCACCCGCCGTGTGTTCGCCGCCGGGCCGCCAGCCGGCGTGCTGCTGGCCGCCCTGGCGCCGGAAAAGCTGCTGGGTTGGCCCATGCGCCTCAGCGATGAAGCGCGCCGCCATCTGCACCCGCACCTGGCCGCGCTGCCCCACCTGGGCCGCCTCACCGGCCGCGGCAGCACCATGCCGCTGGAAAAGCTGCTTGCACTGCAACCTGACCTGGTGTTGGACGTGGGCGCCACCGACGCCACCTACCTCTCCGCCACCGAACGCCTGGCCCGCCAGACCGGCCTGCCCTGCCTGCTGCTGCAAGGCACGCTGCCCGATCACGCGCGCCAGCTGCGCGAAGCCGGCGCCCTGCTGGGCGTGCCCGAACGCGGCGCCGCCCTGGCCCGCCATGCCGAAAACATAGCCGCGCTGGCCCGGCGCGTGCGCGACAGCGTGCCCGAAGCCCAGCGCCCGCGCGTGTACCTGGGCCGCGGCCCCGGCGGCATGGAAACCGGGCTGGGCGGCGCCATCAACGTGGAAATCATCGAACACGCCGGCGGGCGCAACGTGGCCGCCGCCAGCGGGCGCGGCGGGCTGACGCGGGTGTCGATGGAGCAGATCCTGGCCTGGGACCCGCAAGTCGTCGTCACGCAAGACCCCGCCTTCGCCGCCCACGTGCGCCGCGACCCGCTCTGGCACGGCGTCAGCGCCGTGCGCAACGGCCGCGTGCACACGGCCCCCGTGCTGCCCTTTGGCTGGCTTGACGGGCCGCCCGGCATCAACCGCCTGATCGGCGTGCGCTGGCTGCTGCAAGCGCTGCACCCCGGCCACCCGGCCCTGCAAACACTGCCCCCCATGACCGAGGCCGTGCGCGATTTCTACGCCCTGTTCTACGGCGCGCCACTGAACCAGACCCAGGCGCAAGCCTTGCTGGCCACGGACGGAACCCTTCCGCCCGCCCACAGCCGCTGACACGTTTCAGCAGCACACCGGAGGCTTGCGCTTTCAGCGCGATTCCATGCAAACGCCGCGCCCAGCCAACTCGCCCTGTTCAGAAGCCACAAGCGCGTTCGCCCGGCCTGCTTTTTCAGCCATATCCGTCCCCAGCGCCGTCAATACAGCCTAAGCAGCTATATTTTTATGAGCGCAGCAGCGTTGACCCGCCTCCAGCCCAGGCAAACGACGGACGGCCCGCCATGCCTGCTGTCTCTCATCCCCTGACATCAAGGCGTGCCGTCATCAGCCCGCACAGCGCTGGCCGGCGATACATGGCAAAAAATTTCTGTCTTGACAGAAATTTCAGTTCCTATACATTCCCGCCTCATGGAACTGACCGATATCGCACGCCGCTTCGTCGTCCACTGGGGTGAAATGGGCTCCGCCTGGGGCGTCAACCGCACGGTGGCGCAAATCCATGCGCTGCTGTTCATCCACGGCCGCCCGCTGCATGCCGAGGCGCTGGCCGAGACCCTGGGCGTGGCGCGCTCGAACGTGAGCAACAGCCTCAAGGAGCTGCAGAACTGGAACCTGATCCGCGTCACCCACATGCTGGGCGACCGGCGCGATTACTTTGAAACCTCCAGCGATGTGTGGGCGCTGTTTCGCACCATCGTGCGCGAGCGCAAGGAGCGCGAGTTCGACCCCACCACGCGCCTGCTGGCCGAGCTGGTGGCGCGCGAGGACTTCGCCGCCGAGCCGCCCGATGCGCAGGACCGTCTGCGCGAGACCCTGCGCTTCATGCAGGCGCTGGGCGCCTGGAGCGAGGAAATGCTGCGCCTGTCGCCCAGCACGCTGGAAAAAGTGCTCAAGCTCGGCGCCAGCGTGCAGAAGCTGGTGCGCTGAACCCTTAACCGACCAGGAGAGCCCCATGCGCATTCAGACCCACATCGACATCGCGGCCAGCGCCGCCACCTGCTTCGATCTGAGCCAGGACTACGCCCTGCGCCCGCTGTGGGACAGCCTGACCCCGCACGCCCGGCCCGCCACCGCTGCGGACGGCACACGCGTGGCGCACTGCCCGGCCCCGCTGGGCATGGCCTTTGACGTGGCCTACGTCAGCTTTCAGCGCCCGCGCGTGGCCGCCTTCCGCCTGCTGCGCGGGCCCTGGCTGTTCGCCGCACTGGCGGGCAGCTGGCGCTTCGTGCCCGATGGACCAGAGCGCTGCCGCGTGCACTTCACTTACCACCTGCGCCTGCACCGGGCCGTGGCCTGGCTGCTCACGCCGCTGGTGGGCCGCTACGTGCAGCGCCAATCGCGCCAGCGCCTGCGCGCCCTCAAGCACCTGGCCGAAAGCCTGGCCGAAAACCTGGAGCCACGCCCAGGCCGCGAAAGCAGTGCAAGCCGCCGCGCCCCTTTTTTTGCGCCTTGATTTCACTTTTTTCTGAAATATCCATCTTTTCAAACCAAGGAAGCACAATGCCCGCCACCTACCCCCTGACGCTGTACTACGACGCCTCCTGCCCGCTGTGCGCGGCGGAGATGCACGCGCTCTTGCAGCGCGACGCGCACGGCCGCCTGCGGCTGGTGGACTGCTCGCCCCCCGGCTTTGACGGCGCGCCCGCCGGCTGCACCCAGGCCGAGCTGATGCGCCTGATGCACGCCCAGACCGCCGACGGCCGCGTGCTGGTGGGCGTGCCCGCGTTCGAGGCCGCCTACGCCGCCGTGGGCCGCCAGCGCGTGGCGCGCGCCCTGCGCCACCCGCTGCTGGGCCGGCTGGCGCGCGCGCTCTACCCGCACCTGGCGCGCTGGCTGTTCGCGCGCGCGCCGGCCCAGCCCTTGCAGGAGGCGCAGGCCCACGCCGCCCGCCATGCCAGCCAGCGCTGCGGCCCGGGGGATGCTTGCCGCCTGGATGAAAGCGGCGCGCCCCGTCAGCCATCCCCCAAGTAAGGGCTGTTCGCCCGCCACGCCCTTGAAAGGAGCCTTGCCATGACAGCCCCCGCATCCCCCATGCCCACCACCGCCGCCGCCCCCACCGCGCTGCTGTGCGGCGCCAGCGGCTTCATTGGCCGCCACATCGCCCAGGCCCTGCGCCGCGCGGGCTGGCAGGTGCGCGCCGCCAGCCGCCACAGCAGCCCGGCCGTGGATTTCACCCAGGCCAGCACGCCCGCGCACTGGGCGCCGCTGCTGCATGGCGTGCAGGCCGTGGTCAACGCCGTGGGCCTGCTGCGCGACAGCCGCGCGCGGCCCATGGCGCTGGTGCACGACGCCGCCCCGCGCGCCCTGTTCGACGCCTGCACCGCCCACGGCCTGCGCCGCGTGGTGCAGATTTCCGCGCTGGGCATCGCCCACGGCGCTACCCCCTACGCCCGCACCAAGCGCGCCGCCGACGCCCACCTGCTGGCGCTGACCGAGGCCGGCCAGCTCGACGGCGTGGTGCTGCGCCCCAGCCTGGTGTTTGGCGCGGGCGGCGAGAGCACGCGCCTGTTCCTGGCGCTGGCGCGCCTGCCCTGGCTGGCCCTGCCGCGCCCGGTGCTGCAAGCGCGCGTACAGCCCCTGGCCGTGTGGGACCTGGCCGACGCCGTGGCGCGCCTGCTGCCGTCGCCCGCTGGCGCGGCCACGGCCACAAGCGCCACCACTGACTTCACCGTCAACAACATCGTCAACAACACCGCCGCATTCACCGGCCTGGCCGATCTGGCTGGCCCGCAGGCCATGACGCTGGCCGAGTACATCGCCCTGCTGCGCACGCAACTGGGTGCGCTGGATGGCAAAGCGCCCGCCCGCCCCGCCCGGATCTGGCCCCTGCCCCATTGGCTGACCCAAGCCAGCGCGCGCCTGGGCGATGCGCTGCCCTTTTCCCCCTGGTGCAGCCAATCGCTGGCCCTGCTGGCCAGCGACAACGTGGCCGACGCCCACACCCTGCCCGCGCTGCTGGGCCGCCCGGCCACGCCCCCGGCGCGCTTCATCGCGGGCCTGGCCGCATCCGCCGGAGGCTGACATGCCAAACACACCCGCCACACCCGCAACCAGCCGCGCCCCGCATGACCCCCACGCCCCTGGTGCACTGCGCCTGCTGCGCGCCAGCCTGATCGCCGTGTGCTGGCTCACCGTGGCCGCCAGCCTGATCGAGTGGAACGGCCAAAGCCTGGCGCTGCTGCGCGCCGGTGGCGTGCCGCCGGGGCCGCTGGCGCACGCGCTCATCGGCGGCGGCGTGGCGCTGGACATCGCCCTGGCGCTGGCGCTGACCTGGCGGCCCGGCCGCGCCACCTACGCCCTCACGGCCCTGGCCGTGCTGGGCCTGACGCTGGCCGCCACCGCGCTGCTGCCCGCGCTGTGGCTGCACCCCATCGGCCCGCTGAGCAAGAACCTGCCCATGCTGGCCATTCTTTTCGTCCTCTACCGGAGCGCCCCATGAACAGCTATCTCATCGTCAAATGGCTGCACATCATCAGCAGCGTGCTCATGGTCGGCACGGGTTTTGGCTCGGCCTTCTACATGTTTTTCGCCAACCGCTCGGGCAACGTGGCCGCGCAGGCCGTGGTCAGCCGCCTGGTGGTGCGCGCCGACACCTGGTTCACCACGCCGGCCGTCATCGTGCAGCCCGTCACCGGCGTGCTGCTGGCCTACTGGGCCGGCTGGCCGCTGAGCACGCCGTGGCTGGCCGCCTCGCTGGCGCTGTACGCGCTGGCCGGCGCCTGCTGGCTGCCCGTGCTGTGGCTGCAACTGCGCATGGCGCGCATGGCCCAGGCCGCCCACGCCAGCGGCAGCGCCCTGCCCGCCAGCTACGCGCGCCTGGCCCGCTGGTGGGAGGCGCTGGGCTACCCGGCCTTCATCGCCATGGTGGCGGTGTACTGGCTGATGGTGAACAAGCCCGCGCTGTGGGCGGCTTGAGTGCCGATCCAGTCTGCATCCGCCCAGCCAGCCGTGCAGCCCCAGGCAAACACACAAGCAGCATGCGCTTCAGACACTTAGCCCTTGAAACCGCCGCCCAGCACCAGCTTGCCCTGCGCATCGCGCACGCCCAGCAGCACCTTGAACGCCGCCGCCTGCACGCGGGCGGGCAAGGCCACGAAGCCGGTCTGGCGCACGATGGCATCGCCCTTTTGCAAGGCCCAGGCAAAAAATTCGAGCGTGGGCGCCAGATCGCTCGCCTTGGCGGGGTTGGCGGACACCAGCACGTAGGTCAGTTCGGTAATGGGCCAGGCTTGCGCGCCCCGGGTGTTGAGCAGCGAAGCCGTCAGGTTTTGCTGCAGGTTGGCCGCTTGCGTGGCATCGCGGATGCTCAGCTCCGAAGGCTGGACGAACTGGCCCGCTTCGTTTTTCAACGCCACGGCCGTCAGCGCCCCTTTTTGCACGCGGTCAAACGGCACATAGCCTACGGCGCCGGGCTGCCCCTGCACCGCCTCCACCACGCCAATGGTGCTGCGCGCCGCCGCCACGGTGCCATTCCAGCCGGGGCTGCTGCCCGCCTTGGAGCGCCACTCTTCGGAAAACAGCCCCAAATAGCGGGTGAACGTGGCCGTGGAGCCAGAGGCATCTGCCCGCACCACACGCACCACCGGCAGCGCAGGCAGCCGCAACTGCGGGTTGAGCGCGGCAATGCGCACATCGTTCCAGTGCGTGATGCGCCCGGTGAACAGATCTGCCAGCACCGGGCCATCCAGCCGCAGCGCGCCGCTGGCCACGCCCGGCAGGTTGACCACCGGCACAATGCCGCCCACCACGGTCGGAAACTGCACCAGCTTGGCATCCGCCAGCGCCTTGGCGGCCAAGGGCGTATCCGTAGCGCCGAAATGCACGCTGCGCGCCACAGCCTGACGCACACCTTCGCCAGAACCGCTGGCCTGGTATTGCAGCTGCGCCCCGGTTTCACGGGCATAGGCCAAGGCCCACTGCTCATAGATGAGCGCCGGCAAGCTGGCCCCCGCCCCCTTGAGCAGCGCCTTGGCCTGGCTCAGCACGGCCGGCCCCCAGGCCATGCCAGCACCGGCAATGGCAAGCGCCCCTCCTTGAAGCAAAAGCGTGCGGCGGTTCGTGGCGAATGTCATGGCGTTTCTCCCTGGGGCTTGATAGTCACAAAATGTTAACAAAAGCAGGCGCTGAGCGATACACCCAGGCGGGCACGCATCAGGCCGGTGTGTTGTGGCCGCACCTCATCGGCCGTCATGCGCGGCACGAATGCTTTTTCTATATGACAGTTAATAGGGCGGTTTCTGGGTAGCTCAGATTGCCCGCGCTGAGGTGATGCGGGGTTTGGTTTCTAGCCTTCATCCGCCATCAGGGTGGCCGCCCGCCCCCGGCCCCCCGGCGTGCAGGAGCCGCCCGCCCGCTACCTGCAGCCAGGCCAGACGGTGCTGCTGGACACCTACATCGTGCTTGCCCTGCTGCTGCGCCAGCCCTTTGCAGCCCGGGCAGGCACAATCTGCGCTTTCTCTGGTTGCGCCATGCCGCGCGCTTCTTCTCGCCGCAATGTTTGCGCAATGCGGCTGCATTCTCTGGCACCCATGTCCACAGCTACGCCGCCGGCCCCGGAGCGGGGCCAATTCGTCACTTTCCCCGACTCGCCCTTCCAGCTTTTCCAGCCCTATCCGCCCGCGGGCGACCAGCCCACGGCCATTGCCGAGCTGGTGGAAGGCGTGCAGGACGGCGAGGTGTTCCAGACCCTGCTGGGCGTGACCGGCTCGGGCAAGACTTTCACCATGGCCAACGTGATTGCGCAGCTGGGCCGGCCGGCGATTGTGTTCGCGCCCAACAAGACGCTGGCGGCGCAGCTGTACAGCGAGTTCCGCGAGTTCTTCCCCAAAAACGCGGTGGAGTACTTCGTCAGCTACTACGACTACTACCAGCCCGAGGCCTACGTGCCGCAGCGCGATTTGTTCATCGAGAAGGACTCGGCCATCAACGAGCACATCGAGCAGATGCGCCTTTCAGCCACCAAAAGCGTGCTGGAGCGGCGCGATGTGGTGATCGTGGCCACCGTGAGCGCCATCTACGGCATTGGCGCGCCCGACGATTACATGCAGATGCGCATGATCCTGAAGGTGGGCGGCAAGCAGGGCCAGCGCGAAGCCATTGCGCAGCTGGTGCGCATGCAGTACCAGCGGCAGGACGTGGACTTTGCGCGCGGCACCTTCCGCGTGCGCGGCGACACGATCGACGTGTTCCCGTCCGAGCATTCGGAGCTGGCCGTGCGCTTCGAGCTGTTCGACGACGAGATCGAGAGCATCGCCCTGTTCGACCCGCTCACCGGCCAGGTGCGGCAGAAGGTGCCGCGCTTCGTCATCTACCCCAGCAGCCACTACGTGACCCCGCGCGAGAAAACGCTGGCGGCGGTGGAAACCATCAAGCAGGAGCTGGCCGAGCGGCTGAAATTCTTCATGGCCGAGGGCAAGCTGGTCGAAGCCCAGCGGCTGGAGCAGCGCACCCGGTTCGACCTGGAAATGCTGACCGAGGTGGGCCACTGCAAGGGCATCGAGAACTACACGCGCCACCTGTCGGGCGCGCGTCCGGGCGATCCGCCGCCCACGCTCACCGACTACCTGCCGCGCGACGCCGTGATGTTCCTGGACGAGAGCCACCAGATGATCGGCCAGCTCAACGCCATGTACAACGGCGACCGCTCGCGCAAGACCACGTTGGTGGAATACGGCTTTCGCCTGCCCAGCGCGCTGGACAACCGGCCGCTGAAGTTCCACGAATTCGAGCAGCGCATGCGCCAGGTCATCTTCGTCTCCGCCACGCCGGCCGACTACGAGAAGGAACACGCCGGCCGCGTGGTGGAACAGGTGGTGCGCCCCACCGGCCTGCTCGACCCCGAGGTGGAGGTGCGCCCCGCCACCCACCAGGTGGACGACGTGTTGCAGGAAATCCGCGAGCGCGTGCGCAGAAGCGAGCGCGTGCTCATCACCACGCTGACCAAGCGCATGGCCGAGCAGCTCACCGAATACCTCACCGACAACGGCGTCAAGGTGCGCTACCTGCACAGCGACGTAGACACGGTGGAGCGCGTGGAAATCATCCGCGACCTGCGCCTGGGCAGCTTTGACGTGCTGGTGGGCATCAACCTGCTGCGCGAGGGGCTGGACATTCCCGAGGTCAGCCTGGTAGCCATTCTGGACGCCGACAAGGAAGGCTTTCTGCGCGCCGAGCGCAGCCTGATCCAGACCATTGGCCGCGCCGCGCGCAACGTGCACGGAAAGGCCATCCTCTACGCCGACCGCGTGACCGATTCGATGAAAAAGGCCATCGGCGAAACCGAGCGCCGCCGCGCCAAGCAAACGGCCTACAACCAGGCCCACGGCATCACCCCGCGCGGCATCGTCAAGCAGGTGCGCGACCTGATCGACGGCGTGTACGGCGACAAGCCCGATCAGGTGGCCCATGCGGGGCGCGACGCCGCCGCCCGGCGCGCATTGGGCCAGATGGGCCAGACGGGCGAAATGAGCGAGAAGGCGCTTTCGCGCGAGATCAAGCGGCTGGAAAAGCTGATGCTGGAGCAGGCGCGCAACCTGGCGTTCGAGGAAGCCGCGCGCACGCGCGACCAGCTGGCCCTGCTGAAAGAGCGCGTGCTCGGCGCGGCCGGCCGCGCCGCCGCGCCAGCCGCCCCCGTGGCCTGACGCACCACCGGCCCCACGCCGCGGCTGGCATCGCGCGATGCCCCCTGCAGCGCACGCTGCGTAAAGAACCTGTTCAAAAAAATGCGGCGAACGCCACCAGCGCCACGCCGAACAGCCTTTAGGGTTAAAAAAGCCGTTTTAGGCCGTATTGACGGCCTGACACGCTATCTTTTTTGATGACAAGTACCCAACCGAACCGGATGGGGCGCCAATGACGGCCCCGCTGGCAGACACGTCGCTCAGGCGGACGAGGCGCGGGCCGCACGCGCGCGGGCCAGGGCGGCTTCGATGACGGCGCGCTTGCGGTCCAGCTCGGGGCCGGTGGCGCCCTTGGTCAGCTCGGGCAGGTGGGCCAGTTTGTGGCGCGCCTTTTCTTCCAGCGCGCGGGCGTGCGCCTGCGCGTCGCGCTGGCGGCGGGCGGTGACGAAGGCGTAGCGCACGCGGGCCTGGCCGGCTTGCTCGGGCGACCAGGCTTGCCAGCCTGTGCGATCGCCGCTCACGTTTTCCAGCACAATGCAGTCCACCGGGCAGGCGGGCACGCACAGCTCGCAGCCGGTGCAGTCGGCCTCGATCACGGTGTGCATGCGCTTGTTGCCGCCCACGATGCAGTCCACCGGGCAGGCCTTGATGCACAGGGTGCAGCCAATGCACCAGTTTTCGTCGATCCAGGCTACGTGGCGCGGGCCTTCAGCGCCGTTGCCGGGGTTGAGCGCGCTGGCGGGCTGGCCGGTCAGCGCGGCCAGGCGGCGCACGCCTTCTTGCCCGCCAGGCGGGCACTGGTTGATGGGCGCGCCTTCATGAGCAATGGCGTGGGCGTAGGCCGCACAGTCGGGGTAGCCGCAGCGCTTGCACTGGGTTTGCGGCAGGGCGTCCAGCACGCGCGCGGCCAGTGCGGCGGCGGGCGGCGCCGTCACAGCGGCATGCTCGGGCAATGGGGCGGACACGGGTTTTGGCGGGAACCTTGCGCTCCGGTTCAGGGCTTGGCGCCCGTCTGGCGGGCGCGGCGGCGCGGGCTGGGGCTGCTGGGGCTGTCTTGGGCAGGCGCTTTCGCCTTGGCTGCCGCGCTGGCCTTGGGC
Organism: Comamonadaceae bacterium OH2545_COT-014; assembly: GCA_003859965.1. GTDB lineage: Bacteria > Pseudomonadota > Gammaproteobacteria > Burkholderiales > Burkholderiaceae_C > Ottowia. The sequence continues at coordinate 94,772 of RQYR01000002.1, read as the reverse complement.
GCAGCGGGCGCTTGGGTTGCCTTGGTTGAGGCGCGGGTCTTGGTCCGGGTGGTCCGGGCCTTGGCCTCGGTGCTGGCTTCTGCTTTGGCCTTGGCCTGCGCGGTGCGGCGTGGCGCCTTGCGGGCAGGGGCAGGCGCGGCGGCCGGGGTTTCAGGCGCCGGCACGCCCACGCGGATGGCTGCCCGGGTGTGGCGGCGGTTTTCTTCGTGAATGTCAGCGCCCGCGTTTTCGGCAATGAACGCCTTGATGTGCGGATAGACCTTCTCGCGCCAGCGGCGGCCGCTGAAGATGCCGTAATGCCCCGCGCCCTTCACCTCCAGGTGGTGCTGTTCCTTGCGCGTCAGGCCGGTGCACAGGTCGTGCGCGGCTTCGGTCTGGCCGGAGCCTGAAATGTCGTCCAGCTCGCCCTCGACCGTCAGCAGCGCGGTGCCCGTGATGTCTTGCGGGCGCACGCGCTCGAGCTTGCCGTTGGGCGCGCGCACGTCCCAGGTGCCGTTGGGCAGGGAAAAGTCCTGGAACACGGTTTTGATGGTTTCCAGGTAGTAGTCGGCGTCCATGTCGAGCACGGCGTTGTACTCGTCGTAGAACTTGCGGTGGGTTTCGGCGCTGGACTGGTCGCCTTTGATGAGGTCCTTGAAGTAGTCGTAATGGCTGCTGGCGTGGCGGTCGGGGTTCATGGCGATGAAGCCCGCATGCTGCAAAAAGCCGGGGTACACGCGCCGCCCCGCGCCGGGGTAGTTGGAAGGCACGCGGTAGATGACGTTGTTGCGGAACCAGGCGTGGCTCTTGCCCGTGGCCAGGTTGTTGACGGCCGTGGGCGAGCGGCGCGCGTCGATGGGGCCGCCCATCATGGTCATGGTGGTGGGCGTTTTCTCGCCGCGCGAGGCCATCAGCGACACGGCCGCCAGCACCGGCACGGTGGGCTGGCACACGCTGACGATGTGGCAGTTGCCATAGGTTTTTTGCAGGTGGCGGATGAAGTCCTGCACGTAGTTCACATAGTCGTCCAGGTGGAACTCGCCCTCGGACAGCGGCACCATGCAGGCGTTTTTCCAGTCGGTGATGTAGACCTTGTGCCCTTCCAGCATGGTGCGCACGGTGTCGCGCAGCAGCGTGGCGTAATGGCCCGACAGCGGCGCGACGATGAGCACCGGCGGCTGCGTCTTGAGCTTGGCCAGCGTGGCCGGATCGTCGGAAAAGCGCTTGAAGCGGCGCAGCTCGCAAAACGGCTTGTCCATCTCCACCCGCTCGTCAATGGCAACGAGCACGCCGTCAATATCGATGTTGCGGATGCCGAATTCGGGCTTCTCGTAATCCTTGCCCAGCCGGTGCATGAGCGCGTAGCCCGCCGAGATGCGCGGCGCCATCGGGATGCGGCCCAGCAGGGTGTGCGGATTGCCGCAGGCTTTGGCAGCGGCGGCGGCCAGATCGGAGAACGGCTCGATCAATGCACGCTGGGCTTCGTAGATTTGGTAGAGCATGGGATGTACAAAATGAAACTTGTTTTTGCTGCACCGCAATATATCAGCCGCGCGCCATCTTTGCGCTTGGCGTTATTACCTACGGTTGCCCGTCCACGACGGGTCAGCCTGCCCGGCGCGCGACGCATTAACGCGCCTTGCCAGCCCGGCGGACCCCGCCAACGTGCCGGATCGCCCGATGGCGGCGCGGGCGCTCGCCATCGGCCTTGAGGGTGGCTGCACCCGGCTCGGCTAACATTGGTTGTTTTTTCCGCCGCTGGCGCAGTGCTTGCACACTGGGCCGGTCGTATCAAAACGTAGGGACACGAACAAGATGATCAGAATCAAGCGTGGCCTGGACCTGCCCCTGGCCGGCGCGCCCCGGCCGCAACTGGCCGATGTTCCGGCCGCTGCTCCGGCCGACGCCCCGGCCGTGCGCCGCGTGGCCGTCATCGGGGCCGATTACCACGGCCTGAAGCCGACGATGGCGGTGCAGGTGGGCGAGAGGGTGAAAACGGGCCAGCCCCTGTTTTCCGACAAGAACCAGCCGGGCGTGCACATCACCGCGCCGGCGGCGGGCGTGGTCAGCGCCATTCACCGCGGGCAGCAGCGGGTGCTGCAATCGGTGGTGATCGATGTTGAGGGCGCGCCGGGCCAGGAAGAGGCGCTGGCCTTCGCCCGTTATGACGCGGCCCAGCTCGACGCGCTGAGCGACGCGCAGGTGCGCGAGAACCTGCAGCACAGCGGCCTGTGGGCGGCGCTGCGCACGCGGCCGTTCAGCAAGATTCCGGCCGCTGACGCCACGCCCGCGGCGATTTTCGTCACGGCCATGGACACGCACCCGCTGGCGGCCGACCCGGCCCCCATCATCAATGCGCACGCTGGCGACTTCCGCCACGGCCTGCGCGCGCTGGCGCGCCTGGCGCCGCTGGTGCTGTGCAAGGCGCCCCATACATCATCCAATGCCTCGCTGCCGGGCGAAGACGTGCCGGGCCTGAAGGTGGAGGAGTTCGACGGCCCGCACCCGGCCGGGTTGCCGGGCACGCACATTCACTTTGTGTACCCGGTGGATGCCACGCGCACGGTGTGGCACATCGGCTATCAGGACGTGATCGCCATCGGCAAGCTGTTCACCACAGGCCAGTTATGGACCGAGCGCATCGTGGCGCTGGGCGGGCCGGTGGTGAAAAACCCGCGCCTGCTGCGCACGCGCCTGGGCGCGAGCCTGGAGGAGCTGACCGCCGGCGAGCTGGAGGGCGCGGACAACCGCGTGAACAACCGCGTGATATCCGGCTCGGTGCTGGGCGGGCGCACGGCCAGCGGGCCATATGCCTTTCTGGGCCGCTACCACGTGCAGGTGAGCTGCCTGCACGAAGGCACGGAGCGCGAGATGCTGCATTACCTGCGCCCGGGCGCGCGCAAGCATTCGGTGACCGGGGCCTTTCTCTCCAGCCTGCTGGGCCGCCGCCTGCTGCCCATGAGCACCACCACTAACGGCAGCCCGCGCGCCATGGTGCCCATTGGCAATTACGAGGCGGTGATGCCGCTGGACATCCTGCCCACGCAGCTGCTGCGCGCGCTGATCGTGGGCGACACGGAGATGGCGCAAAAGCTCGGCTGCCTGGAATTGGATGAAGAAGATTTGGCGCTGTGCACCTACGTGTGCGCCGGCAAGTACGAATATGGCCCGATCTTGCGGGACAACCTCACCCGCATCGAGAAGGAGGGCTGAACACCATGGGCCTGCGATCTTTTTTTGACCGTATCGAGCCGCATTTTCACCAAGGCGGCAAGTACGAGAAGTGGTACGCCTTGTACGAGGCGGTGGACACCTTCCTCTACCGCCCGGCCAGCGTGACGCGCTCCACCGCGCACGTGCGCGACAGCATTGATCTGAAGCGCATGATGATCATGGTGTGGCTGTGCACCTTCCCGGCCATGTTCTTCGGCATGTGGAACGTGGGCTGGCAGGCCAACACCGTGTTTGCCGCCCAACCCGAGCTGCTGGCCGCGCAGGATGGCTGGCGCTTTGCGCTGATGCGCATGCTCGGCGGCTTCAACCCCGCCAGCGCGTGGGACAACATGCTGCTGGGCGCGCTGCACTTTCTGCCCATCTACGCTGTGACCTTTGCCGTGGGGGGCTTTTGGGAGGTGCTGTTCGCCTCCATCCGCCGCCATGAGGTCAACGAGGGCTTTTTCGTCACCTCGGTGCTGTTCGCGCTGACGCTGCCGCCCACCATCCCCTTGTGGCAGGTGGCGCTGGGCATCAGCTTTGGCGTGGTGCTGGGCAAGGAGGTGTTTGGCGGCACGGGCAAGAACTTCATCAACCCGGCGCTGGCCGGGCGGGCCTTCCTGTTCTTCGCCTACCCGGCCGCGCTCTCGGGCGATGCGGTGTGGAACGCCGTCGATGGCTATGCGGGCGCCACGGCGCTCAGCCAGGCCGCCAGCGGCGGCGTGGTGGCGCTGGCGCAGGGCGGCCTGAGCTGGTGGGACGCTTTCCTGGGTTTCATGCCCGGCTCGGTGGGCGAAACCAGCACGCTGGCCATTCTGATGGGCGGCGGCGCGCTGATGCTGATGCGCATTGCCGCCTGGCGCATCGTGGCCGGGGTGATGATCGGCATGGTGGGCTTCAGCCTGCTGCTCAACCTCATCGGCTCCGACACCAACCCCATGTTCGCCCTGCCCTGGTACTGGCATCTGGTGCTGGGCGGCTACGCCTTCGGCATGATGTTCATGGCCACCGACCCGGTGTCCGCTTCCATGACCAACACCGGCAAATGGATCTTCGGCGCGCTGATCGGGGTGATGGTGGTGATGATCCGCGTCATCAACCCGGCCTTCCCCGAAGGGATGATGCTGGCCATTTTGTTCGGCAACCTGTTCGCCCCGCTGATCGACCACTTCGTCATCCGGGCCAACATCAAGCGGAGGGCCGCACGCCGTGTCTGATCAAAAAGAAACCATTGGACGCACGCTGCTGGTGGCGCTGCTGGTCTGCCTGGTGTGCTCGGTCTTCGTGGCTGGCGCGGCCGTCAGCCTCAAGCCCACGCAGCAGGTCAACAAGCAGCTGGACAAGCAGCGCAACATTCTGGCCATCGCCGGGCTGGCCCCGGCCGATGCGCCCGCCGCCGAGGTGCAGCGCCTGTTCAAAGAGCGCATCCAGCCGCGCCTGGTCGATCTGCAAACCGGCCGCTTCAGCGACGCGCACGAGGCCGCCAGCTTCGATCCGCTCAAGGCCGCCAAGGATCCGGCCCTCTCCGACGCCCTGCGCCCCGAGCAGGACGCGGCCTCCATCCGCCGCCGCGAGCGCTTCACGGTGGTCTATCTGGTCGAAGATGCCCAAGGCAAGACCGAAACCCTGGTGCTGCCCGTGCGCGGCTACGGCCTGTGGTCCACGCTGCACGGCTTTCTGGCGCTCAAGGACGACTACAACACCGTGGCCGGTTTCGGCTTTTACCAGCACGCCGAAACGCCCGGCCTGGGCGGGGAGGTGGACAACCCGCGCTGGAAGGCGCTGTGGCCGGGCAAGCAGGTGTTTGACGCCAGCGGCCAGCCGGCCATCGCCATCGTCAAGGGCGGCGTCGATGCGGCCAGCCCGCGCGCCGTGCACCAGGTCGATGGCCTGGCCGGCGCCACGCTGACGAGCAACGGCGTCGATCACCTGCTGAACTTCTGGCTCGGCCCGCAGGGCTTCGGGCCTTTCCTGGCACACCTGCGCGCAGGAGGCAACTGACCCATGGCACAACCCACGATCAAGCAAGTCCTGTTCGATCCGGTCTTCAAGAACAACCCCATCGGCCTGCAAATCCTGGGCATTTGCTCGGCGCTGGCCGTCACCTCCAACCTCAAGACGGCGCTGGTCATGTCGGTGGCGCTGACGCTGGTCACCGGCTTTTCCAACCTGTTCATCTCCAGCATTCGGGCGCAGATTCCGGGCTCCATCCGCATGATCGTGCAAATGGTCATCATCGCCTCGCTGGTGATCGTGGTGGACCAGGCGCTCAAGGCCTTTGCCTACTCACTGTCCAAGCAGCTGTCGGTGTTCGTCGGCCTGATCATCACCAACTGCATCGTCATGGGCCGCGCCGAGGCTTTTGCCATGCAGAATCCGCCCATGCTCTCGTTCTTTGACGGCATCGGCAACGGCCTGGGCTACAGCGCCATGCTGCTGGCGCTGGGCTTCGTGCGCGAGCTGTTCGGCGCGGGCAAGCTGTTTGGCATCGCCGTGCTGCCCACGGTCAATGACGGCGGCTGGTACGTGCCCAACGGCCTGCTGCTGCTGCCGCCCTCGGCCTTCTTCCTCATCGGCCTCATCATCTGGGCGCTGCGCAGTTGGAAGACCGAGCAGAACGAGGCGCCCGCCTTCCGCATGGCGCCGCATGTGAGCGGCAAGGAGGGCATCTGAGATGGAACACTACCTCAGCCTGTTTTTCCGCTCCGTGTTCGTCGAGAACATGGCGCTGGCCTTCTTTTTGGGCATGTGCACCTTCATCGCCATCTCCAAAAAGGTGGAAACGGCCATTGGCTTAGGGATTGCCGTGGTGGTGGTGCAGGCCATCACCGTGCCCGCCAACAACCTGATCTACACCTGGTTGCTCAAGGACGGCGCGCTGGCCTGGGCCGCCCTGCCCGAGGTGGATTTGAGCTTTCTGGGCCTGCTGTCCTACATCGGCGTGATTGCCGCGCTGGTGCAGATTCTGGAAATGCTGCTGGATAAATACGTGCCCAGCCTCTACAACGCGCTGGGCGTGTTCCTGCCGCTGATCACGGTGAACTGCGCCATTATGGGCGGCACGCTGTTCATGGTCGAGCGCGACTACAACCTGGCCGAAAGCGCCGTCTACGGCGTGGGCTCGGGCCTGTCGTGGGCGCTGGCCATTGCCGCGCTGGCGGGCATCCGCGAAAAGCTTAAGTACAGCGACGTGCCCGCCGGCCTGCAAGGGCTGGGCATCACCTTCATCACCATCGGCCTGATGGCCCTGGGCTTCATGTCGTTCTCGGGGGTGCAGCTATGAGCACGGAAATCCTGCTGGGCGTGGGCATGTTCACCGCCATCGTGCTGGCGCTGGTGCTCATCATCCTGTTCGCCCGCTCCAAGCTGGTCGCCAGCGGCGACGTGACCATTGAAATCAACGGCGAGCGCAGCATCACCGTGCCCGCTGGCGGCAAGCTGCTGCAAACCCTGGCATCGCACAACATCTTCCTCTCCTCGGCCTGCGGCGGCGGCGGCACCTGCGCGCAATGCAAGTGCATCGTCGAATCGGGCGGCGGCGAAATGCTGCCCACCGAAGAATCGCACTTCACCCGCCGCCAGGCGCGCGAAGGCTGGCGCCTGTCCTGCCAGACCCCGGTCAAGCAGGACATGAAGATCGAAGTGCCCGAAGAAGTCTTTGGCGTGAAAAAGTGGGAATGCACGGTGGAGAGCAACCCCAACGTCGCCACCTTCATCAAGGAGCTGACCCTGCGCCTGCCCGAGGGCGAGAACGTGGACTTCCGCGCTGGCGGCTATGTGCAGCTCGAATGCCCGCCGCACACCGTGGCCTACAAGGATTTCGACATCGCCGAGGAATACCGCGCCGACTGGGACAAGTTCAACCTCTGGCGCTACGTCTCCAAGGTCGATGAGCCGGTGATCCGCGCCTACTCCATGGCCAACTACCCCGAGGAAAAAGGCATCGTCAAGTTCAACATCCGCGTGGCCACCCCGCCGCCGGGGCGCGACGACGTGCCGCCGGGGCAAATGTCCTCCTGGGTGTTCAACCTCAAGCCCGGCGACAAAGTCACCGTGTACGGCCCGTTTGGCGAATTCTTCGCCAAGGACACCGACGCCGAAATGGTCTTCATCGGCGGCGGCGCAGGCATGGCGCCCATGCGCTCGCACATCTTCGACCAGCTCAAGCGCCTGAACAGCAAGCGCAAGATCAGCTTCTGGTACGGCGCGCGTTCGCTGCGCGAAGCCTTCTACACCGAGGAATACGACCAGCTCGCCGCCGAAAACCCCAACTTCACCTGGCACCTGGCCCTCTCCGACCCGCTGCCCGAGGACAACTGGACCGGCTACACCGGCTTCATCCACAACGTGCTGTACGAGAACTACCTCAAGGACCACCCCGCCCCCGAGGACTGCGAGTTCTACATGTGCGGCCCCCCCATGATGAACGCCGCCGTCATCCAAATGCTGCTGGATCTGGGCGTGGAGCGCGACAGCATCTTTTTGGATGACTTTGGTGGCTGAGCCCCTCCTATCCTTCTCTCCCCGCAAGCGGCTGGCCCCAGGGCCAGCCTTTTTTGCCTGGGGCGCTGTGTACGGAGCAGCATGCCTGGCCGCGGCCCTGCTCACCGCCTGCCAGCGCCCGCCCCCGGTGGAACGCCTCTCGGGCCCCACCATGGGCAGCACCTTCCACATCAGCTACGTGCAGGCGCCCGGCACGCCGCAGGCCGCCGCCTTGCTGCCGCAGGTGCAAGACCTGCTGGCCCGGCTGGACCGCGCCGTCTCCACTTACCGCCCCGACTCCGACCTGGCCCGCTTCAACGCCGCCCCGGCTGGCGCGTGCCTGGACATGCCGGCCGAAGCCATTGCCCTGGCCCGCCATGCCCAGCAACTGGCGGCCCAGGGCGAAGGCGCGTACGACATCACCCTGCTGCCCGTGCTGGACGCCTGGGGCTTTGGCCCCCGCGCCGCCACGGCCCGGCAAGCCTTGACCAGCGCATCGGCCCTCGCCGCCGCGCAGCACGCCACACCCACGCCCGACGCACTGGAACGCCTGCGCCCGCGCATCGGCCAGCGGCATCTGCGCATTGACGGCGCGCGGCTGTGCAAGGACGCGCCCATCCAGATCGACTTCAACAGCATCGCCGCCGGCTACGCGGTGGACGGCATTGCCGAACTGCTCACCGCGCAAGGCATCGCCAGTTACCTGATCGAAGTCACCGGCGAAATCCGCGGCGCCGGCCGCAAGCCCGATGGCGCGCCTTGGCGCGTGGCCATCGAAGCGCCGCTGGACAGCCAGCGCCAGGCGCAAAAAATCGTGCCGCTTGACGGCCTGTCGCTCTCCACTTCGGGCGACTACCGCCACTATCGCGAAGCGGGCGGCCAGCGCCTCTCGCACATGATCGACGCGCGCACCCTGCGCCCCGTCACCCACCGGCTCGCCGCCGTCACCGTGGCCACGCCCAGCGCCTTGCAGGCTGACGGCCTGTCCACCCTGCTCATGGCGCTGGGCCCGCAGCAGGGCTTTGACTACGCCGTGCGGCACAATCTGGCCGCGCTGTTCGTCACCCGCACCGCCCAGGGCTTTGACAGCCGGCCCACGCCCGCTTTTGAGGCCCGTTTTCCATCCACGCCCCCCAAGGACTGAAGGAACTGAACATGCTGATCTGGCTGATCGCCTTTCTCGTGCTGCTGCTGGTCGTGGCCGGCATGGCCATCGGCGTCATGGCCGGGCGCAAGCCCATTGCCGGCTCCTGCGGCGGCATTGCCAACCTGGGCATCGAAAAAGAATGCGGCATCTGCGGCAATGATTTCAGCAAGTGCCGCAACCAGAACGGGCGCCCCAACGCACAGCCTGAATGAAACCAAGGCAGGCATGCCTTGCATACGCAGCCGGCGTCATGAATGCTTTATTTTTGATAGCTACAAATGACGCCAAACGGGCGCAAAATCCCGTTTCATCGCATTAAAGCCTGGCAGAGCCAGAGGGTTTTGTACACGCCCGCCACGGCGCCATTGTCTCAAGCCTTCCCCCACTGCGCCAGCGCCCGCGCCAGGCGTTCGCCAAAGAAGAACAGGCCCAGCCCCAGCGCCATGACACTCAGGCCCAGCAGACGGCTCCAGTTCATCGGGCGGGCGGGCATGCGCAGCAGCCCCCAGTGGTCAATCACCGTGGCCGCCAGCAACTGGCCCACGATGATGCAAAACAGCAAGTTCACGATGCCGACGCGCGGCGCCAGCACCACCATCGTCAAAACAAACCCGGCCCCCAGCACCCCGCCCAGCCACAGCCACAACGGCTGACGCGGCAAGGCCGCCCAGGCGCGCGGCACATCGGCCAAACCCAGCCCCGCCAGCGCCAGAAAGACCGTGCCTACCGCAAACGACACCAGCGCGGCCAGCACCGGCTGCCCGCCCAGGCCCGCTGCCAACTGGCTGTTCACCGCCGCCTGCGTGGCCGCCGCCACCCCGGCCAGCAAGGCAATCAGGTAATAAAAAAGCATGGTTGTTTCCCCTTTTTCTCTGCCAACGCGGCTGCGGCCGCGCCGTGGGCGGCAGTTTAGGGTGTGGCAGGCGGGCCGGACGCGGGCAGCCGCTTCACGGCCCGCGCCGCGCACCAGACATGCCGTCCACCTGCACAGCCACGCCCCTGGCGCCATGCATGGCGGCGGCACGCAATCAGCGCCTGGTCAGAAAAAGCAGGCCACGACGCAAACACCGGCTGGCCGCCGCAACGCCAGCATGGCGGCGCCGCGCATGTTCTGCCATGCCCGGCGGCCCTGTCCGCCCTGCGGCATGCCGCAGACAGGCCACCAAGGGCCATCTGGCACCAAAAAAGCCCTCAAGGCCCATCCCTTCTGCCCAAGAAGCTCCTTTTTTTGCAGCACCTTGGCGCGCCACGCACAGCCCATAGGGCAAGCCGGCTGGCGCGGCCTGCTCGCCGCTATCATGCGCCGCCATGATCACCTGGGGGCTTTCTCTGTACCGCTGGCTGCTGGCGCTGGGCCATGGCGCGCTGCGCTGGCTGGCGGGCTGGTGGCAGGTGGCGTTCATTGGCGCGCAGCTGATGGTGCTGGCCTTTTCCCCCTCGTCCTACGGGCCGCGCGGGCGCAGCGCCGCGCTGCGCCACATTTATTGGGCCGCCGGGCCGGGGCTGCCGGGCTTTACCACGCTGATGGCGCTGTTCAACGTGGTGGTCATCCGCATCGTGGTGGTGACTGCCTTCGCCTACGGCCTGTCGCAATACGCGCTGGATGCCGTGGTGCGCGTTCTGGTGCTGGAGCTGGTGCCGCTGGCGGCGGCGCTGTTCGTGGCGGTGGAGTACAGCATTCCCGGCGGCTCGGAGCTGTACAAGCTGCGCAAGCGCGGCGCGCTGGATGCCATGCGCGCACGCGGGCTGGAGCCGCTGGCGCTGGAAGTGCTGCCGCGCGTGCTGGCGGGCATCTTCGCGGTGCTGCTGCTGGCGGTGGTGAGCTGCAGCATCTCGCTGCTGCTGGCCTATCTGGCCGTGCATGGCTTCACGCTGGCGGGCCTGGCGTCGTACAACCGCGCCGTGGGCAACATCTTCAACCCGGTGGTGTCACTCATCTTCGGCCTGAAAACGCTGCTGTTCGCGCTGGCCGTGGCGCTGCTGCCGGTGGGCAATGCGCTACGCGACTTTCCGCACCGCGCCTCGCGCACCAGCGTGGAATTGCAAGGGCTGGTGCAAATGTTCGTGCTGATGCTGGTGATCGAGATCGCCTCGCTCGTGGGCAACTATTACTGACCAATGACCATGATGTCCCCCCCAGAACCGCCGCTGCCCCAGCCGCACGCCGAAGCGTCCGCCCCCAGCGCTGCCAGCGCCGCCGAGCGGCGGGCCGAACGCCGCCTGGAAATGCGCGCCGCGCTGCTGCTCATCCTGATGGCCCTGCTGCTGCTGGGCGCCGGCGCGTACCTGATGTGGGCGCGCGGCGCGTTCGAGGCCACGCAGCGCCTGGTGCTGCTCACCGACGATGCGGAGGGCGTGGTCGTCGGCATGGACATGACCTTCGCCGGCTTTCCCATTGGCCGCGTGCGCCGCACCGAACTGGGCGGCGACGGCCGCGTGCGCATTCTGGTGGACGTGCCGCTGAAAGACGCCCACTGGCTGCGCCAGTCCAGCGTGTACACGCTGGAGCGCGGCCTGGTGGGCGCGGCCCGCCTGCGCGCCTTCACCGGCGTGCTGGACGACGATCCCTTGCCCCCCGACGCCGAACGCGAAGTGCTGCGCGGCGACGTTTCCGCCGAGATTCCCAAGATGGTGGCCGACGCCCGCGATGTGCTGCAAAACATCAACCGCATCACCAGCGGCGAGTCCGACCTCAGCGCCACCCTGAAGGAAGTGCAAACCTTCGCGGCCCGCCTTAACAGCGCCAAGGGCGGCATGGTGGGCGCGCTGACCGGCAACGACGCCGACGCCCGCCGCGTGAGCGAACTGCTGGCGCATGCCACCCAGCTCATCAAGCGCCTGGACACCCTGACCGCGCGCGTCGATACCACCGTGCAGCGCGCCGACCGGCAGGTGCTGGGCCCAGACGGCCTGGTCGGCAATGCGCAGGGCGCCGTGAAAGAAATGCACGCCCTGCTGACCGACACGCGCCAGAGCCTGGTGCGCGTGGACGCCGTGCTGAAAGACGCCCAGGCCATCTCCGGCAACGCCCGTGCTGCCAGCGCCAACCTGGACACGCTGCGCGCCGACGTGGAAGCCAGCCTGAGCAAGATTGATGCGCTCATCACCGAGCTCAACCGCAAATGGCCCTTTGCACCCAAAGAAAAACAGGTTCAGCTGCCATGACCGCGCCCCGCTTGCCCCACCCACCGCAACCGGCCCGCCCAGCCATGGCCCGGCCTGCCGCCGCCGGCCTTCTGCTGGCCGCCGCCCTGCTGGCTGGCTGCCAGGGCGGCCCCCCCGCGCCTGACTGGCAAGTCAACGCCGTGGGGCACCTGGAACGCTTCACCCAGGCCTACCTGCGCGGCCAGGCGCGCGTGGCCGCGCGCGAGTTCACGCTGGCCCGCGAGGAAACCGCCCGTACCGGCCGTCCCGAACTGGTGGCCCGCGTCGAACTCACGCGCTGCGCACTGCAAGTGGCCAGCCTGGTGTTCGACCCCTGCACCGGCTTTGCCCCGCTGCGCGCCGATGCTCCCGGCCCCGAGCAGGCCTATGCCGACTACATCGCCGGGCAGGCCAGCGCCGCCCAGGCCGCGCTGCTGCCGCCCCAGCACCGTGCGCTGGCCGCCAGCGCCGCCCCGCCCGGCCTGGCCGCCTTGCAGGCCGTGACCGACCCGGCCGCCCTCCTGATCGCCGCTGGCGTGCTCATGCGCCAAGGCCGCCTGCCCCCCGGCGGGGCCGCCCTGGCTGCGGACACCGCCTCGCGCCAAGGCTGGCGCCGCCCCTTGCTGGCCTGGCTGGGCGTGCAGGCCCGCCTGGCCGACGACAGCGGCCAGGCCGAAGAAGCCGCACGCCTGCGGCGGCGCATGGACCTGGTGGCCCCCGCCGCCCCCACAGTGCCCGCCAGCGCCCCCGCTGTGCCTGCCAGCGCCCCGGCATCCCGTCCCGCGCCTTGACGGTTGCCGGCGGGCCGCGCAGGCCCGGCGGCTTCCTGACTTGCGTTAAGTCATGAGCCCGCCCCGCCAGCGGGTCTATATTGGTTTGCAAGCTAAGCCGTGGCGCACCCGCTAAGCCCGCTCTGAAGCTATGGGCGTTGGCGGCCTGCAGCGGCGTTTTTTGCCCAGGAAACCGATTCATGCACATCGTCTGTACCGACCTCATCGTCATCGGCGGCGGCGGCGCGGGTCTGCGCGCGGCCATTGCCGCCGCCAGCGCCCACCCGGCGCTGGAGGTGGCGCTGGTGTCCAAGGTCGTGCCCATGCGCTCGCACACCGTGGCGGCCGAAGGCGGCGCGGCCGGCGTGATTCGCGAGGACGACAGCCTGCAAAACCACTTCGACGACACCGTCTCCGGCGGCGACTGGCTGTGCGACCAGGACGTGGTGGCCAGCTTCGTGGCCCGCTGCACCGACGAGATGGTGCAGCTGGAGCAATGGGGCTGCCCTTGGAGCCGGCAGGACGACGGCCGCGTCAACGTGCGCTTTTTCGGCGGCATGAAGGTGCAGCGCACCTGGTTCGCCGCCGACCGCACCGGCTTTCACATGCTGCACACGCTGTTCCAGACCTCGCTCCAGTACCCGCAGATCCGCCGCTGGGACGAGTATTTCTGCGCCGAGCTGCTGGTCGAAGGCGGCCAGGCGCGCGGCGTGCTGGCCATCGAGATCGCCAGCGGCGAGCGCGTGGCCATCCTCGCCAACGCCATCATCCTGGCCACCGGCGGCGCGGGCCGCGTGTTCAAGCAAAACACCAACGCCGGCACGCTCACCGGCGACGGCATGGGCATGGCCTACCGCGCCGGCGTGCCGCTGCGCGACATGGAATTCGTGCAGTACCACCCCACCTGCCTGCCCGGCAGCGGCATCCTGATGACCGAAGGCTGCCGGGGCGAAGGCGGCATTCTCGTCAACAAGGACGGCTACCGCTACCTGCAAGACTACGGCCTGGGCCCGCCCGACCCCTGGCCGCGCCCCAAGGCCATGGAGCTGGGCCCGCGCGACCGCCTCTCGCAAGCCTTCTGGCACGAGCGCCAGAAAGGCCGCACCGTGGACACGCCCCACGGCCCCGCCGTGTGGCTGGATCTGCGCCACCTGGGCGCGCAAAAAATCCACGAGCGCCTGCCGCTGATCGCCGAGGCCGCCGCCACCTTCGCGGGCGTCGATCCGGTCAAAGAACCCATCCCCGTCTGCCCCGCCGTGCACTACACCATGGGCGGCGTGCCGACCGACGGCGCCGGCGCCACGCCCCTGCCCGGCCTGTGGGCCGTGGGCGAATGCGCCAGCTCCGGCCTGCACGGCGCCAACCGCCTGGGCTCCAACTCGCTGGCCGAGCTGCTGGTGTTCGGCAAGCTGGCCGGCGAAGGCGCGGCGCGCCGGGCTGCCGAACAGGGCCGCGGCCGCGCCACGCCCGCGCTGCGTCAGCAGGCCGAAGCCGCCGAGCGCCGCCTGCTGGCCCTGCTCGACCCCGCCCACGGCCACGGCGAGCGCCACCCCGCGCTGCGCGACGCCATGCAGCGCAGCATGGAAGCGGGCGTGGGCATCTATCGCGACGCGGCCGGCATGCAGGCCACCTGCGACACCCTGGCCGCGCTGCGCGAGCGCTACGCCCGCATCACGCTGGATGACCACAGCCTGGCCTTCAACACCGACTGGCTGGCTGCCATCGAGCTGGGCTTCTCGCTGGAAGTCGCTCAAGCCATGGCCCACGCCGCGCTGGCGCGGCAGGAATCGCGCGGTGCGCACCAGCGGCTGGACGGCTTCACCGCGCGCGACGACGCGCGCTTTTTGCACCACTCGCTGGCCTGGCGCCAGGGCGCGGGCGCGCCCGCGCTGGGCACGCAGCCAGTGCGCATCACCACCTCGCCGCCGCGCGAGCGCGTGTACGGCGGGCAGGGCCAGAAAGCCGACATCACCTAGGGCCTGTTCACATGCGCGACGACACCCGCACCATCGCCATCGAATGCCTGCGCTACCACCCCGAGACGGACAGCGCGCCGCGCTACCAGCGCTACGAGGTGCCTTTCACGCACGACATGTCGGTGCTCGACGGGCTGCAATACATCAAGGACCACCTGGACGGCAGCCTCGTCTTCCGCTGGTCGTGCCGCATGGCCGTGTGCGGCAGCTGCGGCCAGATGGTCGATGGCCTGCCCGCGCTGAGCTGCCAGACCTTCTTGCGCGACTACTGGCCGCACGGCGTGCGGGTGGAGCCGCTCAAGCACTTTCCCATCCTGCGCGACCTGGCGGTGGACCAGAGCGACTTTCTCTACAAGCTGGAAACCATCCAGCCCTACATCGTCCCCGCCGACCCGGCCCGCCCGCCCGAGCCCGCTGACGGCCCGCACCGCCAGACGCCGCGCCAGATGGCCGACTACTACCCCTTCTCGCAGTGCATCAACTGCCAGCTGTGCTACGCCGCCTGCCCGCAGTACGGGCTGAACCCGGACTTCACCGGCCCCGCCGCGCTGGCCCTGCTGCACCGCTACAACGCCGATTCGCGCGACCACGGCAAGGCCCGGCGCATGGCCGTGCTCAACGACGAGCGCGGCGTCTGGGGCTGCACCCTGGTGGGCGAATGCTCGGCCGTCTGCCCCAAGGGGGTGGACCCGGCGCGCGCCATCAACCTGAACAAGATCACCTCCACGCAGGACTACTTCCTGCGCTTCATCGCCCCCGGCCTGGCCCCGTCCACGGCCCGCGCCGGGCGGAAACCGGGCGCCGCAGCGCCGGGCGCAATGCCCGGCGCAAGCCGCCGCCCCGGCCCGGGCGAGGAAGGGCCGCTCCCCCAAGCGCCCGCATCCGCCCCCGCCCACGGCGCGGCGGCGGGTCCCCAAGACCCCAAGGAGTCCGCATGACCTGGCCCCAACGCAGCATGCCCCCGCTCAAGCCCGTACGCACCCACCGGCGCGGCATGCGCCACTGGTACGTGCACGAACGCCCCGCCTACCGCCGCTACCTGCTGCGCGAGCTGACCTGCCTGGCCGTGAGCTACTACGCCCTGCTCCTCATGGCCGCGCTGGCCTGCCTGCTGGCGGGCGAGGCGGCCTTCACCCGCTTCATGGCCGCGCTGCGCGCGCCACCCTGGGTGCTGCTCAACCTGCTGGCCGTGGCCGGCATCGGCTACCACGCCGTCACCTGGTTTCTGGTGCTGCCCAAGACCACGCCCTTTCTCTACCTGCGCGGCCGCCGCGTGCCCGACGCCGCCCTGGTGCGCGGCGGGCTGGCCGCGCTGGCGCTGGCCTCCATCGCCGTCGTGCTGGCCTTCTGGATGACGCGCCCATGAACCACCCACACCCCAAGCCTCTTGACCGCGCCGCCGATGCCATGCCGCCACCGCCCCGGCGCGCCGTGGAACCCGTGTTCTGGGCCTTGTTCGGCGCCGGCGGCCTGCTGGCGGCGCTGCTGGGGCCGGCGCTGGCCCTGGTCACGCTGGTGCTGGCGCCGCTGGGCTGGCTGCTGCCGCCCGAAACCCTGAGCTACGCGCGCGTGCTGGCCTTTGTGCAAGGGTGGCCGGGCAAGCTGGCGGTGCTGGCCGTGGTCAGCCTGTTCCTGTTTCACGGCGTGCACCGCATCCACCACACGCTGCACGATCTGGGCCTGCCCGCCAGCCCGCTGGCCAACTGGCTGTGGCACGGCCTGGCCGCCGTGCTGAGCCTGCTGTGCGCGGGGTTGCTTTGGCAGTTTTAATGGCCCGCCAAAACTACCAAAAAGATAGCTAAGAACGCCGTATTTACGGCCTGAAGGGATATTTGAACCTGAAATCCGCTCGGCCTGCGACACCGCTTTGGCGCCGGCCGAGCGTGCGGAGCCGTGCGCATGGGGCCGTGCGCAATGGGGACTGATAGCACGCCCCGGCAGCGGTGTGAGACAGAAGACCGCGCGCGATGTGAGGCCGAATGCGCAGGCGCAGAGCCAGGGGCCGGTGCGTCAGCTTTCTTCCACTTGCGGCATGGGCAGGTCGGTATCTTCGTAATTGAACAGCGCCCAGGCCGCCATGAACAGCGCGGCGATGGTGGGGCCGATGACGAAGCCGGACAAGCCAAACAGCGACAGCCCGCCAATGGTGGTGAGCAGCACCATGTAGTCCGGCAGTTTGGTGTCCTTGCCCACCAGAATGGGGCGCAAGGCGTTGTCGATCATGCCGATCACCAGCGCCCCCCACAAAATCAGGCCCACGCCCTGCCAGATGGAGCCGGTGGCCAGCAGGTAAATGGCCACCGGCCCCCACACCAGGCTGGCGCCCACCGCCGGCAGCAGCGACAGCACGGCCATCACCACGCCCCACAGCAGCACGCCGCTGATGCCCAGCGCCCAGAAGGCCAGCCCGCCCAGCAGCCCCTGCACGATGGCCACCACCACGTTGCCCTTGACCGTGGCGCGCACCACCGTGGCGAACTTGTGCAGCAGATAGCGCGTCTGGATGCGCGACATGGGCACCTTCTCGCGCAGCATCAGCGTGACTTTCTCGCCATCGCGCAGAAAAAAGAAAAGCAAATACAGCATGATGACCACGTCCACCATAAACAGCAGCGCGTTCTGGCCAATGGTCAGCGCCCGCGTGGTCAGCGCCTGGCCGGCCTTGACCAGCCCGTCGGCAAACTTGTCGAGCACGCTTTGCAAGTCCACCATGTCGAAACGGGCCATCAGATCTTTCACCCAGGCGGGCAGCGCCGCCATCACCTGATGGCCGTAGGCGCGAAAGTCCAGCTCGCCGCCGCGCGCGCGGTCCACCAGCACGGCCGCCTCATTCACCAGCGCCATGCCCAGAAAGGCCGTGGGCAGCATCACGATCAACAGGCAGACCAGCAGCGTCAGCAGTGCGGCCAGATTGCGGCGGCCGCCCACGCGCTCCAGAATCCACTCGAACAAGGGGTGAAACAGCAGCGCCATGATGACGGCCCAGAACACCGCCCCGGCCAGGGGCGTCAGCACCCAGATGAAAGCTGCCGTGCTCGTGGCCAGCAGCAGCAGGAAAACGTTGCGTTGCAGTTGGGGGGTGTTCATGGCGCGCGCAATATACATCGGCCCCCGCTGTTGCACACCTGTGTTTACCAATTGATGCAAGCGTCAGGGCGCGCCCCGGCAAGCCGCCGCGCTATGTTTTTTGACATAGCCTCGCCATCGCGCCTTATCGCAGGCACAATCGCGCCAATCGCCTTGCCGCGTGCGCCATCCGGCGCACGCCGTCTTCTCCCCTCACCGCGCTTTGCTTTCATGGCTCTTTCTGCCCCGGCCTCCGCGCCACCCCCTGAACAAATCACCGTGCACACCGCCTCGCGCGCGCTGGAGTTGCGCTACGCCAGCGGCGAAGTGCTGCGCATTCCTTTCGAGCTGATGCGCGTGTATTCGCCCTCCGCCGAAGTGCAAGGCCACGGCCCCGGCCAGGAAACCCTGCAGACCGGCAAACGCGACGTCACGCTCACGGCCCTGGCGCCTGTGGGCACCTACGCCGTGCAACCCTACTTTTCCGACGGCCACGAAAGCGGCATCTTCACCTGGGACTACCTCTACTTTCTGGCCACCCGGCAGGACGAGTTGTGGCAAGACTACGAAGCCCGCCTGGCTGCCGCCGGGCTGGAGCGCGATGCCCCCATGCCCACCCAGGCCGCCCGCGCCTGCGGCCACTGAACCCGCGCATTCCCGACTGGACAACGAGACACACCATGGCCACCACCCACTTCGGCTACGAATCGGTTGACGAGCAGGACAAGGCGCGCCGCGTGCGCGGCGTGTTCGACTCCGTCGCCTCGCGCTACGACCTGATGAACGACCTCATGTCCGGCGGCCTGCACCGCGCCTGGAAGGCCTACACCGTGATGGTGGCCAACGTGCAGCCGGGCCAGCGCGTGCTCGACATCGCCGGCGGTACGGGCGATCTGGCGCGCGCCTTCGCCAAGCGCGTGGGCGCCAGCGGCCAGGTGGTACACACTGACATCAACGAAGCCATGCTGCGCACCGGGCGCGACCGCCTGCTCAATGGCGGCCTGGCGCTGCCCACCGTGGTCTGCGACGCCGAAAAGCTCCCTTTCGCCGACGCCCATTTCGACCTGGTCAGCGTGGCCTTCGGCCTGCGCAACATGACCCACAAAGACCAGGCCCTGCGCGAAATGGCGCGCGTGCTGCGCCCCGGCGGCAAGCTGCTGGTGCTGGAGTTCTCGCAAGTCGCCCCGCCGCTGCGCAAGCTGTACGATTTGTACTCCTTCGGCGTGCTGCCGCGCCTGGGCAAGCTGGTGGCGGGCGACGAAGCCAGCTACCGCTATCTGGCCGAGTCCATCCGCATGCACCCGGGGCAGGAGGAACTCAAGGCCTTGATGAAGGTCAACGGCTTCGGCCACGTGGACTACCACAACATGACTGGCGGCGTGGTCGCGCTGCACGTGGGCATCAAGTGCGCCTGAAAACCTGTTCAAAATCCTTGAACAGGTTCTGACGGGACTGGAAAGCCCGCCCCGCGCCCCCATTTGCCGTTTTCCACCGTTTTTCCTGCTCACCCCTTTCTCTCTCTACCCACGACTCAACCCTGGAGACCCTTCCCGATGAACCTGTCCCGAATCGTCTCGCGCTTTTTCACCCTGCTGCTGGCCGTGGTGCTGTTTGGCGCTTTCAGCTTCGACGCCGAAGCCCGCCGCCTGGGCGGCGGCAAGTCCGCCGGCCGCCAGTCCAGCAACGTGACCCAGCGTGAAACCGCCCGCACCCCGCCCGCCGCCCCGGCCAACCAGCCGGGCCAGAACGCCGCCGCCGGCGCAGGCGCTGCTGGCGCCGCCGCAGCCGCCACGCGCAAGCCCTGGGGCGCCATGCTGGGCGGCCTGGCCGCCGGGCTGGGCCTGGCCTGGCTGGCCAACGCACTGGGCTTTGGCGAAGCCTTTGGCAACGTGTTGCTGCTGATCCTGCTGGCCGTGGTGGTCATGGCCGTCATCGGCATGGTGCGCCGCCGTGGCGCGGCCGTCCGCGCCCAGGCCGGGGGCATGGCCTACCAGGGGGCAGGGGCAGGCGCGGCCAACCCGGTCACGCCGCCGCAGTACAACCCCACCAAGGTGGGCAATGACGCCTCGGCCCGCCCGTGGGAAAACCAGGCCGCGCCCTTCAGCGGCACGGGCACGGCCGCAGCGGGCGGCGGCTCCATGATCGGCTCCGCCCTGGCGGGCTCGCAGAACTGGGGCATTCCGGCCGGGTTCGACATCCAGGGCTTCACCGAAGCCGCCAAGCGCAACTTCGTGACCCTGCAAGACGCCTGGGACCGCGCCGACATCCCCGCGCTGCGCGCCATGATGACCGACGAGATGCTGGCCGAAATCAAGAGCCAGTTGGCCGAGCGCGAGCGCACCGCCACGCCCGGCCAGGTCAACAAGACCGAGGTCGTGATGCTGGAGGCGCAACTGCTCGGCATCGAGGAGCTGGCCGACGAATACATGGCCAGCGTTGAATTCAGCGGCATGCTGCGCGAAGACGACGCAGGCCCCAGCCCCTTCCGCGAAGCCTGGAACATGACCAAGCCCAAGAACGGCTCCGGCGGCTGGCTGGTGGCCGGCGTGCAGGCGCTGCAATAAAACAGGGCCAACAAGGCCAAGCACGCGCGGGCGCAGTCCACGCACTGCCGCAGCCAACGAGGCGGCCGCTCCGGCAACGGGGCGACCGCTTTTCTTTCATGCGGCAGCGTATTTCAAGGGGCTTGGGGCAAGCACGCCCGAATCCCATTGAAAAAGAGCCTTTTGGCCCATCCACAGGGCCCAAGCAGCTATCAAATAAATAGCAATCATTCGTGTGCAGGGCCGCGCTTGGTCCGCGCCGCAGCCGCGCCCGCCCCCCTTCACGCAAGCACGCTGCTGGCGCCCCGGCCCGGCAGCGCGCCGTTTGTCATGAATAATCCCGCCCATCATGGCAACACCTCCCTCCCCCTTTTCCTTGGCCGCTGATGCTTTGGGCAAGCTGGCCAGCGCCCTCAAGCCCCCGCCGCCGCCTGCCTGGCTGGTCGATGAAGCGCAGCAGCGCGTGGTGCTGTTTCTCAACCACGTGCTGATGCAGGAGCCCGAAGCCCAGGCCCGGCTGGCGCGCCAGAAGGGCCGCGTGGTGCGCCTGCAGTGGCGCGACTTTTCCATGCAACTGGCCGCCACCCCGGCCGGCCTGGTGGAGCGCGCCCCCGACGCCCAGGCCGACCTGCGCCTGACCCTGACCGACACCAGCCCTGCCGCGCTGGCGCAAAACGCGCTGCGCGGCGAAAAGCCGGCCGTGCGCATTGAAGGCGACGTGCAGTTCGCCGCCGAGGTGAACTGGCTCGTCGATCACGTGCGCTGGGATGCCGAGGAAGACCTCGCCCGCCTGGTGGGCGACGCCCCCGCGCACACCCTGGCCAGCATGGGCCGCGCCGCCGCGCAGGCGCTGCGCGCCTTCGTGGCCAAGTGGCCCGGCCAGGGCGGCCGCGCATGACCCGCCTGCTGCGCGCCGCCACCATCGTCTGGGTGGCCTTGCGCTACGGGCTGGACGAGCTGGTGCTCACCAGCTTCCAGAAGCCGTGGCTGCGCGCCATCGCGCGCGTGGCCTCCATCGGGCGCGACCTCTCCGCCCCGCGCGGCCAGCGCCTGCGCATGGCGCTGGAGCGGCTGGGGCCCATCTTCGTCAAGTTCGGCCAGGTGCTCTCCACCCGGCGCGACCTGCTGCCGCCCGACATCGCCGACGAGCTGGCCCTGCTGCAAGACCGCGTGCCGCCCTTCCCGGCGGACGAGGCCATCGCCATCATCGAGCGTTCGTTCAAGAAGCCGCTGAACCAGCTTTTCACCCATTTCGAACGCGAGCCGGTGGCCAGCGCCTCCATCGCCCAGGTGCACTTCGCCACGCTGACCGACAAGAACGGCCAGCCGCGCGAGGTGGCCGTGAAAGTGCTGCGCCCCGGCATGCTCACCGTCATCGACCAGGATCTGGACCTGATCCGCATGATGGCGCGCTGGGTCGAGCGCCTGTCGGCCGACGGCAAGCGCCTCAAGCCGCGTGAAGTGGTGGCCGAGTTCGACAAGTACCTGCACGACGAGCTGGACCTGGTGCGCGAGGCCGCCAGCGCCGCCCAGCTGCGGCGC
This sequence comes from Comamonadaceae bacterium OH2545_COT-014, assembly GCA_003859965.1. Classification (GTDB taxonomy): domain Bacteria; phylum Pseudomonadota; class Gammaproteobacteria; order Burkholderiales; family Burkholderiaceae_C; genus Ottowia. The sequence continues at coordinate 72,910 of RQYR01000002.1, read as the reverse complement.
AACATGGCCGGGCTGGACCTGGTGCTCATCCCCGAGATGTTCTGGGACCTCATCCGCCCCGAAGTGCTGGTGATGGAGCGCATGCAGGGCATTCCCATCAGCCAGGTCGAGCGCCTGCGCGAAGCGGGCGTGAACATCCCCAAGCTCGCGCGCGATGGCGTCACCATCTTCTTCACCCAGGTGTTTCGCGACGGCTTCTTCCATGCCGACATGCACCCCGGCAACATCATGGTCAGCGTGGCGCCCGAAACCTTCGGGCGCTACATCTCGCTGGACTTCGGCATCGTCGGCACCCTCACCGAATACGACAAGGAATACCTGGCGCAGAACTTCACCGCCTTCTTCCGGCGCGACTACAAGCGTGTGGCCGAGCTGCACGTGGAAAGCGGCTGGGTGCCCGCCGACACCCGCATCGACGAGCTGGAAGCGGCCATCCGCAGCGTGTGCGAACCCTACTTTGACCGCCCGCTCAAGGAAATCTCGCTCGGCATGGTGCTCATGCGCCTTTTCCAGACCTCGCGCCGCTTCAACGTCGTCATTCAGCCGCAACTCGTGCTGTTGCAGAAAACCCTGCTCAACGTCGAAGGGCTGGGCCGCCAGCTCGACCCCGACCTCGACCTGTGGCACACCGCCAAGCCCTTCCTCGAAAAATGGATGCTGGAGCAAGTCGGCCCCAAGCGCCTGTGGCGCGAGCTGAAGGAACAAGCGCCCTACTACGCCCGCATGCTGCCCGACCTGCCGCGCCTGCTGCACGGCTACCTGCAACAGCGCCCCGGCGACGAATGGCAGCGCGAGCTGCGCCAACTGCTTCACGAACAACGCCAAACCAACCGGCTGCTGCACGCCATCCTGTACGGCGGCGCGGGCTTTCTGCTGGGCCTGCTGGTCATGCAAATCATCGTGCGCGTGCGGCTTTGGTGGTAAGAACCTGCTCCAAGAACTTGTTCCCAAGGATGGCGTCCGCGCCCGCCCCGCCTGCCCAGACCGCTCTCTTTTTGAAAGCACCCGCACCCATGATCATTGCGCACGCCCTGGCCACCGCCCAGGCGGACGGTCTGCCCCGCATCGACGCGCAAATGCTCCTGCTGCACGCCCTGGGCCGCGCCACCGATGACCGCGCCTGGCTCCTCGCGCACGACACCGACCCGCTGCCGCCGGCGGCCGCCGCCTGCTTCCAGACCCTGTGCGCCCGCCGTCTGGACGGTGAGCCCGTGGCCTACCTCACCGGCCGCAAAGCCTTTCACGGGCTGGAACTGGCCGTGGACGCACGCGTGCTCGACCCCCGCGACGACACCGAAACCCTGGTGGACTGGGCGCTCACCCTGCTGCCCGCCCACGCCCCCTGCCGCGTGCTGGACCTGGGCGCCGGCAGCGGCGCTATTGCCCTGGCCCTGGCCCACGCCCGCCCGCAGGCCGACGTGTGGGCCGTGGACGCCAGCGCCGACGCCCTGGCCGTGGCCAGCGCCAACGCCCGCCGCCTGGGCCTGCCCATCACGCTGTGCCACGGCGACTGGCTGGCCCCCGTGGCCGGCCAGCAATTCGACCTCATCGTCAGCAACCCGCCCTACATTGCCGAAGGCGACCCCCACCTGCCCGCGCTCGCACACGAGCCGCGCCTAGCCCTGACCAGCGGCCCTGACGGGCTGGACGCCCTTCGCGCCATCACCGCCGCCGCCCCTGCCCACCTGGCCCCCGGCGGCTGGCTGCTGCTGGAACACGGCTGGAACCAGGCCGCCGCCGTGCACGCCCTGCTGGCCACGCACGGCTTTGGCCGCGTGCAGTCGCGCCACGACCTGGCCGGCATCGCCCGTTGCAGCGGCGGCCAGCGCGGTTAACCCGGCCTCTGGCCCGGGCGGCGCACCAGCGCACCTGACACGCGCCCCCTGCTCTCAGAACCTGTTCAAAGTCTCGGCGCGAGTGGGCAGCAAGCGGTTTGGGATGGGAAGCAAGGCGCAAAACGCCGCCAATAGCCCGTGATTCCCGTGTCATTGGCAAGTTTGGCAACGACGCAGACCGCCCAAAGCCACTTGAGTGCCCGCCGCCTTGGCCACGCCGCGCCCGGCGGCGCCAAGCCAAAACCCAGCCCCCACCAAGAGCCAAAAGGCCAATTCAGGCCGTATTCACGGCCTGAGGCGCTATGATTTTCATACCAAACACCCGTTTCCCCCTGCCATGACCAACGGGTGGCCCGACCCACCCTTCCATATCCGCCCAAACCCGCATTGGCCCGCCCCGGCTTGTATTGCATGATGCGGGGCCAAGGAGATCTTCACCGCCATGCTGCTTGACGCCGCCGACTCGCAACTCATCCTCATCGACTACCAGACCCGCCTGATGCCCGCCATCCATGACGGCGCCGCCGTGCTGGCCAACGCCCTGCGGCTGGCCCAGGTGGCGCGCATGGTGCAAGTGCCCGTGTGGGCCACCGAGCAAAACCCCGCCAAGCTGGGCGGCAACGCGCCCGAGCTGGCCGCGCTGGCTGACCGCACCGTCAGCAAAATGGCCTTTGGCGGCGGCGCCGAACTGGCCCCGCTGCTGCGCCCGCCCGTCAAGGCCGCGCCCCCCGGCCCGCCCCGCGGCAATGCCCGCAGCCTGCCGCGCCACCTGCAAAAACCGGCCGCCCCGCCCGAGCCGGAACGCGGCACCCTCGTCGTGGCCGGCTGCGAAACCCACGTCTGCCTGATGCAGACCGCGCTGATGCTGCTGGAGGACGAATGGGACGTGTGGATCGTCACCGACGCCTGCGGCTCCCGCACTGAACGCAACCGCGACGCCGCCTACGACCGCCTGGCCGCCGCCGGGGCCGAGCTGGTCACCACCGAAATGGTGGGCTTTGAATGGCTGCGCACGGCCGAACACCCGCGCTTTCGCGACTGGCAAGCGCTCATCAAGTAATACAGCAACCGAAAAGAGGTTTTTTCCATGCCCAAACGTTCTTCCGCCCGCCTGGCCCTGCAAGGCGCGCAACTGGCCCAGGCCGCGCCCGAAGTGGTGGCGCTGCGCATGGGCCGCATGCTGGCCGCCGGCCCCACGCCCAGCCCCAGCGACCAGCGCGAATTCATGAAGATGGGCGCTGAAAAAGTGGCCGCCTTCTACGAGTCGTGGCTGGCCATGTCCATGCAGACGCTGCGGGTGCAGCAGCGTTTCATGGCCTGGTGGCTGCAGGAAAGCCAGCGCGCCCTGCAAAGCGGCGTGCTGCTGTGGCCGGGCGCGGGCGGGGCGCTGTCGGCCCAGGCCGCCGGGCGCGCCCAGGCAGGCGCGCTGCAGGTGGCCGCCAGCGGCCTGGCCCCCGTGCGCCGCCGCGCCGTTGCCAACGCCAAGCGCCTGCGCAGCCGCCGCGCCTGAGGCCGGGCCAGTCAGGCCGCTGCAAGGCCCGTCTTTCACCATGCACGCTGGCGGCATGACCGGCCCGCCGGCCTTGGCCCTTGCCTTTATTGGCGCCCGCGCCCTTCATGCCCAGCCGTTCGCAGCCCAGCATTCCAACCAAGGAGACAAGCCCATGACCCGCTACGCCGACTTCCACCGCCGCTCCATCGAGGAGCGCGACGCCTTCTGGGCCGAGCAGGCCCAGCTCATCGACTGGCAGACGCCGCCGCAAACCATTTGCGACTTCAGCCGCCCGCCCTTTGCCAAGTGGTTCGCCGGCGGCGCCACCAACCTGTGCCACAACGCGGTGGACCGGCACCTGAAAGACCGCGCCGACCAGCCCGCGCTGATCTTCGTCTCCACCGAGACCGACCAGGAAAAAACCTACACCTTCCGCGAGCTGCACGCCGAGGTGCAGCGCATGGCCGCCACGCTCCAGGCGCTGGGCGTGCAAAAGGGCGACCGGGTGCTGATCTACATGCCCATGATCCCCGAGGCCGCCTTCGCCATGCTGGCCTGCACGCGCATCGGGGCCATTCACTCGGTGGTGTTCGGCGGCTTCGCCTCCGGCTCGCTGGCCACCCGCATCGACGACGCGGAGCCCAAGGTTGTGGTCAGCGCCGATGCCGGCTCGCGCGGCGGCAAACCCGTGCCCTACAAGCACCTGCTGGACGAGGCCATCGGCATCGCCCGGCACAAGCCCAGCGCCGTGCTGCTGGTGGACCGCGGCCTGGCGCCCATGCAGCTCGTGGCCGGGCGCGACCACCGCTGGGCGCCCCTGCGCGAGCAGCACCTGGACGCCCAGGTGCCCTGCGAATGGGTGGAATCCACCCACCCCAGCTACACCCTCTACACCAGCGGCACCACCGGCAAGCCCAAGGGCGTGCAGCGCGACACCGGCGGCTACGCCGTGGCCTTGGCCGCCAGCATGAAATACATCTACGGCGGCAACCCGGGCGAAACCTTCTTCTCCACCAGCGACATCGGCTGGGTGGTGGGCCACAGCTACATCATCTACGGCCCGCTCATCGGCGGCATGGCCACCATCATGTACGAAGGCACGCCCGTGCGGCCCGACGGCGGCATCTGGTGGAAGCTGGTCGAAAAGTACAAAGTCACCGTCATGTTCAGCGCGCCCACGGCCATCCGCGTGCTGAAGAAGCAAGACCCGGCGCACCTGACCAAGTACGACCTGAGCAGCCTGCGCGCGCTGTTTCTGGCCGGCGAGCCGCTGGACGAGCCCACCGCGCAGTGGATCAGCGAGGGCCTGCAGGGCAAGCCCATCGTGGACAACTACTGGCAGACCGAAACCGGCTGGCCCATTCTGGCCATCTGCAACGGCGTGGAAAGCCAGCCCAGCAAGTTCGGCTCGCCCGGCAAGCCAGTGTATGGCTACAACGTCAAGCTCATCAACGACCAGACGGGCGAGGAAATCACCGGCGCCGACGAAAAAGGCGTGCTCATGGTCGAAGGCCCGCTGCCCCCCGGCTGCCTGCAAACGGTGTGGCGCGATGACGCGCGCTACCTCAACACCTACTGGTCCGCCGTGCCCACCAAGATGCTGTACACCAGCTCCGACTGGGCCGTGCGCGACCAGGACGGCTACTACTTCATCCTGGGCCGCACGGACGACGTGATCAACGTGGCCGGCCACCGCCTGGGCACGCGCGAGATCGAGGAATGCATCGCCAGCCACCCCAACGTGGCCGAGGTGGCCGTGGTCGGCGTGGCCGATCAGCTCAAGGGCCAGGTGGCCATGGCCTTCGCCGTGCTCAAGGACGCCAGCGCGCTGGGCGACGCTGCGGCCGAGGCCCGACTGGAGGCGGAGGTGATGAAGATCGTGGACGGCTCGCTGGGCGCGGTGGCGCGCCCGGCGCGCGTGCGCTTCGTCGCCAACCTGCCCAAGACGCGCTCGGGCAAGCTGCTGCGCCGCGCCGTGCAGGCCGTGTGCGAGGGCCGTGACCCAGGCGACCTGACCACCATGGAAGACCCGGCCGCCTTGCAGCAGATACGGGACATGGTGGCAGGCAAGGCCTGATGAAACACGCGCCCCCGCCTGCATGGCACGGCGTGCCCACGGCGCATGACACGGCCGCACACACGGCATGGGCCATGCGCCACAAGCCACTGCGGCGCCATGCTGGGCCGGCCCTTTTCCACGCCGATACCGGCCCGTCAGGCAACCCCTGAACAGGCTGTAGTGGCACAATTGCCCCGCGAAGTTCTCCGGCCCTTCCCAGCCAGTCGCGTCCGCCATCCGGTTCAGCCGTGACGCGGAAGGTTTTTTCACCAGCTTGAGCCCCCTGCAGGGGGGCGAAAGGTCAGCGAATCACAATGAGCGAGACGAAAACCGTCTACCAGACATACCAGGACAACACCTACCTCTTCGGCGGCAACGCGCCCTACGTGGAGGAGATGTACGAAAACTACCTGGCCAATCCCGGCAGCGTGCCCGACTCCTGGCGCGAATATTTCGACGCACTCCAGCACGTGCCCGCCGTGGACGGCAGCGACACGCGCGACGTGCCGCACCTGCCCGTCATCAACGCCTTCGCCGAGCGCGCCAAGCAGGGCTGCACCCAGGTAGTGCAGGCCTTCGGCGCCGACTCCGACATGGGCCGCAAGCGCACCGCCGTGCAGCAGCTCATCGCCGCCTACCGCAACATCGGCGCGCGCTGGGCGCAGCTCGACCCGCTGAAGCGCACCGAGCGCCCCGAGATTCCCGAGCTGGAACCCTCGTTCTACGGCTTCACCGACGCCGACATGGAAACGGTGTTCAACGTCAGCAACACCTTCTTCGGCAAGGACACCATGCCGCTGCGCGAGCTGCTCAACGCGCTGCGCGAAACCTACTGCGGCACCATCGGCGCCGAGTACATGTACATCACCGACCAGGCGCAAAAGCGCTGGTGGCAGCAGAAGCTGGAAAGCGCCCGCACCAACCCGCAACTGACGGCCGAGCAGAAAAAGCACGTGCTGGAGCGCCTGACGGCCGCCGAGGGGCTGGAGCGATTCCTGCACACCAAGTACGTGGGCCAGAAGCGCTTTTCGCTCGAAGGCGGCGAGAGCTTCATCGTGGCCATGGACGAGCTGATCCGCCAGGCCGGCACCCACGGCGCGCAGGAAATCGTGATCGGCATGGCCCACCGCGGCCGCCTGAACGTGCTGGTCAACACCCTGGGCAAGATGCCCTCCATGCTGTTCGCGGAGTTCGACCACACCGCCCCCGAGGACCTGCCCGCCGGTGACGTGAAGTACCACCAGGGCTTCAGCTCCGACGTATCCACCCCCGGCGGCCCGGTGCACCTGAGCCTGGCCTTCAACCCCTCGCACCTGGAAATCGTCAACCCCGTGGTGGAAGGCAGCGTGCGCGCCCGCCTGGACCGCCGTGGCGACTCCGAGGGCGACACCGTGCTGCCCGTGCTGGTGCACGGCGACGCCGCCTTCGCCGGCCAGGGCGTGGTGATGGAAACCCTGGCGCTGGCCGAAACCCGTGGCTACACCACGGGCGGCACGGTGCACATCGTCATCAACAACCAGATCGGCTTCACCACCAGCGACCCGCGCGACGCGCGCTCCACGCTGTACTGCACCGACGTGGTCAAGATGATCGAGGCGCCCGTGCTGCACGTCAACGGCGACGACCCCGAGGCCGTGGTGCTGTGCACCCAGCTCGCGCTGCAATACCGGCAGGAGTTCAACAAGGACGTGGTCATCGACATCGTGTGCTTCCGCAAGCTGGGCCACAACGAGCAGGACACGCCCATGCTCACCCAGCCGCTGATGTACAAGAAGATCGCCCAGCACCCCGGCACGCGCAAGCTCTACGCCGACAAACTGGTCACCCAGGGCGTGCTGCCCGAAAGCGGCCCCGACGAAATGGTGGCCGCCTACCGCGCCGCCATGGACGCGGGCCGCCACACGGTGGACCCCGTGCTCACCAACTTCAAGAGCAAGTACGCGGTGGACTGGAGCCCCTTCCTGAACACCAAGTGGACCGACGCCGCCGACACCGCCATTCCGCTGGCCGAGTGGAAGCGCCTGGCCGAGCGCATCACCACCGTGCCCGAGGGCTTCACCGTGCATTCGCTGGTGAAGAAGGTGCTGGAAGACCGCGCCGCCATGGGCCGTGGCGAGATCAACGTGGACTGGGGCATGGGCGAGCACATGGCCTTTGCCTCGCTGGTGGCCAGCGGCTTCCCGGTGCGCCTGTCAGGCGAGGACTGCGGGCGCGGCACCTTCGTGCACCGCCACGCCGTGCTGCACGACCAGAAGCGCGAGAAGTTCGACGAAGGTACCTACATCCCGCTGCAGCACGTGGCCGACAGCCAGGCGCCCTTCACCGTCATCGACTCCATCCTGTCCGAGGAGGCGGTGCTGGGCTTCGAATACGGCTACGCCTCCAACGACCCCAACACCCTGGTCATCTGGGAAGCGCAGTTCGGCGACTTCGCCAACGGCGCGCAGGTGCTGATCGACCAGTTCATCGCCTCCGGCGAAGTCAAGTGGGGCCGCATCAACGGCCTGACACTGATGCTGCCGCACGGCTACGAGGGCCAGGGGCCGGAGCACTCCTCCGCCCGCCTGGAGCGCTTCATGCAGCTGGCCGCCGACACCAACATGCAGATTGTGCAGCCCACCACGGCCAGCCAGATCTTCCACCTGCTGCGCCGCCAGATGGTGCGCCCGCTGCGCAAGCCGCTGGTCATCATGACGCCCAAGAGCTTGCTGCGCAACAAGGACGCCACCTCGCCGCTGTCCGAGTTCACCAAGGGCGCTTTCCAGACCGTCATCGGCGACAAGGGCAACCTCAAGGGTGACAAGGTCAAGCGCGTCATTGCCTGCTCCGGCAAGGTCTATTACGACCTGGTCAAAAAGCGCGAGGAAAAAGGCGCCGACGACGTGGCCATCATCCGTGTCGAGCAGCTCTACCCCTTCCCGCACAAGGTCTTCGGCGCCGAGATCAAGAAGTACCCCAACGCCACCGAAATCATCTGGTGCCAGGACGAGCCGCAGAACCAGGGCGCTTGGTTCTTCGTGCAGCACTACATCCACGAAAACATGCTGCCCGGCCAGAAGCTCGGCTACGCCGGCCGCGCCGCCTCGGCCTCGCCCGCCGTGGGTTACGCGCACCTGCACCAGGAACAGCAGAAGGCCCTGATCGAAGCCGCCTTCGCCCGCATCAAGGGCTTCGTGCTGACGAAGTAATAGACGCCTTCAGGGCATGCCGCCCCGCCCCAGAGCCAGCCGCGCGCCCTGCCTCCAAAGAACAAAGACTGGAACCCCATCATGGCCATCGTTGAAGTCAAAGTCCCCCAACTATCCGAGTCCGTGTCCGAAGCCACCTTGCTGCAATGGAAGAAAAAGCCGGGTGAAGCCGTCAAGGCCGACGAAATCCTGATCGAAGTCGAAACCGACAAGGTCGTGCTCGAAGTGCCCGCGCCCGCCGCCGGCGTTCTGGCTGAAATCGTCGAAGGCGACGGCGCCACCGTCACCTCCGACCAGCTGCTGGCCAAGATCGACACCGAAGCCGTGGCCGGCGCCGCTGCCGCCCCGGCAGCCGCTGCAGCCCCCGCCGCAGGTTCACCGGCTGCCGTGCCCGCCGCCGCTGCCGCTTCCGCCGCTACGGGCGGCGACAAGTCCGGCATCGCCATGCCCGCCGCCGCCAAGCTCATGGCCGACAACAAGCTGCCCGCCGGCAGCGTGCCCGGTACCGGCAAGGACGGCCGCGTGACCAAAGGCGACGTGCTCGCTGCCGTGGCCGGTGGCGCCGCCAAGGCCCCCGCCGCCATCCCCACTGGCGCGCCCACCAGCAGCCTGCCCCAAGTGGCCGCCCCTGCCGCGCCCAGCCTGGAGGGCCGCCCCGAGCAGCGCGTGCCCATGACCCGTCTGCGCGCCCGCGTGGCCGAGCGCCTGCTGCAATCGCAGGCCACCAACGCCATCCTCACCACCTTCAACGAAGTGAACATGCAGCCCGTCATGGAAATGCGCAAGCGCTTCCAGGAGAAGTTCGAGAAGGAGCACGGCGTCAAGATCGGCTTCATGAGCTTCTTCGTCAAGGCCGCCGTGCACGCGCTGAAGAAGTTCCCCGTGCTCAATGCGTCGGTGGACGGCAACGACATCGTCTACCACGGCTACTTCGACATCGGCATCGCCGTGGGCAGTCCGCGCGGCCTGGTCGTGCCCATCCTGCGCAACGCCGACCAGATGAGCTTTGCCGACATCGAGAAAAAGATTGCCGAATTCGGCCAGAAAGCACGCGACGGCAAGCTGGGCATCGAGGAAATGACCGGCGGCACCTTCTCCATCAGCAACGGTGGCGTGTTCGGCTCCATGATGTCCACCCCCATCATCAACCCGCCGCAATCGGCCATCCTGGGCGTGCACGCCACCAAGGAACGCGCCGTGGTGGAAAACGGCCAGATCGTCATCCGCCCCATGAACTACCTGGCCATGAGCTACGACCACCGCATCATCGACGGCCGCGAAGCCGTGCTGGGCCTGGTGGCAATGAAAGAGGCGCTGGAAGACCCGGCGCGCCTGCTGTTCGACATCTGAACATCGCTTCAAGCTCCCTCAAACCCACCCCAGCGGTGGGTTTTGTCATCCCGAGATTCAAGGAAAAAGCATGAGCAAACAATTCGACGTCATCGTCATAGGCGCCGGCCCCGGCGGCTACATCGCCGCCATCCGCGCCGCACAGCTGGGCTACCAGGTGGCCTGCATCGACGAATGGAAAACCGCCGACGGCAAGCCAGCCCCCGGCGGCACCTGTACCAACGTGGGCTGCATCCCGAGCAAGGCGCTACTGCAATCTTCCGAGCACTACGAGCACGCCGCCAAGCACTTTGGCGAGCATGGCATCAGCCTGAAAGAGCTGAAGATGGATGTGGCGAAGATGATCGCCCGCAAGGACGCCGTGGTGAAGCAGAACAACGAGGGCATCCTCTACCTGTTCAAGAAAAACAAGGTCAGCTTCTTCCACGGCCGCGGCAGCTTCGTCAAGGCCGTGCAGGGTGGCTACGAGATCAAGGTCAGCGGCGGCAAGGACGAAGCAACGCTGACCGGCCAGCAAATCATCGTGGCCACCGGCTCCAGCGCGCGCGCGCTGCCCAGCGTGCCGTTTGACGAGGAGCAGGTGCTGTCCAACGACGGCGCGCTGCGCATTGGCGCCGTGCCGAAGAAGCTGGGCGTCATCGGCGCCGGCGTCATCGGGCTGGAGATGGGCAGCGTCTGGCGCCGCCTGGGCGCGGAAGTCACCGTGCTCGAAGGCCTGCCCGCGTTCCTCGGCGCGGTGGACGAGCAGATCGCCAAGGAAGCGCGCAAGGCCTTTGACAAGCAGGGCCTGAAGATCGAGCTGGGCGTGAAGGTCGGCGAGATCAAGGCCGGCAAGAAAGGCGTGAGCGTGGCCTACGCCGATGCCAAGGGTGCCGAGCACAAGCTGGAGGTGGACAAGCTCATCGTTTCCATCGGCCGCGTGCCCAACACCGAGGGTCTGAACGCCCAGGCCGTGGGCCTGCAACTGGACGAGCGCGGCGCCATCGTGGTCGATGACGAATGCCGCACCAGCCTGAAGGGCGTGTGGGCCGTGGGCGACGTGGTGCGCGGCCCCATGCTGGCGCACAAGGCCGAGGAAGAAGGCGTGGCCGTGGCCGAGCGCATTGCCGGCCAGCATGGGCACGTGGACTTCAACCTGATCCCCTGGGTCATCTACACCAGCCCCGAAATCGCCTGGGTCGGCCAGACCGAACAGCAGCTGAAAGAGCAAGGCGTGAAGTACAAGGCCGGCACTTTCCCCTTCCTCGCCAACGGCCGCGCGCGCGCGCTGGGCGACACCACGGGCATGGTCAAGTTCCTGGCCGACGCGGCCACGGACGAAATCCTGGGCGTGCACATCGTCGGCCCCTACGCCAGCGAACTGATCGCCGAAGCCTGCGTAGCCATGGCCTTCCGCGCCAGCAGCGAGGACATTGCCCGCATCTGCCACGCCCACCCCAGTTTGAGCGAAGCCACCAAGGAAGCCGCGCTGGCGGTGGACAAGCGCACGCTCAACTTCTGATCTTCAGCGCAATGACTGAATGACTTCGCCGCTGGCGCGGCGTGGATGACGAATGATGAGGTTGTGAGACCCGGCTGTTTTTTCATTCGTCATCAAGGCCGCAGGCCGAGGTCATTACATCATCCAACTGAATGACTTCGCCGCTGACGCGGCGTGGATGACGAATGATGGGGTTGTGAGACCCGGCTTTTTTTCATTCGTCATCAAGGCCGCAGGCCGAAGTCATTACATCATCCAACTGAATGACTTCGCCGCTGACGCGGCGTGGATGACGAATAATGAGGTTGTGAGACCCGGCTATTTTTTCATTCGTCATGAAGGCCGCAGGCCGAAGTCATCACAGTCATCCAGCACGAACACGGCTTTTCTACCCTTCGGTTCTGCATGCCCAGCGTCTCCGAGCTTTACCACCAGGAACTGGCCGCCCGCGGCTTTCAGAGCGACCCTGCGCAGCTGCGCGCCGTCGAGGCGCTTGAGCGCTGCGCCAATGACTGGGCCGCTTACAAGGAGCGGCGCTCCAACGCCTTCAAGAAGCTGTTCAACAAGCCCGAGATCCCCAAGGGCGTGTACATGTACGGCGGCGTGGGCCGGGGCAAGAGCTTTTTGATGGACTGCTTTTTCAACGCCGTGCCCATCCGGCGCAAGACGCGCCTGCACTTTCACGAATTCATGCGCGAGGTGCACCGCGAGCTGGCCGGCCTGCAAGGCACGGTGAACCCGCTGGACGAGCTGGGGCGGCGCATGGCGGCCAAGTTCAAGCTGCTGTGCTTTGACGAATTCCACGTGGCCGACATCACCGACGCCATGATCCTGCACCGTATGCTGGTGGCGCTGCAGGCCAATGGCGTGGGCTTTGTCACCACCGGCAACTTCCGCCCCGACGAGCTGTACCCCGGCGGCCTGCATCGCGACCGCATCCTGCCCGCCATTGAGCTGCTCAACGCCCGCATGGATGTGATCAACGTGGACAACGGCACCGACTACCGCCGCCGCACGCTGGAGCAGGTGCCGCTCTACCACAGCCCGCTGGGCGAGGCGGCCGACGCCGCCATGCAGGACGCCTTCAACCGCCTGGCCGCCTCGCACGACGAAGACCCGGTGCTGCGCATTGAAGGCCGCGAAATCACCGCGCGCCGCCGCGCCGGCGGCGTGGTGTGGTTCGACTTCAAGACCCTGTGCGGCGGCCCGCGCTCGCAGAACGACTACCTGGAAATCGCCACCCAGTTCCACACCCTGCTGCTGTCAGACGTGCCGCAGATGTTCGTGCGCCATGCGTCCGAGGCGCGGCGCTTCACCCTGCTGGTGGATGTGCTGTACGACCGGCGCGTGAAGTTCATCCTCTCGGCCGCCGTGCCGCCCGAGCAGCTTTACACCGAAGGGCCGCTGGCGCACGAGTTTCCGCGCACCATCAGCCGCCTGACGGAAATGCAGTCCACCGAATACCTGGCGCTGGCGCACCGTACCGTGGATACCCAGCTCACCTAGAGCTGCCTGCCCATGCATCGCACACCACCACGCCCTGCCCTTTCTGCCCTGGCCTTGCTGGCCGCCTGGCTGGCGGCCGCCTGCACCGCAGCGCCCTCCGCCCACACGGCCACCGGGGCCGCCGCGCACGCCCCGGCTACGCCCCCGGCCGCCATCACCGCTCCTGCCGGGCTGGATGACGCCGCTTTTGCCGCCTGGCTGGCCAGCGAACGCGCACGCATTGCCACTACCCGCGCCGCAGCCAACCAGCGCTTTGCCGATGCCGAGCCGGCCTGCTGGCAGCGCTTTGCCGTGAACGACTGCCTGCACCGCGCCCGTGTGGAGCGCCGCCAGGCGCTGGCTGCCTTGCGCCAGCAGGAGCTGGCCTTGAACGCCCAGGAACGCCGCCACGCCGCCGATGCCCGGCTGCGCCAGATGGAGGGCAAGACAAACGCCACCGCCCCGCGCTGAATTTGGCAGCGCAGTGTTTGCGCCGCGCGGTGGGCTGCGCCCGTTCCGGGCTGCATTGCCGGCCGTGGCGCTTGAGAACCTGCGCAAAACCGCTGCGCGGCGGGCAAGAAAGCGGGCTGGGGCGCTCTGCTTCCGTGACAAAGCCTCGCCTATCGCACGAGCCATAGCACGAGCCATGGCTGCGCGATGTCTGCAAAAAGTAGCGCCTTGCAGGCCATCCCCAACCACTTTTGGCCCTCTCGCGCCGAGAGCTTGAGCGGGCTATGGAGCAGGCGCCACGATCGCACCGGGCGCATGCGTGCCGCTGCACGAAATCATTGCCAAAACAGCCATTCAGGCACATCCGTACTGCCTAAGCAGCTATTCTTTTTGAAGCAAACTTTCACCCGCTTGCCGCTACCTCTGTACCGCCTTGCACCGCGCATTGACGGGGCAGCCAGGCATGAAAAAGGCGCTCCGTGCGGAGCGCCTGTGATGTGGCGGGGGGCGGTCAAAGCGCCGCCACAGCGGCCAGGCCGCGCCCTTCAGCGCAGCAGCGGCACGCCGGTCTTGCCCTGCACTTCGTCAAAGCTCACACCGTCAGCCAGCTCCACCACTTTCAGCCCTTCGGGCGTCACATCGAACACGCCCAGGTCGGTGATGATGCGGTTCACCACGCCCACGCCCGTCAGCGGCAGGGTGCACTGGGGCAGGATCTTCAGGTCGGTGGTGCCGTCCTTCTTGCGCGCCACGTGTTCCATGAGCACGATCACGCGCTCCACGCCGGCCACCAAGTCCATGGCGCCGCCCATGCCCTTGACCATCTTGCCGGGGATCATCCAGTTGGCCAAATCGCCCTTGTCGGTAACCTGCATGGCGCCCAGGATGGACAGGTTGATCTTGCCGCCGCGGATCATGGCAAACGACTCATGGCTGCCAAAAATGCTGCTGCCCTTGATCGTGGTGACGGTCTGCTTGCCGGCGTTGATGAGGTCGGCGTCCACCTCGTCGTCGTACGGAAAGGGGCCGATGCCCAGCATGCCGTTTTCCGACTGCAGCCACACTTCCATATCGTCAGGCACGTGGTTGGCCACCAGAGTGGGGATGCCGATGCCGAGGTTGACGTAAAAGCCGTCTTGCAGCTCCTGGGCCGCGCGCGCGGCCATCTGGTCTTGGGTCCAAGCCATTTGCGTGTGTCTCCTTCCGTTCTCAAACCTTGCGCTCGCGCGTGGTGCGCTTTTCAATGCGCTTTTCCGGCGTGGGGTTGTGCACGATGCGGTGCACGTAGATGCCGGGCAGGTGCACGTCGTCGGGGGCGATCTCGCCGGTCTCCACGATGCGCTCCACCTCCACGATGCAGACCTTGCCCGCCATGGCTGCGGCAGGGTTGAAGTTGCGCGCCGTCAGGTTGAAGCGCAGGTTGCCGCTTTTGTCGGCCACGTCGGCCTTGACCAGCGCCACTTCGGGCAGCAGCGCGTGCTCCATCACGTAGGTCTTGCCGCCGAACTCGCGCAGCTCCTTGCCCTCGGCCACCAGCGTGCCCACGCCAGTGCGCGTGAAGAAGGCGGGAATGCCCGCGCCGCCGGCGCGCAGCTTCTCGGCCAGCGTGCCCTGGGGGGTGAATTCCAGCTCCAGCTCGCCCGCCAGGTATTGGCGCTCGAACTCCTTGTTCTCGCCCACGTAGCTGGAGATCATCTTCTTGATCTGGCGCGTCTCCAGCAGCTTGCCCAGCCCAAAGCCGTCCACGCCAGCGTTGTTGCTGATGACGGTGAGGTCTTTCACGCCGCTGGCCTGCAGCGCGTCGATCAGCGCCTCGGGAATGCCGCACAGGCCAAAGCCGCCCACGGCGATGAGCTGGCCGTCGCGCACGACGCCGTCAAGCGCCTGGGCCGCGGAGGGGTAAATCTTGTTCACGAATCAGTCTCCAGTTCTGTCATGGTCAAAAAAACTCGCTCGGATACAGCCCGCTACGATACTACGTAGCCGCTTACGTAGTATTTCGTAATGGACATCCCTGCCATGCCGCCCGCCGCTCCCTGGCCTGATTACCGCCTGGCCTTTCAGCTCGCGCCCGTGGGGCTGGTGCTCTCGCGCGAGCGGGGCATCGTGGATTGCAACGAACGCTTGTGCCAGATGTTCGGCGCCACGCCGACGCAGCTGATCGGGCAGAGCTTGCGCATCCTCTACCCCAGCGCCGACGAGTACGAACGCACCGGCCTGCGCATCGCCCCCATCCTCAATCGCGACGGCGTATATGCCGACAACCGCGTGATGCGCCGCGTGGGCGGCGCGCAAGCTGGCCAAACCTTCTGGTGCCACGTGACCGGCCGCGCCATGGACCGCAGCGCCCCGCACGCAGCCGGCATCTGGACTTTCGAGGACTTGAGCGCGCAACGCCCGGTAACGGCGCCGCTGACCGCGCGCGAGCGCGAAGTGGCCGCGCACCTGACGCAAGGGCTGACCAGCAAGGAGATTGGCCGCGTCCTGGCCATCAGCCACCGCACGGTAGAGGTGTACCGCGCCCGGCTCATGCGCAAGTACCAAGCCAGCACCACGGCCGACCTGGTGCAAAAGCTCATGGGCTGACAAGCACTGACATGGGGCGCGGCTGGCCCGTGCTGCCGCCCCCACACGCCCCGCCTCAGCCCGCCGCCGCTTCAGCCGCCGCGCGCGCCAGCGGGTTGGGCGTGGGCTCGGCCACCTTGGCCAGCAAGTTGCGGTCGGTGTGGTGAAAGGGCTCGGCCTGCCCCTGAATCTGCATCACCGTGTCTTCGTCATACCACCAGGTGCCGTCGGCGTTGAAGCCCACCTTGATGCGGAACTCAGTGGTTTTGAACGCATGATCCAGAAACGGCCCGGAGCAGATGCCGAACGTGGCGCTGCCCAGCGTGGCCACCAGCTCGAACTCGTCGGCATCCGGCGCCACCGTGCCGCCGGCCATCGCCACCTGGCCGCGCGGAATCGTCAGCGTGTGGATCACCGTGTTCGTGGCCGGCTCCCACAGCCAGTAACCCACCTGGTCGTGGTAGGTCTTCACCTGATCCGGCTTGGTGATGTGCACGTGGTAGCGCAGGCCGTAAAACAGCTGCGGGCCGTTGGTTTGCGGGTCAATCGGCTGCAGCTCGATGCGCTCCACATAGGCCTGCTTCTTCGGCCCCTCGGCCTTGGGCTTCACATCCAGCCCGCGCGTGCCCTGCCACACACCGGCCATGCGTGTCAGCGGGCCCAGATTGGCCAGCGTGTTCACGTCGGCCCGGGGTTCTGTATAGATGTCGGAAGGAAAGGTGTGGGCAGGCGTTTGCGGGTCCATCGTGATGATCCGTGTCGTGTGAACGTCAAAAAAAGCCGGAGCAGACGCACCGGCGCAAAGCCGCGCATTGTGCCTTGCGCCCCCTGTCCTCGCCCACGCCCGGCGCGCAGCGCCCCATCGTTGCCTGCACATAATCCGCGCCCGCCACAAAACAAACACAGTGCCCGCCCCTGCGGCGCCACAGGAGACACGCCATGCACAACACCCGTTATCCCCTGCCCGATCTCAACACGCTGCCCGAAGACATCCAGGCCCGCATCCTCGATGTGCAGGCCAAGGCAGGCTTCGTACCCAACGTCTTTCTGGCTCTGGCCCGCCGCCCAGCCGAATGGCGCGCCTTCTTCGCCTACCACGACGCGCTGATGGAACCAGAGGCCAGCGGCCGGGCCAGCCAACTCAGCAAAGGCGACCGCGAAATGATCGTCACCGCCACCAGCGCCGCCAACCAGTGCCTGTACTGCGTGGTGGCCCACGGCGCGCTGCTGCGCATCTACGAGAAAAAACCGCTGGTGGCCGACCAGGTGGCCACCAACTGGCGCAAGGCCCCAGACATCACCGAACGCCAGCGCGCCATGCTGGACTTCGCCATGAAAGTCTGCCAGCGCGCCCACGAAATCAGTGACGCCGACTTCGAAGCCCTGCACGCCCACGGCTTCGACGACGAGGACATCTGGGACATCGCCGCCATCACCGCGTTCTTCGGCTTGTCCAACCGCATCGCCAGCTTCAGCGGCATGCTACCCAACCCGGAGTTCTACCTGATGGGCCGCCTTCCGCGCGAAAAACGCTGAACGCGGCTGGGCTGCCCCGTGGCGCCCCACCCAAGAATCCGCTTGAAATGCTGCCAACTGGCCTAAAATGCGCGCTTCACTGGGGCTGCACTGGTTTCGACGTGGATTGGAATCGCAGCGGTGCATGTCGAGGTTCAGTCACCTCGTAAAACAGCTGAAACAAACTAACTGCAAACGACGAACGTTTCGCACTCGCCGCTTAAACACCGGTGAGCCTCGCAACAGCATGCCGATGGGCTGGGCAAGGGCGGCGCAAGCCGTCCCGGCTGCGAGGGCATTTACATCGGCTGGTTCGCGTCCGGGTGCCTTGGCCGCGAATAAGATCCAAGGGCACTGGCCACCTGCGTAGCGTGCGTCTGCGCGGCACGGGTGGCGAGATTCAAAACAGAACGCTAAACATGTAGATCTGCGCGAGGAAGGTTTGCGGACGCGGGTTCAATTCCCGCCAGCTCCACCACTATTCAAAAAACCAACCGTTCTCGGTTGGTTTTTTTTCGCCCGTTCCCCCAGTGTTGGCGCGGGTTCAGGCCTTGCTGCGACGGACGCCGCCGCCCCGGACAGCCCCCTGTCGGGCGGTTTTTCGTTCTCAGCTCCCGCCCATTCTCTGTTTCTGCGGAGGAGGACTTCGCAACCGCTCCAGCAATGGCGCAGGCTTCCGGCTGCTTGTTCGTGATGGAACCCGCCGTCACGCGGGCGACCCGACGCAATCCGATGTCTGGCGCCCTGCTACTTGTTCCAGCCGAACTTCCAGATAAGGTAGGCAACGACGAGCCCCCCGACCACAGTCACAAGCCAGGGGTTGCCTGCGAACCTCGCCAGGGGTGGCAAACCAGCTGCGGCTCCTGGGTGGCCAGTGATGAATTTCCTCGTTACGTCTTCGCCAGCCTCTAAGATATCTACCGGGTCATAACCGAAGCCGGGACTAATAAATACAACCCCGCTGGATTCACGATTCAGCCTGTCAATCTCGCGAACACTCTTGCTGTGCAGGTCTTCTCGTTCAACTTCGTTACGGTGAGTAGTCCGGACGATGTGAATCTTTCGAATCTGTGAGACTGGAATGACCTCGTTTCCACAGATCAGGCTCGTGCCTTTCTTGTAGGGAATAACCAATTTCGGTTTCAATTCACTCTCATCGAGGTCTTCAAAGACCTGACGTAACTTGTTAGGCTCTTGCTCGACCGCTATCAGCACTTGGTAAAACGCCACTCGATCCTCCGTCTCAACCATTCGTGACAGGCCGCACATCCCAAACGATGGGCACCTCAGGTCGGTAGCCCACCACGTCGCCACGCTTGATGCTGTTGTCTAGGTGTTCTGCCAGCGGCTTGTCGTACTTCGCAATCTGCTTGATGGCACGGTCGACGGCGTTGCGGAAGGCGTCCCGGACGTTCTTCCGCTTGTCCCCAGCCTTGCGTTGCCGCCCTCCGAGGCCTTTGCCACCTTCCATCGCTTTGGTCAGGAAAGCCATTTCCTCCTCGATCTCCTCGATGCGGGCGTGGTCACCGGCATCGCGAGCCTCCTCAATCTCGCCCAGCAGCTCGCGGGCTCGCTGCTGCCACTCGCGTAGGGCTTGCCTGTCTGCGACGTCTCCCGCATCGCCCAGAGGAACGCCTTGGCTCACTTGGAAGCCCTCCTCAATATCTTCCGGTGCCACCCCGGTGTTGGCAGGCAGATCAATGGCGTTGGCCGCGCTTCCAACAGCAATCTCATAGACCGATGTCTCCCGATCCGGGAACGCCAGCAACAGGTTGATGTACTCGGCCCCCTTGTCTACGCCCTGGATCAGGATGGTGTGTCGTCCCCGACCTTGAAAACGTGCCTCCCAGACACCACCGCGCTTTCGGAAGATGTTGTCTGGCAGCTTCTCGGCCGAGACAACGGCGGGCATCGAGACCACCGAACCGGACTCATAGGCAGTCCGAAGCAGGCAGTCGCCTGGGAGCGTGCGTTCACGAATCTCCTTGCTGTAGCGACTGAGCAGATCATCCAATGCCCCCATCACCTCGTTGGCATGCCGCTTGTAGAGATCGAACACCCGCTGTGCAGCCTGCCCAGCTTTGTCGTAGTTCAGATACTTGAAGACCCGGCCCACGTCGGGGTAGCTGGTGACGAACTGCGCCACGTCCGTGAGACCTTTCACCTGATTGGCTCGCTCTAGATAGGCTGCCGCCATGATCTTGTCCACGTTCTTCTTCTGATCTTGGGCATCGCGGCTCTGGGTGAACACGTCGAACTTGTAGTGTTCGGCCGGATCGTGCTGGTCAGCCTTGGCAGCGAGAACAGCAAATCTGCGGTCGATGCATTGCGAGCAGCCTCCGCAGTGGGTGTGCTGGTTCGTCATCTCCCAGGTGTGGGTGCAGGTCATCGAATGCTTGATCAGGTCGTGGCAACCAGCGTCCATAATGACCTTGACGATGTCCGCCTTTGTTTTCCAGATGTAGAGGTTCTCGACTGCGAAGGGCTCACCTGCCACCAATGAAAGCAGGTCTTGGAAGCCTTTCATCACTCTAGGGTGCGTTGTCCTTGTGGCACGGCCGCCGACCACCTGAGCGCACACCGGAAGATTCAGGCTGATCACGCCGTTCTCGTAGAAGCGGACACTCTTGAGGTTGAGCATCCGGGCAATCGTCGCGCCGATGGAGACGTACAGGAACGACCGGCTGCGCTGGGTGTACTCGCGGTTCAGTTCTTTGGTCTTGTGGACGCGAACGGTAATGCGGTGCGGCACGTTGTCGCCTGCTTTCGCGGCCAGCATCTCTTCGAGTACGCGGTGTCGCTTGTTTAGCTTGGAGGTCGACTTGTGGGTGACCAAGAGCACGCGCCGCTTTTGGTTCATAACCTCATCGATGGCGCCGGCAAGAGAGTCCAGTCCGCCGGAGAACATCACCACCTGCTCCGGCATCCCGTACATCTGCTGGGTGTCATTGAACTCTAGGTACTCCTGGAACTGGTGATCCTGGTCGAGTTTGACGAAGTCGAACTGGTACTGGTCGTCGGACAGGAACCCGAGCGTCGAGCACAGCGTTTCCTGCACCACCGCACTGTTCCAAAAATCGGGATTGCGCACCGGAACCACGAAGTGCAGGTCGCGTCGCCAGCCATCACCAAAGGAATCGACATCGTCCGCACCGCGTCTGACTACCTGATCAGCGCTGTAAACGTAGGTGGCGATCTCTAGCAGGTCGTGAAACAGCGGCGGAACGCCACGAAACATTTTGGTGTGGACGTCTTCGATGCGCAGGGTGATGTTGCCGTGCCCGGCCTTGCCGGAGAGCCGCAGCCGCAGGTCGCGTGAGGGATCTTCGCTGATGCCTTTTGCAGACGCATTGCCGCACAGAACGTATCGCTTATCTTGCATCGCTGCGCGCCCCCGCTTTCAACTCGTCCTTCATCTTTTTCAGCGCATAGCCTGCGAATCCGTCCGACGATTTTCTGGAAATATCACCGCCCTCATGAAACCGGTGCTTTGAGAACCACTCGCTTGAAAACTTCTCGACGATGACCGACGCCTCTCGGGTGTGGGTCTCCAGAGCTGCATTGAACTGGGCCGATTGATTCATCGTCGCAAAGCGCATTCCATCGCCAAGCTGGGTGTTTACGACCTTGCTCAGGAAATACTGCAGCCCTTCATTGGCCAGCCGGGCAAAAAATCGCCGGGAGAAGTCGCCAAACTCCTTCGGCTTGCCCAAGTCTGCGAGCGCCGCCCGCATTGTGTCCGGGTCGGACGAAAAGAGTGATTGCAGTTTGGGGGCGAGGACATCGTTGACGGCACCGACGATGGCCCGATTGGCAAGGTCTCCGAGGTCTGATCGCTGGCCATTGCCCTCTACGCGCCGATCAAGTGCCTCCGTGATCGCCGTGGTCACATCGATGAGGGAGGGGTCGGCAGGTAGATGGATGCCCACTGCCGCAAGGTGCTGGTGGATATCGGGTTTCTTGGCGGCAATGGCCATCTGGGTCATCAGCCAAACGGCCTCGGTGTAGCCCACATCGTCCATCACGAAGGAGAAGGCCTTTTCGGCCGCAGTGATGGTGGCATTGGCGATTTGGGAGACGTCAGCACCGGCGGCGATCAGTTCGATGACCTCCTTCCACGCCTTCGTTCTTGGTAGTACCCCGAGCCGAACATGCCCCATCAAGGATTCCCCTCAGTGAAATCAAAGCATCGCGATCACTCGTTGCGGTTCACGACCACGATGCTCCGCGCTTTTCTTGCCTCTTTCCTCAAGTACCCCTTGCGCACCAACTGCGCGATTTGTTCATGAGCGCTGGCATGGCTGATTTCCAGGGCTTCGGCCAATTCCTTGACAGTGGGCGGCAGACCCGTGGTGTCGAGAATTTGGCAAATCGCCCGCAGCGTTCTTGCCTGCGGCTCCGTAATGTCTTCGGTCTTTCGCTTGCTCATGGCATGGCTCCTCACCGATTTGAACAATATATGACCTGATGAACATCAGGTCAATTGAGGCGACCCGAGACGAACCACACTCTTTCGGCTGTGACTGGGATGTGTGTCGTTAGCCCTACGGCGTGGATCGGCGTCCCTCCTCCGTCCGGCGCAGTGACTACGCGCTTCTGTTCGACGAGCTCGCAGGCATCGACGTGCTCGGCGAACGGTTCCTGGGCGCACTGGCGCAGTCTCTACGCCATCCCGCTGCCGAGCCACGCCACTCTGAGAACCACAGTCTTCGGACAAGTGCTTGCGTCAACGTCGCCCAAAGAAATCTGTCTGAAATCTCGCTCTCCCTATCTGATGCGCGCCGAAACGGGATACCTCGACCACCTTGTGTACATATTCTTCGTAACGGTCTGACAACTCTAACTGGCTACCGAAATGACCGTCGAACAAACACTCCCTGAATTGATGTCCCCACGGCAAAGGGCACGCGAGGCAGCAGAAATCATCGCGACCGCCATTGCACGCTTGCATTCCACGCGTCTGCAAGAAAGCGACATTCCTCTTGGCTTCTCGGCACCCGAGCGCGTTCATACAAACCCCTCTACAGAAGGAGTTTTCAAATGAACGCACCGATAACACCACCCTCTCTGGCCGCGCAAATCGCGAATCTGCCCAAGTTGCCCATGAAGGATTTGTGGGCGGTTTGGGATAAGTATTTCCCGCAGCGACCGCCCCACCATAACCGGGCCTATGTTGAAGGCCGCGTCGCTTACAAGATTCAGGAGGAAGCGCTGGGCACCAAACTCGCCGTGCAGACGCAAATGGCACGGATTGGTGAAGCGCAATCCAACATCAAGACGCAGCGGGGCGTTGAAGTGCAAGTCATTCCCGGCACGGTTCTGGTACGGGAATTTGACAACCGCGAGCACCGCGTCACCGCGCAGGCGGATGGTTCCTTTGAATACGAAGGCCGCCGATTCAAGAGCTTGTCCGGAGTCGCTCGCCACATCACCGGCACCCAATGGTCAGGGCCGCTGTTTTTCGGACTCACCAAGAACAAACAGAAGCGAGGTGCCCAGTGAATACCGTCGTAACCAAGAAGCGCTGCGCCGTCTACACCCGTGTCTCCACGGACGAGCGCCTCGACCAGTCTTTCAATTCCCTCGACGCCCAGCGCGAAGCGGGTCAAGCCTACATCGTCAGTCAGCGTGCCGAGGGCTGGTTGCCGGTAGGCGACGACTACGACGACGGTGGTTACTCGGGCGGAAACATGGAGCGTCCGGCCTTGAAGCGCCTGATGGCCGACATCATTGCCGACCAGATCGACATCGTGGTCGTCTACAAAATCGACCGCCTGACGCGTAGCCTGACCGACTTTGCCAAGCTGGTAGAGGTGTTTGAGCGCCACAAGGTGTCGTTCGTGTCGGTCACCCAGCAATTCAACACCACCACGTCAATGGGTAGGCTGATGCTCAACATCCTGCTGTCTTTCGCCCAGTTCGAACGCGAGGTCACAGGCGAGCGCATCCGCGACAAGATCGCCGCCAGCAAGCGCAAGGGGCTGTGGATGGGCGGTTACACACCACTGGGCTACGAGATCAAAGATCGCAAGCTGGTCATTGAGGAGAAGGATGCGCAAACCATCCGGCGCATCTTCACGCGCTTCGCCGAAACGCGCTGCATCACGGACATCATCCGCGAGATGGCCCTGGAGGGCATCACCACCAAGCCAAATCGTCTGAAGGACGGCAGTGTGCGCAACGGCACGCCGATGGACAAGAAGTACATATCCAAGGTACTGCGCAACCCGATCTACGTTGGCGAAATTCGTCACAAAGGAGCGGTTTATGCCGGTCAGCACGAGCCGATCATCACCCGGCAGTTGTGGGATCGGGTCCAGGACATCCTGTCCGAGGACGCGCACCAACGCATGGGCAAGACTCAAACGCGGCACAAAACCGACGCGTTATTGCGCGGCCTGATGTACGGGCCAGATGGTGGCAAGTACCACATCACCTACAGCAAGAAGCCATCCGGCAAAAAATACCGCTACTACATCCCCAAGGCAGACAGCCGCTACGGCTACCGCAGCAGTGCCACCGGGATGATCCCCGCCGACCAGATCGAGGAAGTAGTGGTGAACCTGCTGGTGGGGGCACTCCAGTCGCCAGAAAGCATCCAAGGGGTCTGGAACACGGTGCGAATCAAGTACCCGGAGATCGACGAACCAACCACCGTGCTGGCCATGCGCCGCCTCGGGGATGTCTGGAAGCAGTTGTTCCCGGCCGAGCAGACACGTCTGGTCAACCTGCTGATCGAGCGCGTTCAGCTTCTGTCTGATGGTGTTGACATTGTCTGGCGTGAGTCGGGATGGCGGGAACTGGCCGGTGAGTTGCAGGCAAACAGCATTGGGGGCGAGCTGCTGGAAATGGAGGTTACCCCATGAATCGCTCGTCCAAGAAGCTGATCGGCGATGGGAAACCCCACGAGCGCCGCCACCCGCTGGAGGGCGGCGGTGTCCGGATCACGACTTTCGTGCCCCTCCATTTCAAGAAGCGCGGCATCAAGAAGGTGATCGTCGCACCGGAGGGCGTCAGCCAGCCGATTGCCGTCACCGATACGCCCGTGCTCACCCCGGAACAGGATCGCCCGCTGATCCGGGCTATGGGCCGCGGCATCTACTGGCAGCAGTTGATCGACAGCGGAAAACTGGCCAGCGCCACGGAGATCGCCGAGCGGGAGGGCATCCACCGCTCCACGGTCAGCGATCTGCTGCGGCTTGCGCTTCTCGCCCCCGACATCATCCAGGCCGCCTACGAAGGACGACTCCCTCGGGCGGTGTCCTTGGAGGCGCTCCTGCGTGCCAAGGTGCCCTTGGACTGGAATGAGCAACGCCGGTTGATTGCGTCCCTCGGGTAGCGGGGGGGAAAGCAAAAATATTTTTCCGCTACGCCAAAAGTAGCTGTTGCTACGCCGGATGTAGCGCCTTCCCCGATGAAGGCGTGAACCGGCGTCAACGGTCAGTACAGGACTGGCCACCGGTCACGCCCCAATCCCTGAAAGGGAAGGAGCATGGCAATGGCCTATTCAATGGCACTTTCAGGAGGCTTCGGTGGCACGCCGAGCCTCAATTCCGGCGTCGGACTCAGCCCGATGTCCACCCCTGAATCTTCGGCGCTGTCCCAGCGGCGATTCCTCAGCGAGGTCGAACTGGCCAACCGCTGGGGAATCTCCCCCAAGACACTGACGCGCTGGCGCGGTATGGGTCGGGGCCCTGTCTTCAACAAGTTTTCGAAGAAGGTAGCCTATCCCCTCGACGGCGAGAACGGCGTGCTCGATTACGAGAAGCGTCACGTCTACGCATCGACTTCCGAGCGTGTATCGGCGTGAGGAGAGCAGCCATGAAAGAACTGACTCTCTACCCCGCTGACCTCGCGAGCATGACCGTCGCCCAGCTTGTGATGCTGTCGATCACCGATTTCGTCGTTTCCGAGCGCAATGTCGATGAAGCCATCGCCTACCTCAAGCAGCTTCGCGTCAAGCTGGATGCCGCCAAGCTCCAGCGTTTCGGCGAACAAGCCCGTGCCGCACTGCGTGAATCGGGCCGCGACTTCGGTACTGCCCACGTCAACGATGGCGCGCTGCACGTCAAGTACGAACTTCCCAAGAAGGTGACCTGGAATCAGGCCGTCCTCAAGGAGATGGCCGAGCGCATCGCGGCTTCCGGCGAAAAGGTCGAGGACTACATTGACGTCAAGCTGTCGGTGTCCGAGTCCCGCTACTCCAACTGGCCCACGACGCTGCGCGAGCAGTTCGCCGCCGCGCGCACGGTGGAGGAAGGCAAACCCTCCATCACGCTCACGCTGGATGGAGGTGCCGCATGAGCCTGCCCATCATCTCCGCGCAGCAGCGCATGGCCGAGCGCAAGGGTGTGAAGTTGTTGATGCTGGGCAAGTCCGGCATCGGCAAGACCTCCCGCCTCAAAGACCTCGATCCCGCCACCACACTGTTTCTCGACGTCGAGGCCGGTGATCTGGCGGTGGCGGACTGGCCCGGTGACACCATCCGTCCGACTTCGTGGCCGGAATCACGCGATTTGTTCGTTTTCCTCGCGGGGCCGGACAAGTCACTGCCGCCGGAGTCTGCCTTCTCGCAGGCGCACTACGACCACGTCATCGAGAAGTTTGGCGATCCGGCGCAGCTGGATCGCTACCAGACCTTCTTCGTCGACTCGATCACGCAACTGTCCCGCCAGTGCTTCGCGTGGTGCAAGACGCAGCCCGGGGCCATCAGCGACCGCTCCGGTAAGCCAGACCTGCGTGCCGCCTACGGCCTGCTTGGGCAGGAAATGATCAGTGCGCTCACCCACCTTCAGCACGCTCGCGGCAAGAACGTGGTGTTCGTGGCAATCCTCGACGAGCGACTTGATGACTACAACCGCAAGGTTTTTGTGCCGCAGATCGAAGGCAGCAAGACCGCTCTGGAGCTACCCGGCATCGTCGATGAGGTCGTGACGCTGGCCGAAATCAAGGCCGAGGACGGTAGCTCTTACCGCGCTTTCGTCACCGGCACCCTCAATCCCTTTGGCTTTCCGGCCAAAGACCGCAGCGGTCGCCTCGACCTGCTGGAGCCACCTGATCTCGGCGCACTGATCGCCAAGTGCGCAGGCGCAGCCATCGCGCCTGTCAGCGCCGCCATCCCGAACACCACCGAACCCAAGGAGTAACCGCCATGTCGTCAAACTATTTCGATTTTCAGGATGCCGATCCCCAACAGTCAGGCTTCGACCTGATCCCCAAAGCCACGCCGGCCCCGGTGCGCATGACGTTCAAGCCTGGCGGCTACGACGACCCCTCACAGGGGTGGGACGGCGGTTATGCAACCCAATCTTTCGAGACCGGATCGATCTACCTCGCTGCCGAGTTCGTGGTCACTGCGGGCGACTACGCCAAACGCAAGATGTGGTCGAACATCGGGCTTTACTCGCCCAAAGGTCCGACCTGGGGCCAGATGGGGCGCAGCTTCATCCGCGCCATCCTCAACAGCGCCCGCAACGTTCACCCGCAGGACAACAGCCCGCAGGCCGCCGCTGCGCGTCGCATCCAAGGTTTCCATGAGCTGGATGGCATCGAGTTCCTCGCCCGCATCGACATCGAAAAAGACGCCAAGGGCCAGGATCGCAATGTGATCAAGGTGGCGGTCGAACCCGATCACCCCGACTACGCCAAGTGGATGGGTGTGCCGTTCAAGACTTCCGGCGGTGGCACGTCTGGCGCTCCGGCGCAGACAGCGCCCGCGTATCAGGCCCCGGCTCCGCAGCGCGCACCCGTGACGGGCAAACCGTCGTGGGCACAGTGAGGAGGTCGCCATGAACACATCCATCCTCACTGCCAGCCACTACGGCGTTGTGCAATTTGGTGATCTCGATTGCGAGGCCGTCGTGCTCACCACTGGCGAGCGCGGCTACGTCCGCAAGCAGGTGGCCAAGCTTCTCGGCATCCACGAGAACAACACGGGTCACCGTTTTCGCCAAATTCTGGCCGATTTCTCGCCTAACTCATTGTTGAATCTGGACAAATTTGAGTCACCGATTTTGCTTCCCAATGGTAGGCGGGCACAGTTTTTCCCGGCAGGTGTGATTACCCAGATCGCCTCAGGGGTGATTGATGCCGCACTCGGCAACACACTGCATCGTGCGCGCCGGAAGCTGGTTCCCAACTGCATGAAGATCATGCGGGCGCTGGCCACCACTGGTGAGGTCGCGCTGATCGATGAGGCCACCGGGTATCAATACCATCGCGCGCCGGATGCGTTGCAGGATCTGATCTCCAAGCTGCTGCGCCAGTCCTGCGCATCGTGGGAGCGACGCTTTCACCCGGATTACTATCGCGCCATCTATCGCTTGTTCGGCTGGAAGTACCAGGGCCACGACCAGAACCCACCGCACGTCGTTGGCCAGATCACGCTCCGCTGGGTCTATGGGCCGGTGCTGCCGGAGGACTTGCTGAACGAGATCCGCAACCGCAAGGGCATCTCGCAGAAGCACCACCAGTGGCTCTCCGATCAGGGGCTTGCGCATCTGGAATCGCAGATTCACGCGGTCACGGCGATTGCACGCAGCTCGACGAACTACGCCGACTTCAAACGCCGCTGTGAGGCGGCCTTCGCTGGCGCTGCCCTGCAGTTGGGCCTGCTGCTCGATGAGCTTGAGGAGGGAGCGTGAAATGCTGGGTCTGCAAACGACAGGCTCGGGGCTACGGCCACACCGACAACCGTCACGGTGTGGGCGACCCCCGGCGCTATCCCCTGGACTGGGTGTTCTGCTCTCGCCGCTGTCAGGACGCTTTTCACGCGCTGTACGGCAACTGGCAGCGTGCCAAAGAAGGCCGCATCGAAAAAACGGAGGTCGCCATGATCAATCCGTCTGATGTCGAACGGGCTGCGATGCGCCAGTGCCTCAAGGCTTTCGGTGAGGCGGCGGGCGGGATCGGCTTTGCCAAACCGCTGGGCGACTACTCGGAAAGCGAGGCGCTGTGTGTTATCGACGCCATTGTCACCTGCTGGTCGGAGGCGATGGTGGCGCACCACGAGGCCACCAAGTTCCAGCCCGTGCGGGGTTTGCCTGCGACGCCTGATCCGCTGGCACCTGAGGTCGCCAATCCGTTCGCGGATTTCAACGATGACATTCCCTTCTGAGGTGGCTGCGATGCTGGATTTCAACTCATCTTCAAGCCTCTCGGAGCGTGTCATGGCGCTGGTCGATGCCGGGATGCAGCAGGCCCGAGAACGTCAGTCTGCACGCCAGTACCTCGGGGCCTCACGTCTTGGCGTGGCCTGCGAGCGGGCGCTGCAGTTCGAGTACGCCAAGGCTCCCGTCGACCACGGACGCGGCACTCAAGGGCGGCTGTTGCGCATCTTCGAGCGCGGCCACGTCATGGAGGACTGCATGGTGGCGTGGCTGCGGGCTGCCGGTTTTGACCTGCGCACCCGCAAGGCAGACGGCGAGCAGTTTGGCTTCTCGGTGGCCGACGGTCGCCTGCAAGGTCACGTCGATGGCGTCATCGTCGCTGGCCCCGAGGGCTTTGCTTATCCCGCGCTCTGGGAGTGCAAGTGTCTGGGCAACAAGTCCTGGAGCGAACTGCAGAAAAAGGGCCTGGCCGTTTCCAAGCCGATCTACGCGGCGCAAGTGGCGATCTATCAAGCCTATCTCGAACTGCACGAGCACCCGGCGATCTTCACGGCGCTCAACGCCGACACGATGGAGATCTACACCGAGCTTGTGCCATTTGACGCGGCACTGGCCCAGCGCATGTCGGATCGGGCGGTGAAGGTCATCACAGCCACCGAAGCAGGCGAGCTTTTGCCGCGTGCCTTCCACGACCCGACCCACTTCGAATGCCGGATGTGCGCGTGGCAAGACCGCTGCTGGAGGACGCAGGCATGACTGAAAAGCACGCTTCGATGAATGCCATTGATCCCATGATTGATGCCAAGCAAGCTGCGGCTGCATTGCGCCTGCCGTACTACTGGTTCGCCGATCACGCGATGCGCAACAAATATCGGATTCCGCATTACCTCATGGGCGGGCTAGTGCGCTATCGCTTGTCCGAACTGTCCGCATGGGCGGCACGCAGCGCCGCTGTCAAGAAACGGGACGAAGATCAGGTCGCAGGATCGGACAAGGAAGGTGTCGATGCTTGACTTCAACGACACCTCAAAACCAGCCGAAACCCGACGCACTTTTGATGACAGCGAACGCGAGGCGCTGCGGGCAGGCTTGATCGCTGGTTTGCCCTCGGTGCTCGCAACCTTGTTCCCGGCTGGCAAGAAGCGCCGGGGCAAGTTCCTGATTGGTGACGTGCTGGGCAGTCCCGGCGACAGCCTTGAGGTCGTGCTCGATGGTGAAAAAGCTGGGCTGTGGACGGATCGCGCCACAGGCGACGGCGGCGACATCTTCAATCTCATTGCCGGACATTTGGCGCTCAATATCCACACCGACTTCAACCGGGTGCTGGATGCGGCGGCCGAACTGCTCGGTCGCGCCCGCGAAATGCCGGTGCGCCGATCTGGCAAGAAAGAGATGCCCGTCGACGAACTCGGCCCCGCCACGGCGAAGTGGGACTACCTCGATGCGAGCGGCAAGCTGATTGCGGTGGTCTACCGCTACGACCCGCCCGGGCAGAAGAAGCAGTTCCGCCCTTGGGACGCCAAGCGGCGCAAGATGACGCCGCCCGACCCACGCCCGCTCTACAACCAGCCCGGGATGCTCAATGCCGCCCAGGTGGTGCTGGTCGAAGGCGAGAAGTGCGCACAGACCCTGATCGACGCGGGCATCGCGGCGACCACAGCCATGCACGGTGCCAACGCTCCGGTCGACAAGACCGACTGGTCGCCGCTGGCGGGCAAGGCTGTGCTGATCTGGCCCGACCGTGACAAACCGGGCTGGGAATACGCCACGCAAGCGGCGCAGGCCATCCTGTCGGCCGGGGCCAAGTCCTGCCACATCCTGTACCCGCCCGAGGAAGCCGCCGAGGGCTGGGACGCGGCGGACGCCATCGCCGAGGGTTTCGACGTCGCCACCTTTCTCACCCACGGCCCGCGCCTGCAAATGCACGACGTGACCGATGAGGCCGAGCCGGTGGTCAGCAGCGACGAATCCGTCTGGGGCACCGAGGATGCGCTGGCGCTGTCCTTCACCCGGCGCTACCACCGCGACTGGCGCTATGTGGCGACCTGGGGGCGATGGCTGGTGTGGGACGGACAACGCTGGCGCACCGAGGACACACTGGCGGCTACCGATCTGATCCGCAGCGTCTGCCGCCAGGCTGCCGTGCGTGCCGACAACCCCAAGATTGCCGCCAAGCTGGCCAGCGCCAGTACGGTCGGTGGTGTGGAGCGGCTGGCGCGTGCGGATCGCAGGCACGCGGCCATCACCGACGAATGGGACGCCGATCCGTGGCTGCTCAACACGCTCGGCGGCGTGGTCGATCTCAGAACTGGCCGGATGCGCCCGCACGAGCGCGCCGACCGGATGACCAAGATCACCACGGCCACACCCAGCGGTGATTGCCCGACCTGGAAGCAGTTCATCGACGAGGTCACGGGCGGCGACAAGGCGCTTCAGGCCTACCTGCAACGGATGGTCGGCTACGCCTTGACCGGCTCCACGCAGGAGCACGCACTGTTTTTCCTGTACGGCACGGGCGCAAACGGCAAGTCGGTGTTCGTCAACACCTTGGCCACCATCCTCGGTGACTACGCCACCAACGCGCCCATGGACACCTTCATGGAAACGCGCACCGACCGCCACCCGACCGATATGGCGGGCCTGCGCGGCGCGCGCTTCGTGGCGGCCATCGAAACCGAACAGGGCAAACGCTGGGCCGAATCCAAGCTCAAGAACCTGACCGGCGGTGACAAGATCTCCGCACGCTTCATGCGCCAGGACTTCTTCGAGTTCCTCCCGCAATTCAAGCTGTTCGTGGCAGGCAACCACAAGCCCGCCATCCGCAACATCGACGAGGCCATGAAGCGCAGGCTGCACCTGATCCCGTTCACGATCACCGTGCCGCCGCAGCAGCGAGACAAGAACCTGCAACAAAAGCTCCTGGCCGAGCGCGACGGCATCCTCGCTTGGGCCGTGCAGGGCTGTCTGGACTGGCAGCGCCACGGTCGGCTTGATCCGCCGCAGCGCGTGGTGGAGGCCACCGAGGAGTACTTCGAGGCCGAGGACGCGCTGGGTCGCTGGCTTCAGGAGCGCTGCATCCGCACTCCGAACGCCAAGTCTCTGACCGCCGAACTGTTCTCCGACTGGAAGCAATGGGCTGAAGCTGCGGGTGAGTTCACCGGATCACAGAAGCGTTTTGCCGACCTGCTGCTTACCCGGGGATTGGACAAATGGCGCAACGGCATGGGCTTGCGCGGGTTTCAGGGCATTGGTCTGAAGTACCCGCCTGCACCTGCCTACACCCCTTACGCCGATAACTGAAACAAGCGCATCTGACGGATCGGACGGACTACGTCGTAACTCCTACACGTGCGCGTGCGCGCGCGCCTCATGGAGACTTTCGATACCACCCGTCCGATCCGTCAGACCCGCCAAAAACGAGGACTGACACCATGACCACGACCATTCTTGCCCTGGATCTGGGCACCACCACCGGCTGGGCGCTGCGCGGCAGTGACGGTCACATCACCAGCGGAGCCGAGAGCTTCCGGCCACAGCGATTTGAAGGCGGCGGCATGCGCTTTCTGCGCTTCAAACGCTGGCTCACCGAGATCAAGCAGGCGGCGGATGGCATCGACGCACTGCACTTCGAGGAAGTACGCCGCCACGTCTCGACCGATGCGGCCCACGCCTACGGCGGTTTCCTTGCCACGCTCACCGCCTGGTGCGAGCACCACCAGATCCCGTACCAGGGCGTGCCGGTCGGCACGATCAAAAAGCACGCCACTGGCAAAGGCAACGCGGGCAAGGAGAGCGTGATCGCTGCCATGCGCGCACGCGGCCACAGCCCCTCGGATGACAACGAGGCCGACGCACTGGCGCTGCTGCACTGGGCCATCCAGCACCACGACGTGGAACAGGAGGTGTGAGGTGACCCGCAAACACTGGACGATTGACGAGGTGGCCGCGCGCTACGAAGAAGCAGCCCGTACTGGACGACGCCTGCCACCCGTTCGGGTGCAGGGCTACTTCAACGTCTGGCCCGCCATCGTGCGCCAGCAGTGGGAGCGTTTGTCGGCGGACGAGCAGCCGCGTCACTACTTCCCGCCCAGTCCTGAGGCGGTTGACCGGATGCTGGAGACGATGCGTTGGATGCAATGGCTGGATGTCGAGCAGCGTCATCTGGTGTGGATGCGCAGCGACCGCCAGCCGTGGCGAAATATCTGTGGGCGCTTTGGCTGTGACCGCACGACGGCGTGGCGGCGCTGGCAGCGGGCGCTGGAGATCGTGGTCAGTCACCTGAACGCGACCGTGCATTGATTGGGGAAAAATTCCATGGACAATAACTGCTGTTAATAACCAAGGAGCACATCATGGTTACGAAATCCGTTCAAGAACTCCTGGATGACATTCGCCTGCTCGGTGACGAGCAACTCTCGTTAGTGGAATCTGTTCGCGATCTCGTCAAAAAAACCGTTCCGTCCGTGACAGAGGAGGTCAAGTACGGCGGCATCCTCTTCGGCTCAGACGTGCAGTTCTGCGGTGTGTTTGCCTACAAGCAGCACGTCTCAGTTGAATTTAGTAGCGGAACCAAAATTTCAGACACGCTCGGTCATCTGGAGGGTAATGGCAAAGGTCGGCGGCACATTAAGCTGCACTCGGCAGCAGACATAAAGACTAAGGATCTGGCCCATTACCTTCCGCTGGCTTTGGAGGCTGCGAGAAGTGGCGCTTAAATTGGATCAGGCGATTCGTTATTGCGTGCTCGCCTGATCCGTAGTATTCGACCTTGATCCCAATTGCGCGTCTGATGGCGCATTTCTTTGATTCAAAAAAGGAACAAATCATGCTGAAAAAACTGTGGTGCAACATGATGGTTGCGGACATCAACAAGGCCATCGAGTTCTATGCGAACCTGCTGGGCTTCCAGCATGTGATGAGTGTTCCGATGGGATCCCAGGAAGTTCTCTTCGAGCATGACCGCAACAAGCCTCTGGTCTATGCGCTGATCAAGAACGGCGATATCGAGCTGATGCTGCAGGAGCAAAAGAGCCTGCGCGAGAACGTCCCCGCCTTTGCGGATTCCGCCGACATCCGCAGCAGTGCTGTTCTGTATTTCGAAGTCGACGACTTGGAAACGCTCGCTGCTCAACTGAAGACGCAATGTGAAGTTGTACGCGACTTGCACGATACCTTCTACGGCATGAAGGAGTTCTACGTTAAGGATCTCAACGGATACGTGCTTGGGTTCGCGCAACCCGTGGCGCGGTGAAGTGTTCGCTTGTTCTATGAAGAAAGTCCGGCGTCCGATGCGGTGCGGCTCGTGCATATCCTGCACGGCGCACGCGATCTGCCTGCGGTTTTTGCTGTGGATGACGAATAACCGACGCAACCGCCGCCAAAAAACGTGGGCAATTTAGGGCAATGCTTGCCGTGTTTGTCCGTGCTTTTGCCTGTTTGTCCGTTTCAAGGCTCTGGCAGCGTGCAACAAATCACCCCGGTCGGGGGTAGTATTTCGGCTATCTTCTGGACAGCGGTGGCGGTTCGGCGAGTGGCCCGGGGAAAACGGGCCCTTCCTGCCCAAAATCCCATGCGGGGGGCGCGAGCGCGACGCTTTTTTAGCGTCAGGGCGTGGGCAAGGTTACCAGTGGGCAGGTTACCGGCCCCGGTTACCACCCCAAGGCACGGTTACCACCACTCCAGATTCATCACTCACTCCAACCCGTCTGGCGGCAACGCTTGGCGGGTTTTGTTTTTGGGATTTCCACTTTGAACACGCTCAACGTCGAGTACCGCAAGGTCGAGGCGCTGATTCCCTACGCCCGCAATCCGCGCACGCACGCCGAAAGCCAGATCGCCAAGATCGCGGCCAGCATCGTCGAGTACGGCTGGACAAACCCGATCCTGGTCGATGGCGACAACGGCATCATCGCCGGTCACGGGCGTCTGGCCGCCGCCCGCAAGCTGGGGCTGGATGAGGTGCCGGTGATCGAACTGGCGCATCTCACCGTCGCGCAAAAGCGCGCGCTGGTGATCGCAGACAACCGGCTGGCGCTGGATGCCGGTTGGGACGAGGAAATGCTGGCGCTGGAACTGGCCGATCTGTCCGAGGCCGGGTACGACCTGGCCCTGACCGGCTTCGAGGATGCCGAGATCGAGGCGCTGCTCGCCGGTGATGTGCTGGGCACCGAGCCTGATGCCGAGACGGAACCAGACGCTGATGAGCCGGACGCTGCGGACGATGTGCCGGATGCGCCCGTCGTGGCGGTGTCCCGTCCCGGTGATGTCTGGGGCATCGGTCAGCACCGTCTGATCTGCGGTGACGCCAGCGACCGGAGCGTGGTCGCCATGCTGATGAACGGTGAGAAGGCACAGTTGTGCGTCACCTCGCCACCCTACGGCAACCAGCGCGACTACACCTCGGGCGGCATCAGCGATTGGGATGGCTTGATGCGCGGTGTGTTCGCACACCTGCCGATGGCGGACGACGGCCAGCTGCTGGTCAATCTGGGCCTCATCCACCGCGACAACGAAGTGATCCCGTATTGGGATGCCTGGCTCGAATGGATGCGCCAGCAGGGATGGCGGCGTTTCGCGTGGTACGTCTGGGATCAGGGGCCGGGAATGCCCGGTGACTGGCAGGGCCGACTGGCTCCGAGCTTCGAGTTCGTTTTTCACTTCAACCGTGAAAGTCGCAAGCCCAACAAGATCGTGCCCTGCAAGTTCGCCGGGCAGGAAACGCATCTGCGCGCCGATGGTTCGTCCACCGCGATGCGCGGCAAGGACGGCGAAGTCGGCGGCTGGACGCATGCGGGTCAGCCCACGCAGGACACGCGCATCCCCGACAGCGTGATCCGCGTGATGCGGCACAAGGGCAAGATCGGACAGGACATCGAGCACCCCGCCGTGTTTCCGGTCGCGCTGCCGCAATTCGTGATCGAGACTTACACCGACGCGGGCGACACCGTGTATGAACCCTTTGGCGGCAGCGGCACCACGATGCTGGCAGCCGAGCGCACGGGCCGCATCTGCCGCAGCGTGGAAATCGCGCCGGAGTATGTGGATGTGGCCATCAAACGCTTCCAGCAGAACCATCCCGGCGTACCGGTGACGCTGCTGGAGAGCCGTGAAGGCAAATCGGGCCAGTCCTTCGAGCAAGTCGCCACCGAGCGCGCTGCTGCCCTTGATGCAGAGGTAGCGGTATGAGTTGGCTCGCTGACAAGATCGAGCAGTGGCCGACTGCCAAACTCCTTCCCTACGCCCGCAATGCGCGCACCCACTCCGAGGAGCAGGTGGCGCAGATCGCCGCCAGCATCGCCGAGTTCGGGTTCACCAACCCGATCCTCGCGGGCAGCGACGGCATCATTGTTGCGGGCCACGGTCGGCTCGCCGCCGCCCAAAAGCTGGGACTGGAGATCGTGCCGGTGGTCGTGCTCGATCACCTGACACCGACCCAGCGCCGCGCACTGGTCATTGCGGACAACCGCATCGCCGAGAACGCAGGATGGGATTTGGACGTGCTGCGGATCGAACTGGAAGCCTTGCAGCTGGAAGGCTTCGATCTGGACATCACCGGCTTTGACGCCGACGCGCTGGCCGATCTACTCGCGGGCGATGAGCCGGACTTTGATGGCCAGACCGACGAGGATGCGGTGCCCGAGGTCACCGAGACGCCGATCTCCCGCCCGGGCGACGTGTGGATCATGGGCCCGCACCGACTGCTGTGCGGTGATGCCACGGTGGCCGAGAGCTACGACCGGCTGATGCAGGGCGATGAGGCGGACATGGTGTTCACCGACCCGCCCTACAACGTGAACTACGCCAACAGCGCCAAGGACAAGATGCGCGGCAAGGATCGCGCCATCCTCAACGACAACCTGGGCGAAGGCTTTTACGACTTCCTGCTGGCGGCGCTGACCCCGACGGTGGCACACTGCCGGGGAGCCATCTACGTGGCCATGTCCTCATCCGAGTTGGACACGCTGCAATCGGCCTTCCGTGCGGCGGGCGGCCACTGGTCAACCTTCATCATCTGGGCGAAAAACACCTTCACCTTGGGCCGCGCCGACTACCAGCGCCAGTACGAGCCGATCCTGTACGGATGGCCCGAAGGCGCACAGCGCTACTGGTGCGGCGACCGCGATCAAGGGGATGTGTGGAGCATCAAGAAGCCGCAGAAAAACGACCTGCACCCGACGATGAAGCCGGTGGAACTGGTGGAGCGGGCCATCCGCAACTCCAGCCGCCCCGGCAACGTGGTGCTCGACCCCTTCGGTGGCTCTGGCACGACGCTGATTGCAGCGGAGAAGTCCGGCCGCATCGCGCGGCTGATCGAGCTTGATCCGAAGTACGTCGACGTGATCGTGCGCCGGTGGGAGGAGTTCACCGGCAAACAAGCTATCCGCGAGGTGGCAGACCGGGAGGCGTGCGCCAGTTGAGCGGGCGTTTGGATTCGGCAGTTTCCTTGGCTTCCTGCTCCCGGGCGATACGCTGCAGCGTTTGCAGCGTGGCGTGATCTGGAGTCAACACCCGGCACAGCACGCGTACCGTCTGCTCGATGGAGAGATCCGGACGCCGGGTGGCCAGGAGCCAGCGCAAGGCCTGCTCCCGTTCGGTGGCAGGCGTGGGCCTCATGCGTTCTTCTCCTCGCAGATGGCGCAGTGAACCACCAGGCCCGTGAGGTAAGGCAGGCCCACCGGGATGCCCAAATCTTTGTAACTGCGGCGGTCTGTCGAAAAGGCCATCCACTTCTGGGTGGCGGTGGTGATGGCCTGCTGCAGGGGCTGGCCGGTGTAGGCGGCGTTGTGGACTTCATCCGCAAAGTGGCGTCCGTAGCGGCTGTCGAGAAAAACGCGGATGCTGTCCAGATCCTGGCCGGTGGCGTCTGCGATGGCGTTCATGGCAAGAGGCCAGGCCAGAGAGGCGTATCCGCCCATCGTTCCCCAAAAACCCCAGCCTTCGTTCTGGGTGGCGGGGATGCTGGTGTTGGCGTTCATGTTGTGCTCCTTCGGGTGTGTTGCGATGCTTGTAGTAACGCGCTGTCCGGGGGAGAAGCCAAGCGTTTCATGCATCTTTTTTTGAGATGTTTGGGCTGGGCCTGTTGATCAAAACCGGCTGGTCTTGATGACCTCAAAACCGTTGGCGTGGTGGCGCACAAAACGCAGCCATTTGCCGCAACCGCTGCGCTCTGCGGTCACCCAGAAGCCGTTGCTGCGGCTCAGTTCGATTTCGTGGCCGGGGCGCAGGCTGTTGATGCGTTGATCGAGGGTTCGGGTCATGGTGTGCTCCTTCGGGTGTGCGTTGCGATGCCTGTAGTAACGCGCTGGTGGCGAGAGAAGCCAAGCTATTTCTGGCCTCTCTCACCATCTTTTTTTCAAGCAACGCGGTAGACCCGCTCGCCGCCCTGCGGCTTGTCGGATGTGAGGGTCAGGCCGAGCTTTTTCTTGAAGGCTCCGGCGAAGGTGCCGCGCACCGTGTGCGCCTGCCAGCCGGTGGCAGCGCAGATCTGGCTGATGGTCGCGCCCTCGGGGCGTTGCAGCATCCGGATCACTTCGGCCTGCTTGCTGTTCTCGCGCTTGCGCAGCGGCTTGGCGGGCGGCGTGAAGGATGCTTCGGCTTGCGCCACGGCGGCTTCCAGTTCGGCATCCGTGTCTGCGGCCGCGCCCTGCGGTGCTTGCGCGTTGCCAATGATCGTGTCGATGCTCGGGCGCTTCATGCCCAAGGCGTCGTAGCCCTCGGCGGCGACGCGCCAGCCCTGGCCATCGGGCGTGATCAGGGCGCGATTGAACAGGCCGTCCAGCACCTTCTTGCGTGCGCCGCCTTTGATGTTGTCGGGGAACCATTCGACCTTGCCTGCGTTGGTGTTGATGGCCTTGGCAAGGATGGCGTGCTGGGCCGGGGTGAGTTGGATGGTCATTTGCTGCTCCTTCGTGCTTGGTGGATGACGATGCAATGAACGCGCTGTTTCCGATGGAAGCCAAGCTCAATTCGCAGACCCAGTGGCAAATAAGCGAACAAATGATTGAAGGTGACGATGGGACTCTCGATTCGCGCCTACGCGCGCCACCGTGGCGTGTCGCACGTGGCCGTGAAGAAGGCCATCGACACCGGACGGATCACCGCACTGCCGGACGGCACGATTGATCCGGACACTGCTGACGCGCAGTGGGCACAAAACACATTGCAACCACGTCGGGCTGTTGCACCGCAAAAGCCCGCCGCCCCCAAAGCGCGACCCGCCACCGCAGGCACAGCGCCGCCGCACGAAGCGCCCGAGCCGAGCGCGCCACCGCTGTCAGCGGGCGGCACCTCGCTGCTGCAGGCGCGCACGGTCAACGAAGTGCTCAAGGCCCAACTCAACAAGGTGGAGTTGGCGCACCGCAAGAAGGAACTGGTGGATCGGGCGCAGGCCGTGGCCCACGTTTTCAAGCTGGCGCGCATCGAGCGCGATGCCTGGCTCAACTGGCCCGCGCGCATCTCGGGGCAGATGGCCTCTGCGCTCGGCGTCGATGCGCACCAGATGCACGTCGCGCTGGAAGCCGCCGTGCGCGAGCACCTGATCGAATTGGGCGAACTGCGCCCGCGCGTGGATTGACGACGATGGACGATTACGAAGGTGCGCAGGAGATCGAACGCGCGTGGCGCGACGGCTTGACCCCCGACCCGTTGCTCACCGTCTCGGAGTGGTCGGATCGGCACCGGATGCTCTCCAGCAAGGCATCCGCCGAACCGGGGCGCTGGCGCACCAGCCGCACGCCGTACCTGAAGGACATCATGGACTGCCTGTCGCCGACCTCGCCGGTCGAGCGCGTGGTGTTCATGAAGGCGGCGCAGCTTGGTGCAACCGAGATGGGCAGCAACTGGATTGGCTATGTGATCCACCATGCGCCAGGGCCGATGATGGCGGTGTGGCCGACGGTGGAGATGGCCAAGCGCAACTCGAAACAGCGGATCGACCCGCTGATAGAGGAGTCGGCGGCATTGGCCGAACTGATCGCTCCGGCGCGTTCGCGGGATTCGGGCAACACCATCCTGGCCAAAGAGTTCCGTGGTGGGGTGTTGGTGATGACGGGCGCGAACAGCGCCGTCGGCCTGCGCTCGATGCCGGTGCGCTATCTGTTCCTCGACGAGGTGGACGGCTACCCGCTGGACGTGGAAGGCGAAGGCGATGCGATCTCTCTGGCTGAGGCGCGCACGCGCACCTTTGCGCGCCGCAAGATTTTTATTGTCTCGACGCCGACGATCTCCGGGGCGAGCGCCATCGAGCGCGAGTACGAAGCCAGCGACCAGCGCCGCTACTTCGTGCCGTGCCCGCACTGCAAGCACCCGCAATGGCTGCGCTTTGAGCAGCTGCGCTGGGACAAGGGCCAGCCGGAGACAGCGGCCTACGTTTGCGAGTCCTGCGGCACGGCGATTGCCGAGCACCACAAGACCTGGATGCTGGAGCGTGGTGAGTGGCGTGCGATGGCCGAAGGCAAAACGGCGGGATTTCACCTCTCGTCGCTGTACAGCCCGGTGGGCTGGCGCGCGTGGCGTGACATCGCCGCAGCGTGGGAAGCGGCGGTCAACAAGGAGTCGGGATCGGCCGCCGCGATCAAGACCTTCAAAAACACCGAATTGGGTGAGACCTGGGTCGAGGAAGGCGAAGCGCCCGACTGGCAGCGGCTGGTCGAGCGCCGGGAGGACTACCGGATTGGCAGCGTGCCCTCTGGCGGTCTGCTGCTGGTCGCTGGTGCTGACGTGCAAAAGGATCGCATCGAGGTGTCGGTGTGGGCCTTCGGGCGTGGCAAGGAATCCTGGCTGATCGAGCACCGCGTGCTGATGGGTGACACGGCGCGCGACACGGTGTGGAAAGCCCTGGCCGCGATGCTGGCCGAGCAGTGGACGCACGCCTGCGGAGCGCAGATGCCGCTGGCGCGCCTTGCGCTGGACACCGGCTTTGCCACTCAGGAAGCCTACGCCTTCGTGCGTGCCTGCCACGATCCGCGCGTGATGGCCGTCAAGGGCGTGGCACGCGGTGCGGCCTTGATTGGCACGCCAACGGCAGTGGATATGACGCAGGGCGGCAAAAAGCTGCGCCGGGGCATCAAGGTGTACTCGGTGGCGGGCGACATCGCCAAGCTGGAGCTTTACAACAACCTGCGCAAGACGCCTGAGGTGGACGAGGATGGGGTCGCGATTCGCTACCCCACCGGCTTCGTCCACCTGCCCAAGCTGGATGCCGAGTACCTGCAGCAACTGTGCGCCGAGCAACTGATTACCCGGCGTGACCGCAACGGCTTCCCCGTGCGTGAATGGCAAAAGATGCGCGAGCGCAACGAGGCGCTGGACTGCTACGTGTACGCCCGCGCCGCCGCATCCAGCGCGGGGCTGGATCGCTTCGAGGAACGCCACTGGCGCGAACTGGAGCGACAGATCGGGGTTGCACCCCCGCCGGATGAGCTAGCGCCCATCCACGACATCGAATTGAACGAGGCCACCCCCAGCGGTGGCCTCGCTGTTTCTGGCAACCGCAATACCGGCAGGCGCGTCATCAAGAGCCGCTGGTTGACTCGATGAGGACACCGTGACCTACACCAACACACAACTCAGAACGCTCCGGAAGGCGTTGGCCACGGGCGAGCGCCGCGTGAGTTTCGGCGACAAGACGGTCGAATACCGCAGCATCGACGAACTGCAGGCGGCCATCCGCACGGTCGAGTCCGAGATTGCACGCAGCCGGGGTACACCCGCCAAGCGCCAGATCCGCGTCACGACGGCAAAGGGGTTCTGATGGCCTGGGCAGCATCACGAACGCGAGCGACCTGGTTTGGCAAGCTGCGCAGCCTGTTCGGCCAGCCGCCTGTCCACGAAGCCGCAGGCCGTGGCCGCCGCGCACTGGCTTGGACACCCGGAAACCCCGGCGCAGTGGCAGCAATGCTGGCCACCAGCACCGAGTTGCGCATCAAAAGCCGCGATCTCGTGCGCCGCAATGCGTGGGCGCAGGCCGGTATCGAAGCCTTTGTCGCCAACGCGGTCGGCACGGGCATCAAGCCGCAAAGCCTGTCGGATGACGAAGGCTTCAAGACCGCCGTGCAGGCGCTGTGGCGCGATTGGGTGGAGGAAGCCGACGCGGCAGGCCAGACCGATTTCTACGGCCTGCAAGCGCTGGCGTGTCGGGCGATGCTCGAAGGCGGCGAATGCCTGATCCGTCTGCGCCCGAGGCGACCGGAGGATGGTCTTTCGGTGCCCTTGCAGTTGCAACTGCTGGAGCCGGAGCATCTGCCGATCTCGCTCAACACCGATCTGCCGTCCGGCAACACGGTTCGCTCAGGCATCGAGT
This sequence comes from Comamonadaceae bacterium OH2545_COT-014, assembly GCA_003859965.1. Classification (GTDB taxonomy): domain Bacteria; phylum Pseudomonadota; class Gammaproteobacteria; order Burkholderiales; family Burkholderiaceae_C; genus Ottowia. The sequence continues at coordinate 31,083 of RQYR01000002.1, read as the reverse complement.
TCGACGCGGTGGGGCGGCGCGTGGCCTACCACCTGTACCGCTCGCACCCCGAGGATGGCGGTCTTGCGCCGATGTCCGGCCACGGCGGCATGGACACGGTGCGCATCCCGGCTGCGGAGATCGTTCACCTCTATCGCGTGTTGCGCCCTGGCCAGATCCGGGGCGAACCGTGGTTGTCGCGGGCGCTGGTCAAGCTGAACGAACTGGATCAATACGACGACGCCGAGCTGGTGCGCAAGAAAACCGCCGCGATGTTTGCCGGTTTCGTCACGCGCCAGAACCCCGAGGACAACCTGATGGGTGAAGGCGCAACAGATGCCGACGGCATCGCACTCGCCGGACTGGAGCCTGGCACCTTGCAGATTCTGGAGCCGGGTGAGGACATCAAGTTCTCCGATCCGGCGGACGTGGGCGGTTCGTACTCGGAGTTTTTGCGCACGCAGTTCCGGGCCGTGGCCGCCGCCATCGGCATCACCTACGAGCAGTTGACCGGCGATCTGACCGGCGTGAATTACTCGTCCATCCGCGCCGGGATGCTGGAGTTTCGCCGCCGCTGCGAGATGGTGCAGCACGGCGTGCTGGTGCACCAGCTGTGCCGCCCGGTGTGGGCCGCATGGATGAAGCAGGCGGTGCTTGCAGGGGTGTTGGATGCGCCCGGGTTCGTGCGTGGCGGTCCTTCGCGCCGTCGCCAGTACCTCGCGGCGAAGTGGGTGCCGCAGGGCTGGCAGTGGGTCGATCCGGAGAAGGAGTTCAAGGCGATGCTGCTGGCGATCCGCTCCGGCCTGATGTCGCGCTCGGAAGCCATCTCGGCCAACGGCTACGACGCCGAGGACATCGACCGCGAGATCGCCGCCGACAACCAGCGCGCCGACGACCTCGGCCTGATCTTCGACTCCGACGCCCGCTACACGACGCGGGACGGCTCCATCGCCAAACCCAGCCGCGACCCGCTCGCGCCCGATGACACCGGCGTCGGCTTGTCGGGCTGAGGGCCTGACGTTTTGCAAAGGAATCTCATGACCGTGCTGCCCCATCTGGCGGCGCGCCTGTTTGGCGTGCCGCTGGCGATCCATCGCCCCAAACTTGACGTGATCCTGGCCGTGCTCGGCCCCCGCGTTGGGGTTGCCGATCTGGCCGCTCCCCAGGGATTGCCCCCTGCTGCACGCCCTGTGGCCGCATCCAGTCCGGGCGTGGTCGTGATCCCCATCCACGGCACGCTGGTGCGCCGTACTGTGGGGCTGGAGGCCGAGTCGGGTCTGACCAGCTACGCCAGCCTTGCCGCGCAACTGGACGCCGCCATCGGCAATCCGACGGTGTCGGCCATTCTGCTCGACATTGATTCGCCGGGCGGCGAGTCGGGCGGCGTGTTCGATCTGGCCGACCGCATCCGCGCCGCCAGCCAGATCAAGCCGGTTTGGGCCGTGGCCAATGACATGGCCTTCTCGGCGGCCTACGCGCTGGCGTCCGCTGCCAGCCGGGTGTTCGTCTCGCGCACCGGCGGCGTGGGCTCGATTGGCGTCATTGCCATGCACGTCGATCAGTCGGTCAAGGACGCCAAAGACGGGCTTCAGTACACCGCCGTATTCGCGGGCGAGCGCAAGAACGACCTCAGTCCGCACGAGCCGATTTCCAGCGAAGCCCACGCCTTCCTCAAGGCCGAGGTCAATCGCATCTATGGCCTGTTCGTGGAGACGGTGGCCCGCCACCGTGGGCTGGAGCCGTCCGCCGTGCGCGACACCGAAGCCGGGCTGTTCTTCGGACAGGCCGCCGTGGCGATGGGGCTGGCCGACGCGGTCGGCACCTTCGACGACGCGCTGGCGCAACTGCACGCATCCCTTTCCCCCAACCCGATGCCGGTGGCCCTGACCACACGGGCGGGCTTTTCCTGCAACCACCCCAAGGAGTCACCGATGACTGATCAAACCGAAACCGCTGCACTTGACCGGCCTCTGGCCGCCCCTGCTGGCAGCGACATTCAAGCACCCGCTGCTGCCACCTTGAGTGTGGCTGACGCCGTCGAGATCGCGCAGACCTGCCAGCTTGCCGGTCGTGCCGACCTGATTGCGGGTTTTCTCGAAAGCAATACATCGCCCGCCCAGGTGCGCAGCCAGCTTCTGGTCGCACAGGCCGAGGCCAGTCCGGAAATCACCAGCCGCATCGCGCCCGACGCCGCGCAGCCTCAGGCCAGCAATCCGCTGATTGACGCGGCCAAACAACTCGCCGCGCAGTCCGCCAAGAAGGAGATCTGACATGCCTACCTTCACTGAACCGCTGAATCTGGGCGATCTGCTCAAGTACGAAGCGCCCAACCTCTACTCGCGCGAGCGCATCACCGTCGCCTCCGGCCAAAACCTGCCGCTGGGCGCGGTGCTGGGCATCGTCACCGCCAGCGGCAAATACAAGCAGATCGACCCCTCTGCCGACGACGGCACGCAGGTCGCCGCCGGTGTGCTGATCCAGCCCTGCGATGCGAGCGCCGCTGACCGCACCGACGGCCTGCTCATCAGCCGCCACGCCATCGTCTCCGAACACGCGCTCGCGTGGCCCGCTGCCATCACCTCCGCCGAACAACTGGCGGCCATTGCCCAGCTCAAAGCGCTGGGCGTCCTCGTCCGTCAAGGAGTCTGAGCATGCAGAACATTTTCGAGAATCCGGCGTTTTCGATGTCGGCGCTCACCGCCGCCATCAACATCCTGCCCAACAACTACGACCGTCTGGCCCAGATGAGACTGTTCGTCGACCGCCCGCAGCGTTTTCGCTCGATCATCGTCGAACAGCAAAACGGCGTGCTGACCCTGCTGCCGACGATGCCCGTGGGTTCACCCGGCGCCGTGGGCGTGCGCGGCAAGCGCAACGTGCGTTCGTTCCACATCCCCCACATCCCGCACGACGATGTGGTGCTGCCCGAGGAAGTCCAGGGCATCCGCGCCTTCGGCTCGGAAACGGAACTGCAGACGGTGGCGGGCGTGCTGGCGCAGCACCTGCAGACGATGCGCAACAAACACGCGATCACCCTGGAGCATCTGCGCTTTGGCGCGCTCAAGGGGCTGATCCTCGATGCCGACGGCAGCGTGATCTACAACCTTTTCACCGAGTTCGGCATCACGCCCAAGTCCTTCCAGTGGGACATCGCCGCGCACAACAGCGGCTTCAATGTGGGCGAGGCTTGCCGCGAGCTGCTGCGCTACATCGAGGAGAACCTGCAAGGCGAGCGGATGAGCGGCGTTCATGTGTTCGTCGGCAAGGACTTCTTCGAGGCGCTGGTCAAGCACGACGATGTCGTGGAAGCCTACAAGCGGTATCAGGATGGTCTGGTGCTGCGCTCGGATATGCGCTCTGGCTTCACCTTCTGCGGCATCACCTTCGAGGAGCATCGCGGCAAGGCGACCGCACCGGATGGCGGCGTGCGCCGCTTCGTCGAGGACGACGAAGGCCACGCCTTCCCGCTGGGCACGATGGACACCTTCGCCACCTACTACGCGCCCGCCGACTTCAACGAGACGGCCAACACGGTGGCGCTGCCGCTGTATGCCAAGCAGGAGCCGCGCAAGTTCGACCGTGGCACCGATCTGCACACGCAGGCCAACCCGCTGCCGCTGTGCCACCGCCCGCAACTGCTGGTGAAGCTGGAGATCGCGTGATGGGCCTGGTCGAGCAGGTCTACAGCGCCGCAGCGAACGCGGGCCTTACGGTGCGCTGCCGCTGGTTTCCTGCCGGTGGCGGGGCCGCCCAGACCCGGCAGGTCGGCTTCACCGCGCCGGACGACACGGCGCTCGATGGCCTGACCCTGAACACCGACTACGCGATCACCTATCCGGCGTCGGTGTTCGTGGGGCTGGCCGTGCGCGATACGGTCAATGTCAGTGGCGTGACCTATCAGGTGCGCGATGTCCGGGCGCTGGGCGATGGCACCGAGATGCGCGCCAAGCTCACGAGGCTTTGACCGATGGCTGCCAATTCGATCCGTGAGCAGATTCTGCTCGCGCTGCTGGACGCTGTCCGCCCGTCGGCCTTGGCGCTCGGGGCCACCTTGCACCGTTCGCCCACGGTGGCCATCAGCCGGGAGCAATGTCCGGCGCTGGTGGTGTTCCCCGAGTCCGAATCCATCACCGAACGCGCCAACGACCGCGTCACCCGCGTGCTGATCGTGCGCCTTGTCGCGCTCGCCCGTGCAGTACCGCCAGCCACCCCGGAAACCGAAGCCGACCGGCTGCTCACCGCTGCCCACGCCGCGCTGCTGGCCAAGCGGAATCTGGGCGATTTGGCGCTGGGCATCCACGAGCAGGAATGCGAGTGGGACATCGAGGACACCGACGCCGTGGCTGCAGCCATTCCAGCGCGCTACGCGATCACCTACCGCACGCTCGACACCGATCTTTCCACCAAGGGATGACACCCATGACTTCCATTGTTCTGACCCAAGCGCACACGCACGAGGGCAAGCCCTACACGGCAGGCGAGCGGCTCGATGTGGACAGCAGCAGCGCCGATTGGCTCATCGCCAACGGCGTCGCACGCCACGACCGCCAGCCCGACCCTGCGCCGTCACCGGAAGGCGGCGACAAGCCCACCGAACCCAAACCCACCACCTCTCATCGCAAGGAATCCAAATCATGAGCACCTACGCCAGTTTTCAGGGGCGCGTTTTCCTCGGCAAGCGCGACATCGACGGTTTGCCCATCGAAGTGCGCTCACCCGGCAACGTCGCCGAGTTGAAGCTCTCGCTCAAGACCGATGTGCTGGAGCATTACGAGAGCCAGACCGGCCAGCGCTCGCTGGATCACCGGATGGTCAAGCAGAAATCGGCCACGGTGAACCTCACCATCGAGGAGTTCACCAAGGAAAACCTCGCCCTGGCGCTGTACGGCAACCACGTCACCGGCAGCACCGGCACGGTCACCGCCGAACCCATCGGCGGCGCGACGCCCGTGGTCGGCGACCGTTACTTCCTCGCTCACCCCAAGGTGTCGGCGCTGGTGGTGACCGATTCGGCAGGCACGCCCGCCACGCTGACCGCAGGCACGCACTACACGGCGGACACCGACTTCGGTGCCCTCCAGTTTCTGGATACCACCGGCTTCACCGCACCGTTCAAGGCCGCCTACACCTACGGCGCGGCCACCGAGATCGGCATCTTCACGCAATCGGTGCCCGAGCGTTACCTGCGACTGGAAGGCATCAACACCGCGCAGGGCAACGCCAAGGTGCTGGTCGAGTTGTACCGCGTGGCCTTCGATCCGCTGAAGGAAATTTCCTTCATCTCGGACGAGTACAACAAGTTCGAGCTGGAAGGCTCGCTGCTGGCCGACACCACCAAACCCTATGACGCGCTGCTCGGCCAGTTCGGCCGCATCGTGCAACTGTGAGGGAGGCGAGCATGAGCGATCTGGATAAGCTGGTGCCGCAAGCCTGCGAGATCACGCTGGCCGGTGAAACCGTCAGCGTGAAGCCGCTGAAGGTCGGCCAGATGCCTGCTTTCCTGCGCGCCATCACGCCGGTGATGCAGCAGATCAGTGGCGAGGGCATCGACTGGCTGGCCTTGTTCGGCGAACGCGGCGACGACCTGCTCACGGCAGTATCCATCGCCGTCTGCAAGCCGCGTGCGTGGGTCGATGACCTGGCCGCCGATGAAGCCATTGTGCTGGCCGCGAAAGTGATCGAGGTGAACGCCGATTTTTTTACCCGGACGGTGATGCCCAGGCTCGACGATCTGTTCACGCAGGCGAACGCGGTGACGGCGGCCACTGGTTCGACACCGTCCAGCACCTGATCGCTCACGGCCACAGGCTGCCGGACATCCTGGACTACACCTTGGCGCAGGTGCGCGGTTTTGTGGCCGCCACCGTGCGCGAGGATGCAGCCCGCGACGCGCGGCTGCTTTCGTTGATCGCCATTGGCGCGCGCGGCGATGCCCGCCATCTCGACCAGACCCTCGACAGGCTCACCGATCAGGCAAACCGCCATGCGCATCTCCGTTCGCATTGACAGCAAAGCCGCGCAGGCGCAGTTGCGCCGCTGGGGTGGCGAGTTCCGGCAAAAGGTCAAGAAGGCGGCTGCACGCGGCATCGCCAGCGAGGCAGCCGAATTGAAGCAGAACGTGCGCAGCCACGTCGCGGGCCGGATGACGGTGGTCAAGAAGTCCTTCGTCAAGGGCTTCACCGCCAAGGTGCTCGACAAGGACAAAAAGCGCCTGCCTGCGCTCTACGTCGGCTCGCGCATCCCGTGGTCTGGCATGCACGAACGAGGCGGTGTGATCGGTGGCCGGATGCTGATTCCGCTGCACGGGCGCGTGGGACGCAAACGCTTCAAGGCGCAGATCGCCGAGCTGATGCGCGGCGGCAATGCCTATTTCATCAAGAACGCCAAGGGAAACATCGTGCTGATGGCCGAGAACATCAAGGAACACGACCGGCCACTGTCCGGCTTCAAGCGCCGTTACCGCAAGGCCGAAGGCATCAAGAAGCTCAAGCGCGGTGCGGACGTACCGATTGCAGTGCTGGTGCCGCGCGTGCAACTCAAGCTGCGTCTGAGCATCGAGCGTATCGTCGCAGGGCGCATCCCGCGCCTGTCCGCGAGCATCGAGAAGCAGTTGCGGCTGGTGGACTGAAGATGGCAAAACGCATTTCCATCATCGTCGCGCTCGAAGGCGCAGACGAGGGGCTCAAGCGCGCCATCACGTCCGCCGAGCGCAGCCTGGGCGGCTTCAGTGCCAGCGCCAAGAGTGCCGGCAGCAAGGCCGCCGCCGGGATGGCTGAGGTCAAGGCGGGCATGAACGCCTTTGGTGAGCAGGTCGCCAAGGCCAGGACGCAGCTGCTGGCCTTCCTCTCGATCAATTGGGCGGCGGGCAAGGCGCGGGAGATCGTCCAGATCGCCGACGCGTGGAACATGATGTCCGCGCGCCTGAAGCTGGCCACCGCAGGTAGCCGCGAGTACACGGTCGCGCAGAAGGAACTGTTCGCCATTGCCCAGCGTATCGGCGTACCGATCCAGGAAACCGCCACGCTTTACGGGAAGTTGCAGCAGGCCGTGCGGATGTTGGGCGGTGAGCAGCAGGACGCGCTCACCATCACCGAGAGCATCTCGCAAGCCCTGCGCATCTCGGGGGCCTCGGCCACCGAGGCGCAGTCGGCGCTGCTGCAGTTCGGTCAGGCCTTGTCTGCCGGCGTTCTGCGCGGCGAGGAGTTCAACTCCGTCGTCGAAAACAGTCCGCGTCTGGCCAAGGCCCTGGCCGATGGTCTGAACGTGCCCATCGGACGGCTGCGCAAGCTGGCTGAGGAAGGTCGGCTGACCGCCGATGTGGTGGTCAATGCGCTGATGAGCCAGAAGGACAAGCTGGCCGCCGAATACGCGCAACTGCCCATGACCGTTGGTCAGGCCTTCACGCGCCTGTCCAACGCCTTCGGGCAGTGGATCAGCCGTCTGGACGAATCCACGGGCTTCACGAAGAAGCTGGCCGAGGCCCTGACCTGGCTCGCAGAAAACCTGGACACGGTGATGGACTGGCTCACACGCATTGCCCAGGTCGGGCTGGCGGTGCTGATCTACCGCCTGATCCCGGCGCTGATCATCGCGTGGCAGACGGCGGGCGCAGCAGCGGTGACGGCGGCCAGCACCACGGCGGCGGCGTGGGCCACGGCCAACCTGTCCGTCTCCAATGCCATCGCCACGGTCGGCAAGCTGCGCGTGGCCTTCGGCGTGCTTGGAGCGGCCATCGTCGGCTGGGAGATCGGGACGTGGCTATCCGAAAAATTCGAGATCGTCCGCAAGGCGGGCATCTTCATGGTGCAGGCGCTGGTCACCGGCTTTGAGTTCCTGCGTTATCAGTGGGAGGTGCTCGCGGCGGTGTTTACGTCCGACACCATTGCCGAGGCCACGCAGCGGCACAAGGAACGCTTGGCGGAGATGAACCGCATCTTCGCCGAGATGTATGCCGACGCCGCGGAAGGCTCCAACGCTGCTCAGGGAGCGATGGATACCGCCGCAACCGCCGCCGAGGAGATCGCCAAACGGCTCGAAGCCGTGCGCCAAGGCACACAGGAGGCGGTTGGGCGTGGCATAGAGGCGGTTCACTCCGCGCTGGAAAAGCTCAAATCCCGGCTGGGCGAGGTTGAACAGGCCGTCGGCAAGGCTCAGGGTGTGGTCAATGACGCCACCGCCAAGATGGGCGAGGCCTACAAGGGTTTTACTGCCCTCGTGGAGGCCAACCTGCAGACGCAGGTCACGGCAGTGAAGGCGCGCTACGACCAGGAGAAGGCCGAACTGGAACGCACCCAGCAGTCCGAAACCGCCAAGATCACCAAGTCCACCCAACTGCTCACCGAGGCACTGACGCAGCAGGCTACGCTGCACCGTCAGGCCACCACCGAAACGCTGGGCCTGATCGACCAGGAGACGCAGGCGCGCCGGGAGGCTGCCGCCCGCCAGGGCCAGACCGAGGAAGAACGCCGTGCCAATGTGCAGCGCGTGGAAAACGACATCCTGACCGCCAAGCGGCAGACGCTCACGCAGGCGCTGGCCGAATACCGCCAGCACATCGACGCGCTCAATGCCGAAGCCAACCGGCATCTGGCCGAGGTGCAGCGCATCGAGGAGGCCAAGCGTCAGTTGTCCATGTCCACGGAGGATCGCATCCGCGAAATCCGCCGCCAGGGCATGACGGAGTACGAAGCCACTGAGGATCGCAAGCGCCAGATTGCGGAGATGCAGGCTCAGGCACGGCGGGCACTGGCCAATGGCGAGTTGGAACTGGCCCGCCAGCTTGCACAAAAGGCAATGGATATGGCCGCGCAGGTGGCCACCAGCCAGACCAACGAGGCCAAGCGGGCGGCAGAGGCGCGCAAGCAGTCCGAGCAGGCGGTGTCGCAGGCCGCGCAGCTTGAAGCGCAGTCGCGCGAGGCCTACCGTCGGCAGGAATACCAGCAGGCCAACGATTTGATGCGGCAGGCAGGCCAGTTGCGCGCTGAGTTGGCGCAGAAGGCCCGTGACGCCGATGCGCAGGCCGTGCAGAGCAAACAGAGCGTGCGCGATGCCATCGACCGCATCCGCCAGTCTGAGGACATTCTCAATCAAGCGCTGGACGCCGAGGCCAGGGCGCATCAGACGGCGGCGCGCACGGCGCTGTCCGCACGCGATGAGATTCAGCGCACGCTGAGCGAGACGACGCGCCAGGTCGACGACCTCACGGCCAAGCTCAAGGACGGCATGAAGCTCACGCTCGACGCCGACACCACGCGCTTCAACAAGGCGTTGGCCGATCTGGACAAGGCACTGGCGGAGAAGGAATACCTGCTGCAAATTCAGGCCGACTTGCAGGAGGCCGAGCGGCAACTCAAGGAATACGAGGCGCTGCTCAAGGAAGGCAAAACGCTGCCGGTCGATGCCGATGTGTCCAAGGCCCGCGATGCTCTGGACAGGCTCAAGGTCTACGCCGACGAAAACGCCCAGTTCGAACTGAAGGTGGCCACCGAGAAGGCGCAGGCCGCGATCACCAACGTGGACGGGATGATCAAGGCGCTGGATCGCATCCGTACCGAGTCGCACCACGCCATCCAGCACAACGCCGAGGCTGCTCGCGCCGAGGTGATGAGCCTCAATGGCATCCATACCACGAGCACGCACACGATTTACGTCACCAAGGTGGAAACCAATGCCACCGGAGGACTGGTGGGCGCTGGTGTGCAGAAGTTTGCCGAGGGTGGCGCGGTGGCAGCGGCCTTTCCCCGGATGAGCGGCGGCACCGTGCCCGGTTCCGGCCACCACGACACCGTGCCGCGCACGCTGGATGCCGGAGCCTTCGTGATCCGCAAGGCGGCGGTGCGCAAGTACGGTGCAGCGCGGCTGGCCAATCTGGCGCAGGGTGTCGCGCACTTCGCACGCGGCGGGCAGGTTCGCGGCGGCGAAGCGCCCAAGCGCAACCGGGAAACGGCCGAGGCGCTGAAGATGATCGACCTTGGCCTGCAAGGCATGAACGAGTACACAAGCTGGCTGCGCTACAAGTACGGCGCGGCGGTCAGCTTGACCATGAAGTCCGACACGATGCGCTATTGGGGCCAGTTGGCGCAGCAGGATCGGCGCAAGCTCGACGAGTTCATCGACCGCAAGACGCTCACCGGCAACGAGAGCCAGAGCCTGCAACGCATCAAGCAAAGGTGGCGGCAGGCGATGGCGCAGCCCTTGCTTTGGGGCAAAGACCTGGAGCGTGAGTTGATCGACTACATGGAGCAGAACCAGGGCCAGTTCTACAGGCGCGGCGGCCTGTCCCGATCCGACACCGTGCCCGCCATGCTGACACCGGGCGAGTACGTGGTCAGGCGCGATGCCGTGGCGCGTCTGGGGGTGGGCTTCTTCGAGGCCATCAACAACCTGTCCGCCCCGGCGCAGGCGTTGGCAGGCCGCACGCTCGCCAGCGTCCAGGGTTTCGCCAGCGGCGGTTTGGTGCAGCCCATTGGCGTGAATGTGCCGCGTCCAGCCTTGACTGAGGCCAGCGCGCCCACGCGCACCGTGCGCGTCGAACTGGCTGCAGGCGGTCAACGGGTCACTGCCACCGTCGATGGCCGTGACGAGGCGCGCCTGTTGCAACTGCTGGACGCCGCACGCGCCCGCACGACCTGAGCTTGATCCCGATGCAACTGAAGAACCTCGCTACCGGGGTGGCGCTGCCATTGCCCGACGACTTGCTGTGGACGGACGAACACGCGTGGTCGCCCGCCGTCGCCTCCGTGTCCTACCTGCTCACCGGTGCGCTGCTGGTGCAGTCGGCCACACGACAGGCGGGTCGCCCGATCACGCTGGTCGGGCCTTCCGACATGGCGTGGGTGACGCGCGCAGCGGTGAACCAACTGTACGGCTGGGCTGCCGCGCCGCTCACGGCCAGCAGTGGTCGCTTCGAACTGACTTTGCGCGATGCGCGTGTGTTCACCGTGGCCTTCCGCCACCAAGAAGCCGCCATCGAAGCCGAACCCGTGCTGGGTTTTCCGGCACAGGCCGACACCGATTTCTACCGCATCACCTTGCGGTTGATGCAGATCTGACCCAAGGGAGAATTCCAATGCCCATTCTTGCAGGCGATGTGAAGCTGGTCGCCAGTCAGGTGATGGACGACGTCGCAGAAGGCGGCGGCGCACCCACCGCCAATGTCATCGTCGATGGCGCGAGCAACTCGCTGTTCAACGACATCTCGGAACTGGATCGTGCGGGTGGCCGCGTGAACCTGCGCAAGGTGTTCGCCAGCATCCAGACCGACACCACCGACACCTATCTGGGCGGCAACGTCATCGTCTCCGACCCGCCCAGCGATCCGCGCGTGGCGGTGACCATCTTCTCTACCCAGGAGGTGTTCGACCGCCGCACGCAAGCGCGCGACCGCATCGAGGCCTATCTCAACAAGGGCTCGCAGTGGAACGGCTATCTGCTGGAGAACCACATCGCGGGGCAGCGCAGCATTCAGTTGTTCCAGCGCGTGGGGGCAGAACTGCCCACCATCGGCAAAACCCTGTTTCTGGTGATGAACGAGGGGCTGGCCAACGAGTATTCGCAGTACGTGCGCATCACCCGCATCGAATCGGAAACCCGCACCTTCAGCTACGGCACGGGCAGCGGCATCCAGGACTATCAGGCGGTGGTGGTCAGTTGCGACCTGTCCGATGCGCTGCGCTACGACTTCCCCGGTTCGCCGCCGGATCGCCTGTTCACTATGGCCAACGGCAAGACCCGGACGCGCGACACCGTGGTGGCCGATGCTGCCAAGTACTGCGGCGTGGTCAAGACCACCCAGCCGGTCGCCATCGGGGATGTGGCCGCCAGCGTCAGCAGCGTATTCACCCAACTGGTACCCTCGGCCCAGACCGAGACGCCGCTGCTCGACCTCACCGCAGGCGGCACCGCCGAAACCCTGATCGAATCGGACAACGGCACGGTGTCCTACACCTCGGCGGCCGCTTTCAATGCCTCCACCGTGCTCTCGGTGGGTAATGCCATCCAGCCCGGTACGCTGTCCATCAGCGTCAGCGGTGCAACGCTCACCGACAACGGTGGCGATCTGGTGTCGGGCGCGACCGTGGTCGGCACCGTCAACTACGGGCGCGGCCAGATCACGCTGGCCTCCAGCGCACCGACCTACTCGGGCACCAAGACCATCAGCTTCCGGCCTGCTGCCGCGCCGATCCGCGTGGCCGATACGGCGGGCGTGCGGGTGGACATCGAGAGCCGCTCGTACAACTACATCCTGACCATCGTGCCCAGTCCGGCACCGGGCACCCTGCAGGTGAGCTACCGGGCGCAGGGCAAGTGGTACGACCTGCGCGACAACGGCGCAGGCGTGCTCAAGGGCGTCAGCCCGGAATACGGCGTCGGCACCGTCAGCTACACCACCGGCACCGTGGCGGTCACCCTGGGAGCCTTGCCCGACGTGGGCAGCGAGATCGTCTATGCCTGGGGCGGCAAGGCCAACTACTTCAATCGCGCATCCAGCGCCATCGCACCGCCGTCGGTGACTCTGCAACTGACCCATGCCGGTGTCACGCCGGGGTCGGTGACGATCACCTGGAACGATGGCACGGCGCGCAGCGCCACCGATGATGGCAAGGGCTCGATCAGCGGACATGCCAGCGGCAGCATCAACTACCAGACCGGCCTGATCCAGATCACGCCGACCGTGCTGCCCGCAGGCGGCCAGACCTACAGCGTTGCCTACACCTGGGGGCCACCCAACGAGGAGGAGTTCGAAGCGCCGCTGCGCAATGGCGATGGCAGCATCGATGTGGAGGTGGACTTCGACGGTCTGATTCCGGGCACGGTGGAGTTGGAGTGGAATCTGCTCATCGACCTGTATGAGTACATCTCCACCACCCCGGCCGAACTGCAACTGATCGCGCGGATCGACCCGATCAAGATCGTCAAGGACGACGGGCTAGGTGTGCTGCGCGATCCGCAGGGAATGGCTTTCGGGACGGTGAACTACGCCACGGGTGTCGTTCACTTCACGCCCGACACCACGGTGCGTATCCCGGTGGCACGCTACAACGTCACCCAGATCGGCTGGACACGCACCGACGGCAGGGTGTTGCCGGTGTACCGCAACCTGTTCTCGCATTGGGAGTACATCCCCGCGGGCGCGTCGATGCCCATCGACGACACCGGCTGGGCCAAGGTGCGCTACCGGGCAGCGGGCGCATCCAATGCCACGAATGACAGCTTCACGGCGGGTGCGCTGGCTATCGACCTGACACCGACTTTTGCCGAGAACATCGTCCCCGGCAGCGTCTGTTTCACGCTGGGCGGCAAGACCTACTTTGACCGGCTGGGCAGCCTGTACTACGACCTCGATCCGGTGACGGGCGCGGCAACGCTGGCCGGACAGATCAACTACGCCAACGGCGCGGCCAATATCACGGCGTGGGTTCCCGCTGCCGCAAACGCGGTGGCGTTGCGCTCTTTGTTGACCACGCTGGATGGCACGCCGGTGGACGAGGTGACCTTCCGTGTTCCTGCGTCTCCGGTACGTCCGTCCAGCCTGCAAATCCTCGCCACACGACTGAGCGGCGGCACCATCAACGTCAGCGCCAACAACAACGGCGACATCATCGGCACCGACGTACTTGGCTCCATCGACTACGAAACCGGCGTGGTGCGTGTGCGCTTTGGTGCGTGGGTGGCGGCAGCAGGCAACGAAGGGCAAAGCTGGTACGACCCGGATGCGGTGGTCACCATCGAAGGCGTTGCCAAGATCTTCAAGCCTGTGCCGGTGTTTGCCGACACCATCAAGTACAACGCGGTGGCGTACTCCTACCTGCCGTTGGATGCCGACATCATCGGCCTCGATCCGGTGCGGCTGCCGCAGGATGGACGTGTACCGATCTTCCGTGCGGGCGACTTCGCGGTGATCGGCCACACCGCAACCGTCGGGCCGTTCACGGCCACCAGCGGGCAGGTGGTGGACTGCGGCCGTCAGCGCCTCTCGCGTGTGCGGGTGCTGGATGGCAACGGAGAAGTCGTCACCGCTGACTACACCGCCGATCTGGAAGCGGGCACCGTCACCTTCGGTGTGGTCACCGGCCTTGTGCAGCCTGTCACCGTCGAGCACCGCATCGAGGACATGGCCCAGGTCTCGGACGTGCAGATCTCCGGACGCCTGACCTTCACACGCCAGATCACCCACGACTACCCGGTCGGCTCGCATGTGTCCTCGGCCCTGGTGTCGGGCGATCTGCGTGCCTATGTCTCCAACCTGTTCGATCAGGCCAGCTGGAACGGCAGCTTTCTGGATGCGATTCAAGGGGCTGCGGCCACCGCCACCTACAACGACGTGCTGGCTCCCATCGTGGTCACCAACGCGGGGGCGATCACCGAGCGTTGGGCGATTCAGTTCACCAACGCAACCTCGTTCAACGTCATCGGGGAGCACGTCGGCGTGATCGCCACAGGCACCACGGGCAGCGACATCGCACCCATCAATCCGGCCACCGGTAAACCGTACTTCACCCTGGCCGCCGTCGGCTGGGGTTCGGGCTGGGCCACAGGCAACGTGCTGCGCTTCAACACCACCGGTGCGCTGTTTCCGGTGTGGGTGGTGCGCACCATCCAGCAAGGCCCGGAAACCGTCACCAATGACGCCTTCACCCTGCTGGTGCGCGGCGACGTGGATCGCCCTTGAGGAGAACGTGATGAGCAACAAGGTCAAATGGATGCACCAGGGCTTTGCAGGCGCACCGGTGCTCACCAACAACTGGGGAAGCCTCACGGCGCTGCTCGATGCCTGCCTCGTCACCGGGTTCAACCTGAAAACCGTGACGGCGCTCACCCGCACGGGCGATGTGGCCACTGCCACCATTGGCTCTGGCCACGGCTTTCTGGTCGATCAGGTGGTGCTAATGGAGGGTTGTGACCAGCCGTCCTACAACGGCGAGTTCACGGTCACCGCGATCACATCCACCACGGTGAGCTTCCGTATCGAAGGCGAGCCCGCGTCACCCGCGACCACGCAAACCGGCATCACGATGAAGATCGCGCCGCTGGGCTTCGAGATCGCCTTTACCGGCACCAACAAGCGCGCCTACCGCAGTCCGAATCCCTTGTCGAACCGACACTACCTGCGCGTGGACGACAGCCTGCCCACAGGCTACACAACGACCTGGGCCAAATTCGCCCGCGTGACCATTGCTGAAGGGATGGCCGACATCGACACCTTCGTGGGTGCGCAAGCGCCGTTCACCCCCGGTGCGCCGACGCGCAATGAAGTGCCAACCGGCAGTGGCGCGACGATGTACACGGGATGGTTCAAGTGGTACTACGCGCGGCATTCCTATGCCGAGACGTCCGGTGACAACGGCAACTGGGGCCGAAGCTGGGTGCTGATCGGCGATGACCGGGGATTCTTCCTTTTCAACTCGTCGGGCTATTCGGGCGATTGGCGCGTGCTGCACGCCTTCACCGACTTCGACAGCTACAAACCCGGCGACAACTTCGCGTCCTATCTGATCGCCTCGGAGCGCTACCAGCAGGCCAACTACACCGGCGGAAGTTATCCCTGGCAGGATGCGTACTCGGCCTATGCGCAGGACACCACCGGCAAGATCTGTATGCGCGACTACACGGGCATCGGCGGCAACTGCCGATTGGGGATGCTGTCCCTGAACGACGGCAATAACCAGAACATCTCCGGGCGTTCTGGAGCCATCCCATTTCCCAATGGCCCGGACTACGGCCTGATCCTGCATCCGATTTACCTGCGCGAAACCAGTGGCGGTCATTTGCGCGGCACTTTGCCGGGGATGTTCTGGGTGCATCAGAACCAGCCTTACGGCCATCTGACGAAGATCGACAACGTCATCGGCTACGAGGATCGCAAGTTCCTCTATGTGACCGTCAGTTCGTACTCGAGTGAAGCCAACAGCTGTGGCTTTTGTTTCGACATCACCGGGCCTTGGAGGCCGTGAGCGATGGCTTATCCGTTCGAGGAGAACTTCGCCACCGGCATTCCACCCGGCTTCGCCAGCAACGGCGGTGGTGGTGGCATCACCGCAACGTGGAACGCGGGGCAACAGGCGGCTGACCTGGTGTTCAACAACGCCCAGAACTACTGGCGGCTGACGGATGCGCCGCTGTCCACCGACTTCTGGTTCGAGATGGACGTGGAGATCGTCGAAGCGTCCTACACACCGCCGCACTTCGGGTTCTGGTTGTGGACGGGGATGGCAACCTACGAAGGGCATCGCCTGTGCGTCTTCAACCACCACTGGACGCACTCGTACTGGGCAAGTGGTGGTGCCGAACACGAGCGCATCGCCCAAGCGTGGGCGGGTTGGGCCGTGGCCGGTGCGCGCCGCACACTCCGGCTGGACGTGAAGCGCCAAGTTCAACTGGGCGTGTGGCTACTGCAACTGTCGGTCGATGGCGAGGTCGTCTGGCGCGATACCAAGCGGTGGTATGCGTCTCTACGCCCCTGCATCTTCGGCTACGGCATCACGCTGCGCCTGCATCGCGTGGCAGGTGATGCACCGAGCGTGCTGGAGGATGCGCCCACTCCCGTGCAACGGTGTTTGCCCGTCGCGCTGGCGCATCGCATCCTCGTTCCGCGTAATGCGGCGATGGAGGGCTACCAGCACCGCGCCTTGCGCCAGCTGCTGGGCAAGCGCAACCACTACTACCACGGCGACCACCGCATCGCAGGCACGGTAAAGCACCGCGTGAGAGGCGTGATCGCCGATGAGCCCTTGCGGCGGCGCGTGCTGCTGATCGACGAAGCCACCTACACCGTGGTGCGCGAGACCTGGAGCGATGCGGCCAGCGGCGCGTATTCGTTCGACCACATCGACGCCGCGCCGCGTTACCTCGTCATCGCCTTCGACCACGAACACCAGCACCGTGCGGTCGTTGCCGACAACCTGCGCGCGCAGCCCATGAGGGAGATGCTTCCGTGATCCAGATTTCGACTGAACTCAACGACTACCGCCTCAACGCCGTCGTCAACTTCCTCGCCATTGGTTCGCAGAACGCCAGCGTGCGGATTTACAGCGGCGTGCGTCCGGCCTTGGGCGCGCCCCCAAGCGGCGACTTGCTGGCAACCATCGTGCTGGTCGAGCCCATCGGTGATGTCGAGGATGGCCTCTTGAGCATTACGCCTACCGACGAGGCGTTGATCGAAACCAGCGGCGTGGCGACGTGGGCGCGTATCGTCAATGGTGACGGCGCGCTGGCGTGGGACTGCGATGTGTCCGATCTGGACGGCACGGGCGAGTTGCGCCTGCCATCGACCACGCTGTACGCCGGGGGCTACACCCGCATCGTGTCCGGCCTGCTGGGGTAGTCCATGAGCGAACCCGGCGATGTCATCCTCGCCGCGACGCTGCCGGAACTGAGCTTTACCGCCACCGCGATCCCGAGCGCCCATGCGGCGCTGAATGGGACGCTGCCCGCGCTGGCGTTTGCAGCGCAGGCCGTTCCGCTGACGGAAGCGGCACTGACGGGAGCCTTCCCGTCGCTGGCAATGGTGGCCGAGGCGCGCTACCAGTCCTACGTCGTGCGCCCGGTGATCGGGCAGAGCATCACCCGTTGGCAGCACGCGGTCGAACACAGTGCCGGGGTCGAGGATCGGCGCGAGGCCACTGCGCACGAACATTCGCCCACACGCGCTCCGTGGCAGGCGGCTGCCTCACAGGTGGCTGGCGTGGAGTTTCGACGCCACAGCACGCGTGTGCGTGCGCCGGTGTCCAGCCGGTCGCGGCATCAAGAGGCCGTGCCCGTGCAAACCAGTGGGCGCGTGGGTCACGCCGACGCCATCCGGCTGCGCACGGCGCGTGTTTCTGCCTTCGAGGAAGCCATCCGTGCCGAGTGGCTGCGCTGGGCCATCGGCCATCAGGACA
Organism: Comamonadaceae bacterium OH2545_COT-014; assembly: GCA_003859965.1. Taxonomy (GTDB): domain Bacteria; phylum Pseudomonadota; class Gammaproteobacteria; order Burkholderiales; family Burkholderiaceae_C; genus Ottowia. The sequence continues at coordinate 13,225 of RQYR01000002.1, read as the reverse complement.
CATGGCGTGACCGCCGTTTTGCTGCCATCTCCCGCTACCAGGAGGCGCGGCGGCACGGCGGGCACTTCCACAGTGAGGGCATCCGCAGTGCGGGCTATCTGCGCCGCTGGTGGGCCTCGCTTTGGCAGGCGGCGATGCGCCCGCTGCCGGGTCGCCATCCGCGGGTGCCGTTCGTCCCGCCGGAAGAACCGGCCTGCTACCTGCCGAACGCGCATCTGCTGTTCACCGAGGACGCTGCCACCAACGGCGATCTGTTGTTTGTCTGCGAGCACCACGACTACCCGGAAGCCGGATCGGTGCTCATTCCCAACCGGAGGGTGTATTTCGTGATCAATGAGGTGACGCTGACCCGCTGGCCAGACGGCACACCCGTGCCGGTGCTGGACCTGTCGCTGTCGCTGGATACCGATTCATGGGCGTGGGGCTTCGAGGCCACGCTGCCCGTGACTGCCGAATCGCTGGTTGTGCCCGAGGAGGGCGCTGCGCCGGTCGAGTTGATCGCCACGGTCAACGGCACCGCCTTCCACGTTCTTGCCGAGAACCTGAGCCGCGAGCGTGTGTTTGGCGACGCCAGCATCCGCATCACCGGACGCGGGCGCAGCGCGGCGCTGGCCGCCCCCTACGCGCCGGTCATGAATTTCGCCAACACCGAGGCGCGCAGCGCCCAGCAGTTGATGGAGGACGTGTTGACCATCAACGGCATCCCGCTGGGCTGGACGGTGGATTGGGCGCTGACCGACTGGTTGGTGCCCGCAGGCGTATTCGCCAAGCAGGGCACCTGGATAGAGGCGCTGAACACCATCGTTGGCGCGGCGGGCGGCTACTTGCTGCCACACCCGTCCGAGAAGATTCTGCGTGTGCGCCACCGTTACCCGGTCGCGTCGTGGCACTGGTGGAACGAGGTGACGCCGGACTTTGTGCTGCCGGTGGATGTTGTGGCGCGCGAGTCGCTGCGCTGGATCGACAAGCCTGCCTACAACCGCGTGTTTGTGGCAGGTCAGGATACCGGTGTGCTGGGCCAGGTCACCCGATCTGGGACTGCTGGCGATGTGCTTGCGCCCATGGTGGTCGATGCCCTCATCACCCAAGCGGCGGCGGCACGCCAGCGCGGTACGGCCATCCTGTCCGACACAGGCCGCCAGATCGAGGTGACGCTGCGCCTGCCGGTGCTGCCGGAAACCGGAATCATCGAACCGGGAGCCTTTGTGGCCTATCAAGACGGTGGCGTGGCCCGAATGGGCATTGTGCGCTCGACGCACATCGACGCAGGCCTGCCGGAAGTCTGGCAGACCCTGGGAGTTCAAAGCCATGCATAACCTCTACCAGCAGTTCCGGCAGTTGCTGCCCGACGCACCGCTGCAAGCGGGCACCGTGATCGAAGTCGGTGCGGGCGTGGCCTTGGTGGTGCTGCCCGGTGGCGGCCTGATCCGTGCGCGCGGCAATGCCACCGTGGGCGAAACCGTGTTCGTGCGCGACGACGTGATCGAGGGCGTCGCGCCTGCGCTGCCGATGGAAATCATCGACATCTGAATCTTCCCCTCAACAACCCCGTTCCCCCTGAAACCCGCTCTGGTGCTTCGGCATCGGGCGGGTTTTGCATTTTTGGAGAAAGCCAATGACCGAAGAGACCCAACCCGCCACCCTCGTGGAAAACATGCTCTTGCTGCGCCGCGAGGACTTCGACGAGCTGCTCGACCGCGCCGCAGAGCGCGGTGCCGAGCGTTGTCTCGCCCATCTCGGGCTGGAGAACGGCCACGCCGCAAAGGACATCCGCGAACTGCGCGATTTGCTGGAAGCCTGGCGCGACGCCCGTCGCACAGCCTGGCAGACCGCCGTCAAGGTCGTGACCACCGGCATTCTGGCCGCGCTGCTGATTGGGGCGGCCATCAAGCTCAAGCTGATGGGAGGTGCGCAATGAACGGCCGCATCTGCCTGCTCGATGACTGGCGGCGTGTGCTGCGCCGAGCCTGGAGCATCCGTTTCTCGCTGCTGGCCGCTGCCTTTACGGCGGCGGAAGTGGTGGTGCCGATCTTTGGCGATGTGCTGCCGCGTGGTGTGTTCGTGTTGCTGGCATTCGCCGCCAGCATCGGCGCGACCGTGGCGCGCATCGTGGCCCAGCCGGAGATGCACCGATGAGTAAGCCAGCATCTCCCCGTACTTCACCTACTGTGCGCCGCTCTGTGACGGCCCTGGCTCTGTCGGCGGCCGCACTGGTCAGCATCGTGCTGCACGAGGGCTACACCGACCGTGCAGTGATTCCGGTCAAGGGCGACGTGCCGACCATCGGCTTCGGTACCACCACGGGCGTGAAGCTGGGCGACACCACCACGCCGCCTCAGGCACTGGCGCGGGCACTCAAGGACGTGCAGCAGTTCGAAGGTGCCCTGAAAAACTGCGTGACCGTACCGCTGGCCCAGCACGAGTACGACGCCTATGTTTCCTTCTCCTACAACGTCGGCAGTCGGGCGTTTTGCCAATCCACCCTGGTGAAGAAACTCAATGCCGGGGACTACGCCGGAGCCTGCGCCGAGTTACCCCGCTGGCGCTTCTTCCAGGGCAAGGACTGCGCCTTGCCTGAGAACAGGCGCTTGTGCGGTGGTTTGGTCAAACGCCGTGAAGCCGAGTACCGCCAGTGCATCGGAGAAGCGCCATGAGCCTGATCCCGTGGCCATACCGCTGGCTTGCTCTTGCCCTGGCTGCCGCTGCCCTGATCGGTTTCGGCTGGATCAAGGGCGCAGACCACGTTCAAGCGCAATGGGACGCCGCCGTTCAGCAACAAACACTGCAGGCCGCCGCAGTCCGCGAGCGGCAGGCCCAAGCCACCGTCAAGGTCGTCACCCAGTACGTCGACCGCGTCCGCGTCGTCCGCGAAAAGGGCGACACCATCATCAAGGAGGTTCCCGTCTATGTCCCCGCTCAAGCCGACGCTGCTTGCACTGTCAACCGTGGCTTTGTGCGCCTGCACGACGCTGCCGCCGCAGGCGAACTGCCCACCCCCGCCGGAGATCCTGATGCGGCCGCCTCAGGCCTTGCGCTCTCTACCGTCGCCGGAACCGTCAGCGCCAACTACCAGACCTGCCACGAGACTGCCGAACAACTAAAGGCGTTACAGGAGTGGATCAAGCGCACCTTGATTGACCGCTAGTTTTCCAGCTTGTATAAAGAAGGATTGTCAAGCCTTCCGGGCTTCTTCTTTTCATACTTGGGATTCTATGGCCAAGAAAAAACCAAAATATGGCGACGCTGCTTTTCTTGAATATGCCAAGAAAATAGTCAACCACGCAAACTATGCCGGAATGCCGGACGTAATAGGAGAGCGCGGAGAAATTCAGTGGGAAGCACCGTCAAATAGAAAAACTGGAAAATTTAAGGACACTCATCATCGCCGTCGTGAATGGTGGCGCTTGAAAGCTATATCCATTGGAATTGATCCAAGCACAGATAGCACCTGGATCAGCAAAACCGCTAAAGCTATACATCCCTTTGGAAAAAAGCCCTGCAAAACCTGCGGAAAGGAATTGGATATTGCATACGCCTATCCAAATGAACATCTATTTGCTCGGATTCGCAAGCTTCCATACATTGACGAAACGTTTGAACTGTCGGAGGTGGAGCATATCTGTGACCTCATAGGCCGTCTCGATGAGCGCTTTGGAGCAAGAATATACAACGATCTTCCCCAGCTATTTGTCACGACATCGATAAAGATTCCAAATCTTGCTAAAGATTTCGACTCATGGGATGAGTTCTTGCGGAAGATCTACATCCCCCAAGAGCCGAGGATGCTGAGCCCGGGCGCGATGTCAAACCCACCTGACCGGCTCGACGGCTTTCATTCTTTCAATCGATGCTGCAGATCCACCGCCGATACAGGGCGCTCAAAAGAAAATCTTAAATCATATGTAACAGATAGGCGTGTATTTGAATACTGGGTGGATGGAGACTGGGTTGCAGCTGACCGACTGATGGGGCAAGTTAGATCTAACTCTATTTTCGAACAAGAAAATTGCTTTAACTCGGCGCAAGGCGGCATTCATCCAAGGCCATGCCAGGCTGATCATATTGGGCCGATATCCCTTGGATTCACACATCGCCCTCAATTTCAACTGTTGTGCAAAATCTGCAACAGCGGAAAAAACAATCGAATGTACGCAAGCGATGTCCGGCTATTGATTGATGTTGAGGCAACCGGGGAGTGTGTCATATCGTGGTTTGCTAAAGAAATCTGGGATCGTCGGAAAGCTGCAGTTAGAGACGCAGAGACTGGCCTTCGTCTGAGTAAACTTCTTCGAGACAACCGCCATACCTATATGCTCCTACTCAAGAAGCTCTTGGATCGTGGCTTCTATACATTTCTCACAAGCCTGCTGCACCTAGAAGCAGCAGACTTTGATCCAGCATTTGTTGGCCTGCGAGCAGTCAATCATCTTACGCATTTTGACTCCATAGAAAAGAAACCAAGAACCACAAAATACGCGAACGAGCAGAAGGCTCGGCGGATCCGGATAGCTTTCGCATCTCTGGCCGACTATCACAGAAAAGAGAATAGAAATGCATTTGTTATCTCGAATAAACGCTCCGAGTCGAATTTCTCAAAAGGCTTTTCGGAGCTCGAGAAGCTTAGGCATGCAACAAATGATCTTGATCAAAAGATTGCGGAAATCATAGGTGAGAAAAGAGTATCTGAGTCTGCGCTTCGAGCATTGGCGAGCGCGCTTCCTGAAGTCATTTCTGTCAATAGTGCAGCATTCTCGTCAGTTCGAGATCACTTTACTCGGGGGATGCGGGAAGTAGCTATTGAACTAGACAGCATGTGGAATTCCGACCGATATGTGCGATCAGCTCCCGGTGAAATTATCGAGTGACCTTGGAGAGATATTGTTCGGCAGTGATTTCACCACGCATTAGCGCCTGATAAGGCGTGATGGACTCGTGGCGATAGCCGAGATCGCCACCATCCTGCCCAGGCAAAAGTGCTGGTAAATCATCCAGCGCATCTTTGACGGAGGGCGGCTTCGGCAGGTCACTCACTAGGTCGCTAGCGGATAGGGTCGAAATCATCTGTGGAGGGGCTTCAGGGACTCGCCCAGTGTTATCGCCAATAATGATTACTCTGCTGCGTCTCTGTGGAATCGCATAATTTTCTGAGTGGAGCTTCCAAACCATCAACCTTTTCGCATGCTTCGATAGTTCGTCTTTAACCATTTCGAAGACACGCCCTCCCTGCATATTTAGTAGACCGGTCACATTTTCAAATACAAAAACATCGGGTTTAAGTGCCGCCAGCAGTCCACAGTAGTCTCTAAAGAGCCAGTTTCTTTCATCTTCCATAGAGCGCTTGTTACCCGCAGTTGAAAAGCCTTGACAAGGCGGTCCGCCAAGAACGCAAAGCGGCAAACCTTTGATCCTCACCGCCTCGACTTGTTTTAAGATCCGTTCCTTAACGCTGCGTTCCGTTATATCGCCGACTACGATGTCGGGGTGAACGTTCGTTCGATAAGTTTCGGAAAAGCTCGCTTCCAGTTCATTTCCGACGACCGTTTGCCATCCTGCCCATTTAAACCCAAGGCCTAGTCCACCAGCTCCAGCGAAAAGATCCACAGCCTGTCCGACCAAATTCAAATGCCTGGCAACCTGAAATGCCAGTAATGGGGGGACGGCATTTCCAATTTGCGTAGTGATAGCCCCCTTGTTGCCTTTAAAAACAAAGTTGTCAGGAAATGATTGCAGGCGGGCTGCCTCTCGATGGGAAAGCGTGCGGTGCTGCTTACCGCTGTAATCGTAGTGAATGTGGCACCCATTTCCAGGCCTGGTGAAATAGGTGTTGATGGTGTACGACGGCCTGTCTGGATGTAAGCGCCCATAGTATGTTGATCTACTACCTTCACCCTTGGCGAAACTAATGCGGATATTTTTTATTCGCTCAGAAGGAATGTCCTCAGGAATATCTTTCCAGTTCCCCCCGGGTGGAACAGAGTGACAGATACGCAAGTCCAGTTCACTAAGCGTTGCTGCATAATGATTTTCAATGCGCATGACGTCAACCTTAGGCGTTTGTCGACCAAGTGCCATCGCTTTTTTAATTTCAGGAACGTCTCTAGGGGAATGCTTTTCGAGCATGGTCAAAAGATCCAAATAGACGTCATCTGGCAACCCATACCAGCGAGCCACCTCAACATCTATCTGAGCCAAACATGATTCAGACGGATTTAGCAATTGCTGCTCTACCAGTTTCGAGACGCGATCAACATGCATTCCAGATGAAAGGGGGGGCACCCTGATTCTTCGGATGGCGCCCGCAGATAAGTGATTTGTGCTAATTGATGCCCGCACCTGTGCTTCAAATATAACGGAATTGAATATTCCCAAGAGTGCAAACAATAGAGCATCTGATTTTTCCCTTGGCACAAGCACATTAAGCGAGTTCCCAGTCACCACGCCAGGAGGAATGATTGTCGCTATTACTCGGCGAGCCGAACTTTGTCGTGCAACATCTCGCCAAACTAGGCGATGCAGATCAGAAGATTGCGGGGGCCTAATAGACCCTTTCAGAAAAATTGCATCTCCTGTCACCTGAGAGTAGCGAGAAATTTGCCTGCCTTTGATAAATCGATAACTTCCCGTATCTGAAAGCTTGCTTATAATCCCGGTTTCATCCAGCTCTCGACCTATTTTGAAGAGAGGGTTTGCTCCAACTTCATAGTCGCCTAGCTTTGGCAGATCTGAGAGATAAGATATTGCTTTTGCAATTTCTGGTGAGCTGCCAAATCCGATCGCATAGTGATTTTCTTCCAAGGAAGAGAGAGATAGCTTTAAGACTGGGGATGAATCTTTCTGCTCTTTTTCAAGGTGCTGAATGACGTCGAGTGCTATTTTCTTTTGACCTTCCCTATCTCTATTGCCAACGAAATATACAGCAGATTGATCAACCCCCTCAAAAAGCCTTGCTTCAGCAGGGTAGTGATGAATAGCATCCACAGTATTTTGTGAAAATAGCCATGATCGTAAAGGCGCGGAAACCTGATCGCCAAAAATGGTGGCAGGAGCAACGATGGCAAAGCATCCTCGAGGGGCAACTAATCGCACTGAAGCCTCAATTCCGCATCGAGCCAAATTGGCCCCCCACCCAGAAAACTTTCTTAATGGCTTGGAGTGGGGGTAGGCTCTCTCGAGTAGAAACACTTTTTCTCTAAGAAGAGAAACGTATGAATCTTTGGCTTCTTGTTCAAGCTCCATCAGCTCTCTGCTGTCGGGCTTAATCGTTTCCCAAGGCGGATTTGTTACACAGATATCAAAATATTCCAGATGGTTTAACGCACACTCAAAGGAATCAACCACCTGCACATCCACGTGTGCAACTGAGATGTTAAGGTTATTTATTTTTTGCGATATTGCCTTTTGCGCTGCATCAACAGCAGATTGATCGCAATCCCATGCGGCAATCTGAAGATAGTTCGATGGAATTTTTCCTTGTGCATACATAGCTTCAATGAGCCAGCATAGCAGTCTTCCATCACCGCAAAATGGATCGATAATCTTTAATTTCTCAGACGCGCCAAGGCGCTTGGCGATATCCATCGCCATTGCCTTACCAATTCTGGCGTGTGTATAGAATCTGCCGGTTAATCGCTGGTCTAGGCTTTTTCCTGCTTTGTATGTGGTTTCTACTCCCGATGTGAATTCAAGGAGTTGTTTTAAATTCGATGAAAACATTTTCATGCCTACAGCGGGCTCCTTTTCTGATCCGCAGATTTGGCACCGGGAGTCAAATCTAGAGGCGTTTGTGTTGCGGCTTTCATGTAGCTTTGTGCTTCGCGCAAGAACCAGCCCTTCAGGGTCATGCCCTCCCGCGCAAGGGTCGAGTAGAGCTGCCTTTTGACCTCGGGCTCAACCTCTATGACGATCCTGCCGCTGCTGCCGATACTCATGGAGAAACTCGTGACAATGTAATGTTATGGATGTCACATTACATCATAGGGAGACAGAAGCCAAGGCCAATCTTGACCGTTAGTCTGCTTGGACAGCACATCGGTCAGCGCCTTCTGCTGTAGGCGCTTATGGCTCGCCATTCAGTGCACGACACCAGCAGGATCTCGCTTTCCGTAGCTCGTGAACGAGGCGCTTGGCTGACCTGACGCCCAGACCGGTTCCGAGCTCGGAATTGAATCCGCGCCCGCAAAAGATGGCCAGACGCGACAAGGGAGGACGCACAAGGAGTGGTGATCCGCGTAGAATCACTCTTTCGAACGGTGCGCATTGCGGCTCACTGATGCCCATTGCAGCCGTATAAGGCCGCGTGGCGTCGCCCCAGCTCCACCACTATTCAAAAAACCAACCGTTCTCGGTTGGTTTTTTTCGCCCGTTCCCCCCAGTGCTGGCGCGGTTTTCGGGCCTGGCCTCGCGAGCGTTCCCCTGCGAAGGCGGCGTTTTTGCCCCCACCGACGCCTCTCTGTTCTCCGTTTTCTCTGGTGGTCACGCGAGCATTCTCGAGGCCACTTCCTTTGCTGGCGCGGGTTTAGAGGCGGTCGGTTGTGGTTGGCAATTCCTGTAGCGGTGGCGACCGAGTCCCGAGCGGCCACAAAAAAACCGCCCGTAGGCGGCAAGCTGGCGCTGAGCGCGACGCGCTCACCCGGGTGGCACGAGCACCCGCATCTGGTCGCCCCAGGCGTTGGGCCAGGGGCGGCGCATCACCTTCTCCAGCACGGCGTCGGGCGAACCCGCCAGCCGTTCCACGACATCCGGGGCCAGGAGCGTCAGCCGCATGACCCGGCGTACCTGCGTCACGTCCATGCCTTCGGCCTCGGCGATCTCGGCTACTGATGCCGCCCGCTGCTCATCCAGCAGGCGTTGCCAGTGGTGCGCCAGTCCGAGCGCCCGCATCAACGCGGTGTCCTGCGCTGCCGATCGGGCTTCCCGCTCCCGGGTGGCCTCGGACAGAAATTCCTGCGGCGCGTCCAAGGGCGTGATGACCTGCTTCTTCAGCCCCCGCTTCACCAGCGTCCAGGGCACGAAGGTTTCCAGTTGCATGCCTCCTGCCGGGTTCGGCAGTTGATAGGTGACCGCATCTGACTCCACACAGCCTGCAAGATGTACGGTGCTCGCAGTACCCCGCCACCATTTGCCTGACTGCCAATTCCTACAGAGGCAAAGCCATAAGCTGGGCGTGCTGGCTGACCTGGACAACCCAGCCGCTACTTGACTGGGCTGTCACATAGCGGTGGGTTTTGCCCTGCTTGGCCGTAGCCGAGCTGGGATCAGTCGTTCACTATCAGGCGCGGGTAGCAGGCCGCACAGCAATACCTGCTCACGTTGACGGCTTTGGTGCTGCGCTGGCGTTCGCACCCATCGCCATGGCTCGTGTCATTGACAGTTTTGCTGTCCCCGCAGATCGCCCTGATTTCGGGGATGCGTGCGACGCGAGGACTTTGAGGGCAGGCTCCGTGTCGTCTTTCACTGAAACGGCACGGCAACGCTGCAGGCATGCTTTTCATGCCATGCGCAGCGCCCCGGGATAATCCGCGCCCTGTTCGCCCCCTGCCCTTCGCCCCATGCACCCCGCCTACGAACACAACGGCCAGCCCATTGATGCCGCGGCCTTTTACGCCATTGCCTGTGACCCGCGCCGCAGTGTGGCGGTGGAGGCGTGCGCGGGGGCGGGCAAGACGTGGATGCTGGTGTCGCGCATCGTGCGCGCGCTGGTGGAGCCGGCCAGCCCGGGCGGCGCGCCGCTGGCGCCGCATGAGATTCTGGCCATTACTTTCACCAAGAAAGCTGCGGGCGAAATGCGCCAACGCCTGCACGAGTGGCTGGCCCAGTTTGCCCAGGCCACGCCCGGGGCGCTGGCGCAGGAGCTGGCCCTGCGTGGCGTGCCGCCAGAGCAGGCCCGCGCGCTGGCCCCGGCGCTGCAAGGCGCTTACGCAGCCTTGCTGGCCGCCGGGCGGCCAGTGCAGATCCGCACCTTTCACAGCTGGTTCGCGGCGCTGCTGCGCACCGCGCCGCTGAAGCTGCTGGAGGCGCTGGCCCTGCCAGCGCCGTATGAGCTGCTGGAAGACGATGCCCCCGCCCGCGCCGAGGTTTGGCGGCGCTGGCTGCGCCGCGTGGCGGCCGATGCCGCACTGCGCGCCGATTACGAGGCGCTGATCCGCTCCCATGGCCGCCACCAGACCGACAAGGCCCTGCAAGCCGCGCTGGACAAGCGCGCCGAATTCACGCTGGCTGACGCCCATGGCGCGGTCGATGGCGCCGTGCCGCCCTTTGGCACGGTGTTTCCGGCCTGGGCCGGCTGCGCCACACCGCACGAGGCGCTGTTCAGCCACGCGCCCACGGCCGATTTGATGCAGAGCGCGGCCCAGGCGTTGGGCGCGCCCGGCGGCGGCGCCACCGCCGCCAAGGCCGCCAACGCGCTGTGCCAGGCGCTGGAGGCAGGCGATGCCGACAGCGTGTGCGCCGCGCTGCTCACGCAAAAAGGCGAGCCGCGCAAGTTCAGCGACAAGCTGGCCGGCATCGACACCGTGCGCGCCGCGCAAGACGCGCTGCTCGACCTGAACCAGGCCGCCCTGCAGCACGAAGGATGGCTGCACCAGCAGCGCATGGCGCGGCTGGCGCGCTCGCTCATCGGCGAATTCGCCGCCCTCAAGCGCGCGCGCGGCTGGGTGGACATGAACGATGTGGAGCACGCCGCCCAGCGCATGCTGTCCGACCCCGCCCTGTCCGGCTGGGTGCAAGAGCGCCTGGACGCGCGCGTGCGCCAGCTGCTGGTGGACGAGTTCCAGGACACCAGCCCGCTGCAATGGCAGGCGCTCTCCAGCTGGCTGGCGGGCTACGCGGGCACGGGCGGCGGGCGTGACTTCAGCGTGTTCATCGTGGGCGACCCAAAGCAAAGCATCTACCGCTTCCGCCGGGCCGAACCGCAGGTGTTCCGCGCCGCCAAGCATTTTGTGCGCGAAGCGCTGGGCGGCAGCCTGCTGGCTTGCGACCACACGCGCCGCAACGCGCCGGCGGTGATTGATGCCGTCAACACCGCGCTGCTGGCCGCGCAAGACCAGGGCGAATACGAAGGCTACCGTGCGCACACCACCGCTTCTGTGACCCCGGGCGCCGTGCGGGCGCTGCCGCCCATCGCCCGCCCGGAAAAAACGGCCGAGGCGCCCGGCAACACCCATGATGATGACGGCGGCAGCGACGGCAGCGACGGCGGCGACAACGACGACGTTGCCATCGCCTGGCGCAACAGCCTCACCACCGCGCGCACTTTGCCCGAGGAAACGCTGCGCAGCCTGGAATGCCGGCAAGCCGCCGACTGGGTGGCCGCGCAAATAGCCGCCGGCACGCCGCCCGGCCAGATCATGGTGCTGGCGCGCAAAAACGAACCGCTGGCCTACATGCAGGAAGCCCTGCGCGCGCGCGGCATCGCCTGCGACCTGCCCGAAAAGCTCGACCTGGCCGACATGCCCGCCGTGCAAGACGTGGTGGCGCTGATGGACGCGCTGCTTTCGCCCGCGCACAACCTGTCACTGGCGCGCGCGCTCAAGTCCCCCCTGTTTGGCCTGGGCGACGAGGCGCTGGCCCAGCTGGCCCTGCTGGCACGCGCCCACCCAAGCGAAAGCTGGTTCGATTTGCTACAGAAAAAAGAGCTTCTTGCGCCCAACCTGCAAGCCCTGGGGCCAGATTTGATTGCATACCAGCACTGGCTGCTCAGCCTGCCCCCGCATGACGCGCTGCAAGCCATCTACGACCACCGCGACGCCCTCGCCCGCTTTGCCGCCGCCGCCCCCGCGCCAGAACGCGCCCGCACCGTGGCGCAATTGCAAGCGCTGCTGAGCGCCGCGCTCCAACTGCACGGCGGACGCTACCTCACCGCCTATGCTTTCGTGCGCGCGCTGCGCAAGGGTGGCGTGCGCGCCCCCTACATCGCCCCGCCTGCCGCGCCGGGCGATGGCGGCGCCCATGCCGACAGTCCTGCCACTGCCGTGCGCCTGCTCACCGTGCACGGCGCCAAGGGGCTGGAGGCCGACACCGTGCTGCTGCTCGACACCCAGGCCGCTCCCCCGCGCGCGCAAACCATGGGCACGCTGATCGACTGGCCGGGCGAAGCCCCCGCGCCGCGCCGCTTCATCTTCCTGGCCCGTGAAAGCGCCCCCCCGCCCAGCGCCGCCGACCTGCTGGCCGCCGAAAAGCAGGCGCAGCATCGGGAAGAGCTGAACGCGCTGTACGTCGCCCTCACCCGCGCGCGCCAGTGCCTGGCGCTGTCCAGCATCACCCCGGCGCGCGCCAGCAATGCCCGCACCTGGTGGCAGCGCGTGCCGGCCGAGCCCGATACCGGCTGGACCACGCCGCCCCCCGCCCTGCCCGGCACGGCCGAAGATTTCACCTTGCCCACCCTGCCCGCGCTGCCTGCCCACGCCAGCGCCCTGGCCGCGCCCCTGCCGCCCACCGGCAACGTCCACCCGGCCCCGGCCGCCTTGCACGCGCCGAACATCCTGCCCGCCCTCACCGCGGCCAGCGAGGACGACACCGCCGCCCGTCTGGGCCAGGCCATGCACTGGCTGCTGGAGCGCGCCAGCGAAGACTGGTCGCCCGAGCGCCTGCGCTACCTGGCACGCCAGTTTCAGCTCAGCCCCGGGCAAGTGCAGCACGCCACCCGCGCAGCGCGCCGCATCCTTGACGGCGAAGGCGCCTGGGCCTGGCAAACCGGCGAGGTGGAAGAAGCCTTTGACGAAATCGAACTCACCCATCAAGGGCAGCGCCTGCGCATTGACCGCCTGGTGCGCCGCCGCGACCCTGCCACCGGTCAAAGCGCCTGGTGGGTGCTTGACTACAAAAGCGCCGCCCACCCCGAGCAAGACCCGCAGCTCATCGCCCAGCTCACCCGCTACCGCGCCGCCATCCAGACCCTGCACCCCGGCCAGCCCGTTCACGCCGCCTTTCTCAGCGGCGACGGCCGGCTGGTGCCCGTGACCGCGCCGGGCTGAGCGCCGCCTCACATGCCCAACCTCCGCCCGCGCCGTCCGTACTGTTGCAAGGCCATGGCATGCATGCGGCCTCCCTGATGCGGCCTCCCTGCTACCCCCGGTTACGGCTACATAAAAACCAAAGTTTTTTATAAGTACTCTGGCTCTCAAAAGGAGAACGAGGCTCTAAGAACCTGTTCAAAATCTTTTGAGGATGAGCGCCAGGAAAGCCAAGTGGATGAACTGCAAGCTGGTATTGAGCAGGCGCTCGCAGT
>RQYR01000001.1 GCA_003859965.1 Comamonadaceae bacterium OH2545_COT-014 | reverse complement strand
AATTGCTCTGGGCTGATATCGCTTGGGTATTTCGCTCTCATGCAACGAGCATAGACAAATTGGCAAAAAGATTTTGAACAGGTTCTGAGAACCTGTTCAAAGTCCCTGCGCGGCGGGCAATGAAGCGGATGGGGGTGTGGTTTGGCGCGCAAGCAAAACTGGCCTATTGGCACAGGCCATTGGCCGCGTGATGTGTACCCGGTGGCGCTTTGCCGTCCATCCCGACGTGGGGCGATCCGCGATTCACGACACGGCGGTTTGGAAGGCAGACCCCAAGAAGTGCAAAAATAAGAGCAACCATCCCTGAACCCATGTGCCTGAACGCCTGAAACCACTTCGCCTGCAACCACTTTGATGGCTCCCCGTCCCAATATTCTTTTCATCGTGGCCGATGATCTCGGCTTTGCCGATCTGGGCTGCTACGGCGGGCGGGCGGCCCGCTTCGGCCCTGTCTCGCCCGTGCTGGACGCGCTGGCCGCGGGCGGGCTGAAGTTCACGCAGGGCTACAGCAACTCGCCCGTGTGCTCGCCCACGCGCTTCGCGCTGATGACGGCGCGCTACCAGTACCGCCTGCGCGGCGCGGCGGAAGAACCCATCAACAGCCGCAGCCGCGGCAGCGCCACGCTGGGCCTGCCGCCTGAGCACCCCACGCTGCCTTCGCTGCTGCGCCAGGCGGGCTACCGCACCGCGCTCATTGGCAAATGGCACCTAGGCTACCCGCCGCATTTTGGGCCGCTCAAATCGGGCTACGAGGAATTCTTTGGCCCCATGTCGGGCGGCGTGGACTATTTCACCCACCGCGCCTTCACCGGCGCGCATGACTTGTTCGAGGGCGAGCAGGAACAGCCGGCGCAGGGCTACCTGACCGACCTGCTCAGCCAGCGCGCCGCCGGCTACGTGCGCCGCATGGCCGCTGGCAGCCGCGCGGGCCAGCCGTTTTTCCTCAGCCTGCACTACACCGCGCCGCACTGGCCCTGGGAAACGCGGGGCGACGCGGCGCTGGCCGAAGACGTCAAGGCCAACCTGTTTCACCTGCACGGCGGCAGCGTGGAAACCTACCGCCGCATGATCCACCACATGGACGAAGGCATCGGCCAGGTGGTCGAGGCGCTGCGCGCCGAGGGGCTGTTGCAAGACACGCTGATCGTCTTCACCAGCGACAACGGCGGCGAACGCTTTTCCGACAACTGGCCGCTGGTGGGCGGCAAGATGGATTTGACCGAGGGCGGCATTCGCGTGCCTTGGATCGCGCACTGGCCCGCCGCCATTGCGCCCGGCGGCATCACCACGCAGCACTGCATGACGATGGACTGGAGCGCCACCCTGCTGGCCCTGGGTGGCGCCGCGCCGCACCCCGACTACCCGCTGGACGGCGTGTCACTGGCGCCCGTGCTGACACGCCCCGATGCCCCCTTTGCCCGCCCGCTGCACTGGCGCATGAACCACCGCGGCCAGCGCGCCCTGCGCGACGGCGACTGGAAATACCTGCGCGTGGACGGGCATGACTACCTGTTCAACCTGGCGCAAGACGAGCGCGAACGCGCCAACCACGCCAGCCGCGAGCCCGCGCGCCTGGCCGCCCTGCGCGCCGCGTGGGAGGCGTGGAACGCCGCCATGCCCGCCATTCCGGCGGACGCCACCGTCAGCCTGGGCTACGGCGCGGCCGACATGCCGCAGCGCTGAGCGGCTGCGCTTGGGCGTGACGCCGCCGCTGCCGCTGCCGCTGCCGCGCCGCGCCCTGGCACAGCGCGCTGAGTGGCGTGACAGACGCGCAAAAAAAGCGGCTTCTTCACCGCTTATGCGAAGAAGCCGCCCATGCATGCGGCATGCCTTTGGCGGGCCGTTCAGGCCCGCGGCCTTTTGAACAGGCGCTTACACCATGAACAGGAACACCGCCGAAATCAGCAGGCCGGAATAAAGCAGCGTCATCAGGCAGTAGCCCATGATGGCGCGGGCATCCAGGCCGACGATACCCAGCAGCGGCAAAGCCCAGAAGGGCTGGATCATGTTGGTCCATGAATCGCCCCAGGCAATGGCCATGGCCGTGACCACGGGCGACACGCCCAGCTCCACACCCGCCGGCAGCATGATGGGGCCTTGCACCGCCCACTGGCCCCCGCCGGAGGGCACGAACACGTTGACCAGGCCCGCGCTCAGAAACGCCAGCATGGGAAAGCTGTCGGCCGAGGACATCTGGATGAAAGCCTGGCTGATCATGGCCGACAGCGAACTGCCGCCTTCCACCGCACCCTTCATCAAACCCATGATGCCGCCGTAGAACGGAAACAGCAGCACGATGCCGCTGATGCCGCGCGCGCTGTCTTCCATGGCGCGGCTGTAGCGCTCGGGCGTGCCATGCGCCAGCAGGCCGGCGAACAGGAACAGCCCGATCACGATGTTCAGCCCCAGGTTGAAGCCCTTGGCGCTGAAGTGCCCGTACAGATAGACCGCGCCCATGGCCAGCAGCAGCAGCGCCAGCAGACGGCTGTCGTCCACCTTGTGCGCCCAGGTGTCTTTTTTGGGCATCTCGGGCGGGGGCTCCTTCAGCTTCTCGGGGTCGGCCACCACGGGGTTCTTCGGGGTCATGGCCATGTTCAGCAGCGGCAGGCCAATCACCAGGCCCAGCACGATCACCAGGTTGAACGGGGCGAACAGGGTTTCGGTCACGGGCACGGCCTGCTCGATGGTCTTGCCCGACAGGCGCGCCAGATCAGCGCCGGCCGTGGCCAGCGACAGCGGGATGGAGCCCGACAGCCCGCCGTGCCAGATCAGAAAGCCCGAATAGGCCGAGGCCACCAGCAGCGGGTAGTCAGCGCCGCGCACCTGGCGCGCCAGCGCCTTGGCGAACACCGCGCCCACGATCAGGCCAAAACCCCAGTTCAACCAGCAACCAGCCAGCGACACCAACGTGACCGCCAGCACCGCCATGCGCGGGCTACGCACGCGCGCGGCCAGCCCGTCCAGCAGGCGGCTGATGACCGGCGCCTTGGCCAGCACATGGCCCGTGGCCAGTATCAGCGCCATCTGCATCGAAAAGCCCAGCAGCGACCACAGGCCATCGCCCCAGAAGCCTGCCGCCTGCAGCGGCGACTGCCCGCCCAGGCCCACGGCGGCCAGGTACACGGCCACCGTCAACAAGATGCAGAACACGAAAGGCGAAGGCAGGTACTGCCTGACCAGCTTGACGCTGGCTTCGGTCAGGAATCGGAACACGGCTTGATCTCCTCTTTATCAGTGTTTTCGGTAAATGCCTGCGGCCGGGGCCGAGCGCAATCTGCCCGCTGGACGCGGCGCGCAAATTCTACGAAGCCCATTTGGCGGGCCCGGGCGGCCAGCCGGGTCAGGGCATGCGCGTATTCACGGCTTGACAAGCCCTGCCGTGCGGGAAAACCCACGCTTTGTGCCGTGCTGCCAGTGCGGCATAGGCATGGCGGGGAGTGCCGCCGAAGCGCGATATCGATTCAGGCCGGTGAACGGCTACATCCGGGCAGACGGATAGCAGAAGTCAACCGCCGGCTGAGCGATCAAACGACCAGAGAAAAACCTTTAATCACCGCATGCAAGTGCTTTGGGTTTGAATTCTTTTGCTTTTTCGATGATTAGCTGGATGTCTGTCATTGATATGTTTATCTGTCTTTGATTTTTGTAAATGTTGAACTCAATTTCCTTGTTTTCATTGATGGCGATTTCCATGAATGGATTGATCTCGTCCATGTCGTCGTAGACGCACATGTAAGGGTACTTGTAGTGAATGTCGCCAACCCATTCAAATGTGACTTTGCTGCTTTTCATTTTATTTTTTCATGTGATCTGCCCTCGGCAAAGGGCTGGGTGAAGTTTTAAGGAAACCTGTTTTCTCATTGTTTGCGTCGTCCTTCAGAAAGAAAAACAGATTCTGATTCGCGCCGAAGGGGGTTTTCATGCCTGATGTCTGGGGGCTTTGGTTTTTGTGGGGCCTCTCATTTTTCTATGATATTTCCATGGTCATCCTGAAAATCATGAAATCCAGAGAACGGATCGTCTGGCCATTTTGCATCCATCATCGAATGCGCTTCAAGACATGCAATCCTGCCATTCTGGTCTGGCCAGACAATGAAGCTCACCAGCCCTTCGCATGGCACGGTTCTGATGGCATTGATGGTGGGAGGGTAGTCGGCCGTTGGAAGGCCATCGGGCCCTGTTGGAACGATGGCCGGGGGCGCGGCAGGGTGACATTGAAAGTTGGTGAAAAAACCGCCTGCAACGAATTCCCTTTTGATGAGCTTCAAAAAAGGAATTTGAGCGAGCATGGCTTTTTTCCAGGCGGTCTCTCCGTGGAGCGCGAGCCGCATGACTTTTTCTTCGAATGGGTGCGCGCTGAAAATCTGTTCCATCGCCTTCTTGCCGATCTAGATGATATACAGGCTACGGCATAAAGCTATTTATGAAATGATGCATTGCGCGTTTTCTGATGCATTGCACGTTTTCTAAAATACTGGTCGGTGCGAGCGGGGCTCTTATTTGTTTTGCGGCCTGAAACTGCCTTGACGGTTCTATTCCTGAGAGATTTTATGAATGCGGTTTGTCGGAATCGCTATGCATGGCGTGGTGTTCTTCAATGTATTATATGTTTTTACTTTATGTTCAGTTTTGTGTCAACTTCGTCTGCCAGTGCTCGGTTAACACTGGTTGACCATATTTCATGCATGGCGGGGTCTGCTATGCCGCCATCTGGAAGCGTGCTCATGCTCCCCAGCAAAACTGCCAGATCTTCTGAGTTGGACGAATGGTAAATGGTCAGTATGAAGTCATACATGGCCTCATAATCCTGAGTCTTTGTCAGGGTAGGATTTTCCATTTTCAGTCGGGACGGCGAGGGCCTGTGCAAACACCAGACCTGCTGACGAAGACTGGCCAATTTCCAACCAAGGAGAAATTCATATTTCCGGTTTCAATGAAATTTTTTGATTGATAGGGAAAATACCATCCGTCTGTCATCTCAAAAATTGCTTCTTCAATAATTTTATATTCGTCTCCTTCTGGCGGAGGGATGTTTTTTGAAATATATTTCTCTGCGATCTTCTTTGCTTCCTGAATTTTCATTTTTGTGTCTTTGGTTCGCAATCCGGGTTAGGGCTTCATGAAGTTGGTCGATCCGTTGCGGGAGCTACTTCAATTTATTCGGACAGAGAGATGAGGGGCATGAAATTTGTTTTCCATATGTCAAGCTCGTACAAGTCGCCGTAATTATCTATGCTGAGGTATGCTAAAACCTTTACGCCGTCCCTGTCATCAAACTCAAGATGTGATATGTCAGGCCCTAAAATGCGATTGGTTCTTTTGGATTCGAACTTGATACTGACCATGCCCCCGTCCTCCATGTCGCTGACGTCCATGTTCTCCAGGGCGCTGGAGTATTTGTCGTGATAAGAGGATTTGCTGAGCAAATTGCGAACAAAGTTCAATTCTTTTTGGCTCATTTTTCTCATGATGTGGTCCTTTGGGGCGTCAGCCCGGCGATCACACTACCGCTGAACCCGGCGGCGAAGGCAGCGGTGTCCACCGCTGCCAGTTACTCGACTTGATAACGCCTTAGCAACTCCATCCCTATGGATTGAAGTTTTTTGAGTATGTGATCCGTTTCGGGGCTTGAGACGGAAATGATGGTTTTGTAATTTGGGAATTTGCTTTCTATCGGCTCTCCATCAATGGGATCCTCGTTGGTTATTATTGTTATTTTTTCGTTGTTTGTCTGGTACAGATGATAAATGCCGTAATATATGCTGTCGTGTTCTTTGAATTTTTTTGATAAAGCCTTCTCGATTAATGATTTTGCCGAGTCGGCGTCCATGTTTGTGCCGTAGGTGTCAATGTGTTCCATATCATTTCCTTGGGATCAAAAGGCTGGGTGCGCGGCGGGTGGCGGTTTCCACAGAGTCGTATAGCATGAAAACCACGGGTCTTCGGTACCTTGCAGACATGGCGGCAGCGATATTGGCAAGTCCTAGCCTAGACATTTCCGTCTCACTGAGTGGCCCTGTTCTGCGTCCACCGGACCGAAGGTCGAACCCTAACTCTCGAGCTCTTTGCATCAGTGAAGGGCTGGCTAAGGCTATGTCAAAGTCACTTCTTCTTCCAATGTCAAATTCTGCGCCAGTACGATAATTTCTGCCAGTTATCGAGCTGCCTTGAAGGATTGGTTGAACATCGGTATGCCCGGCTCTCGCTAGTTCAGCGTGCAAGTCCGCGCTGAATCTCGAAAAGTCTTCAACGCTAGCAAAGCCACTGGGAAGGTTTGCTGGTTGATTGGGAGGAGAGTGTACGGAGGGGCCGACTTCATCACCCAGATTTCCCACGGCCCCCAACTGCGCACGCCGGCTCCCCGGCCCGGGGCTGGCCAGCCGGGGATCCGTCAACCGGTCCACCACCGCCGAAGCGCCCCTGCCGACCCCCCTGGCCAGCCCGGGGGCGAGCCGGGCGACGGCTTCCACGCCGCCGACGAGCTGGACCAGATCGCCCGTGAGTTTGCCAAACTGCTGGCCGGCGCGGCGCATGTCGCCGGCGGCATAGGCGTCGCGGAACATCTGCATGTCATTGCGGATGCCGTTGAGGATGTCCTGGCCCAGCTGGCCGCGCGCCTCGGCCGAGGTGATGAGCGCCTGCAGGCCGCTGAGCAACTGGCCGGGGTCGCGCACCACGGCGTTCAGCGCCTCCAGGCTTTGCAGGATGGAAAAACCGTTGCCTTCGGCGAAGCCGTGGCCGAAGTCCCAGGATCGCTGTACCGATTCGGGCAGTTCGATGGCCGCGCCGGGGCCTGCGGCCAGCAGCAGGCGGTCGCGCGGGTCGTGCGCGGGGTTTTCGAACGTGTCTTGCAGCAGGGCCAGCGCGGCATCGCGCACGGCGCGGCGGTGTTCGTCGGCGGCGATGAATTCGCCCAGCGCGGGGCTGCTAGGCGGTCTTTTTTATTCTTTGGTGTTCAAGCTATTCAGGAAGTCGCGTGCGAAGCCGGCTGCTGGATCGCCGGGGGTGCCCAACACCCGAAGTGCATTCTCAGTGGTGCGTGAGAGCATGCGCAAAGCGCTGTGTTCGCTGGCGCTGAGGAATGGGTTTTGGCTGATGAAGGCGTCAATGCGGGTATGCACTTCGCGGGCAACCTGATGCAGAAGGGCTGGTGTAGCGTTGCTGCGAAAGCCGGCGCCCACGATGTCCCGCAGCACATTTTGGATGCCGGCTGGACCGGAGGCCTGCAAAAGACGATCAAGAATGCTTGCACCTTGACCAGCAATGCCTGCGTGGCCCAAGGCGGGCATTAGCCCGGCGTTCAATGCACCACCAAGGGCGCTGCGCAGTACATCACGGAAGCT
Source organism: Comamonadaceae bacterium OH2545_COT-014 (assembly GCA_003859965.1). Classification (GTDB taxonomy): domain Bacteria; phylum Pseudomonadota; class Gammaproteobacteria; order Burkholderiales; family Burkholderiaceae_C; genus Ottowia. The sequence goes on along the minus strand of RQYR01000001.1, from coordinate 197,788 downwards.
GAAGCCACTGCCGCTGATGCCCTGCTGCATGATGCTGCTCACGCCTGCCGTGAAGGCAGCCTGACCGACGACCATGCCGGGCATCAGGCCAGCGGCTATGCCGCCGCTGACCACGGTGGCGAAGGCGGCGGCGCCCACGCCCACCAGGCGTTCGAACCAGTCGCCCTTGATGTTGTTGGGCGGGGTCATCCAGCCATGTACCGGGTCGAACCAGGTGGCGGCGGGGTTGTGCAGCTTGTCGGGTTTGGCGGGGTTGATGGCGCCTGGCAGGTCTTGAAGGCGGCTTGATTGCCAAGCTAGGCTAAAAAATCTGACAGAAGAGTCGTGCGCCCGTGGACGTCGCCATGAACCTGCCGGGGCATCAGGAGCCAAGCCGCCGACATGAAGGCGTTGGCCTGCCAGTGCCAGATGCTGCACGAACTCGCCGTCACCTATGTGCTCGCTGATCATGCCGAGAGGGGCTGAGCCATACAGGTGCACAAAGGCGCGTTGAGCAGGGCTGTTCCCAGAGGTCCACTGGCGGGTGAACTCAAAGACGTCCACGACGCTTCCTTTGTCGGGCGCCGTGCCGGAGTGGTCATCCATGGCGCGTCCCCAGCCGGGGGCGCCTGGGGTGATCCATGTTTGCGGCTTGGGCTGCTTGGGTGATTCACTGGAGCGATCCAGCTCATTGACGATGGCACGATCCAGCGCCCGCAAGTATTCCTGCCGCACCGCGTGCTGGGCGTTGTGCAGCTGTTGCAGGCGGTTGGCCAGGTCGGCGCCGTAGCGTTGCACGATGCTGTCGGCCACGGGGTTGCCGCCCAGCGATGGCATGGGGCCGCCGAAGTGGCGAATCATGTCCTGGTTGGCGGGCTCGGCCAGCAGCAACTCCAGGGCGGCGATTTCTTCGCGGCTGGCCGTGGGGGCGGCTGGCGCGCTGGCCGTGGCGGCTTGCACCGTCGCGGGCGTGGTGGCGGTGACGATGGCAGGCAGCTTGCTGGTCGTGATGGAGGGCGGCAGGGTTGAATGGGGCGCGAAGGTGCGGGCCAGGGCGCCGCCCGGGGCGGGCGCCCTGCCAGGGAAGATGGGGGCGAGGCGGTCAAAAGAGCCGTCCCATATGTCGCCCAGCGATGGGGGGATGGCGGGGTGGCCGCCGTGGCCGGGCCGGGGTGGCGGCGCGCCGTCGTGGGGCAGGCCCGCCGGATGCGCTGGCATGGGCAACTGGTTCAGCAAACGCCCTTGCGAAGTGGGCGCATGCGTGGTGGGAGCGTCGTTTGGCGGTTGCTGGGCGTTGGCTGGCGCGGGGGAAACTTCTGGCTGCCAGCCGGGCGAGTGGATGGGACTGGTGGGAAGGCGAATGTCCATGATGTGCTGTGCTACGGCATTGAAATGGGCTGCATCCAGTGTGTGCATATGTCACGCTTTCGGCAAGCTGGTAGCGTTACCGATGGGAACGTTATGGATACGAGTGGGGCTTGTGGTCAGCCCCCGTCGCTGGTTTGCCCAGGTGGCGCAGGAAAGGGCACAAAGGGGGCTGCGGGTAAGACGTGCGCGCAGTCAGCAGTCAGCAGTCAGGCGGGCTTCGTGCCGCGGCCAAGGGTGGATGGCAGCCCCATGCGCGTTGTTTGGCTATGGATGGGGGCATATGCCCTGGACGGGCAAGGCGCCTGGGTTTTTCTGGAAAGCGGGTGTGCTTGGTCGTCAGAACCTGTTCAAAGTCGCGGCGCGAGCGAGCAGCAAGCGGTTTTGGGATGGGATGCAAGGCGCAAAACGCGGCCAATAGCCCGTGATAGCCCGTGATTCCTGTGCTATTGGCAAGTTTGGCAATGCCGCAGACCGCCCAAAGCTGCTGGGAGTGCCCGCCGCGCGGGGGGCTTTGAACAGGTTTTCAGGTGCTCAGCGCCACGGCGTATCGGCCGTCCGGGAATCGGCCGCCTGGTAGTGGGCGTGCCACAGGGCGGCCAGTTGCCGGGCGCGGCTCAGCGGGGGGCGGGCGTGGTCGAAGTCGATGAGGTGCAGGTGCTCGGCGTGGGCGGGCCGGGGCGGGGTTTCGCGGGTGCGGCCGTCGGTCAGCAGCCAGAGCCAGCGCGCGCCGTGGGGGTGGCGGCGCAGCAGGGCGTCGGCCTGGGCCAGGGCCTGGGCGAGCGGGGTGCCGCCGCCGCCGCCAATGGGGGCGAGCCATTCATGGGCCACGGGCATGGCGCGGCGCGGCGGCAGGCGCAGTGTGGCGGCGTGGCCGCCGAAGCTGATGAGCGCCACCTGGTCGCGCCAGCGGTAGGCTTGGGCGATGAGCGCGCCCAGCAGCCCCTTGGCCTGGGCCAGCCGGCCGCCGGCCAGCATGGAGGCGGAGCAGTCGAGCACGAAGCAGTGCAAGGCGCGGGTTTGCGGCAGGCGTGGGGCGTGGCGCAGGTGTTCGGGGCGCAGGGCACCGCCGCCCCGGGCGATGAGGGTGCGCGGCCAGTCGATGCCAGTGGCAAGAGCGCTGGCGGTTAGCGTTGGCGAATGGCCCGGTGTGGCTGGCCCCCGGCTTCCCCGGTGACGGCCGGGGCGGGCGGGCTGGAGGCTCAGGCTTTTTTTGCGGGGGGCGGGCGGCTTAGCGGGCGCAGGGGTTTGAAGGCGGGTGCGGGGACGATGCCTACGGGCTCGGGCGGCAGCGCGCCCCAGTCGCCTTCGGGCAGGCTGGACGAGGGGGGCGGTGGGGCCGCGTCGCTGGGCGAATGGCTGGATGCGGGGGCATCGGCTGGCGCGGCGGTGGGATCGGGTGCAGGGGGCGTGGGGGGCGTTTCCGCGTCCGGGTGGCGGCGGTGGTCGAGCACCATGTCGGCCACCTGGGCCACGTGCTGCGGGGTGACGGCGGGGGCGTTTTCCCAGGCGGCCAGGGCGCGCGCGGCGCGCAGCATGACGAGATCGGCGCGCAGGCCGTCCACGCGGGCGGCCACGCAGCGCTGGCTGGCGGCGTGGTGCACATCGTCAGGCAGGGGCAGGGCGGCGGGGTCTTGCGCCAGGGCGCGGGCGCGGGCCAGCCGGGCGGCCAGCGCGGCCTGGGCGCTGGCGTGGCGGGCGGCGAAGGCGGCGGGGTCGGCGTCGAAGGCCAGGCGCGCTTTCACGATGGCCTGGCGCTGGGCGGCGTCATGTACGTTGGCCAGGCGCACACACAGGCCCAGGCGGTCGAGCAGCTGCGGGCGCAGCTCGCCTTCTTCCGGGTTCATGGTGCCGATGAGCACGAAGCGCGCGGGGTGCGCGTGCGAGATGCCGTCGCGCTCCACCACGTTGATGCCGCTGGCGGCGGCGTCGAGCAGGGCGTCCACCAGGGCGTCGGGCAGCAGGTTGATTTCGTCCACGTAGAGCACGCCGCCATGCGCGCGCGCCAGCAGGCCGGGGGCAAAGCGCACGGCGTGGCCGGCCAGGGCGTGGTTCAGGTCCAGCGTGCCGGTGAGGTGTTCGAGCGAGGCGCCCAGCGGCACAGTGACGAAGGGGGCGGGCGCCATGAGGGCGGCCAGGGCGCGCGCAGCGGTGGATTTGGCGGTGCCGCGCGGGCCTTCGATGAGCACGCCGCCCAGCGCCGGGTCGGTGGCGGCCAGCAGCAGCGCCTGCGTGAGCCGGGGCTGGCCGGTGATGGCGGCGAAGGGGTAGGGCGCGGGCAGGGCGGCGGCGGGGGCGTCGGGGCTGGGGCGCATGCGTTTCAGGCGGCGGGGGCGTCGGGCCAGGGGGCAGGCGTGGATCGGGCGTGGATCAGGCGGGGGTGAAAGCCAGCCGCACGTAGATGGGGGCGTAGGCCTCGGCCTGGGTGATTTCGACCAGGGTTTCCTTGGCCAGCTCCAGCAGCGCGATCAGCGTGACCACGAGCACGGGTGCGCCTTGGCTGGGGTCGAACAGGTCTTCGAACGGGGCGAAGCGGCGGCCTTGCAGCTTCTTGAGCACCAGGCTCATGTGTTCGCGCACGCTGAGCTGCTCGCGGCTGATCTTGTGGTGCTGCACCAGCTTGGCGCGGCGCAGGATGGCGCGCCAGGCGTCTTGCAGCTCGGCCAGCTCCACGTCGGGAAAGCGCGGGGCCAAGGCTTGCTCCACGTACACCTGGGCGCGCAGGAAGTCGCGCCCGGACTGCGGCACGTCGGCCAGGCGCGAGGCGGCGAGCTTGATCTGCTCGTATTCGAGCAGGCGGCGCACCAGCTCGGCGCGCGGATCCTCGGCCTCCTCGCCCTCGGCCGTTTTCTTGGGCGGCAGCAGCATGCGCGACTTGATTTCGATGAGCATGGCGGCCATCAACAGGTATTCGGCCGCCAGCTCCAGGTTGCGGCTGCGGATTTCCTCCACGTAGCTGAGGTATTGCCGCGTGACGGCGGCCATCGGGATGTCGAGGATGTTGAAGTTCTGCTTGCGGATCAGGTAGAGCAGCAGGTCGAGCGGGCCTTCGAAGGCTTCGAGAAAGACCTCCAGCGCGTCCGGCGGGATGTACAAGTCTTGCGGCAGCGCGAACAGCGGCTCGCCGTACAGCCGCGCCACGGCCACGTGGTCCACCACCTCGGGCTGCGGCGCGGGCTGGCCGGCCTCGGGCGGGGGCAGTTCGGCAGGGGACGGGGCCGGGTGCATGCTACTTTTTTAATAGCTGTTAAGGCAATATGGGTGTGCCTTAAAGCCTTTTTTCTTATGGAAAAACTGGACGCGCTGGCATTCGTGGTGCGCCCTTGGGGGCCCCCATGCTTTCACGCGCCCGAATGGCTGACACGAACATGTTGACGCGCCCGACATGAGTGTTTACATGTCAACCTGTTGCCCTGGCGCTTGCATGGGGAAGCGGCGCTGCGTATTTGCGAATGCGTGGCGGTCGCGCGCGGCGCTCAATGGTCGGCAGCGGGCGCCGTCTGATAGACGTAGGGCTTTTGCGGCACGCGGGCGGCGCGAAACTCGGCCTGCAGGGCGCGGTCCACCTCCTTGTCCCACAGCAAGGCGCGGCCCTGCTGCTGGGCGGCGTCCAGGTGGGGCTTTTGCGCCTTGAGGGCGTCGATGAAGTCCGTGGCCTCGGAGGTGTAGTGCGGGCGGCGGAAAAAGTTGGCGATGGACATAATCTCTGGACGTGTGATCTGCTCTGGCGGGTGCGCGGCAGGCCGGCGGCCTGCGCCCAGCCGCCGATTTTACGAGGCCGACGCTTGATGAACCTGCACCGCTTTCTTCTGCCTGCCGCCCTGGCCAGCCTGCTGGCGCTGGCCGCTTGCGACCCCCAGCGCATTGCCGAGCTGGAGGAGGGCGTGTCCACCGAAGCCGATGTGGTGGCCCGCTTTGGCCGGCCCGAGAACGTGTGGCCCGGCCCGAACGGCGAGCGCATCTTCGAATACAACCGCCAGCCCGAGGGCACGCAGAACTACATGATCTCCATTGGCCCGGACGGCCGCATGAGCGCGCTGCGCCAGGTGCTGAACCCGGACAACTTCCGCCGCGTGCAGCCTGGCATGCCCATGGAGGCCGTGCGCCAGATGCTGGGCAAGCCCGCCAAGCAGATTCCGTATGACCTCAAGCGCGAGATCTATTGGTCATGGCGCTTCATGGACGCGGACACGCAGCAAAAGCAGATGTTCCACGTGGTGTTCAACCGCGACTACCGTGTGCTGCGCACGGAAACCGGCCCCGACCTGGACGGGCCGGACATGCGCGGCGGCGGTTGAGCTGGAGCGGGCCAGCGCCTGCCTGCCCGCCCCTTTTCCGGCAGAGGCCAGAGGCGGGCGGGTTCTTGGAGGTCAGGCCATTTCCTCGCGCGCGTAGCCCTGCACGGTGGCAAAGGCGTCGGCGGCGGCTTGCATGAGCTGGGCTTCCTGCGCGGCGTCCAGCGGCACGGCGTCCAGCATGGCGGTGAATTCGCGCCAGTGGCGCGCGGGGCCGTCCGAGTGCGGCGCCAGGTGGCGCGCGCCGAAGTCGCGGCCCAGGCCGAGCTTGTCGCTGGCCATCTTGAACAGCACGGCGCCGCCCATGTTGGAGCCTTCGGCCACGTACAGCCAGCCCAGCGCCACGGGCAGCGGCGTGTCGGCGCTCAGCCGGGGCGCGGTGGCGGGGGCGGGGGCGTCCGGCTGCAGGTCATGCAAATCCTGGGTGACGGCGGGCAGGCGGCAGCGGTCGGCCAGGCCGGGCAGCAAGGCGGTGAGCGCCGGGTGGCGGTACAGCGCCTCGATGTCACGGTGAAAGCGGTGCTGCACCCGCACGAAGCGGCCAAACTGTTCGCGGCTGGCGAAGATGTTGGCGGCCATGATGCCCTGATCCAGCGTTTCATGAACGTCGCGCGTGGCGGCTTTCAGGCGGGCGCTGCGCCCTTCGGGCTGTGGCTGGTGTGGCTGGGGTTGGGGCTGTTCTGGGGCGGGGTGGGCGGTCATGCTCAAGGCTCCGGCAAAAAAGGAAAAAGAAGACGTTGCTGAACCAGGCGGCGCAAGGCACGCTGCAGGGCAGGTTCTAAATGGTAATGCCTATCAAATGGAATGAGGCATGGAATGGAAGGCCCGCTATGGCCGGCGCACCGGCAAGCGTTGCCGGGCGCGGGGCAAGCGTGCCGCGGGTTGTTGACACCCGCCGGCAGGGCGCGCAACGGCATCGCCAGCGCAGGCGCGCCAGCGGGCGCGGGCGCAGGCTTCCGCTAGACTTGGCGGCTCTCCACCATGTCGCTCTTCTGGTTCATCCTGCTCCCCTTTGCCGGCAGCCTGGTTGCTGCGCTGTTGCCGACGCATGCGCGCACGGTGGCGGCTTCGTGGGCGGCGCTGGTGGCGGCAGCCGGTCTGGGCGGAGTGCTGTGGCTCTTTCCGCAATTGCAGGGTGGAAACGTGCTGAGGCAGGAATGGGCCTGGCTGCCGCAGGCGGGCCTGAATTTCGTGGTGCGCGTTGACGGCTTTGCCTGGCTGTTCGCACTGCTGGTCACGGGCATTGGGCTGCTGGTGGCCATTTACGCGCGCTACTACATGTCCAAAGACGATCCGGTGCCACGCTTTTTCTCGTTCTTCCTCGCCTTCATGGGGGCGATGATGGGCGTGGTGCTGTCGGGCAACCTGGTGCAGATGGTGTTTTTCTGGGAGCTGACCAGCCTGTTCAGCTTCCTGCTCATTGGCTACTGGCACCACCGCAAGGACGCGCGGCGCGGCGCGCGCATGGCGCTCACCGTCACAGGCGCAGGCGGGCTGTGCCTGCTGGCGGGCGTGTTGATACTGGGCCATATCGTGGGCAGCTACGAGCTGGACGCGGTGCTTGCCGCGGGCGAGCGCATCCGCGCCCATGCGCTGTACACCCCCATGCTGGTGCTGGTGCTGCTGGGGGCGCTGACGAAAAGCGCGCAGTTTCCTTTCCAGTTCTGGCTGCCGCGCGCCATGGCCGCGCCCACGCCGGTGTCCAGCTACCTGCATTCGGCCACGATGGTCAAGGCCGGGGTGTTCCTGCTGGCGCGGCTGTGGCCGGCGCTGGCGGGCACGGATGAGTGGTTCTGGATCGTGGGCGGCGCGGGCGCCTGCACGCTGGTGCTGGGGGCGTACGTGGCCATGTTCCAGAACGACCTGAAAGGGCTGCTGGCCTATTCCACCATCAGCCACCTGGGGCTGATCACGCTGCTTCTGGGCATGAACCGCGAGCTGGCCACGGTGGCAGCGGTGTTCCACATCATGAACCACGCCACGTTCAAGGCGTCGCTGTTCATGGCCGCCGGCATCATCGACCACGAAACGGGCACGCGCGACATTCGCCGGCTGGACGGGCTGTGGAAGGCCATGCCCATCACGGGCACGCTGGCTTTCGTGGCCAGCGCCGCCATGGCGGGCGTGCCGCTGATGAACGGCTTTTTGTCCAAGGAAATGTTCTTTGCCGAAACGGTGGATATCAGCACCCGCCCGTGGCTGGACACCAGCCTGCCCATTGCCGCCACGGTGGCGGGCATGTTCGCGGTGGTGTATTCGTTGCGTTTCACGGTGGACATCTTCTTTGGCCCGCCGCCGGCCGATTTGCCGCGCGAGCCGCACGAGCCGGTGCGCTGGATGCGCGTGCCGGTGGAGCTGCTGGTGCTGGCCTGCCTGGTGGTGGGCGTGGCGCCGGCCTGGTCGGTCGGGCCGGTGCTGGAGATGGCCGCGCACGCGGTGCTGAACGGGCCAACGCCGCATTACAGCCTGTCGCTGTGGCACGGGGTGAACAAGCCGCTGGTGATGAGCGTGATCGCGCTGGCAGGCGGCATTGGCCTTTACCTGATGCTGCGCCGGGTGCTGGAGGCGGGGTATTTCAGGCGGCCGCCCTTCATTGGCCGGGTGGACGGGCAGCGCCTGTTTCACTCGGCGCTGCTGGCGCTGGACAAGGCGGCGCGCGTGTTGCTGCGCGCCACTTCCAGCGTGCGCCTGCAGCCGCAGCTGTTTCTGCTGGCGTTGGCGGCCGTGGTGGTGGCCGTGGCGGCGCTGGCGCCGGGCGGCCTGAGCTGGGGCGAGCGCGAACGCGTGCCTGGCAGCCTGGCTTTTGCGCTGCTGTGGGTGCTGGGCGGCGTTTGCGCCCTGGGGGCGGCGACGCAGGCCAAGTTCCACCGTCTGGCGGCGCTGATCCTGCTGGGCGGCGTGGGGCTGGTGGTGAGCCTGACGTTCATGTGGTTTTCCGCCCCTGATCTGGCGCTGACGCAGCTGGCGGTGGAGGTGGTGACCACGATTCTTTTCCTGCTGGGCCTGCGCTGGCTGCCCAAGCGGCTGGATACCGAGCCGGCCCGCATGGGCCTGAACGTGCGGTTGCGCCGCGCGCGCGATCTGGTGCTGGCCGTGGTGGCGGGCATGGGCATGGCGGCGCTGTCATACGCGGTGATGACGCGGCCCGCGCCGCAAAGCATTTCGCCTTTCTACATCGACCGTGCGCTGCCCGAGGGCGGCGGCACCAATGTGGTGAACGTGATGCTGGTGGACTTCCGCGCCTTCGACACCTTTGGCGAGATCGTCGTGCTTGGCATCGTGGCGCTCACGGTCTATGCGCTGCTGCGCCGCTTCCGGCCCCCGCGCGAGAGCATGGAGCTGCCGCACCAGCAGCGCGCCGTGCCCGCTGATCTCAAGACCGACCTGATCAACCCCCGCACCGCACACGACACGGCGCTGGGCTACATGCTGGTGCCGGCCGTGCTGGTGCGCCTGCTGATGCCGGTATCTGCCGTGGTGGCGGCCTACCTGTTCATGCGCGGCCACAACGAGCCGGGAGGCGGCTTCGTGGCCGGGCTGGTGCTGGCCATCGGGTTTCTGGCGCAATACATCGTGTCGGGCACGCAGTGGGTGGAGGCGCACTTGCAACTGCGGGTGATCCGCTGGATGGCGGTGGGCTGGCTGCTGGCGCTGGCCACCGGCCTGGGGGCGCTGCTTTGGGGCTATCCGTTTTTGACCACGCACACCGCGCACGTCACGCTGCCGGTGCTGGGCGAGCTGCACATTGCCAGCGCCCTGTTTTTTGATGCTGGCGTGTTCGCCGTGGTGGTGGGGGCGACGCTGCTGATCCTGACGGCGCTGGCGCACCAGTCGGTGCGGGCGCACCGCAAGGGGCCGAAGAAGGCCGCCGCCGCACCCGCGCCTGCTGCCCCGGCGTTGCCACCGCAAGGGGGGGGGGCCTGATGGAAGTCATTTTGGCCATCGCGATTGGCGTGCTGGGCGGCTCGGGTGTCTGGCTGGTGCTGCGGCCGCGTACTTTCCAGGTGCTGATGGGGCTGTCGCTGCTGTCCTATGCCGTCAACCTGTTTATTTTTGCCATGGGCAGCCTGCTGCTGGACCGCGAACCCATTGTCACGCCGGGCGTGCTGCCCAGCCTGGATAACTACACCGACCCGCTGCCGCAGGCGCTGGTGCTGACGGCCATCGTCATCGGCTTTGCCACGTCGGCATTGTTTCTGGTGGTGCTGATGGCCTCGCGCGGCCTGTCGGGCACGGACCATGTGGATGGCGCGGAGCGCGACTGATGGACGCCTTGCACGCCCTGATCGAGCCGCTCATGCCGCACCTGGTGATGGCGCCGGTGCTGCTGCCGCTGGGCACGGCGGCGCTGATGCTGCTGCTGGGCGATACGCGCCGTCCGCTGAAGGCGCTGGTGAACGTGCTGTCATGCCTGCTGGGGCTGGCGGTGTCGATGACGCTGGTGTACTGGGTGCAGCATGTTGATGGCCCGCAGGCCGTGGGCGTGTACCTGCCTGGCAACTGGCCGGTGCCTTACGGCATCGTGCTGGTGGTGGACCGCCTGTCGGCCATGATGCTGCTGCTGGCCTCGGTGCTGGGGCTGGCGGCCGTGCTTTACGCCAGTGCGCGCTGGCACAAGGCGGGCGTGCATTTCCACCCGCTGTTCCAGTTGCAGCTGATGGGGCTGGCAGGCGCTTTTCTCACGGGCGACCTGTTCAACCTGTTTGTCTTTTTCGAAATCATGCTCACCGCGTCCTATGGCCTGCTGCTGCACGGCTCGGGCTGGCCGCGCGTGCGCGCCGGGCTGCACTACATCGCGGTCAACCTGATGGCGTCCACCCTGTTTTTGGTGGGTATTGCCATGCTGTATGGCGTGACCGGCACACTCAACCTGGCCGACATGGCGGTCATGGTGCCAGCCATTGCCGATGAAGACCGGGGGCTGCTGCACGCGGGCGCGGCCATCATGGCGCTGGCCTTTCTGGTCAAGGCGGCGGCCTGGCCGCTGAACTTCTGGCTGCCCGCCGCCTATGCCAGCGCGGCGGCGCCCGTGTCGGCGCTGTTCGCCATCATGACCAAGCTGGGCGTGTATGCGGTGCTGCGGCTGTGGACGCTGCTGTTTCCGCAGGACGCGGGCGTGTCGGCGCTGTTTGGCGGGCCGCAGTTGGTGTGGGTTGGTTTGGCAACGCTGGCCTTTGGCGCCGTGGGGATTCTGGCCACGCAGCACCTGGGCCGCATGGCGGCCTTTGCCGTCATTCTTTCGTCGGGCACGCTGCTGGCCGCGCTGGGCTTTGGCCAGCCCCAGGTCACGGGGGCGGCGCTGTATTACGCCTTCAGCTCCACGCTGGCCGTGTCGGCGCTGTTCCTGGTAATTGAGCTGGTGGAGCGCGCGCGTGAGAGTGACGAGCGGGTGCCGGTCATCAGCGAGACGGAAGCGGACGAGGCTTTCGCGTTTCCGGTCGAGCTGGTGCCCTCGCGCGACGTGAACCTGGACGATGACGAAGAAGCCCTGATTGGCCGCGCCATTCCGGCGGCCATGGCATTTCTGGGACTGTCATTCATCATGTGCACGCTGCTCATCGCGGGCTTGCCCCCGCTGTCGGGCTTCGTGGGCAAGTTCGCCATGCTGACGGCGCTGCTCAACCCCGGCGGGCTGGGCGGCGCGGAGGGCGCGGTGCCCGTGCCGGTCTGGGTCATGCTGGCGCTGCTGGTGAGCGGCGGGCTGATGGCCACGATTGCCCTGTCACGGGCCGGCGTGCGGCATTTCTGGGCGCCGCAGGGCCGCCCGGCGCCACGCCTGCGCGTGATCGAATGCGCGCCGGTGGCCGCGCTGCTGCTGCTGGCGGCGGCGATGGTGTGGCAGGCCCAACCCGTGCTGCGCTTTACCCAGGAGGCGGCGCGGGCGCTGCACGATCCCCGGGAATACATCGGCGCCGTGGTGACCGCGCAGCCCGTGCCGTCGCCCGTGGCCACGGGGCGTGGAGGGTTGCTGAAGCCATGATGCGCAAGCTGTTTCCCGCCCCGCTGATGTCGCTGGCGCTGCTGGCGCTGTGGCTCCTGCTGGTGCGCTCGCTGGCGCCGGGGCAGTGGCTGCTGGGCGCCTTGCTGGCCTGGCTCATGCCGCTGCTGCTGGCGCCCCTGCGGCCAGGCCGGCCGCGTGTGCGCAAGCCCCTTACGCTGGCCCGCTTCATTCTTACCGTGGGCTGGGACGTGGTCTTGTCCAACCTGGAGGTGCTGCGCGGCGTGCTGCGCGCCGGCCGCCGGCCGCCGCACAGCGCCTTTGTCACCGTGCCGCTGCAATTGCGCGACCCGGCCGGGCTGGCGGCGCTGGCCATGGTGACCACGGTGGTGCCTGGCACCGTGTGGAGCGAGCTGGCGCGCGATGGCAGCACGCTGCTGCTGCACGTGTGGGACGTGCCCGACCCGGCCGCGTTCACCGCGCACTTCAAGCAGCGCTACGAACAGCCGCTGATGGAGATCTTCGAATCATGAGCCCCCTGCTTTCCGGCGCCATCACGGTCACGCTGTGCGCCTACGGCGTGGCCATGCTGCTGTGCCTGTGGCGCCTGCTGCGTGGCCCGGCGGCGCAAGACCGCGTGCTGGCGCTGGACATCATCTACATCATTGGCATGCTCATCGTGCTGGTGGCCGGCATTCGCTACGCCAGCCAGATGTATTTCGAGGCCGCCCTGCTCATTGCGCTGTTCGGCTTTGTCGGCTCGGCGGCCATGGCCAAGTTCCTGCTGCGTGGCGAGGTGATCGAATGAGCGGCGCCGCGCCCGTGGCCCTGTGGGTGGAAGCGCTGGTGGCCGTGCTGCTGCTGACCAGCGCCTTCTTCGTGCTGACGGCGGCCTGGGGCGTGGTGCGGCTGAAAGACTTTTTCCAGCGCATGCACCCGCCCGCGCTGGCCTACACCTGGGCGGCGTGGTGCGTGACCTTCGCTTGCATCATCTACTTTTCCGCGCAAAGCCAGTCGCTGGTGCTGCACACCTGGATCATCATCATCTTGCTGTCCATCACCGCGCCCATCACCACCGTGCTGCTGGCCCGCGCGGCGCTGTTCCGCTTCCGGCAGGCGGGCCGGGCCGACATGCCCCCGCGCCTGCAACCCGCGCAGCCAGAGGCTCCGGCGGGCGGCGCTTCCCGTGGCGGCCCCGAGGGTGAAGAATAAAAAAGGCCGTTCGGGCAGAAACGGCCTTTGTTTATTGCTACTTTAATTGTAGCAATCGGTGCGGCGGCTCTTCAAACGGCGGCGTCGTCTTCTTCGCCGGTGCGGATGCGCACCACCCGCTCCACCGGGGTGATGAAAATCTTGCCATCGCCAATCTTGCCGGTGCGCGCGGCCTTGATGATGGCGTCCACGCAGCGGTCAACCACCTCATCGGTGACCACGACCTCGATGCGCATCTTTGGCAGGAAGTCCACCACGTATTCGGCGCCGCGATACAGCTCGGTATGGCCTTTTTGGCGGCCAAAACCCTTGACTTCCGTGACCGTGAGGCCGGTCACGCCCACTTCGGCCAGTTCCTCGCGCACTTCCTCGAGTTTGAAGGGTTTGATGATGGCGGTGATTTGCTTCATGACGGACTTTCTGGGGGAAAGAATGAAAAACGTGTTGCACCAAGTGCGAAACGGGAGATATTAACCGCTGCGCCGCATGGTCCGGCGTTCAGCCCCTGCCGCCAGACCCGGATGGGCCGCGCGCGGCAGGCGCGTTACAGCCCGGGGATGGCGCATGAATGCCCGCCATCCACCGGAAGGCAGACGCCGTTGATGAAGCCGGCCTCGTCAGAGGCCAGAAAAACGGCGGCATGGGCTACGTCCCAAGGCGTGCCCGTGCGCTTCATGGGCACGGCCTGGCGGCGGGCGTGCCGCATTTGCTCCACGCTGGCGTACTGGGCGCTGATCTGCTGGTACACCAGCGGCGTGTCGATGACTCCCGGCAGGATGGCGTTGGCCCGGATGCCCTGGCTGGCGTACTGCAAGGCCAGGGCCACGGTGGCCTGGTTCAGCGCGGCCTTGGAGGCGTAGTAGGCGAAATACGCATAGCCGGTCCAGCGTATGGCGGCGATGGAGGAGATGTTGACGATCACCCCCTTTTGCTGCCGCAGAAACTGCGGCAGCACGGCGCGCACGGTGCGGTGCATGGCACCCAGGTTGACATCCATCACGCGCTGCAGCGCGGCTTCGTCCATGTCGAGCGGCCCGCCTGCAGGGGCGATGCCCACGTTGTTGTGCAGGATGTCAAGGCGGCCAAAATGGCGCAGCGCATCTTGCACCGACTGATCGACTTGCGCCGTGCTGGTGACGTCGGCCGTCAGGGCCACGGCCTGTCCGCCCTGGGCCGTGATCTGGCGGGCCGTTTCCTGCGCGGCCGAGGTATCGCGGTCGATGCAGGCCACCGCCGCGCCTTCCCTGGCGTAGGTCAGAGCGGCGGCGCGGCCGTTGCTCAGCTCGCCAGGCGGGCCGCCCGCGCCATACACCAGCGCCACCCTGTCTTGAAGCCTTCCGGGCATGGCAGCGGCGTGCTCAGAGAAAGCCCGTGGAAATCCACGGCACGGCGGCCACCACGATCAGGCCGATCAGCAGCGCCAGCATGTAGCCCCAGATGGGACGCATGCCTTCGTCCGGGTTGACCCGTGCGATGGCGCAGGCGGTGTAGTAGCCCACGCCGAAAGGCGGCGCGAACAGGCCCAGGCCCATGGAGAGGATGACCACCATCGCGTAATGCACGTCGTGGATGCCCATGCTGCGCGCGATCGGAAACAGCAGGGGGCCGAACAGCACGATGGCGGGAATGCCTTCCAGTAGGCTGCCCAGCACGATGAAGGCCACGACGGAAACCACCATGAAAGTGGCCGCGCCGCCGGGCAGGCCGTGCATGAACTGCGCCAGCTCCCGCGAAAAGCCTGATTGCGTCAGCGCCCAGGCCATGCCCGAGGCCGCGCCGATGATGATGAGAATGGCCCCCGACAGGGCGGCGGTGTCCACCAGCATCGGGTAGAGCTTGCGCCAGTTGAATTGCCGGTAGATCACCAGGCCGGCGAAGATGGCGTAGAAGATGCCGATGGTGGACACCTCCGTGGCCGTGGCCACGCCTTCAACCACGGCCGCGCGGATGACGAAGGGCAGCGCCAGCGCGGGCAAGGCCACCATGAACAGCCGGCCAATGACGGGCCAAGGCGGGCGCGTCACGCCGGTGGGGCTTTCCTTGCGGTGGCGGATGGCGATCACCACGCACAGCCCCAGGCCCAGCACCAGCGCGGGCAGCAAGCCGCCAATGAACAGGGCGGAGATCGACACCCCGGCCACCGAGCCAATGGTGATCAGCACGATGGAGGGGGGAATCGTCTCCGTTTGCGCGCCGGTGGCCGACAGCAGGGCCACCAGGTCGCCTTTCTTGGCGCCGCGCTTGATCATTTCGGGAAACAGGGCCGGGGCAATGGCGGCCATGTCCGCCGCCTTGGAGCCGGAAATGCCTGACACCAGGTACATGGCGCCCACCAGCACGTAGGACAGGCCGCCCCGTATGTGCCCCAGCAGGCTGGCCAGAAACTGCACCATGGCGCGCGCCATGCCCGTCATCTCCAGCAGCACGCCCAGGAACACGAAGGCCGGAATGGCCAGCAGCATCAGGTGGGACATGCCTTCGTCCATGCGGCCCACCAGCACCATCACGGGCATGCGCGTGGTCAGCGCCAGGTAGCCAAAGGTGGCCAGCGCGAAGGCAATGGCAATGGGCACGCTGGCCAGCACGCACAGGCCCACCAGCACGACGAAGAAGATCAGCAGGTTGGCATGCCCCAGCGGTTTCAGCTGCGGACTCAGCAGCCACAGCGTGACGCTGACGGCCAGCAGCACGCCAAGCGCCCAATAGGTCTGGGGGTTCTTGCGCAAGTCCAGCAGCCGCCCCAGGCTGAACACGGCCATCAGGGCAAAGCCCACGGGCAGGGCGGCGGCCCGCCAGGCGTTGGAGATTTGCAGCGCCGAGGTGGTGATGTGCATCTCCTCTTCGGCAAACAGGTAGGCGGGCGTCAGGATCAGGGCAAACAGCAGCAGCATGGCCCCCGTGGCCAGCGCCGAGAAAAAGCCCTGCCAGCGCTCGCCCAGGCGGGTGGCCACCGCCGTCATCCGCATGTGCGCCACGCGGTAGGTGGCCAGGGCGGCGCCCAGCATCGACAGCCAGAGAAACAGAATGCCGCCCAGCTCGTCTGACCAGATCAGCGGCGCGTGAAACACGTAGCGCGCGATCACGCCGGCGAACAGCAAACCGATGACGGCCGCCAGCAGCGCGGCGGCGCAGACGCTGGTGGCCGTGTACAGCCCGTCTTCGAACCGGCGCCACGGCCCGCCCATGCGGTCGGCGTGCGTGGCAGCGGCGATGTCTGGTGCGCTCATGCCAAGCCTCTTTTTTTTACAGCTTGCCCGTCACGCTTTCCAGCTGCTCCCAGCCGGCGGCCGGGAATTTCTTGCGCCATTCGCTGTAAAAGCCGGCGTCTTGCAGCTTCTGGCGGAATTTTTCCGTATCGGCTTCAACGAACTGCATGCCTTTTTGCGTGAGCTGCTGGCGCAGGTCGGTATTGAGGCGGGCCAGGTCGGCGCGCTCGGCCATGGCGCCGGCGTTGAGGTGCTTTTGCACGATGGCTTGCACATCCTTGGGCAAGGCGTCGAAGTTGCGGCGGTTGGCCAGCAGCCAGAAACCGTCCCACATGTGATTGGTCATGGCGCAGTACTTCTGCACTTCGTAGAGCTTGAGCGTGGAGATCACGGCCAGCGGGTTTTCCTGCGCGTCCACGATGCGGGTTTGCAGCGACGAATACAGCTCGTTGGCGTTGATGGTGGTGGGCGCGCTGCCCAGCGCCTTGAACAGGGACACCCACATCGGTGACGGCGGCACGCGCACCTTCATGCCGGCGATGTCGGCCGGGGTGGCCACCGGGCGGCTGGCGCTGGTGATCTGGCGGTAGCCGTTGTCCCAGATTTTTTCCAGCGCGAACAGGCTGCGCGTCTTGGCGATTTCGCCGCGGATGAAAGCGCCCAGACCGCCATCCATGGCTTTCCACACGTCTTCCTGGGTCTTGAAGGCGAAGCCCAGGCCGCTGATGGCGCTGGCGGGCACCAGGGTGGACAGGATGACGCCGGAGAGACAGAAAAAGTCCACCGCGCCAGAGCGGATCTGGCTCATCACGTCGGTCTGCGAGCCCAGCTGGTCGGAGGGGAAAACCAGCAGCTCGAAACGGCCGCCGGTTTCCTCACGGATGCGCTTGGCGGCTTCTTCCAGACGGATGTGCAGCGGGTGGTTGACGGGCAGGCTGTGCGCAATGCGGTAGGTGAATTCGGCGGCATGGGCGAAGCGCGGCCATCCCAATCCCCAGGTGGCAACTGAAGAAGCGGCAACGCCTTTGGCGAGGAATGAGCGACGGTTCATTTCTATCTCCTTGTTCCAATATATGGAATTGATGATTCTTTCGGGGTGCTGAAATTAGATAAAGCCAGACTGCTTCTGTCAAACGGGTAATTTCCCTAGGCATGAAAATCAAGGGAATTTGCCTATACTCTGGCGCACTGTGGCTGTCACACAGTGATTCCATATATTGGAATTATTGGGCGATTCCACGCGGATAGGGGTTAGCAATGGCGGAGACTGACAACCTGAAGGACGGTGCGGCGCCGTCCAGCCAGACGCTGGATCGCGCCGTGGCGGCGCTGCGCATCGTGGCGGGTGCCAGAAACGCCGGGGTCACGCTGGCCGAGGTGGCGCAGAAAGTAGGCCTGACCAAACCCACGGTAAGGCGTTTGCTGCTGGCCTTGATGGAAAACGGCCTGATTGAGCAGGATCCGGCCAGCCGCAGCTACTTCTGCGGCCCGGAAACCTATGCGCTGGGCATTCTGGCGGGCGAGCGCTTTGGCGTGCACCGCATGGCCGGCGACAGCCTGCGCCGCCTGGCCGACCGCTCTGGCGACGCGGCCCTGCTCAGCGTGCAGCGCGGCAACGAGACGGTTTGCCTGGCCAGGGAAGAAGGCACCTATCCGCTGCGCTCGCACGTGCTGCAACCGGGCGATCGCCATCCGCTGGGCTGTGGCGCCAGCGGCATCGCCCTGCTGGCGGCCCTGCCGGATGCGCAGGTGGAAGTCATCTTGCGGCACAACCAGGAGCGGCTGCTCGGCGCTTATCCGCACCTGTCCATCCCGCTGATCCGCGAGCAGGTGCGCCAGGCCCGCCTGCTGGGCTATGCCTTCAACCAGGGGCTGGTGTTCAAAGGCTCCTGGGGCGTGGCGGTGGTGGTGGCCGACCCGCGTGGCGGTCTGCCCGCGTCGCTGGCCATTGCCGGGGTGGAAAGCCGCTTTGCCGACAACCGTCACGAAGCGCTGGTGGCGCTGCTCAACCAGGAAAAAGCCATTGTCGAAGCGCGCATGCGCGGCGGCCACTGATTCAAGACGAACTTTCAAGAAAGGGACCATATGCCAGGAAAAGCAGTCATCGTCGGCTGGGCGCACACGCCGTTCGGCAAGCTGGATGCGCTGGACATCGAGACACTGGTGCGCGGCGTGGTGAACGAGGCGCTGGCGCATGCGCAGGTTGCAGCCGCGGACGTGGGCCATGTGGCGCTGGGGGTTTACAACCACGGCTTCCAGCCCCAGGGGTTCGAGGCCGGGCTGATCTCGCTGTGCCATCCGGATCTGCGCTTCACGCCAGCCGTCCACGTGGAAAACGCCTGCGCCACAGGCTCGGCGGCGGTGCATTCGGCCATGGACGCGATCGAGTCCGGGCGCGTCCGCATCGCGCTGGCGGTGGGCGCGGAGAAGATGACTGGCGTGCCGCCAGCCGCCATCGCCGACATCCTGCTGACCGGCTGCTACCGGCGCGAGGAAGAAACCCCGCAGGGCTTTGCCGGCATCTTTGGCCAGATTGCCCAGACCTACTTCGACCGCTACGGCAACCGCAGCGAGGAGCTGGCCATGATCGCGGCCAAGAACCATGCCAACGCCGTGGACAACCCCTACGCCCACGTGCGCAAGGACATGGGCTTTGCGTTTTGCAACGAGGTGTCCGAGAAAAACCCGCTGGTGGCCGGGCCGCTGCGGCGCACCGACTGTTCCATGGTGTCCGATGGCGCGGCCGCCCTGGTGCTGGCCGACGAGGACACGGCCAGGGCCCTGGCGCGCGCCATCCGTTTCCGCGCGCGGGTGCAGGTCAACGACCTCATGCCGCTGTCGCGCCGTGACCCGGTGGCCTTCGAGGGCGCGCACCGCGCCTGGCAGGCGGCGCTGGCGCAGGCCGGTGTGGGCATTGATGACCTGGATCTGGTGGAAACCCACGACTGCTTCACCATCGCCGAAATGCTGGAGTACGAGGCCATGGGGCTGGCGCCGCGCGGCGAAGGCTGGCGCGTGATCCGCGATGGCGTGTCCTGCAAGGGCGGGCGCGTGCCCGTCAACGTCTCCGGCGGGCTGAAGGCGCGCGGCCACCCGCTGGGCGCCACGGGCGTGTCCATGCACGTCATGGCCGCCATGCAGCTGGCGGGCGAAGCGGGCGCCATGCAACTGCCGGGCGCGGCGCTGGCGGGGTTGTTCAACATGGGCGGGGCGGCCGTGGCCAACTACGTGTCCATTCTGGAGCGCAGCCAATGAGCCAGGTCGTTCCGCTTCCTGTCACGCCCCGGCGGGCCATGAACCTGGCCCACTGGCTCACGCAGAACGCGCGCCGCCTGCCGGAGCGCACCGCGCTGGTCTGGGGCGATGAACTCTGGCGCTGGCGCGAGCTGGACGCCCGGGTCAGCGCCCTGGCGGCTGCCTTGGCCGCGCGCGGCGTGGGGCCGGGCAGCACGTTGCTGGTGCACTCCAGAAACAGCAACGAGATGTTCGAGTCCATGTTCGCGGCCTTCCGGCTCGGCGCGGTCTGGGTGCCCACCAATTTCCGCGCCGTGCCGTCGGAGCTGGTGCACATGGCCAGCGTGGCGCGCAGCCGGGTCTTTTTGTGCCAGACCGACTTCGTGGACCACGCCCGCACCGTGTGCGAGGCCGTGCCCGGCACGGACGTGCTGTGGCTGCGCGGCAGCGCGGCGGCGCCTGATGAAAAGCCCACCGTGTCGCAGCTGATCGGGCAGCACCTGGGCACGGACTTTCCCAACGCGGCGGTGGAAGCCGGCACGCCCTGCTGGTTCCTGTTCACCTCCGGAACCACCGGCAAGCCCAAGGCGGCCGTGCTCACGCATGGCCAGCTCGCCTGCGTGGTCACCAACCACCTGGCTGACTTGCTGCCGGGCACAAGCTGTGAGGACGGCGCGCTGGTGGTGGCCCCGCTGTCGCACGGGGCGGGGCTGCACCAGCTCATTCTGGCGGCGCGCGGCGCGCGGACGGTGCTGATGCCTTCCGACAAGCTGGAGCCCGCGCAGGCGTTCGCCCTGATCGAGCAGCACCGTCTCAGCAGCCTGTTCACGGTGCCCACCATCCTCAAGATCCTGGTGGAAGACCCGGCTGTCGATCAGCACGACCACAGCAGCCTGCGGCACGTGGTCTATGCCGGCGCGCCCATGTACGAGGTGGACCAAAAGCGCGCGCTGGCCAAGCTGGGGCCGGTGCTGGTGCAGTACTACGGACTGGGCGAGGTGACGGGCAACATCACCGTGCTGCCCCCGCACGAGCACCTGGACGCGCAAGGCCAGGTGGCGCGCGCCGGCACCTGCGGCTTCGAGCGCACCGGCATGCAGGTGTCCATTCAGGACGACGCAGGCAACGAGCTGCCCGCGGGCGAAACCGGCGAGGTCTGCGTGATCGGCCCGGCCGTGTTCGCGGGCTACTACGACAACCCCGAGGCCAACGCCAAGGCGTTTCGCAACGGCTGGTTCCGCACGGGCGACATCGGTCACATGGATGCGCAGGGCTATCTGTACCTCACCGGCCGCGCCTCGGACATGTACATCTCCGGCGGCTCCAACATCTACCCGCGCGAGATCGAGGAAAAAATCCTGCTGCATGACGACGTGGCCGAGGTGGCCGTGCTGGGCGTGCCCGATGCGCAGTGGGGCGAGATAGGCGTGGCCGTGTGCGTGCGGCGCCCCGGGACGCAGCTGGACGAGCCTGCGCTGCGGCAATGGCTGGATGGCCGGGTGGCGCGCTACAAGATGCCCAAGCACATCTATTTCTGGGAGGCGCTGCCCCAGTCCGGCTACGGCAAGGTGCCCAAGCGGCTGGTCCGGGACGAGCTGGCGCGCCGCGGCCTGCCGCAGGCCGCGGCCTCTGCCGCCCCTGCTGCGCCAACCACTGCGTGATGCAAGGGGTTTGCATGCGCCGCATTCATCACCCCGGCCCGCCGGCCGCCCAGCGCCATGTGGCGCAGCCTTGCCTGATTGAGCACCGCGCCCCGGCGCTGCCCTGTGGCGTCAGCCTGCTGGCCGCGTTCGAACAGTTGTGCCAGGACCATCAGGCCGGCAGCGCCGTGGCCACGCTGCGCGGCGGTTCGCTGGCGCCCATGGCCTATGTCATGCCGGCGCTGTCCAAAACGCCGGCGCACGCGGTGTTCTACAGCGAGCGTTACGCGCTGGACGGCCCGGCGCGGCTGGAAAGCGCGGCCCTGACCGTGGGCCGCCGCGACGGCCAGCCCTGGCTGCACTGCCATGCCATCTGGCGTGACGCCCAGGGCCGCCTGGGGGCCGGGCACATCCTGCCGGACGAGGCCGTGGTGGCCACCGCCCCGGTGCTGGACATCTGGTATCTGCACGGGGCGGACTTTGCCGTCATGCCGTGCCAGGAAAGCGGCTTCAGCCTGTTCACCCCCGTGGCCACCGGCACGGCGCCAGTGGGGGAGCACATGCCCACCACCGCGTTCGCGCTGTCGATCCGCCCCAACGAGGACGTTTGCGAGGCCATCGCCGCCGTCTGCCGCCGCCGTGGCGTGACGCGGGCCGCCATCCGCGGCGGGGTGGGCAGCCTGGTGGGCGTGGCCTTTGCCGACGGCACGCACGTGGAGCCCTTCGTGACCGAGGTGTTCATCGAGCGCGGCACGGTGGATGCCACGCGCCCCGGCGGCGAAGGCGTTTGCCTGGACGTGGGCGTGGTGGACCATTGCCACGGCATTCACCGCGGGCGCCTGCGCCCCGGTGCCAATGCGGTGCTGGTGACGTTCGAGATGGTGATTGAACCCCTGGCCTGACCATGGGCCGCCATGGCGATGCCGGCCTGACGGCGGGGCGGCCGGGGCGCGCCCCGGCCCGGCGGCTCAGCCGCCCGGTCCCGGATCGCGAAAGGCGTTGGTGACGGGGTAGCGCCAGTCCTTGCCGAAGGCGCGGGGGCTGACGCGCGGGCCGGGGGCGGACTGGTGGCGTTTGTACTCGGCCAGGCGCAGCAGGCGCATGACCTGGGCCACGTCTTCCGGGCGAAAGCCGGCGGCCACCAGTTCGGCGGCGCCCTGGTCGCGTTCCATGCAGGCTTCGATGAGGGCGTCCAGCACCTCGTAGGGCGGCAGGCTGTCCTGGTCGGTCTGGCCGGGCCGCAGCTCGGCGCTGGGCGGGCGGGTGATGATGCGTTCGGGAATGGGGTTGGCGCCCGTGCCAAAGGGGTCATGCGCGTTGCGCCAGCGCGCCAGCGCGAAGACGCGGGTCTTGAGCACGTCCTTGATCGGGGCGAAGCCGCCGCACATGTCGCCGTACAGCGTGCAGTAGCCCACGGCGTATTCGCTCTTGTTGCCGGTGGTCAGCACCAGGTGGCCGTGCTTGTTGGACAGGGCCATGAGCAGCACGCCGCGCACGCGCGCCTGGATGTTTTCCTCGGTGGTGTCCTCGGGCCGGCCGGCCAGCAGCGGCGCGAGCGACTGGCGGATGGCATCGAATGCGGGCAGGATGGCCACCTCGTCATGCCGCACGCCCACGCGCCGCGCCATCTCCCGCGCGTCTTCCAGGCTGATGGCGGCGGTGTAGGGGCTGGGCATCATGACGGTGTGCACGCGCGCCGCGCCCAGCGCGTCCACGGCCAGCGCCAGCACCAGCGCCGAATCAATGCCGCCCGACAGGCCCAGCAGCACGCTTTGAAAGCCGTTCTTGCGCACGTAATCGCGCAGGCCCAGCGCCAGGGCGCGCCAAAGCGCCTCGTCAGGGGGCAGGGGGGCGGCGGTGCTGGCATGCAAGGCCAGCGGGCCGGCGCTGCCTTGCGCGGTGGCCTGCACATGGAACAGGGCGTCTTCAAATGCGGGCGCGCGCCCGGCCAGCGTGCCGTCGGCCTGCACGGCGAAGGCGCCGCCGCCGAACAGCAGTTCGTCTTGCCCGCCGGTCATGTTGGCGTACACCAGCGGCAGGCCGCTGGTCTGGGCGCGGCGGGCCAGCCGCGCCTCCTGCTCGCTGGCCTGGCTGGCGTGCCAGGGCGCGGCGTCCACCACGGCCAGGCACTGGGCGCCGGCCTGGCGGGCGCGCTGCACGGGGTCGGCGGGCCCGGTTGGGCAGGCGTCGGCACCGATCAGCAGGCCCACGCGCAGGCCACCGGCCTCGAACACGCAAGGGCTGCCGTCGCCGGGCAGGAAGTGGCGCGGCGCATCGAACACCTGGCCGGCCGGCAGCGTTTGCTGGCGGGCCGTGGCCACGACATGGCCAGCGCGGATGGCGCTGGCGGCGTGATGGCAGCGCGCCATGCCGGGGGCCGCGCCGCCGGCCTGGGGCGCGGGCTGCGGATGGCCGACAACCACGGTCAGGCCCGGCAGGGCGGCCGTGGCGTCGGCCACCTGTTGCACGGCGGCCTGGCAGGCATCGATGAAGGCGGGGCGCCACAGCAAGTCTTGCGCGCCAAAGCCGCAAATGGACAGCGCGGGCGTGAGCAGCAGTTGCGCGCCCGCGGCGTGGGCGGCCTGGGCGGCGTCAATGATGCGGCGCGCGTTGCCGGGCAAATCGCCTGCGGTGGGGTTGAGCTGGGCAATGCAGAGGTTCAGGGCCATGGCGAGTGGGGCAGTGCAGTGAAACGGGGCAGGGCGGAGGGTGATTTGCTTCTTTATTGATAGCTATAAAGCGAAACCCATCAAGCCTGCATTGGGTTTTTGTTTGCCTTCCGGCGCACCCGGCCTTGTCAGGGGGCTGCGGGCAGGGCCGGTGGCGCGGCTTGGAACCTGTTCAAGATCTCGGCCTGAGTAGGGCGACAAGCGGTTGGGATGATGGGATGCCAGGCGCCAAACGCAGCCATGGCCCGTGCCAGGGCGAGGCTTTACCACGCCGCTGATGGCCCCAATCCGCTTCATGGCCCGCCGCGCAGGGATTTTGAACCGGTTCTTAACAAGTGGGTGGCGCGCCCGGCGGGGTGATGAGCTGGCCTTGGGGGCCAAGCTGATACCAGAGGCCGCCGCGCTGCACGCGCCAGTGGCCGCAGCCCAGGTCTTCAAAGCCATCGAAACCCGTGGCGTCGGGCAGGGGCTGGCCGGCGTCGGTATAGGCCATGTAGCGGGGGGCGGGGGGCGCTGTCTGGCCGCCGGCGGCGCTGGCTGGCGTGGCTGGCGTGGCTGGCGTGGCTGGCGTGGCTGGCGCCGCCGCGGCCGGTGTGGAGGATGCGGCAGGCGCTATGGCGGCTGGCGTGGCGGACGATGCGTTGGGCGGCGCGCTGGGCGGTGCAGCGGGGGCTGGCAGGCGCAGCATGAAGCGGCCGGCCTGCTCGGCCACCAGGGTGCCGGGCAGCGGCGCGCCCAGCGGCTGGGCGCCCTCCCGGGCGCTGTAGCGCAGGCGCTGCACATGGCCGGTGGCGTCGGTAAAGCGCAGGATGGCGCCATCGCTCAGCACGGGGCAGCCGCGCTGGCCGGGCACGGGCAGTGCTGTGGGCAGCAGCGGTTTGAAGGTGCGGCTGATGTAGTGGCACACCTGGCCGGGCTGGTCATGCAGGGCCAGGTGGTCAATGGCGCCGCCCTGCCCGCTCAGCCGCAGGGCGTGCGCGGCGGGCAGCCCGGCGGGGCGGCCGTCAGGCAGAAAGAAGTGCAGCGCGCCGCCAGTGGCCGGGGTGTCGCGGCCCAGCAGCAGCCAGGGTTTGCCGGGCGCCGGGCCGTCGGCCAGCACGCCGACGCTTGCGTATTGCATGGGCAATGCCTCGCGCAGTGTGCGCAGATCCAGCAGGCCCAGGGCATGGGGGCTGGCCTGTTCGCCGGGGAGGGCGGCCACGGCGGCAAAGCCTTGTTCATGACGGGGGGCGTAGGCGGCCAGGCCATCGCCCGGCGCGCTGGCGCCGGCAGGCTGCGGGGCGTTGGGCGTGTTGGGGGCGCTATCGCTGCGATACCAGCGCGGCGCGCGCGCCACGATGCGGCCCTGCTGCGCGCGCAGGTAGGTTTCGGTGCGCTGGTGGCGCACGCGCAGGGTGAGGGCGTGGCCATCGTTCAGCGCCATTTGCACGCCGCCGTCGAAAGGCTGGTCCAGCAAGGCGCGGCCTTGCGGGTCAAACAGGCGCTGCTGGCCGCCGGCCGTGGCGACGAAGCCTTTGATATACGCGCCCAGCGGCACGGGGTGAATGCTGTCGAACGTGCCTGCGCGCGGGGCGGCGCGCAGCACGTAGCGCAGGCAGCCCTCCGGGGTGGCCACGCCGCGCACGCGGCGGTGCCAGGCCATGTCCATCTCCAGCGCGCCCGCAGGCCCGGTGGCGGTGTAGCCGGTGTAGGCGCCGGGCTGGCAGGGCGCGGCGGCCTGGGCCGCCGGGGCGGCGGCCAGCAGAGCGGTAAGCAAGGCGGCAGACAAAAAAGGCAAACAGGTGATGCGCATGACGATGGGCGGAAAGGGCGCCGCGGCAGGTGGCGCATGATGCGGCGCGGAGCATACTCCTCATGCCCATCCCCTGCCGAACCTTGAAAACAGAAGTTCTCATCCACCCTGGCCAGATCAATCCCGCCGCCTGGAACGCCCTGCTGGCGCGCCAGCGCACGCCCACGCCCTTCATGCGGCATGAATACCTGGCGGCCCTGCACGACAGCGGCAGCGCCGTGCCCGCCACCGGCTGGGCGCCGCGCTTCGTGCTGCTGTGGCGCGGCGGCGAGCTGGCGGCGGCTTGCCCGCTTTACCTCAAAAGCCATTCATGGGGCGAATACGTCTTCGACTTTGCCTGGGCGCGCGCCTACGCCGAACACGGCCTGGCCTACTACCCCAAGGCGCTGGTGGCCGTGCCCTTCACCCCGGCGCCCGGCGCCCGGCTGCTGGCCACGGACGGCGCGGCCCGCGCCGCGCTGGTGCAGGCGCTGCTGGCGCTGTGCCGCGCCGAAGGCTGGCCCTCGCTGCACCTGCTGTTTGGCGACGCGGACGACATCGCCGCCTGCCGCGCCGCCGGGCTGATGACGCGGCAGACCGTGCAGTTTCACTGGCAGAACACGGCCGGCTGGCCGGACTTCGACGCCTTCCTGGCCTCGCTGTCGCAAGACAAGCGCAAGAAAATCCGGCAGGCGCGGCGCAAGGTGCTGCACGATGCCGGCGTGCGCTTCCGCTGGGCGCGCGGCGCCGCCATCGCGCCGCAGGACTGGGCTTTTTTCTACCGCTGCTACCAGCGCACTTATCTGGAGCATGGCAACGCCCCCCTACCTCACGCCCGCCTTCTTCGCGCAGATGGCGCAGGCGCTGCCCCAGCCATGGGTGCTGTTCATCGCCGAGCAGGCAGGCCAGCCCGTGGCGTGCAGCCTGATCGCGGTGGATGACGCCGCCGCCCATGCCGGCCGCGAACCCGTGGCCTGGGGCCGTTACTGGGGCGCGCTGGCGCGGGTGGACAGCCTGCACTTCGAAGCCTGCTACCACCAGCCCATTGAATGGTGCCTGGCCCACGGCATCACGCGCTTTGAAGGCGGCGCCCAGGGCGAACACAAGATGGCCCGCGCCCTCCTGCCCGTGACCACGCGCAGCGCCCACTGGCTGGCCCATCCCGCCTTCGCCAGCGCCGTGCAGGACTTTCTGGCGCGCGAGGATGCGGGCATGGCGCACTACATGAACCACCTGCGGCAACGCACACCCTTCAAGGCGGATGCCCATCTGCCAGAGCCGGGCGACAACATGCAAGGCCATGCCGGTCCGGCGGCCATTTCATCCCCACCCAAAGACGGATTCCATACGCGATGAATGAGCCCGTGCGGCCATGCGCGGCCCCCAAAGGCCGGGCCGCGGTGTTCGCGGCGGCGCTGTGGTTCAGTTTTTCAAGCCGGCGCCCGTTGGCGTGTCCAGACTTGGAACAGGCGCCCAGTCATCCTCACTCAGCCAGAATCTTCAGCACGTCGGAATGAAATTCGCGGGTGTACAGAATGAACACCACCAGGGCAGAGGCGGCAATCAGCGCCCAGGCCGAGAAAAACCAGGCCAGCGCCGCGAAGGAAAAGTAGTAGGCGCGCAACCCGTCGTTGAACGCCTCGGCCGCGCGGCCCACCAGCTTGCCGGCGCGCTCGGCGTACTGGTGCGGATCGAAGCGGCCGGCCTTGAATTCCTCCACCGGCGGCATGCCGCCAATGGCCAGCGCCACGAAGGTGTACTGCCGCATTGACCATGAAAAGCGGAAGAACGCATACACGAAGATGGCCACCAGCAGCAGCACCTTCAGCTCGAATACGAGGATGGGCGTGGGCTGTGCGAATGGCAGCTCGCGCACCAGTTCGGCGGCCTTGTCGGTGGTGCCCAGCAGCGCCAGCAAACCACCGATGACGATGATGGTGGTGGAGCTGAAAAAGGCCGGCGTGCTGGAGAGGTTTTGCGTGATCAGGCCGTCGAGCATGCGCGGATCACGCATGGTGGCCTGCTTCATCCAGTAACGGCGGTAGCGGTTGGTGGTGGCCAGCAGCGAACGCTGGCGCATCCGGCTGTGCTTGGTAAAGCCCATGTAGCCCCACCACACGCACAGAAAGCAGGCCAGCGCCAACCAGTCAATCCATGGCAGCATCTCGAAAATCTTCATGCCGCCGATGGTAGAGCCTGCTGCCACTGGCGGCCGCGGCCCGAGTGCGATTCTTTTATCAAAAATGTGCCTACCACCCGTCAAAAGGGCGTCAGGCGCTCACTTTTTGAAAGCAATCAGTCAGCTCGAAAACTTCAGCCCGCCAGCCGCGCCGCCACCCGGGCCACGCGCTCGCCGTAGGCGCGGGCCGTGGCCAGGTCGCCCGGTAGCATTTCGGACACGCTGGCATCGGCCGGGGTGGCCGCCATGGCGCCGCCGTAGGCGCCCAGCGCGTTCAGGTCGGCGCGCGTGGCGGCCTTGTTGCTGGCCGGCGCCAGCCCCAGGCTGACCCAGATGCCGCCATGCTGCGCGGCCAGCGTTTGCAAGTAGATCAGCGTGACCTGCTTGTCGCCGTTGAGGCTGGCGCTGTTGGTGAAGCCGCCAAACACCTTGTCTTGCCAGGCGCGGGCAAACCAGGCCTTGCTGCTGGCGTCGGCGAATTTCTTGAACTGCCAGCTTGGCGCGCCCATGTAGGTGGGCGTGCCGAAGATGATGGCGTCGGCTTCGGCCAGGCGTTCCCAGCCGCCTTCGGGCAGGTTGCCTTCGGCGTCGATGGCCAGCAGTTCGGCGCCGGCGCCTTCGGCCACGGCTTGCGCCATGCGCTGCGTGTGGCCGTAGCCGGAGTGATAGACGACGATGGTACGAGGCATGGCAAAGCTCCTTTCAAGTCAAACCCGATGTGATCCGGAAACCGGCCGGGCCGCTGGCGCAAAGCGGCGACGGCCGGAGAGGCGGCGACACACCAGCCAGCCGCCCGCTGCGCGCGTCACGCGCTGGCCTGCACCGGCGGTCAGTCTGCGCGGGGACGGCGCCGGGTCATCAGCCAGGCCGTGCCCAGCACGCCGACGATGCACAGGCCGATGACGGCCCAGCGCACGGCCGACACGGGCGCCTCGCGCGTGCCGAGCCAGCCCGACAGCAGCGGCTCGCCCACGATCATCGAACCGGCCGTGTACGCCAGCACGGCCGCGCCGATGTAGATGATGGCGGGAAAGCGCTCCACCAGCTTCAGCACCATGGTGCTGCCAAACACCACGATGGGCACGCTCACCAGCAGGCCGATGACCACCAGGTCCATCGCCCCGTGCGCGGCCCCGGCCACGCCCAGCACGTTGTCGATGCCCATCAGCGCATCGGCCACGATGATGGTTTTCATCGCCCCCCAGAAGGTGCTGGCCGCCGGGCCATGATCCTCGTCGCCGTCGCCCTGGTCGGCAATGAGCTTGTAGGCAATCCACAGCAGGCCCAGGCCGCCCACCAGCATCAGGCCCGGAATTTTCAGCAGCCATACCACCACCAGCGTCATCAGCGTGCGCACGGCAATGGCGCCCACGGTGCCCCAGACGATGGCTTTTTTCTGCAGGTGCTTGGGCAGGTTGCGCGCCGCCAGCGCGATGACGATGGCGTTGTCGCCGGCCAGAACCAGGTCAATCAGGATGATGGCCGCCAGGGCCGACCACCAGGCAGGAGAGAGAAATTCCATGATGCAGTGCTCCGCTGTTTCAACAAGACAAGGATGCAGGCGCGCCAGACAACCACCGGCCGCGCTGCCTGAACAGACAGCCCCGATGATGCCCGGCGCGCCAAAAAATCGAAGGTCTTGCTCGGCGGCGCCGTCCTGCAACCCAGGCGCGGGACACCGCCCGACGGGCCGGAAACGGCGCGCGCCCCGGATGGCACAAGCCACCCGCGCGCGCCGCTTCGTACTGACGGCCGGACGAAGCATCCGGGCGGGCCAGCCCAGCCCCGGACGAGGGAGCTACTCCCCTTCGGCAAAGGGCGCGATTAAACCATTGCCGCCTGCCGCCCGCAAGTCTACCCCGCCAGGCGACTGATGAAAAAACGGCCTTCAGGCAATACCATCAATGCTCGATTGCTATAAAAAACAAAGCAAACAGGGCAAGGCCACCAGAACAGCGGCCCGGTCATTGCCCAGGTCGCTTCGCCCCCGCACGGCCCTTGCCTATCATCGGCCTCAGCCAGCCCGCGCCTTGGCACTGCCAGCGCGCACGAACCCGCAGACCATGAGCGAGCACATTCACATCACCGACATCGAGGCCGCCATCAACCACTGGCGCGCCCGCGCGCCCGCAGCCAGCGGCGCGGCCTTGTCGCCCGCCGTGGCCGCGCTGGCCGAGGTGTACGCACGCCTGGTTTACGCGCGCCAGACCGAGGCTGACGAAGCCAGCCTGCCTGCCGCCGCGCGCCAGGCCTGGCTGGCCTGGTACGCCACCATGCCCGACACCCCCTGCATCGCCATTTGCTCTACCAGCCAGGGCGACGCCATTTGCAAAGGCTGCGGCCGCACCGAAGCCGAAGTGCAGCACTGGCCCGCCTTCAGCCCCGCCGCCAAGCGCGCCGTGTGGCGCCGCATCACGCAAGAAGGCACGGCCCTGCGCTTCACCCGCTATGCCGAACGCGCCCGCGCCACCGCCGGCGCGGCCCGCACTGGCTGACCGCCAGATGGGCACACGGCCGCCACGGACTGCCGCCACACTCACATACTTGCACGCTGACACGTAGCCATCCACCCCACACCGGCCATGCTCCGCCTGACCCGCGCCCCCAACCCCGCCATCGCCCAAATCTGGGCCGACGTGCTGTGCGAAGCCGGCTACCCCGCCACCGTGGAGCGCAGTTACTTGATGGGCGCGGCGGGCGAGCTGCCGCCGGGCGAATGCCTGCCTGAAATCTGGCTGCGCCACCCCGAACATGAAGCCGCCGCCCGCGCCTTGCTGGAGGCGCTGGCGCGCGTGCCGCAGCGCCGCTGGCTGTGCCCGGCCTGCGGCGAAAGGGTGGAAGGCGGCTTTGAGCAATGCTGGGCTTGCGGCGCCTTCATGCCCGCGCCGGTGGCGTAGCCCGCCGCTTGTGCCGCTTGCACCGCCTGTGCCGCTTCTTTCACTTGTGCCGCCGCCCGTGCCGGCCCGAGCCGCGGCTTTGCATAGGTTCTTACTCCACCTCGGCGATCAGCTCGATCTCCACGCACGCGCCCAGCGGAATCTGGGCCACGCCAAAGGCGCTGCGGGCATGCGCGCCCACAGTGGGGCCGAACACTTCGCCCAGCAGCTCGCTGGCGCCGTTGGTGACCAGGTGCTGCTCGGTGTAGTCGGGCGTGGAGTTGACCAGGCTCAGCAGCTTCACGATGCGCTTGACGCGGCCCAGATCGCCCCCCACGGCCGCTTGCAGCGTGCCCATGAGGTCAATCGCCACGGCGCGCGCGGCGGCGCGGCCTTCCTCGGTGCCCATGCTGTCGCCCAGCTTGCCTGCCCAGGGGCAGCCGTCCTTGCGGGCGATGTGGCCAGACAGAAAAACCAGGTTGCCGCTGCGCACGAAGGGCACGTAAGCGGCGGCGGGCGTGCTCACGGGCGGCAGCGTGATGCCGAGCTGGGCCAGTTTTTCCTGCGGGGTCATGCGGTGAGTCCTTTCTTGGTTGAGGTTAAGGGCTAAAAATGCCTTCAAGGCATGTCCATAAAGCCTGAACAGCTACATTTAATATAGCAATCCAATCATCAGAACACCAGTGCGCGCCAACGCAGATCGCACGCGCGGGCCATGAACTGCACGGCGCCGCCGTGGCCGCTGCATTCGGCGATCAGGCCAGACGGGGCCAGGCCGTGCGCGTGCAGCGCGTCGGTGCAGGCAAAAAAGCGCGCGCCGTGGCCGTGGGCCTCGCGCATGGCGTCGCCAATGGTTTTGGGGTGGCGGGCGCTGGCGCGCAGCCCATCGGCCACGCCGGGGGCCAGCAGCTGCACGCTGGCGGCGCTGAAATAGATTTCGACCGGCACGTCCATTGCGGCGGCCACGGCCGCATGAAAAAAAGGCGTGGCCAGCCGCTCGGGCACGGCGGGGCTGGCGGCCCACAGCAGCAGGGCCAGGCCGTCGGGGCTGTGGGTGGTGAATCCCATGCGCGCTTGGCTCCAGAAAGTTGGCCGCGGGGCGTCAAGCGCCTTCGGGCCGGGGGTTGCCGGCGGGCGTGGCGCCGTCCAGCGTTTCGCGGTGCAGCCAGGCATGGTGCGCCATGGCGGGCGCCACGGCATCGCCATGCACCAGCGCGGCGGCATCGGCCTCGAAGCGGCTGAGCGCCACGCGCGCCAGCCAGCCCGCGCCGTAGGGGTCCAGATGCACCAGCTCGGGCGTGTCTTGCAGTTGCGGGTTGACGGCCACCACCGTGCCGCTGACGGGCGACTTGACCGAGACGACCGATTTGGCCAGCTCCACCACCCCGATGGACTGGCCCTGCGCCACCGCCGTGCCCACGGCCTTGGGCCGGCACATGTAGATGTCGCCCGACAGGCGGATGCCCAGCGCCGTGATGCCCACCGTGGCCGTGCCATCGCCTTCCGGGCGCGCCCAGACCTGGTGTTCCACCAGGTAATGCAGCGCGGGCGGGTGTGACAGGGCGGGGGCGTTCATGGCCGCGTATTCTGGCAGCATGGCAGACGCGCGGCCATGCCGCCGGGCGGCCTTCTACCTTCTCTCTACACTGGCGGCTGAAATTCATCTTGCCGGAGGAAACCCACCCCATGAACACCCGTTTGATGATGGCTGCCCTGCCCCTGTGCCTGCTGGCAGGCGCGGCCAGTGCGCAGAAGATTGGCGAAGTCAGCACCGCCTTTCAATGGATCGGCCCCAACCATAAGATCGTGGTGGAAGCCTATGACGACCCGGCGGTGCAAGGCGTTACCTGCTACGTGGCGCGGGCGCGCACGGGCGGCATCAAGGGCGCGGTGGGGCTGGCCGAGGATCGGGCCGAGGCCTCGATCGCCTGCCGCCAGGTGGGCACCGTGCAGTTCAAGGGGCCGTTGCCGCCCGAGCAGGAGGTGTTCAGCGAACGCATGTCGGTGCTGTTCAAGCGCCTGCGCGTGGTGCGCATGGTGGACGCGCCGCGCAACACGCTGGTGTATTTGAGCTATTCCGACAAGCTCGTTGACGGCTCCCCCCAAAACAGCGTGACCGCCGTGCCGGTGGACCCGGCCACGCCCATTCCGCTCAAGAACTGACGTAAGCCCCCGCACGGCCCGCTGCCTCTGCCCGGGGGGCGGCTTTTCATGCCGCCGCCGCGTCCTTCAAAATCACGCCCTGGCCCTGTCTCCCACGCCTTGTTTCAGCACCCCAAAAAAGGAACAGGCCATGACCGCCAAAATCTCTCCCGCCAGCGTCAGCGACCTCTCGGCCACCATGCTGATCCCGCTATGGGCCAAGGCCGTTGAGCACGACCGCCCCGACGCCCTGCTGCGCGACGCCGAAGCCCGGCGCATGATGGGCCTCATCGACTTCGACTTTTCCGTCTTCGCCAGCGCCAAAGGCTCGCAAGTGGGCTGCTGCGCCCGCGCCGCCATGCTGGACGACTACACACGCGCCTGCCTGGCCCAGCACCCCCATGCCGTGGTCGTGCACCTGGGCGCCGGGCTGGACGCGCGCTACGAGCGCCTGGGCCGCCCGCCCGTCACCGCCTGGTACGAGCTGGACCTGCCGCCCGCCATGGCGCTGCGCCAGAAGCTGCTGCCCGCATCAGGCAACGTGTATCTGGCCGCCTCCATGCTGGACGAAGCATGGATGGACACCGCCGCCGCGCACGGCCAGCCTGTGCTGCTGGTGGCCGAAGGCGTGTTCATGTACTTCGACGCCGCCACCATGCAAGACTGGTTCGCCCGGCTGGCGCGCAAGCTGCCGCAGGCCCACGTGATCTTCGACGCCCTGCCGGCCAAACTGGTCGGCAAGCAGAAACGGCATGACTCGCTGAAGAAAATGGGCCAGAACCCGCCCGCGTTCAAATGGGGCATCCGCAGCATGGACGAGCTGGCCGGCTTCGGCTTGCACGTGCTGGCCCACCAGGGCCTGAGCAGCCGCTGCGGCAAACGCTACCCTTGGCCGCTGCGGCTGCTGTACCGCACCGCCTGGGGCCGCCGCCATCTGGACATGCAAATGATCTGGGCCCGGCTGGCCGCCCCGCGCTGAGCCCGCCGCCAACCTTGATTTCCGCTGACCGCCTCCATGACCCGCATCAACCTCGTGCCCCCCGCCGAACTGTGCGACCAGCACCTGCTGGCCGAACACCGCGAGCTGACCCGCATCCCCAACGCCGTGGCCCGGGGCCGGTTCAGCCTGGCCGGCCAGCCTGCCGACTACAAGCTGGGCGAAGGCCACGTGCGCTTTTTCTTCGACAAGCTGGCCTTTCTGCAAAAACGCTACGACGCCTTGCACGCTGAATGCCGGCGGCGCGGCTTTCAGGTCAGCCACATCTGGCCCGCCACCCTGCCCGCCGATGCGGCGCTGTGGCGCGACTACCAACCCACCGCCGCCGCCCTGGCCCTGAACCGCGCCCGCATCGCCGAACGCCTGCCCGCCAAAGCCCGCTTCACGCCCCCGCGCGAACACCCCTGAAAGGACTGCCGACATGACTTCCCCCCTGGCCCGTTGCGTCATGGTGCTGGGCACCAGCAGCGGCGCGGGCAAGAGCTGGCTGGCCACCGCGCTGTGCCGCCACTGGGCCAACCAGGGGCTGCGCGTGGCCCCGTTCAAGGCGCAAAACATGAGCAACAACGCGCGCGTGGTGGCCTGCGCGCCGGATGCGGGCGCAGCGGATGCGGCAGGTGCCGCCGAGATGGGCGAAATCGGCGCCGCCCAGTACTTCCAGGCGCTGGCCGCGCGCGCCGTGCCCGACGTGCGCATGAACCCCCTGCTGCTCAAGCCCGAGGCCGACACCCGCAGCCAGGCCGTGCTGCTGGGCCGCGTCCACCCCGCGCTCACCGCCCTGCCCTGGCGCGAACGCGGCGCCCAGGCCTGGCCGCACATCGCCGCCGCGCTGGACGCGCTGCGCGCCGAAAACGACGTGGTGGTGATTGAAGGCGCCGGCTCGCCCGCCGAGATCAACCTCATGCCCACCGACATCGTGAACCTGCGCGTGGCCCGCCATGCCAACGCCCGCTGCCTGCTGGTGGCCGACATCGACCGTGGCGGCGCTTTCGCCCACCTGTACGGCACCTGGGCGCTGCTGCCCGAAGCCGACCGCGCACGCCTGCACGGCTTCGTGCTCAACAAGTTCCGGGGCAACGCCGCGCTGCTGGCCCCCGCGCCGCAGCAGCTGCAGCAGCTCACCGGCGTGCCCACCGTGGCCACCATTGCCATGCAATGGCGCCACGGCCTGCCCGAGGAAGACGGCGTGTTCGACGACCGCGCCGTCACCGGCGCCCCCCTTTCATCAGAAAAAACCACCCTCGCGGCAGAACAAACAAGCCCTGATAGCTATGTAAAAAATAGCAAACCATTCCAGCACATCGCCGTGGTGGCCTACCCGCGCATCAGCAACCTGGACGAGTTCCAGCCCCTGAAAAACGTGCCCGGCCTGCGCCTGCGCTGGGTGCGCGAAGCCGCCGAGCTGCACGGCGCCGACACCATCGTGCTGCCCGGCAGCAAAGCCACCGCGCTGGACTTGGCCTGGCTGCGCGCCCGGGGGCTGGACGCCGCCATCGCTCGCCACGCCGCGCAAGGCGGGCGCGTGCTCGGCATCTGCGGCGGCCTGCAAATGCTGGGCGAGGCACTGATCGACCTGCACGGCGTGGAAACGCCCGGCCCCGGCGGCAGCGCGCCCGGCTTGGGGCTGCTGCCGCTGGTCACTGCCTTCGCGCCGCGCAAAACCGTGCGCCACACCGCCACGCGCTTCGGCGCGCTCACCGGCGCCTGGGCCGCGCTGTCCGGCGTGCCCGTCAGCGGCTACGAAATCCACAGCGGCCAAACCGCCCAGCACCCGGCCATGGCCGCCAGCGGCGACGTGGCGCGCGAAGCCATCGCCCGCCTGGCCTGGCAAAACGCCGCCGGCAACGTGCTGGGCGTGTACCTGCACGGCCTGTTTGAAGACCCCGCCGTGCTGCGCGCCCTGTTCGGCGCGCAGGCCCCCGCGCTGGACGACGTGTTCGAACGCCTGGCCGCCACCGCCGCCCGCAGCTTCGCCCCCGGCGTGCTTGACGCGCTGGTGCGCCCCGGTCCGCCGTGCACCTCAGCCGCTTCACCCGCCTAGCCCGCGACGCCAGCGCGGCGTCTGGCAAGCCGCGCAGCGCTGGCGCATAGGCCGCATGGACGCGTCATGCGCCATGCCGGACGCGCCGCGCCGCGCCGCGCCATACTTTGCCCGCTCGCCACCTGCCCGCCATGACCGAACCCAGCCACACCCTCACGCCCGAGACGCTGGCCATGCTGGCCACCATTGCCGAAGCCGGCAGCTTTGCCGCCGCCGCGCGCCGCCTGAACCTGGTGCCCAGCGCCCTCACCTACCGCGTGCGCCAGCTTGAAGACACGCTGGACGTGCTGCTGTTCGACCGCAGCGCCCGCCAGGCGCGCCCCACCCCGGCCGGCGCCGAACTGCTGCGCGAAAGCGCGCGCCTGCTGGCCGACGTGGACGCCGTGGCCCGCCGCGTGCGGCGCGTGGCCACCGGCTGGGAGCCGCAGCTCACCGTGATCGCCGACGGCATCATCTGCACCGGCCCCATGCTGGAGCTGGTGGAAGCCTTCTACGCCCAGCGCCCCGCGCCGCCCACGCGCATCAAGCTGCTGGACGGCGTGCTCAGCGGCACGCTGGAGGCGCTGACCACCGGCCGCGCCGATCTGGCCCTGGGCGTGGCCGCGCCGCTGGACAGCCAGGCCGTGCCCGGCCTGCAAAGCCGTGAGTTGGGCGAGATGTCCTTCATCTTCGCCGTGGCGCCGCACCACCCGCTGGCGCAAGCCCCCGAGCCGCTGACCGACGCCGCCCTGCACCCGCACCGCATCATCGCCGTGGCCGACTCGGCCCAGCGCGGCAGCCTCAGCTACGGCCTGCTGCCCGGGCAAGACGTGCTCACCGTGCCCACGCTGCACACCAAGCTGCAAGCCCAGCTGCGCGGCCTGGGCTACGGCTTTCTGCCCGAGCCGCTGGCGCGCCCCCATCTGGAGGCCGGCCAGCTCGTCACCCGCCGCGTGGCCCGGCCCGCGCGCACCCTCCGCACCTACGCCGTCTGGGGCGGCCCGCAGCAGGCTGCGCATACCCACCCGGCCGCCACCCCCGGCCGCGCGCTGGCCTGGTGGGTCGCGCAACTGGACAGCGCCGCCACCCGCGCCGCGCTGCTGGGCTTGGCCCCAGCCGCAACGCCGCCTTCGCAGGCGCCCGCCCGCCCGGCGCTACGCACGTGAAACCGCCGCAGCCCGCCGTCGCCCCGGCACCGGCGCCAGACGCCACTTCTGAAACAATACGCCTTCGCCTTCCTCGCCCTGCCACCGCGCCCGGCCCGGCCGTCGCGCATCCTCCGGAGCCCCGCGCCATGGAATTTCTCTTCTTCTTGCTGTTCATCCTGCTGGCCGGCCTGGCCGTCTGGCTGATATCACATCTACAACCGGCTGCAAACCGGCATGCAGGACATCCGGGAAGGTCTGTCCAACCTGCAAGCCAGCCTGAAGAAGCGGCAGCACCTGAGCGGGCAAATCATCGAAATCGCCTCCGGCTACCTGGAGCACGAGCAACTCACCCAGCTCAAGGTGGCGCAGACCCGCCAGGACATGGGGCAAATGATTGCCTTGGCGCAATCATTTCCCCAGTTGCGGGCCGACAGCACCTGCCAGCAGCTGATGCAGCAGCTTGAAAGCCTGGAAGACGACATCCTCAAGCGCCGCGAAGCCTACAACCGCCGCGTCAAGCTCTACAACAGTTACCGCAACGCCTTCCCGGTGGTGCTGGTGGCCCAGAAGCTTTCGTTCGACATCGTGAGCTACTTCGACAACGACGATGCCAAGTTTGACTTGCAGGCACAAAGCTTCGAGCGTGACGACTCCGTCGCCTTGCAGCAACTCATCGGCAGCAGCAAGAGGGCCATGGGGCAAGCCGCCAACCAGGCAGTGAAGAACCTCAGCCACGGCGTGGCGCAGATCCGCCAGTACGCCGGGGAAAAATACGCCGAGGGCAAAAGCGCCCCGCCCGGCAGCGAGCCGCCTCCCGTCGGCCCGACGCCAGGCTCCGCGCCTCCCGCCGGCCCGGCCGTGACCGGCGAAGCCCCTGAAACCACTGCGCCCGCCCCTGAAAGCCACGACCGCCATGGCCCTGCATAAGCGCCAAGCCGGCCAAGAAACAGCCCGCGTGCCGGGCGCTTGGCCCTGCCGGGTCTGCCATCTTGGCCGCCAGCCCGCCGGAGAACCGGCGTCCAGCGTCCCTCGCCCTGGCCAGACCGTGGCCAGGGTCTGCAGAAGGCTCAGGGGTTTCTGACCACCAGCCGCGCGCCTTGCGCGGGCAGCACTTCGCCAATCACCGCGGCCTGCGCGCCGCCGTGGCGGGCAAACGCCGCCAGCACCTCGGGCACGCTGGCGGGGGTACAGGCCACCAGCAGGCCGCCGCTGGTTTGCGGGTCGGTCAGCAGCGCCTGGTCAGGCGCGGCAAATCCTTCAGGCAGGGCCACCTCGTGGCCATAGGCCGCCCAGTTGCGGCCCGAAGCGCCGGTGACCATGCCCTGCGCCGCCAGCGCGCGCGCGCCGGGCAGCAGGGGCACGGCAGGCCAGTCGATGCGCACCGTGGCCTGCGCGCCGCGCGCCAGCTCCAGCGCGTGGCCGGCCAGGGCGAAGCCGGTCACGTCGGTCATGGCATGCACGCCGGGCAGGCGGGCCAGGTCTGGCCCGGCAGTGTTCAGGCGCGTGGCGCTGTCGATCATTTGCGCATAGCCTTCAGGGCCGAGCTGGCCTTTCTTGAGCGCGGCGGAGAACACGCCCACGCCCAGCGGCTTGCCCAGCACCAGCACGTCGCCCGGGCGGGCGCTGGCATTGCGCTTGACCTGTGCCGGGTGCACCAGCCCCAGCGCCACCAAGCCGTAAATGGCCTCGACCGAATCAATGGTGTGCCCGCCCGCCACCGGAATGCCGGCAGCGCGGCACACGCTGGCGCCGCCTTCCAGAATGCGGCCGATGGTGGCGGTGGACAGCACCTTGATGGGCATGCCCACCAGCGCCAGCGCCATGATGGGCGTGCCGCCCATGGCGTACACGTCGCTCAGGGCGTTGGCGGCGGCGATGCGGCCAAAGTCGAACGGGTCATCGACGATGGGCATGAAAAAGTCGGTGGTGGCCACCAGCGCCTGCTCGCTGTTGAGCTGATAGACGGCGGCGTCGTCCGAGGTTTCGATGCCTACCAGCAGCGCCGGCGGCACCGGCATGGCGGCCGTGCCGCGCAAAATGCCCGACAGCACTCCTGGCGCGATCTTGCAGCCGCAGCCCCCGCCGTGGCTGAGCGAGGTCAGGCGCGGCTCGGTTGCCGGGTCGATCAAGGACTCGGGCGCGGCAGGAACGGGGGCAGATGCAGCGGGCGCGCTCATGGGCCAGGGCACTTTCTTCGGGGTCGCAACAGGTCAGGCTGGGCGGACAGGCGAAACGGGCGGCGGGCTGCCGCCCGGCTCAGGTGTCCTTGGAGATGGTGATGGTGGGGAACTTGCTGGAAAAGTCCTTGGCCTTTTCGGCAATTTTCACCGCCACCTGGCGCGCGATGGCCTTGTAGATGGCAGCCACGTCGCCGTCCGGCTCGGCCACCACGGTGGGGCGGCCACTGTCGGCCTGCTCGCGGATGTGCAGCGCCAGCGGCAGGCCGCCCAGGTAGTCCATGCCGTATTCGGCCGCCATGCGCTGGCCGCCGCCTTCGCCGAAGATGTGCTCCACATGCCCGCACTGCGTGCAGCGGTGCACGGCCATGTTTTCCACGATGCCGAGAATGGGCACCCCCACTTTCTCGAACATCTTGATGCCCTTGCGCGCGTCCAGCAGCGCAATGTCCTGCGGTGTGGTGACGATGACCGCGCCCGTCACCGGCACGCGCTGGCCCAGCGAGAGCTGGATGTCGCCCGTGCCCGGCGGCATGTCGATCACCAGGTAATCCAGGTCGTCCCAGCGGGTCTGGCGCAGCAGCTGGTCCAGCGCCTGGCTGGCCATGGGGCCGCGCCAGATCATGGCCTGCTCGTCCTCCACCAGAAAACCGATGGACATGACCTGCACGCCATGGGCCATCAGCGGCTGCATGGTCTGGCCGTCCTCGCTCACGGGGCGGCCGCGCACGCCCATCATCAGCGGCTGGCTGGGGCCGTAGATGTCGGCGTCCAGCAGGCCCACGCGCGCGCCTTCGGCCGCCAGCGCCAGCGCCAGGTTGGCGGCGGTGGTGCTTTTGCCCACGCCGCCCTTGCCGGAGGCCACGGCCACAATGTTCTTCACCCCCGGCAGCAGCGGCACGCCGCGCTGCACGCTGTGCGCAATGATCTTGCTGCGCACGCTGGCCGACACGTTCTCCACCCCCGGCACGCCGCGCGCGGCGGCAATCAGCGCCTGGCGCAGCGCCGCGATCTGGCTCTGCGCCGGGTAGCCCAGCTCCACGTCGAACGACACGTCACCGCCCGCGACCTGCAAGTTCTTCAACTGCTTGGTGGAAACGAAATCCTTGCCCGTGTTCGGGTCTTTCACGCCTTGCAAGGCCGCTTGCAGGGCCGCCTGGTCAATCGCCATCGGGGTCTTTCCTTGAGGTTTTCTTTGAAGTCAACAGCAATGCCCCGTAGTCTAGCCACCGGCGCGCAACGCCAGCCACCAGCGTAGCTCGTCTTGCCCGGCACGCACATGGCCGCACAGGCAGCATCTCGGCACCACGAAGCCAGCAGAGACCTCCATGGCCGCTCGCTGGCGGCGCCCGTCTTTCGGCTGGCTTATGCTGAAATGGCATTTCATGCCCATGGATAAGCAAAAAGGAGACACACATGCCACGCCCCACATTCCCCTTCAGAACCACACGCCGCGCCGCTTGGGCGCTGGGCGCCTGCCTGGCTGCGGCGCTGCTGGCCGCTTGCGGCGGCGGTGACAGTGACGGGGGCGCAGCGCCCCCGCCCCCCACGCCGCCCGCACCGGCGGTCTGGCCGCTGCCCCAGGTGCAGGGCGGCCAGGCCGCGCTGCTGGCCGGCTCGCTGCACACCGATGCCCGCACCGCCTGCGGGCGGGTGGATGCGGCCCAGCCGTTGAACAGCCGCTTTGGCTACACCACCCATGCCATGCTGGTCGGCCCGGACGGCGCGGTGTACGTGACCGACACCGCCTGCACACACGCCGGCGCGCCCGCCGCGCCCGATGCCGTGCGCAAGATTGCGCCGGACGGCGCCGTGAGCACCGTGGCCACGGGCGTGGCCAGCCA
The DNA here is from genome assembly GCA_003859965.1 of Comamonadaceae bacterium OH2545_COT-014. Lineage (GTDB taxonomy): Bacteria > Pseudomonadota > Gammaproteobacteria > Burkholderiales > Burkholderiaceae_C > Ottowia. The sequence goes on along the minus strand of RQYR01000001.1, from coordinate 157,096 downwards.
TGCGCCCGCCCCGCTGGCCAGCTTCGTGCGCGCCGCCGGGCTGGCGCTGGACGGCAGCGGCACGCTGTATGTGAGCGATGCCAGCGCCCACGGCGGCATGGACCGCGCCCCGGGCTACTGCCCCGGCGAAACCGACTTCGCCGCAGGGCCTGGCTGGCCGGGAGCGGGGCGTTCGGCCGGTATCTGGCGCGTGCCCGCGGGCGGCGCGCCCCAGGCCCTGGCCGGCGTGGCCCGCGCGGGCTGCCAGCCCCCGCCCGATGGCACGGGGCCGCAGGCCAGCTTCTGCTACCCGGGCGCCATGGCGTTTGACGCCCAGGGCCAGTTGAATGTGATGGACTTCCGCCACCGCGGCCAAAGCCGCTTGCGCCTGCTGGACACGGCCAGCGCCGCCGTGCGCAGCGGGCCCAGCGGCGCCTTTGGCCCCAGCCTGGTGCGCGATGGCAGCGGGCGCATTTACCTCACCAATGCGTCTTGCGGCGGCAATGACGCGCCCGGCCAGTTGCTGGCCGCCGACGACCTGAGCGTGCTGGCGGCCCAGGTGCCCAACTCCACCCTCGTGGGCATCGACCGCCGGGGCCGGATCTACTCCGCTTCGGCCCATGCGCGCGCGCCGGGGGCGCTGGCCACCATTTACCGCCGCGACCACGCCGGGGCGGACTTCGTCCCCGTCGTCACCCAGGTGCCCGAGCTGCGCGCGCTGGCTCTGGGGCCGGATGACGCGCTGTACCTCAAGGCCGCGCACGCGGTCATCCGCGTCACCTTTGACTGAAGGCCGCGCCGCTGCACTGCTGCACTGCTGCACTGCTGCACCGCTGCACCGCCGCCCTGCCGCCCGGCATCAGGCGCCTCTGCCCGTGCGGCGGCGGGCCAGGCCGGCCCGTGCCGCCGGCCCAGGCCAGCGCAGGGGCGCAACCCTAGAATCCGGGGTTTTTCTTCAGCCCCACGCCGCCTGCCATGACCGCGCGCCACATCTTCGCCACCACTGCCCTGCCGTACGCCAACGGCACCTTCCACATCGGCCACATCATGGAATACATCCAGGCCGACATCTGGGTGCGCACGCAGCGCATGCTGGGGCACCGCGTGGACTTCGTGGGCGCGGACGACGCGCATGGCGCGCCCATCATGATCGCCGCCGAGAAGGCGGGCAAGACGCCGCAGCAGTTCGTGGCCGACATTGCCGCCGGGCGCCAGCAGTACCTGGACGGCTTTCTGATCCAGTTCGACAACTGGCACTCCACCGACAGCCCCGAAAACACCGAGCTAGCGCAGGCCATTTACCGTGACTTGCAAGCAGCCGGGCTGATCGACGTGCGCACCATCGAGCAGTTTTTCGACCCGCAAAAGGGCATGTTCCTGCCCGACCGCTACATCAAGGGCACCTGCCCCAAGTGCCGCGCCGCTGACCAGTACGGCGACAACTGCGAGGTGTGCGGCGCCGTCTATGCGCCCACCGAGCTGATCGAACCCTATTCCGCCCTCACCGGCGCGCGGCCCGAGCTGCGCAGCAGCGAACACTTCTTCTTCCGCCTGTCCGACCCGCGCTGCGTGGAATACCTGCAGGACTGGACGCAAGACGGCCGCCTGCAACCCGACGTGGCCAACAAGGTGCGCGAATGGTTCACCCCCGGCGACGACGGCAAGCCCCGTCTGGGCGACTGGGACATCAGCCGCGACGCGCCCTATTTCGGCATCGAAATCCCCGGCGCCCCCGGCAAATATTTCTACGTATGGCTGGACGCCCCCGTGGGCTACCTGGCCAGCCTGAAGAACCTGCTGGCGCGGCGCGGCGAGGACCTGGACACCTACATGGCCCGCCCCGGGCTGGAACAGGTGCACTTCATCGGCAAGGACATCATCACCTTCCACACCCTGTTCTGGCCCGCCATGCTGCACTTCTCGGGCCGCAAGGCGCCCGACCGCGTGTTCGTGCACGGCTTTCTTACCGTCAACAACGGCGAGAAGATGAGCAAGAGCCGCGGCACGGGGCTGGACCCGCTCAAATACCTGCAACTGGGCATGAACGCCGAGTGGCTGCGCTACTACCTGGCCGCCAAGCTCTCGGCCCGCAATGAAGACATCGACTTCAATGCCGAAGACTTCATGCTGCGCGTCAACGCCGACCTCATTGGCAAGTACATCAACATCGCCAGCCGCGCCGCCGGCTTCATCACCAAGCGCTTTGGCGGCCGGCTGGGCGAAGTGTCCGCCGACGGCGACGCGCTGCTGTCCCAGCTGCAAGACGGTGTGGCCCCCATTGCCGAACTGCTGGCCGAGCGCGAATACGGCAAGGCCGTGCGCGAAATCATGGCGCTGGCCGACCGCGTGAATGAATACGTGGATGCCAACAAGCCCTGGGAGCTGGCCAAGCAAAGCGGCATGGAGGCGCGCCTGCACGACGTGTGCACCACCTGCATCGAAGCCTTCCGCATCCTCACCATCTTGCTCAAGCCCGTGCTGCCGCGCCTGGCCGCCAACGTGGCCCACTGGCTCATGCTGCCGCCAGAGGAAAGCTTCGCCGACGCCCGCCGCCTGCTCGGCCCCGGCCACGCCATTGACGAATACAAGCACCTGATGCAGCGCGTGGACGCCAAACAGCTTGAAAAGCTTTTTGAGCCCCCAGCGCCCGCCCCTTCTGCACAAGGCGCTATTAAAAACAAAGCATCTTCATCAACAGCCGATGCCAGCGCCCCCGGCGGCGAGGCGCTGGCGCCCACCATCGGCATTGACGACTTCGCCAAGATCGACCTGCGCATTGCCCGCATCGTTGACTGCCAGCCCGTGGAAGGCAGCGCCAAGCTGCTGCGCCTGACGCTGGACGCCGGCGAAAAAGGCGAAGACGGCGCGCCCCGCCTGCGCAACGTGTTCAGCGGCATCGCCAGCGCCTACCAGCCTGAGCAGCTCAAGGGCAAGCTCACCGTCATGGTGGCCAACCTGGCGCCGCGCAAGATGAAGTTCGGTGTGAGCGAAGGCATGGTGCTGGCCGCCAGCCATGCCAACGAAAAAGCGCAACCCGGCATCCATGTGCTGGAACCCTGGCCCGGCGCGCAGCCCGGCATGCGCGTGCGCTGAAAGGCGTTAAATCCGCCCGCGTCACGCGCTGTATCGCGGGCTGCCGTGTGCCTCCAGAGCCTCCACGGGGCGGGCGTTTCCGGAGCCGATGGCAGGGCGCAGCGTGGAACGCCGCGAGAGGCTGGAGCCTGTTCAAAGTCCCTGCGCAGCGGGCACTCCAGCGGACTGGGGCGGTGGTGGTCAGCTTCCGTTGCAAAGCCTTGCCAGCCATGGCGCCGGCCACGGCTACGTGATGCATGCAAGGTGGCGCCTGGCGTTCCATCCCCAACCGCTTGTTGCCCACTCGCGCCGGGAACTTGAACAGGTTTTTGGGGCGAAGGTAGGCGGCGTTGACAACCTGCGTGCCCGCTCCGCTCACCCAGCGCCGGGGGCAGCTAGGCATCCGGGGCGTCCAAAGCATCCAGCGCCTGCCAGCCGCTGCGCACAGCGCCTTCCAGCGTGGCGGGGTAAAGGCCTTGCACGTCATCGCCGCACACTGCCAGGCCGGGGGCCACATGCGCGGGCGGGCGAGCCAGGGCCGGGGTGCAGGCAAAGGTGGCGCGCTTTTCGGTCACGGTGCGCAGCACCGTGACGGGCAGGCCCAGCTGCGCGCGCGCCTGTGCGGCCACCGCCGCTTCCAGCGCCGCGCGCTCGCCCCGGCTGTCGCTGATGACGAAGGCCAGCACACGCGTGGGCGGCGCACCGGGCGGCAGCTCACGGATCTGGTCATGCGCAAAAACGAACTGGGCCGGGCCATCGGCGCCCGCGCGCAGCGCCAGCATGGGGCGCGGCAGCAAGGCGGCGGCTGCAGTCGTCGGGGCCGGGACTGGCGCCACGGCTTGTGCGTACACCGTGCTGATGGCGGTAAAGCGCAGCGCGGCGGCGGCGGATTGCCAGGCGCGCCAGGCGGCATCCACCCTGGCGGCGGCCGGCGCGGGCAGTGAGGCATCGGCCCCCACCTGCAAGTGCAGCGCCTGATGCGCGGCCGTGGCCACGATGGCAGCGTCGAACGCCTCGCCATCCACCCGCCAGCCACTGCCAGTGGCATGCAGCGCCCGCACCCGCCGGCCCAGCCGCACGGCCGCGCCGCGTGCCTGCAGCCAGCGCAGCGCGGGTCCAGGAAACAACGCCCCCAGGTCGGTTCGTGGCAGCAGCAGGTTGGAGCCGCCGCGCTGGCGCCACAGCGCGTCATGCAGCACGCGCAGAAACACCGCGCCGCTGGCTTCATGCAGCGGCGTGTTCAGGGCCGAAACGCACAGCGGTTCGATGAACTCACGTTGCAGCCGCTGCGGCAACCCCTGGCACAGCGCCGCCACGCTAACGTGCGGCGCACAGGTAAAGCCGCTGCGCTGCCAGCGCCAGGCTGCGCGCAGCAGCGCCAGCCGTTCCGCCGGACGCCAGCCGCGCGCGCGCGCGATGCCCCAGGCCGCATCCAGCGGCGCGGGCCAGTCGGGCAGCGCCAGACCGGCGCCGTCCGGATAGGTCAGCGCCAACGGCATGCGCAGCAGCGCCTGCTCAGGCGCCACGCCCACGGTGCGCATCAGGCGCAGGGTGTCCGTGTAAGCGCCAATCAGGATGTGCTGGCCGTTGTCGGCGCTCAGCTCACGTCCGTCCGGCAAGGGCAGCGCCAGCGCCCGTGCGCGCCCGCCCGGCGTGCGCGCGGCCTCGAACACGGTGACGTGGTGGCCCGCCTGCACGGCGCGCACCGCCGCCGCCAGCCCGGCCCAGCCCGCGCCAATGATGGCCACGCGCATGGCGCGGCACGCCCCGGCGTGCGGGGGCCGTGGCAAGGCAGGGGCGGCAAAAGCGTGACTCATGAAGGTACGCCCAGCCCAGCGGTTGCACGCCATGTGGGCAGCACGGGCGTCACGGTGGTCAAAACAAAGCCAACCCGGCGCATGCGGCGAACGAGTCGAACGAAGTGAACAAGATCAGCAGGCCCGGCCCGCCGCGCCCTGCGGCGCGCACCGGCATCACGACAGCGGCAGCGCACTAAAAAACACCTGGTTGGCAAATGGAGGAGAAGCCAGCCATGCGGCCAGCTTGGCCATGGCATGGCGGAAGGGCATGGGAGTCGAACCCACCCGGCAGCGCATGGCGCCACCCACCGGGTTTGAAGCCCGGCCCATCCACCGGGATGGCTGCCCTTCCTTGATGTCTGGAGGCGTTCCCCGGCCGCGCCAGAGGCAGGCGGCCGGGGCAAGGGGCGCATTGTCCGTCATTTACGCGCTAGCGCCCCCATGCGGCCATGCGGCGATGTGCCCATGCGGCCAGCGGCTATCTCCGGTACGGCGTGTCGTGCCGCCGTACAGCGCGCCCCGCCTGTCCCATGCGCAGACCAGATGCCCAAGAGGGCCTGCCCTTGCAGCCCCTCAAGCTCTCTTATTCGTAGCGCGATTTGGTTTGGCGCAGCTTCCGCCCGGCGTCAGGCATGAATGACGCGCCGCTTCATGGCTGTGGCTCCTGAAACAGCGCCGAATCGGGGCGCAGCCGGTGCGCGTCGCCCACGCGGCGGGTCAGGCCCACGCGGTCGAAGTATTCCAGCAGCTGGATGGCGCGCTTGCGGCCCAGGCCCGTGGCGTCGCGGAACTGGGCGGCCAGCACGTCGCCGCCGTGGGCGGCGGCCACTTCGCGCGCAATGGCGGCCAGGCGCTGCATGGTGGCGGGCGGGTAGTACAGGTCTTTCACGGTCTGGTGCAACTCGCCCCGGCGCGCCAGGCGGGCGAGCGTGGCGCGCACCAGTGGCTCGCTCTCGCCCGCGTCGCGCGCCAGGTCGCGCGCCCAGGCGCCTTCAAAACCGGCATCGGCCAGATGCGGCGCCACTTTCTGGGCGATGCGCGACTCGGTGGCCGAAAGCTGCGCGCCGTGCGCGGGCAGGTGCAGCACCGCGCCGCGCTGTACCAGCGCGCCCCGCGCGGCCAGTCGGGCCAGCATGGCCTGCCACAGCGGCGCGGGCAGGCGTGGCGCGGCCAGGCGGCGCAGGCGGGCGGCGTCCGGGCCGGCCTCGTCTGGCTGGCTTTCATGAAAACGGGCCAGCGCGGCCAGCGCGGCGGCCTCATGCGCTTCGGCCTGGGCCACGCCCAGGGCCCAATCGGCCGTGGCGAGCACGGCATCCGGCAGCGGGGGCGGCGCATCGGCGCGCAGCCCCTGGGCGCGCATGAAGCGCGCCAGGTCCACGCCGTGCGGGGCCACGGCCAGCAGGGCCGCCAGGCGCTGCGCGGCGGTGGGCCGGGCCAGGGCGTCCAGCTCGGCCAGGCGCTGCGGGGTGCGGCGGTAGCGCGTGGGGGCCAGCGGGTCCAGCACCCGCCCGCCCGCGATCACGCGGCTGGCCGCGCTGTCGCGCAGCAGCACACGGTCGCCATGCCAGGCGCAGGCGTCGCCGTGCAGCACCAGTTGCACGCGGGCGCTGCCGCCGGGGGCGATGGCCTCGCCCGCGTCCAGCACGGCCACGCTGGCGGGCACGCTGGCTGCGCCCAGGTGCACCTGCACGCGCGCGCCGCTGCGCAGGCTTTCGCCACGCCACAGGGTGAGCTGGCAGTCCATGCGGCGGGTGGTCAGCGCCACTTCCGGCGCGGTGAGCCACTGCCCGCGCGCCACCGCGTCACGCGGCACGCCCGCCAGCGCCACCGCGCAGCGCTGGCCCGCGCGGGCTGTCTGCACCGGGCGGTTCTGGGCGTGCAGGCTGCGCACGCGCACGGCCTGCCGCCCGGCGTCGCGCATGGGGCCGCCGGGGCCAGGTTGCAGCGCCAGCGCATCGCCCACGGCCACATGGCCCGCGTGCACGGCGCCGGTGACCACGGTGCCCGTGCCTTCCAGCGTGAAGCCGCGATCCACCGCCAGTCGGAAGGCGGGCTGCCCGCCGGGTGGCGCTGGGCCATCTTCCAGATCAAAAAGGCGCTCATCGCCCTTCTGTTCTGCCTCAGCCGCTTCAAAAAGAAGAGCGCGCAGCGCCTCCAGCCCTTCGCCCGTGGCCGCGCTCACGGGCAGCACGGGCGCGCCTGCCAGCGGCGTGCCTTGCAGCAGCGCCTGCACTTGCTGGCGCACTTCGGCCACGCGCGCCGGGGTGGCGCGGTCGGTCTTAGTCACAACCGCCGCGCCGCGCGTCATGCCCAGCAGCGACAGCACGGCCAGGTGCTCCAGCGTCTGCGGCATGGGGCCGTCGTCGGCGGCCACCAGCAGCAGCGCGAAGTCGATGCCGCTGGCGCCCGCGATCATGGTGTGCACCAGCCGCTCATGCCCCGGCACGTCCACGAAGCCCAGCCGCGCGCCGCCCGGCGCGTCCAGAAAGGCATAGCCCAGTTCAATGCTGATGCCGCGCTTTTTCTCCTCCGGCAGCCGGTCGGTGTCGGTGCCGGTGAGCGCGCGCACCAGCGTGGTTTTGCCGTGGTCGATGTGGCCTGCGGTGCCAATGATCATGATGAAAATCCAGGGTGCCGGGCGGGCGGCGAACGCCAGCGCCCCACGGGCGCCATGGCCGGGCCCCATGCCCGGCCCGCGCATCATGCCATGCAGAAAAAACCGCCTTGCGGCAGGCGGCCACAAGGCGGTTTGCTATGGTTTTTGACGGGTGGGGCTTGGTGTGTGGCGTTGCGTGTTTCAGGCCCGCAGCGCCATCAGCACCATCAAAGCCGCGCAGGCCAGCAGCGTGGCGGCCAGGGCGCAGCGCGAGCCAATGGCGCAGGCACGCAGCGTATCGGCCGGGCCGGGGGCGCAGCCCTGGGGGTTGAGTGTGTACGCGCCGGGCTTGCGCAAGTGCACGCCCAGGGCCAGCGCCATGGCGGCCATGGGCCAGCCGCTGTTGGGCGAGGGGGTTTGCGCGGCCTCGCGCGGCAGGCGGCGCCAGGGCAGGCGGCCGCCTGCGGCCAGGGCCAGCAGCAGGGCGGTCAGGCGCGCGGGCAGCCACGAGAGCACGTCGTCCGCGCGGGCAGCCCATTTGCCGGCCCATGCCCACTGGCGCGGCGCGCCGCCCAGGGGGCGTACGCCGTGGTAGCCCCACATGGCGTCGGCCGTGTTGGCATAGCGGTAGAGCACGGCGCCGGGCAGGCCCAGCAGGGTGAACCAGAACAGCGGGGCGATGACGGAGTCGTTCAGGTTCTCGGCCAGGCTTTCGATGGCGCTTTCGCGCACTTGTGTGGCGTCGAGCCGGGTGACGTCGCGGCTGACCAGCCGGGCCAGTTGCTGGCGGCCCGCGGCCAGCGATTGCGTGAGCGCGCCTTCTACCGCCAGCACTTCGTCGTGCAGCATGGCCCAGGCCAGCATAGGCTTGAGAAACAGACCCAGCGCCAGCGCGGCCAGCCAGGCGGGCTGGCTGAGCAGCCAGGCTTGCAGCAGCCAGGCCGCGCCGGTAAACCAGACCGCGCCGGCCAGCCAGGCCAGCGCGCCGCGCCAGAAGGCGGGCCAGTCAGCCGGGGCCGCGCCGCCGGGCGGGGCGGCCCGCGCCGCCAGCGCCGCCGGTGACGCCAGTGGCGCCGCCCGCGCGCCGGTGCGGGCCAGAAAGCGGCCCATCCACACCACGGGGTGCCAGCGCATGGGCGGCTCGCCCAGCAGGCGGTCGATGCACAGAGCCAGCGCCGGGGCGCAGGCCAGCAGCCAGAGCCAGGCTGTCAGGCCCGCGTCAGCCAGCGGGGCCGTGGCAGGAGTGGCTGGCGCGGGCCACCACAGCGGCCAGGCCCACGACGGGTTGGCGGGCGCCAGCGCGGCGGCCCAGAAACCGGCGGCGGCTTCGCCCACGGGGGCCGGGTTACTCATGGGCGGGCGGGGCGGATGGATCGCCCACGGAAGCGGGCGTGGGCTGCCAGCCCTCGTCCATGCACAGCGCATGCAGCGGCTGACGCTGCGCCCAGCCCAGCTCGGCCAGCATGGGCTGGGCGTAGAAGCCGGGCACCGGCCCCAGGCACAGCAGGGCCACGGGGCGGCTGCCTTCGGGCAGGGCCAGCAGGGCGGCCAGGGCGTCGGGGTCGAACAGCGAGACCCAGCCCATGCCCAGCCCTTCGGCGCGGGCGGCCAGCCACAGGTTCTGGATGGCGCAGGCGGCGGAGGCCACGTCCATCTCGGGCAGGGTGCGGCGGCCGAACACGTGGGCTTCGCGCCCGGGCGGCAGCACCACGGCCAGCAGCTCGGCGCAGTCGAGCACGCCTTCGACCTTGAGCCGCATGAATGTGTCCTCGCGCTCGCCCAGGGCGCGCGCGGTGTGCACGCGCTCTTGCTCGACCAGCGCGTGGATGGCCCGGCGCCGTTCGGCACTGCGGATGCGGATGAAGCGCCACGGCTGCATGAAGCCCACGCTGGGGGCCAGGTGCGCGGCGTGCAGCAGGCGGGCGAGCACGGCCTCGTCCACCACGCCGCCGCTGAAGTGGCGCATGTCGCGCCGCTCGGCAATGGCGCGGTAGACGGTGGCGCGCTCCGCGTCGCTGAAGGGCTGGGCGGGCACGGGGGTGGCAACGGGGGCAGGGGCGGCGGGCATGGCCGGTGCGCTGGCTCGGACAGGGGGCTGATGATGAAAAAAGCTTTCAGGGCAGAAGGGATAAGCCCTGGCAGCTATCAAAATTGTAACATCTGGCGCCTGGTGGATGGCGTTGGATGGCTTGGCGGGGTGTTCACCGGCCAGCGTGCGCGGCGGCGCACGGCATGCATGAGGCATGGGCCATGGGCCGCTGCCTGCCGTGGCAGGTAGCGGCGCGCTCGCTTAGAACCTGTTCAAGACCTCGGCGCGAGTGGGCAGTCAGCGTTTGGAGATGGGTGCAAGGCTTGGCTATTGACAAGTTCTGCAACGCCGCAGACCGCCCCCATCCGCTTGATGGCCCGCCGCGCAGGGCGTTTGAACAGAGGTTCTCAGCCCGTCACGGCAGGCAGGCCGGAGAGCGCCTGGGCCAGCTCGCCCTCGTCGTACTTTTCGTCCTTGAGCTGGCCGGCGAAGTAGGCTTGGTAGGCCGCCATGTCGAAGTGGCCGTGGCCGCTCAGGCAGAACAGGATGGTTTCGGCCCGGCCCTCGCGCTTGCAGCGCAGCGCCTCTTCGATGGCGCCCTTGACGGCATGGTTGGCCTCGGGCGCAGGCACGATGCCTTCGGCGCGGGCGAACTGCACGCCGGCGGCGAAGCACTCGCCCTGGGTGTAGGCCACGGCGTCCAGCAGGCCCAGCTCCTTCACGTGGCTGACCAGCGGCGCCATGCCGTGGTAGCGCAGGCCGCCCGCGTGAAAGCCGGGCGGGGTGAAGGTGCTGCCCAGCGTGTGCATCTTGGTCAGCGGCGTGAGGTGGGCGGTGTCGCCAAAGTCGTAGGCATATTTGCCGCGCGTGAGGCTGGGGCAGGCGGCTGGCTCCACCGCCAGCACGCGCGGCCGGGAGCCGCCGCGCAGGCCGTGGCCGATGAAGGGGAAGGCCAGGCCCGCAAAGTTGCTGCCGCCGCCGGTGCAGCCCACCACCACGTCGGGCCAGGCGTCGGCCATCTGCATCTGCTCCATCGCTTCCAGGCCGATGATGGTCTGGTGCAGCAGCACGTGGTTGAGCACGCTGCCCAGGGCGTACTTGGTGTCGTCGCGCCGGGCGGCCATTTCCACCGCCTCGCTGATGGCGATGCCCAGGCTGCCGGGGTGATCGGGCCGCTCGGCCAGCACGCGGCGGCCGTATTCGGTTTCCGCGCTGGGCGAGGCCACGCAGCGCGCGCCGTAGGTTTCCATCACGGCGCGGCGGTAGGGCTTCTGGTCATAGCTGACGCGCACCTGGAAGATGGTCACGTCCAGCCCGAAGGTTTGCCCGGCCAGCGCCAGCGAGGTGCCCCACTGGCCCGCGCCGGTCTCGGTGGTCAGACGCTTGACGCCCGCCTGCGCGTTGAACCACGCCTGCGGGATGGCCGAGTTGGGCTTGTGGCTGCCGGCGGGGCTGACGCCCTCGTACTTGTAGAAGATGCGCGCGGGCGTGCCCAGCGCCTTTTCCAGCCGGTGCGCGCGAAACAGGGGCGCGGGCCGCCACAGGCGGAAGACCTCGCGCACGGGTTCGGGGATTTCCACCTCGCGCGCGGTCGTCACCTCCTGCTCGATGATGCTCATCGGAAACAGCGGCGCCAGGTCATCGGCCGTGATGGGCTGCATGGTGCCCGGGTGCAGCACGGGCGGCAGCGGCTGCGGCAAGTCGGCCTGAATGTTGTACCAGGCGCGCGGCAGGCGGCTTTCGTCGAGCAGGTATTTGGTGGGGGTGGCGGGCATGGTGGTTGCTTCTCCGTTGGTGTGTGAGAAAGCGCGATGGTACGGCCCCTCTTGCCGGATGATTGCGCGCCCGCGGGCACGCCATGACGCTTGGCTGGCGCCTTCGCATGACCCGCCTGCGGCGGGATGAAAAAGCAGTGCCCCGCCTTGCCTTTTTCATTGCTCATGCCCGCCGCAGGCGGCGTCATCTTTCATGCGCTGCGATACCAGCCCGGAAGGTACAGCGCCGCCAGCGTGCCAGCAATGGCGGCGGCAAGAAAAAAGGTCATCGCATGGCCCAGGCGCGCGGCTCACGCATCCGCCTCTTGCGGCTCACCTTCCCGCGCCCGCGCCACGGCGCTTGCATCGGTCAGCTGCGCTCGCACAAGCGGCACCGCCCACAGGTACAGCGCGCACATGCAGACGAAAGACAGCACGCCCGCCAGCACCATCGTCGCCGGATCACGCAGCCAGCGCAGACTGACCGCCAGCACCACCAGCGCACACGGCAGCATGGCCACCACCGCAGGCAGGGGCGCGACCGTGATGCGCAGCCCACAGGCGCGACACGGCACCTGGCGCGCCCAGCCCAGGCCGAGCTTGGCTAGCGCACTGACAGCTGCCAGGCCGCAGTGGGGGCAGGTCAGCCATGCGCCATTGCCAGACGGTTGCTCTTTCAATGCCGGCATCCGAGCCATCTTTTCAGACCGGCGGTGGCTTGCCGCAGGCACTTGCACCGTCGCGGCGTCTGTCCCATTCAGCCCGGGCGATGACAAGCGTCGCATGGATCACGGGAAAGCCAGTCAGGAAGAGAATCGGCGTCCAGGCAGTGCCGAACCAGCCCGCCAGATAAGTCGCCACTGGCTTGCCGGTAACGGTCGCTGCAAGCAAGAAAGGCCACCACAGGTTTTCACGGGAAGGCATGCTGTGAATGGTTCATCAGGGCCCAGCGTCACCCGGAGGCGCATCGTCGGCGCCATGCGATGCGGCGACCGGTGGCTCCTCCAGCCGCAGAAAGGGCCGCCAAACCGCCAGCACCAGCGAGCACAATACACCCAACAGGCCCAAGACCGTGACGCACGTCTGCGCATTCAGTTCGCGCACGGCACCGGCGAGCAGGGCTGCCACTAATACACCCAACACGGGCGGCCCCGCCAGCATGAATGGTGGCAGCCCGTCGTTTTGCACACGCTGACCACAGTGTTGGCAAGTGCCCTGCTCTGACCAGCCCAAATCCCACTTTCGCAGCAGCGGCATGGCCTGCCGCCCACACCGGGGACAGTGCAGCTCCATGAAGCGCACCCATGCCGCCGTTTGGTCCTGCGATCTGGCTGCACGCCACTGCGTGCGCACCAAGCCCTGCACGGCCCACACAGCCGGGGCCAGCAACAACGTGACCAGCAGCAAGGCGCCCAGCCAATCGCGCCAGGCCGGCACCCACAGAAAAGCCAAGCCCAGCACAGCAGCGCAAGCGAGCAGGATGAGCAACAGGTGAGAAACAGAAAGCAGGTGCTTGATCATCATCTTCGTTTGTTTGAGCACCCCGAAAAGAAGCAATGCAGATTTCCCCCTAATCTGGCGGGTTGGCCCCTTGCCCTAGATTTCCTCGCGCCCGCGCCACGGCGCTCGCATCGGTCAGCTGCGCTTTGACCAAGGGCACTGCCCAAAGGTACAGCACGCACATGCAGACGAAGGACAGCACGCCCGCCAACACCATCGTCGCCGGGTCGCGCAACCAACGCAGACTGACCGCCAGCACCACCAGCGCACACGGCAGCATGGTCGCCACCGCAGGCAGGGGCGCCACCGTGATGCGCAGCCCACAGGCGCGACACGGCACTTGGCGCGCCCAGCCCAGGCCCAGCTTGGCCAGCGTGCCGATGGCGGGCAGGCTGCAGTGGGGGCAGGTCAACCGCATGCCGCTTGTTGACAGTTCGTCTTTCACGGGTGGTATCCGTGCCGCCTTGGTTCGCGTGAGCTCAGGACGAGCATCGGCTGGTCCCTCTTTGTCTCATGACCCCGACTCGCGGCAAGCACGTGCGCGCTGCACGGCTTGCGGATCGGTGCGACCACGCTTGTCCAAGGGAATCCCAAACAGCAGCCCGCCAATGCCGGTAAGTAGCAGCACACCTGCCAACACCAGCACCAAGCCATGCTGCCGCCAGCCCAACGCCATCAGCGCCGCGGCCAGCACGCAAAAGAGGATGAAAGGCGCCGTCCAGGCCATGACGGGAAAGCTGTTCACCTCCACCGATTGCCCGCAAGCGTGGCAGGCCACGGGCTTTTCCCAGCCGAAACAGGTCAGCCCCCATTTGCGCCAGACCGACATGGCCTGCAGGCCGCAGTGGGGGCAGGCCAAGCGCAGCGGGTCGGCGCGCGAGGGCTGTGCTTCTGCTCCGCTCATGATGTGAGCCTTTCAGCATGAGAACCAAAATGTCGCCATGGCTCCCATTTTCGCCGCCTCGTTCAGGGCGCCAGCAGTGGAATCCCCAACACTTGCAGCTGCGCTTCCAGTTGGGCCACGGAATCAGCCGCCCTGCCGCCAGACCGGGTGAAATGTGGCCTGTTCGAAATGTCGGGCACGGCAAAGCGGTCTGTGTCCGCTGTGGCATTGAATTGAGACCAATCGCCTTCGATCTTGTCCGCCGTGCGATGCAAGTTGTTGCGCAATATGGCGAGTTGCTCCGGCGTCATGGCGTTGATCCACTCAATGAACTTCGCCTGCTGCTGCGGATTGTCCAGATTGAGACCCTTGATTTCCGCGTAGCGGTTGAGCAGCGGCATGATGTTGTAGCCTTCTCCGCTCTGGTCATTGAGTGCGCGGGCAGCATCTTCGGTGATGCCGGCGTGCTTCAGAAAGCGCGTCGAAACGCCACCATCTTGATCAGGCTCGTGCTTGTTGGCTTCCTTGATGGATTCCCAGACTCCCAAGCCAATGGCCGACACTAGAACCAGACCTATGCCAATCGGGCCGGCCAGACTGCCTGCGCCAAAAGTGGCCAGCAAACCACCGGCAGCGCCCGTGCCATAGAGGATGCCGGAGGGGATGTCGCCATTGGCAAACGATTTCCCCATGTTCCAGACTTCCATGCTAGCGCCCAGAACGCCCAGCAATTTGCCAGCTGCCTTGCTGCCCAGCTTGCCCAAAGTGGAGTTTTCATCCACCTTGCCCAGGGCCACCAGCAACTCGCTGCCTTGATTGCCCAAGCCTGCAGCGCTGATGATGGTCTGAAGACCGTTCTGGATCGAAGGATCGTTGATCGTTTTGCCCACGGATGCCACAAAGCCCACGCCAGAAAGGCCCAGGCCTGCAACACGGAACAGCTGGCCCGCCACGGTCGAGCCGTCCAGACCCTTCATGCCGCCGAGTTTCTCGTCCAGCAGGCTTACCCGGGCGGCAATTTCATCCGCGGATTCGCCCGCCTTTGGAATGGTGTTTTCCAGCGCCTCCACCACTTCGTCCATTTCCTTGGACGAAAGGCCAAGCAGCTTGGCAAAACTCGAATCTTTCAAATTGGCCAATGCCTGCTTGGCGTTGGCCACACTGGCGGGGTTGTTCGGATCCAGGTCACCGATCTTGTCCAAAACGGTGTGTTTGAGCTGCGCCGTGGCCATCACGTTCAGGAGCTTTCGTCCCTGATTGGCCAGCTTGGCCTGCACAGCCGGGCTGGAGAAGAAGTCGGCCAGCTTCTTGCCCTGCGGGCCTTCCAGCAACTCTGGGTTCTCCTGCAAGGCTGCCTCGAAGGCCATTTGCGTCGTGGGGTTGTCCAGCATTTGTTTGGCCAACTCCGCCCCGTCGGCATCGGGATTCAAGTCGGAAAACTGTTTGGCCAAGGCGCTGCCACTTTTAACCAGTTCAGCCTTCAGCCGGTCAGCTTCGTTTTTCCAGTCCTCGCCTTTTGCCTGGGTGTAGTCCTCAATGGCTTTCTCGAGCTGCTCCGGCGTCATGGCATTGCCGTGGTTGGCAATCAACCAGGCCAACTCGCTGGTATGCGCGGCATATTCCTTGGCCACACCGTCAACCCTGCCCATGTGCGTTTGGATGGCGTCATGCATGTCCCGTTCCACGGCACTGCGGTCGACGCCATGCGCATCTGCCCACGCCAGGGCATAGGCCGGCCGGCCACCCTGCGCAACATGCTCATGCATGGCAACAAGATCCCACACGTCATGCCCGGCCAGTTTTTGCAGATTGGCTTGGCCTTGAGGAGTGCCCATGCCACGGTCAAGCACCGTCATCAGGCTTTGAAAGCCCGGGCCTTGGAAAGGTGAGTGCAGCGTGGGGTAATGAGTTTTGAAGCTGCTGTTGAAAGCCTCAATCGTGGGCATGGCCTTGTCCGTCAGATCGGCGGCCAGTTCGGGCGGCAGGCCCTGGGTGAGCTGCTCCAGGCGCTCGGCCGCGATGGTGCTCGCTGCCTGCGGCATGCCGTGGTTGCTTTCAGCTTCGCGGGCATCACCGCCCGCCAGCGGCTCCGTCGCCCAGTCCGCCGCGCCTTGCAACAAATCCCTGTAGCCTTGGCTGCGTGTGACGGCCTCGCGCACCTCGGGCGTGGCCGCTTGCAGGCTCTCGTTCAGCGATGCCATTTGCTGCTGGGCATCGCCTGCGTTGCGCGCCTTGTCGACGATAGCGTTGGCCTGGCCCTGAAGCCTGGTCTGGTGGCGCTCATGGGCCAGCCCATCCAGGGCGGCATCAAGCTGCTGCGTTGCCCCTGCATCCGCCTGGTAGCGTTCCTTGAGCTGCGCACCCGCGGCGGCATAGCGGTCTTCGTCATTGGCCCAGGTGCCTTCGGGTGCAACGACTTGCTTGGCGCGCACGTCCAGCTCTTCACGCACGGCGCCGGTCAGCTTGCCTTTGGCCTCCTGCACACCTTGGTACACCTCCTGGCGCGTGGCCGGATGGGTGTCTGGCGGCAGCTCGTCGTAGGCCTGCTGGGCACGGTCCAGCGCCGCCTGCGCCTGGTCAGTCGCCTGCACTTTCTGCTCCAGCGGCGTGGCGGGCTTTTGCGCGGGTATCCACAGCTCCTGCCCGGGCTGCACGCGGCTGCCGTGCGGCAGGTCGGCGCGGTTGGCGCGGGCGATGTCACGGGCGCTGACGCCGGGGTGTTCGCGCGCCATGTCGGTCAGGGTCTGGCCGGGCTCGGCCACGTCGCGCGTGGGCTCGGTGCCATAGCCAGCGCCAATGGGCACGTTGACTTTCTGCCCGATTTCAATTTCGTCCGGATTGGCGATTTGCGGGTTGGCCGCTTCCAGCATGGGCACGTTGGTCTGGTAGCGGTGGGAGATTTCGGTCATCGTCTCGCCGCGCTGCACCTCGTGCTGCACGTAGCGCTCGGGCGGCGGCGCGTCGGCCTTGTTGTCGTGCAGTTTGGGTTGGCGCACGGCGTCGTCCACTTCCTTGCGCGGCGGCGGTGGGGGAGGCGGTGGCGGCGGGGGAGGCGGCGGCGCCTTGGCGGGTTGCTGAAGGCGGTGGTTGACGGTCCAGTTCATTGCGCTCGTACTCCATGCAAGGGCGGGCGGTTCGCGACCGTTGCCATGAAGGCTGAAGGCACGCCCGCACGCAGCTTCCCGAATGCCGGAAGCCGCTTTGGCCCAGGCAGTCTAGGAAGCAAAGCGAGGCTTGGGTAGCTGGTAGCGTTTCTATCGGGAACGTTACTTGCGGCGGATAGCGGCTTGGCCCGGCGCCGCTTACCACGCTCTCTGCGGGGCGGGAGCGGGCGCATGCAGCACAGTGGACGGGCGCCGCCGTGGCCCGCCACGTGCTGAATCACGTGCGCACTGTCACAGCGCTTCCATGCCCGGCACGCTGGCGTGCGTGCGCATGTCCAGGCGCGCGAGGAGCTGGCGGTCGGCTTCTACTTCGGGGTTGCCGGTGATGAGCAGCTTTTCGCCGTAGAAGATGCTGTTGGCGCCAGCCAGGAAGCACAGGGCCTGCACGCCGTCGCCCAGCTGCTGGCGGCCGGCGGACAGGCGAACGCGCGCGCGGGGCATGGTGATGCGGGCGGCGGCGATCATGCGCACGAATTCGAAGGGGTCGATGTCGGGCTGGCTGGCCAGCGGCGTGCCTTCGACTTTGACCAGGTTATTGATGGGCACGCTTTCCGGGTAGTCGGGCGCCAGGTTGGCCAGCTGGGCGATGAGGGCGGCGCGCTGGCGGCGGTTTTCGCCCATGCCGACGATGCCGCCGGAGCACACGCGCACGCCGGCGCCGCGCACGCGCTCCAGCGTGTCCAGGCGGTCCTGGTAGTCGCGCGTGCTGATGACGTCGCCGTAGAAGTCGGGCGCGCAGTCGAGGTTGTGGTTGTAGTAGTCCAGCCCGGCGTCGCGCAGGCGCTCGGCCTGGCCGTCGGCCAGCATGCCGAGGGTGACGCAGGCTTCCAGCCCCACGTCCTTGACGGTACGCACCAGCTCGGCCACGGCGTCGATGTCGCGGTCCTTGGGCGCGCGCCAGGCCGCGCCCATGCAAAAGCGCGTGGCGCCGGCGGCCTTGGCGGCTTCGGCGGCCTGGCGCACTTCGCCGCTGGCCATGAGCTTGGCGGCCTTCACGCCGGTGTCGTAATGCACGGACTGCGGGCAGTAGCCGCAGTCTTCCGGGCAGCCGCCGGTCTTGACGCTGAGCAGCGTGGCCAGCTCGACCTCGTTGGCGTCGAAGTGCTGGCGGTGCACCTGCTGGGCTTGCCAGAGCAGGTCGTTGAAGGGCTGCGCCAGCAGCGCCTCGATGGCTTCCACGCTCCAGCGCTGCGTGCTGGCGGGGGCGGCGGGCGCGGGCGTTGGGTGCGGCGTTTGGCGCGGCGGGTGAAAGACGACGGGGCGGGCGGTGACGGTGGCTTCGGTCATGGGCAAGTCCTGAAGTCCTGACGGGGAGGGTGGCGGAGGGTTGACGTACAGGTCAAGTGTGGCAAGCATACCGGCTTGCCGTGCACGGCCTCCTGGCGCGGCTGGGTGCGGGGCTGGGGGAGCGGGCGGGTGTGGTGGCTTGGCGTGCATCGGTTGGCACGCCCTGCACGTCCTAGAATTGGCCTCTTTCCCCCAAGACTCTTGCCATCAAGCCCCGCGATGAACCTCGAACAAGCCCGCTTCAACATGATCGAGCAGCAGATCCGCCCTTGGGATGTGCTCGACCCCCATGTACTTGAGCTGCTGGCCGTGGTCCGGCGCGAGGATTTCGTGCCCCCGCACTGCCGCGCCCTGGCCTTTGCCGACATGGAGCTGCCCCTGCTGCCCAATGAGGCGCTGGCCCGCCAGCGCGGCCAGGTCATGCTGGCGCCGCGCGTGCAGGCGCGGCTGCTGCAAGACCTGAATGTGGCCAAGCACGAGAAAGTGCTGCATGTGGGCACCGGCTCCGGCTTCATGGCCGCGCTGCTGGGCCATCGCGCGCAGCGCGTTCTGTCGCTGGAAATGGACGCCACCCTGGCCGCCACCGCCTACGCCAACCTGCAGCGCGCGGGCGTGCTGAACGTGGAGGTGCGCGTGGCCGATGGCGCGCAGGCCGCCGGCCTGGCGGCCGATGGCCCCTTCGATGCCATCTTGCTCAGCGGCTCGGTGGCCCAGCTGCCGCAAGACTTGCTGGCCCTGCTCAAGCCGGGCGGGCGCTTTCTGGCGGTGGTGGGCGATGAGCCCGTGATGCGCGCCACGCTGGCGCGGCTGGCGGACGATGGCCGTCTGGCGGTGTCCCAGCCGTGGGACTCGGTGGTGCCGCGCCTGCACCACTTTCCGGAAACGCCCGCATTCCAGTTCTGAGCCTTTTTGCTTCGGCCCGGCCTGGCGGCGAGAGGCCGCCCAGGCTGCGGCCTGAATCGCCCCTGTTCTCTCTCGCTTTGTTGCCATGCCGCTGTCTGCCATTACCCAAGTTCCCCCGGCCGCGCTGACGCAGTGGCTGCAGGCCGCCCGCGCCCATGGCGAGCCGCTGGTGCTGGACGTGCGCGAACCGGCCGAATGGCAGGCCGCCAGCCCGCGGCCAGACGGCTGGACGCTGCTGCCAATGCCCATGCACAGCGTGCCTGCACGCCTGCATGAGCTGGATCCCGCACGCCCCGTGGCCGTGCTGTGCCACCACGGCGGCCGCAGCATGCAGGTGGCGGCGTTTCTGGCGCACCATGGCTTTGCCCATGTCGCCAACATCACCGGCGGGGTGGATGCCTGGGCGCTGCATGACCCGTCTATTCCCCGCTACTAGAAGATAACCGCGTGCGCCCGCAGCGGGGGGCGCTCAGCATGGCCTGAGCGCCAAGGCAGAAGGCGGCATGCCTGTGCCCGGATCGGATATTTCGTGTGTGTTTCAGGCATGAAAAGTGCCGTTTGGGCACATGGGTATTGCCTTGGATGCTATATTTTTTGATTAAACGGCTTGTCGCGCGTTGAGCGTTGAGCGTTGAGCGTTGAGCGTTGAGCGTTGAGCGTTGAGCGTTGGGCGTTGAGCGTTGAGCGTTGGGCGTTGGGCGTTGGGCGTTGGGCGTTGGGCCGGGCAGCGTGCGCTGGCCAGGGCTTGCTGGCAGGCCGTGGCGGGGGTGGCCCGGTCAGCGGGGCGGTGCGGCGGCAGGGGGCGGCTGGGCAGGCGTGTGCTCAGGCGCGGCGCCAGGGTCCGCTGCCAGAAGGTGGGCGACTTCCAGAACCAGTGCGTCGCGTGAGGCGCTGGCTGGCGGGCGCTGGCCGGGGTGGTGTTCCCAGTCCGGGCGGGCGCGGGCGGGGGCCAGGGCGCGGATGGCGCGGGCGATGGCGGGCGAGGCCGCAGGCAGGGTGGCCGGCGGGTGGGCGCTGGCGGCGGGGCCGTGGCGGCTGCCCGGGGCGCCGGGCAGGTCGCTGGCGCGCAGTTTGTCCTGGGCGGCGTGGCCGCGCTGGGCCAGGGCGGCGGCCAGGGCCAGCAGGTGGCTGGCCAGCAGGGCGAGCACGGCATCTTGCGCGGTGAGTTCCTGCACGCCGTTGAGGCGGTTTTCGAGCTTGCGCCACAGGGGCCGCCAGCCGCCGCTGACGGCGCTGCCGATGGCGCCGCCCAGGGTGGCGGCGGCGCCGAGCGAGAGGCCGGCCAAGGCCACATCGGCCACGGCGCCAATGCCGGCGCCCACGGCGGCGCCCAGGCCCAGGCGCTTGCCGGCGGCTTTGAGCAGGGCGGGGTTGAACAGGTCGTCTTCCCAGCGTTCGTGCAACTGGGGCAGGCGGGCGGCTTCGGCGTCGCCAGGGCGGAAGGCGTGGATGTGCAGCAGCGCGTCCACGGCCTGCCTGGCGTGGGCGGCCACATCGTGCTGGAAGGCGCGCACGAATTCGCTGCGGCGCAGCTCGGCCTGGTAGTCCTGTGCGCTGATCTGGCGGCGCATGGCGGCCACGTCGATCAGGGTGCTGGCCACGGCGCGCAGCGCGGCCTGCTGGCGGTCGGCCGCTTGCAGGGCCAGGTGGCGGACGATGTCATCGAGCTGCGCGCGGCGCTCGCGCAGCAAGGTGGCCAGGTCGCGGTAGAGGGTGCTTTCGGCGCCGGTGAAGGGGGCCACGGCGTCGAATTCGGCCTGGGCGTGCAGGTTGCTCTCCAGCAGCGCGCGGTGCCATTCGCCGCGCCGGCTGCCGGGCGCGCGCACGAAGTTGAGCACGGGCATGACGGGCTTGGCGCACCAGGTGAGGATGTCGATTTCGGCGCGGTACTTGGGCAGCACGGGTTCGCGCGTGTCGATGACGAGCATGGCGGCATCGGCCTGCTCCAGCAGGGTGCGCAGCACCTTGGCTTCTTGTTCGAAGGCGCCGCGCGCTTCCGGGCCGCGCAGGAAGGCGCGCACGCGGTCGGGGCGGCTGGCGTGGGGGGGCAGCGTTTCGGGCGGCAAGGCGTTCAGGTAGTCGAGCAGGGCCACGGCGTCTTCAAGGCCGGGGGTGTCGAAAAAACGCACGGCGGGCACGCCGTTCAGGCGCAGGTCCACGCGCTCGGCGTGGCGCGTGGTGCCGGGGCGGTCGGAGACTTCGCCAAAGTCCACCTGCCGCGTGAGCGTGCGCAGCAGCGAGGTTTTGCCCGCGTTGGTGTGGCCGACGACGGCAATGCGGATGGGGCCGGCGGCGGTGTCGGTGGCGTGGGGGGAGGCGTTCATGACAGGGGCGCGCGTTCAGGCGTTGTGCGTGGCAGGGGCTGGCGCGGCCAGGGGCGCGTCCTCACCGGCCCAGGCGGCGGCCTGGGGGCCGTGCAGCACGCTGATGCGGGGGGCTAGGTCTTCGGCCTGCAACCAGTCGCGCCAGCGGGCGGGGCCACGGGCATCGGCGCTGGCGGGTGCGGCGGGATCAGCGGGATCGGCGGCGGGCATGGGGGCTTCGGGCAACCAGAGCGCGGCATGGGTGGCATGGCGGGCGGCTTCGCGCAAGAAGCGGGCGGTGCCCCGGTCAGGGCTGGCGTGGGGGGCGCAGGCCACCAGCAGGCGCCAGGGGCGCGTGGCGGCCAGTTGGGCCAGCGCGGCCTGCCGTTCGGCGCTGCTGCCCGCCAGGTTCAGCAAGGGCTGGGCGCGAAGGGTGGCGGGCCAGCCTTCGGGCGGCCAGGGCAGTTCGGGCGGGCGCTCGAAGCCGATAAGCGCCAGCGTGCCCGGCTGGCCGGCGGGGGCGGGCGGCGGCAGCGCGGCGGCGGGCGGGCGCTGCTCGGCATCCACCACCTGGGCGGGCGCCAGGGCATCCAGCCGGGTGAAGATGCGGCGCACGTAGGGGCTGGCGGTGTCCACCACGGCGTCAGCCTCGGCCAGCCGGGCCAGGCCGGCGCGCCAGCGCCACAGGCACAGCGCGGCCAGCACGGCGCGCGGCAGTAAGCCATAAACCGCTACGCAGCCCAGCAGCCAGAAGGCCCAGGCGCGCTGCCCGCCCGCGCCAGCGCTCATCATGGCCGTGCCGGGCGCGCCCAACGTGCCCGATGCCGCCTGGCGCACGGTGGCGGCATCCGGCACGGCAAAGCCCAGTTGGGCGGGCAGCCAGCCCGTGAGCTGGACGAAGCGCACGAAAAATTCGCTGCCGAGAATGGTGGTTTCCCACGACAGGCGATAGGCCTGAAAGGCAAAGCCAAAGGCCAGCGCGCCCAGCACCAGCACGAAGGCCAGCGCCCACACGCCGTGGCTGATGGCGCCCAGCAGCCACGGCCACAAGCGCTGGCGCTGCAACACGGCGGCGCTGGCGTGCAGCAGCGGGGCGGCGTGCGGCTTGGCCGGCAGGGCCACGGGTGTGCCGGGCCAGCGCGCGGCCAGCCAGGCTGCCAGCGGCAGCGCCAGGCGGCCCAGCCAGGGGCCGCCTGGGTGGCTTGCCGCATGGCCGGGGCGGGCGCGCAGCGCCCACGGCAGGCTGCCCAGCCACAGGGCCAGCGCCAGCAGGTGCAGGCCCAGCAGGGCGGTGAAGGCGGCCACGGCGTTGATGCTGCGGTCATCGGCCAGCACGGCGCGCGCCGTGCCCAGTGCCGAAAGCGCCACGGCCAGCGCCAGCGCCAGCGTGGCCCAGTGCAGCGCGGTGCGCCCCTGGGCCAGCAGCGGCGGCAGGCCCAGCCGCTGCCCCAGCAGCCAGGCGCGGTGCAGGAACTGCGCGGCGCGGGTGGGGCGGGCGGCAAAGGCTTCGCGCAGTTCGGCCGCGTCATCCAGCGGGCCGGTGTGTTCGATGCGCTGCACGGCATCGGCCACGATGGCCTGGGCCAGCGGCGTGGGCAGGGCCGTGTTGGCGGCGACGGTGGCGACGGCGGCGTCAGGCAGGCTCATGAAACCGAAACCCCGGCCAGAAGCCGGGGCGCAGCAGGGGAGGTAGAAGTGAAAAAGGCGTGCACCGGCACATTATGCCGGGCACGCCGTGGTGTGATTTGCTATATTTTATATAGCTGCTTGGGCCGTATTTACGGCCTGAAACGCCTTTTTGGCTTCAATTCCTGGCCTGGGCGCAGGTTCGGGGCGGGCGGTCAGCCTTGCGCCTTGGCGGCGGCGATGCCGTCGGTGATTTCCTTGCGGGCGGCGTCCTGGCCTTCCCAGCCCAGCACTTTGACCCACTTGCCCGGCTCCAGGTCTTTGTAGTGCTCGAAGAAGTGGACGATGGCTTTGGTCAGGCTGGGCGGCACGTCGTCGGGCGACTGCCAGGCGTCGTACAGCGGCAGAGCCTTGGACACGGGCACGGCCAGCACCTTGGCGTCGTCACCGGCTTCGTCCTGCATTTTCAGAATGCCGACGGCGCGGCAGGTGACCACCACGCCGGGCGGCAGCGGCACGGGGGTGACGACCAGCACGTCCACCGGGTCGCCGTCGCCAGCCAGGGTTTGCGGCACGTAGCCGTAGTTGGCGGGGTAGTGCATGGCGGCGCTCATGAAGCGGTCCACGAACACGGCGCCGGTTTCCTTGTCCACTTCGTACTTGATGGGGTCGCCGTTCATCGGGATTTCAATGACGACGTTGAAGGCATCGGGCGCCTTGGCGCCGGGGGGCACGAGCTTGAGCGACATGCGGGGTTTCCTTGTGTTGACGGGGGTAAAAGGCTTCCGGCGCCTGTGCACGGTATCTCCGCACGCTTTTTCGGTTTGGGCTGCCAAGGCGCGCGGCCCCGGGCGGCTGCGGCGAGGCCAGCTACCCGATCCGCCCTTTGGCTTTTTGGGTCTGCTGCGCGCTTTGGCGGCCGGCTTGCGCCGGGATCATGAACAGGCACCCTGGAGGATGCGGCGCGCATTCTAGGGTAGGGGCGGCTCTGCCCGTGGCCGGCGGAGCCTGCCTGTGGCGGGCTGGCGCAAGGTTCGCCTATGGGACAGGGCGGCAAGCCATCCATGGGCGGGTGGCCAGCGGCACGCCCTGGCCGTCAGTAGGCGTAGCCCAGGCAGGCGCCTGCATTCGGGCGGCCCCGACACTCGCGGCGCAGGCGGCGGTCGCGCTCGGCGGCGGATTCGGCGCTGCCTTCCAGCGCGATGCGCTGGCGCGTGGACCGTTTCTTGCCTTGGCGGACCTGCCCCTTTTTGCCCCCGCGCCGGGCCTGGCCGGATGACGCAGCCCCGGCCCCCGCTTCAGGCGCGGCCTGAACCTGATGCGGCTGGGCATGCACGGTGGCGGGCGCGGCCAGCAAGGCGGTGCACAGGGTCATGGCGCTGGCGAACAGGGCAAGGCGTGGCATGGCGAACCTCGATGCGAAAAGAAGGAAAAGGCGCTTGAATGGACGTGGCATTACATCCGCCGCCCCCGCGCCCCGTCAAGCCGGTGTATGGGTGGCGTACCGCTGGCGGGGCGGGGCTATAATCGACCGGTTTTGCATTTCGCAAGGCACATGTGGCGTGATTGATCGATTGGGCAATCGCGCTTTTTGCACGTGGCGTGCAGTTCCGGCGCGCCACGCAAGTCAAACCATTTGGAACGCAAGGACTTCACAACATGATCTCCAAAGACAAAAAGGCCGAAGTGGTCAAGGACAACGCCCGCGCCGCTGGCGATACGGGCAGCCCCGAGGTGCAGGTGGCGCTGCTGACCGCCCGCATCAACGAGCTGATGCCCCACTTCAAGCAGCACGCCAAGGACCACCACGGCCGCCGCGGTCTGCTGCGCATGGTGAGCCGCCGCCGCAAGCTGCTGGACTACTTGAAGAATAAGGACGCCGACCGCTATCTGGCCCTGATCGCCAAGCTGGGCCTGCGCAAGTAATTGCCGTGCCCATGAAAACGCCTGACGCCCGCCAACGGCTCAGGCGTTTTTGCATTTTTCAAACCTCGCAAACGCCTTGCAAAAGCCTCGTAAAAAGGCCTTTGCATGCTTTCCCGTCAGCCGTTTCCCGTGCGTGTTTTCGTGCGGGCGCGCGGGCGGGGCGTTCGGAGCCAAACGCTGTGTCATTCCGGAAAAACGCTGGTTCCCGCCCTGGGGTAGCGCCGTTCCGGAATGGCATCGAGCTCTGAACCTAAATCACCTCTGGCGCTTGACTGTGCTGCCAGGGTAGCTATCAAAAAAGGAGCAAACCATGAGTCTCTTCAACAAAGTCACCAAGTCCTTCCAGTGGGGCGACAAGACCGTCGTCATGGAAACGGGCGAGATCGCCCGTCAGGCCACCGGCGCCGTGCTGGTGAGCATCGACGGCACGGTGGTGCTGGCCACGGTGGCCGCCAGCAAGCAGGCCAAGCCGGGGCAGGACTTCTTCCCGCTGACGGTGGACTACATCGAGAAGACGTATGCCGCCGGCAAGATTCCCGGCAGCTTCTTCAAGCGCGAGGCCAAGCCCAGCGAGCTGGAGACGCTGACTTCCCGCCTGATCGACCGGCCCATCCGCCCGCTGTTTCCGGAAGGGTTTTTCAATGAAGTGCACGTGGTCATCCACACGCTGTCGCTCAACCCCGAGGTGGACGCCGACATCGCCGCCATGATCGGCGTGAGCGCGGCGCTGTCCATCAGCGGCATTCCGTTCAACGGCCCCATTGGCGCGGCGCGCGTGGGCTACATCAATGGCGAGTATGTGCTCAACCCCGGCCCCACGGCACGCAAGAACAGCCAGCTCGATCTGGTGGTGGCGGGCACCGAGGCCGCCGTGCTGATGGTCGAGTCCGAGGCCGCCCAGCTCAGCGAAGACGTGATGCTGGGCGCTGTGGTCTTCGGCCACGAGCAGGGCAAGATCGCCATCGAGGCCATCCACGAGCTGGTGCGCGAGGCGGGTAAGCCGCTGTGGGCCGAGGACGGCACTTGGACGCCCGAGGCCAAGGACGAGGCCTTCATCGCCAAGGTGCAAGGCCTGGCCGAAGAAAAACTGCGCGCCGCCTACCAAATCCGCAGCAAGCAGGCCCGCACCCAGGCTGTGCGCGAGGCCTACGCCGCCATCAAGGCCGCGCTGGCCGCCGAAGAAGCGGCGTATGACGAGGTGAAGCTGGACAACCAGCTCTTTGAGCTGGAGGCAAGCATCGTGCGCGGCCAGATCCTGGCGGGCGAGCCGCGCATCGACGGGCGCGACACGCGCACCGTGCGCCCCATTGAAATCCGCAGCAGCGTGCTGCCGCGCACCCACGGCTCGGCCCTGTTCACGCGCGGCGAGACGCAGGCGCTGGTGGTGACCACGCTGGGCACCGAGCGCGACGCGCAGCGCATCGACGCGCTGGCCGGCGAGTTCGAGGACCGCTTCCTGTTTCACTACAACATGCCGCCCTTTGCCACCGGCGAGGCCGGCCGCATGGGCAGCACCAAGCGCCGCGAGATTGGCCACGGCCGCCTGGCCAAGCGCGCCCTGGTGCCGCTGCTGCCGGCCAAGGACGAGTTCCCCTACACCATTCGCGTGGTCAGCGAGATCACCGAATCCAACGGCTCCTCGTCCATGGCCTCGGTCTGCGGCGGGTGCCTGAGCCTGATGGACGCGGGCGTGCCCATGAAGGCGCACGTGGCCGGCATCGCCATGGGCCTGATCAAAGAGGGCAACCGCTTCGCCGTGCTGACCGACATCCTGGGCGATGAGGACCACCTGGGCGACATGGACTTCAAGGTCGCCGGCACCACCAGCGGCATCACCGCGCTGCAAATGGACATCAAGATCCAGGGCATCACCAAGGAAATCATGCAGGTCGCCCTGGCCCAGGCCAAGGAAGCGCGCATGCACATCCTGGGCAAGATGCAGGAGGCCATGGGCGAGGCCAAGGCCGAGATCAGCAGCTACGCGCCCAAGCTCTACACCATGAAGATCAACCCGGAGAAAATCCGCGACGTGATCGGCAAGGGCGGCGCCACCATCCGCCAGCTGACCGAGGAAACGGGCTGCACCATCGACATCGCCGAGGATGGCACCATCACCATCGCCAGCACCGACAGCGCGCGCGCCGACGAGGCCCGCCGCCGCATCGAGGAAATCACCGCCGAGGCCGAGGTCGGCCAAGTCTACGAAGGCCCGGTGACCAAGCTGCTGGACTTTGGCGCGCTGGTCAACATCCTGCCCGGCAAGGACGGCCTGCTGCACATCAGCCAGATCGCGCACGAGCGCGTGGAAAAAGTGAGCGACTACCTGCAGGAAGGCCAGGTGGTCAAGGTCAAGGTGCTGGAGACCGACGAGAAGGGCCGCATCAAGCTGTCCATGAAGGCTCTGCTGGAGCGCCCCGCGCGCGAAGGCGGCGAAGGCAATGGCTTTGGCGGCAACGGCGACGAGCGCCCGGCGCGCGAACCCCGTGAGTCGCGCGAGCCGCGCGAACCCCGTGGCGAGCGCCGCCCGCGCGGCGAACGCGCCGAGCGTGGCGAGCGCACCGAGCGCGGTGCTGAACGTGCCGAGCGCGCCGAGCGTGAAGACCGCCCCGCCGCCGAAGACAGCCACGGCGGCGAGGCGCCGCAGGCCTGAGCGCGCCCCGCCAGGCCACTACGGGGCGCCGGCGGCCCGCGCTGACGCGGCCCCCGCTCAGCCCCCGCGCCTGGCACAAGCCCCATCTGTTGCCGCAAACCATGAAGTGCATCGAGATACGCGCCCCCGGCGGCCCCGAAGTGCTGGCGCCCGCCGAGCGCCCGCGGCCCCAGTCCGGCCCGGGCGAGGCGCTGATTCGCGTGAGCGCCTGCGGCGTGAACCGGCCCGACGTGGTGCAGCGCCGCGGCCTGTACCCGCCGCCGCCCGGCGCCTCCGACCTGCCGGGGCTGGAAGTGGCTGGCGTCATCGAAGCTGGTGACGCCGCCGCGCTGGCCCAGGCCGGCCTGGCCGTGGGCGATCGCGTCTGCGCGCTGCTGGCCGGTGGCGGCTATGCGCAGTACTGCACCGCCCCCGTGGCGCAGTGCCTGCCCGTGCCGCGCGGCTTGAGTGACGCGCAGGCCGCCGCGCTGCCCGAGACTTTCTTCACCGTCTGGAGCAACGTGTTCGACTTGGGCCGCTTGCGGCCGGGCGAAACCCTGCTCGTGCAGGGCGGCACCAGCGGCATTGGCGTGGCCGCCATCCAGCTGGCCAAGGCGGCAGGGGCCACGGTCATCGTCACCGCCGGCTCCGAGGCCAAATGCGCCGCCGCGCGCGACCTGGGCGCCGACCACGCCATCAATTACAAAACGACCGACTTCGCCGAAGAAGCCCGCCGCCTGACCGGCGGCCGCGGTGTGGACGTCATCCTTGACATGGTGGCGGGCGACTACGTGCAGCGCGAGGTCGAATGCCTGGTCGAGGACGGGCGCCTGCTCATCATCGCCGTGCAAGGCGGGGTGAAAAGCAGCTTCAACGCCGCCAAGGTGCTGACGCGGCGCCTGACCATCACTGGCAGCACGCTGCGCCCGCGCCCAGTGGCCTTCAAGGCCGCCATCGCCCAGGCGCTGCGCGCCAGGGTCTGGCCCTGGCTGGAAAGCGGCGCCGTCAAGCCCGTGCTGCATGCCTGCTTTGATGCCCTGCACGCAGCCGACGGCCTGCCCAGCGGCGCCGCCCGCGCCCACGCGCTGATGGAATCCAACCAGCACATCGGCAAGATCGTGCTGACCTGGGAGCATTGACATGAGCAAGAAAAAACTGATTGCCGGCAACTGGAAGATGAACGGCAGCCTGGCCGCCAACGAGGCGCTGGTGCAGGCGCTGCGCCAAGGCCTCGCCCAGGCGGCAGGCGATGCCGCCGTGGACGTGGCCGTGTGCCCGCCCGCCGCCTACCTGGCCCAGGTGCAGGCGCTGCTGGCCGGCCAGCAGGCCATCGCGCTGGGCGCGCAGGACGTTTCGCAGCACGACGGCGGCGCCTTCACCGGCGACGTCTCGGCCGCCATGCTGCGCGAGTTCGGCGTGCGCTACGCCATCGTCGGCCACAGCGAGCGCCGCCAGTACCAGGGCGAGAGCGACGTGCAGGTGGCCGTCAAGACCCAGCGCGCGCTGGCCGCCGGCATCACGCCCATCGTCTGCGTGGGCGAGACGCTGCGCGAGCGCGAGCAGGGCATGACCGAGTTCATCGTCAAGCGCCAGCTCTCGGCGGTGATCCACCTCAACGGCCACTGCATCAGCGAAATCGTCGTGGCCTACGAGCCCGTCTGGGCCATCGGCACCGGCCAGACCGCCACGCCCGAGCAGGCCCAGGCCGTGCACGCCGTGCTGCGCACGCAGCTCAAGGCCGCCACGGCCCACGCCGGGCGCGTGCGCATCCTCTACGGCGGCAGCATGAACGCGGCCAACGCCGCCGCGCTGCTGGCCCAGCCCGACATCGACGGCGGCCTGATCGGCGGGGCGGCGCTCAAGGCGCCGGATTTTCTCAACATCATTGCCGCAGCCAGCCACTGATCAGCGGTAAAAGCTATGAATTCTGGAGCAAACCAATGAACTTCGTGATGAACCTCGTACTGGTCGTGCAGATTCTGTCGGCCATGGCCATGGTTGGCCTGATCCTCGTGCAGCACGGCAAGGGGGCCGACATGGGGGCGGCTTTTGGCAGTGGCAGCTCGGGCAGCCTGTTTGGCGCCAGCGGCAGTGCCAACTTTCTGTCGCGCAGCACGGCCGTGCTGGCCACAGTCTTTCTGGTCAGTACGCTGGCACTGGCCTATTTCGGTTTCAGCGTGCGCAGTGCCGCCCCCAGCGGTAGCGTGCTGGATGCCCCGGCCGCGGCCACTTCCGTGGCAGAGCCGCAAGCGCCGGCAGAAGCCGCAGCCACCATTCCTGGGGGTGCGGGCGTAGCCACACCCGCGGCCACGGCGGCGAGCGCTCCTGCCGTCGTTCCTGCCTCTGGGGCGGCGTCTGCATCCGGCGGATAAAAATCCCTTGCCGCGCCAAAGCGGCAAGGTTTTCGGGTTAGAATGCGCGGTGTTCCCGGAAGGGTTGATGGCAGGCTGGCAGTTTGCTATCGGGCTTGTTTCTGGCGAATCAGAAAAACAGCCGTCGTGGTGAAATTGGTAGACACGCTATCTTGAGGGGGTAGTGGCGAAAGCTGTGCGAGTTCGAGTCTCGCCGACGGCACCATATAAAAAGACCGGGTTTGCGGATGGATCCGGTTTCCTGACGATGAATGCCCGATGAATCTGGCTCAGTATTTTCCTGTCCTGCTCTTCATTCTGGTTGGCCTGGGCATCGGCGCTTTGTGTCTGGGGATGGGGGCTTTTCTCGGGCCCAATCGTCCTGATCCGGCCAAAAACTCTCCCTACGAATGCGGCTTTGAGGCTTTTGAAGATGCGCGCATGAAATTTGATGTGCGCTATTACCTCGTCGCCATTCTTTTCATTCTTTTTGATCTTGAGATTGCCTTCCTTTTCCCTTGGGCTGTCGTGCTCAAGGATGTGGGTTTGCAAGGCTTTGTTGCCGTCGTGATTTTTCTCACGATTTTGGTGGTTGGCTTTGTGTACGAGTGGAAAAAGGGTGCGCTGGATTGGGAGTGATGCGCGTTTGGGCGGTTTGTCAAGGATGGCGGCATGATTGAAGGCGTGTTGGAAAAAGGCGTCGTCACCACGAGCTTTGATGCGGTGATGAATTGGGCCAAGACTGGTTCCTTGTGGCCGGTGACGTTTGGTCTGGCTTGTTGTGCGGTGGAGATGATGCATGCCGCCACGGCGCGCTATGACATTGCCCGTTTTGGTGCCGAGGTGTTCCGAGCCAGCCCTCGCCAGTCTGATCTCATGATCGTGGCGGGTACTTTGTGCAACAAGATGGCGCCTGCGCTGCGCAAGGTGTACGACCAAATGGCTGAGCCTCGTTGGGTGCTTAGCATGGGTTCATGCGCCAATGGGGGTGGCTATTACCACTACAGCTATTCGGTGGTGCGTGGGTGCGACCGTATTGTTCCGGTGGATGTTTATGTGCCTGGCTGTCCGCCGACAGCCGAGGCGTTGATCTACGGCATCATCCAGCTGCAGCAGAAAGTGCGTCGGACCAACACCATTGCGAGGGTGTGACATGGCGGATTGCTTGATTCATCCGGAGGCGCTGAAAAATACCTTGCTGCAAACGTTGGGGGAGCGCGCCTTGCGTGTGGATGTGGCGCTTGGCGAGGTCATGGTGACGCTGGCGCCGCAGGTGTACCGGGAGGCCATGCAAATGCTGCGTGATGCTCCGGCATGCCGCTTCGAGCAGCTGATTGACCTGTGCGGCATGGATATGTCTGCCTACGGTGATGGTTTCTGGGAGGGGGCGCGTTACTGTGTGGTGGTGCATTTGCTTTCGGTCAGCCTGAATCAGCGTGTGCGTGTGCGCGTTTTTTGTGCTGACGACGAGTTTCCTGTGGTTGATTCTCTGGTGGATGTCTGGAGTTCAGCCAACTGGTTCGAGCGCGAGGCCTTTGATCTTTACGGCATCGTGTTCGAGGGGCACGGTGATTTGCGTCGCATCCTGACCGACTACGGCTTCGTCGGGCACCCGTTCCGCAAGGATTTCCCGCTTTCGGGCCACGTCGAGATGCGCTACGACGCCGAGCGCCAGCGCGTGGTCTACGAGCCGGTGTCGATCGAGCCGCGCGAGATCACGCCGCGCGTGATCCGCGAGGACAAATACGGGGGCCTGCACTGAAATGGCCGAGATCAAGAACTACACGCTGAACTTCGGGCCGCAGCACCCGGCCGCGCACGGTGTGCTGCGCCTCGTGCTGGAGCTCGACGGCGAGGTGGTCGAGCGCGCCGACCCGCACATCGGCCTGCTGCACCGCGCCACCGAGAAGCTGGCCGAGCACAAGACCTTCATTCAGTCGCTGCCTTACATGGACCGTCTGGACTACGTGTCCATGATGTGCAACGAGCACGCCTACTGCCTGGCCATCGAGAAGCTCCTGGGCATCGAGGTGCCGCTGCGCGCGCAGTACATCCGCGTGATGTTCAGTGAGATCACGCGCCTGCTCAACCACCTGATGTGGCTGGGCTCGCACGGCAACGACTGCGGCTCCTCCACCATCCTGATCTACACCTTCCGCGAGCGCGAGGATCTGTTCGACATGTACGAGGCGGTCTCGGGCGCACGCATGCACGCGGCCTACTTCCGCCCGGGCGGGGTCTATCGCGACCTGCCGGACACCATGCCGCAGTACAGGGCCAGCAAAATCCGCAACGCCAAGGCGCTGGAGGCGATGAACCGCAACCGCCAGGGCTCGCTGCTGGACTTCATCGACGACTTCACGCAGCGCTTTCCCAAGTGCGTGGACGAGTACGAGACCCTGCTCACCGACAATCGCATCTGGAAGCAGCGCACCGTGGGCATTGGCGTCGTCAGCCCCGAGCGCGCCCTCAACCTGGGCATGACCGGCCCCATGCTGCGCGGCTCCGGCATCGCCTGGGACCTGCGCAAGAAGCAGCCCTACGACGTGTACGACCGGGTGGACTTCGACATCCCCGTCGGCAAGACGGGCGACAGCTACGACCGCTACCTGGTGCGCGTGCGCGAGATGCGCGAGTCCAACCGCATCATCAAGCAATGCGTGGACTGGCTGCGCGCCAACCCCGGCCCCGTCATCACCGACAACCACAAGGTGGCGCCGCCCTCGCGCGAGGCGATGAAGGCCAACATGGAGGAGCTGATCCACCACTTCAAGCTCTTCACTGAAGGCATGCATGTGCCCGAGGGCGAGGCCTACGCGGCGGTGGAGCATCCCAAGGGCGAGTTCGGCATCTACCTGGTCAGCGACGGCGCCAACAAGCCCTACCGGCTCAAGATCCGGGCGCCGGGCTTCGTGCATCTGTCCACGCTGGACGAGCTGGCGCGCGGCCACATGCTGGCCGATGCCGTGGCCATCATCGGCACGCTGGACATCGTGTTTGGGGAGATTGATCGATGAGCGCCGACACCGCACCCATTCTGACTGCGCCGCTGTCCGAGGCGACGCTGGCGCGTTTTGCGCGCGAGGTGGCCAAGTACCCCGAAGGGCAGCAGCAGTCGGCTGTGATGGCCTGTCTGTCCATCGTGCAGCAAGAGCAAGGCTGGGTCAGCCCCGCAAGCGAGCAGGCGGTGGCTGATTACCTGGGCATGCCCGCCATGGCGGTGCATGAGGTAACCACCTTCTACAACATGTACAACCAGCAGCCAGTGGGCAAGTACAAGCTCAGTGTCTGCACCAACCTGCCTTGTGTGTTGCGCAATGGCGGCAAAGCGTTGGCTTACCTGGAGCGCAAATTGGGCATCGCCGCTGGTGAAACGACGGCTGACGGTTTGTTCACGTTGCAGCAGTGTGAATGCCTGGGGGCATGCGCCGATGCGCCGGTGATGCTGGTCAACGACCGTGCCATGTGCAGTTTCATGGAAGACGACAAGCTCGATCAGCTGGTGGATGGTCTGCGCGCCGCCGAAGGAGGGCAGGCATGACCGCTCAGGTGACGCAGCTTTTGTCGCGTTTTCAGTCCACAGGCCAGGAAACATGCTTTCATGGCCGCCATATCAATCCGCAGATTTATGCCGGGCTGAATGGCGAGAACTGGCGCTTGAAGGATTACGAGGCGCGTGGCGGCTACCAAGCCTTGCGCAAGATTCTTGGCGTGGATGGTGGCCCGGGCATGACGCAGGATCAGGTGATCGCCACCGTCAAGGACTCGGCGCTGCGCGGGCGTGGCGGTGCCGGTTTTCCCACAGGGCTGAAGTGGAGCTTCATGCCACGCCAGTTCCCGGGGCAGAAGCACCTGGTCTGCAATTCGGATGAGGGTGAACCGGGGACTTGCAAGGACCGCGACATCCTCATGTACAACCCGCATATCGTGATCGAGGGCATGGCCATCGCTGCCTATGCCATGGGCACGAGCGTGGGCTACAACTATATCCACGGCGAAATTTTCCAGGTTTACGAACGCTTCGAGGCCGCGCTGGAAGAAGCACGCGCCGCAGGCTTGCTGGGCAAGAACATTTTGGGAACGGGCTTCAGCTTCGAGCTGTATGCGCACCACGGTTTTGGCGCCTACATCTGCGGTGAAGAAACGGCCTTGCTGGAATCGCTGGAA
This sequence comes from Comamonadaceae bacterium OH2545_COT-014, assembly GCA_003859965.1. GTDB lineage: Bacteria > Pseudomonadota > Gammaproteobacteria > Burkholderiales > Burkholderiaceae_C > Ottowia. Next base: position 123,128 of record RQYR01000001.1, on the reverse strand, counting down.
GGCAAAAAAGGGCAGCCGCGCTTCAAACCGCCATTTCCGGCTAGTTTTGGCCTGTATGGCAAGCCCACCACCATCAACAACACCGAGACTTTCGCCGCCGTGCCCTGGATCATTCGCCATGGCGGCCAAGCCTACCTGGAGTGTGGCAAGCCCAATAACGGGGGCACCAAGATCTTTTCGGTGAGTGGTGACGTGGAACGCCCCGGCAACTATGAAGTGCCCATGGGCACGCCCTTTGCCACCTTGCTGGAACTGGCGGGCGGCGTGCGCGCCGGGCGGCAGCTGAAGGCGGTGATTCCAGGCGGTTCGTCGGCCCCCGTGCTGCCTGCGGCCATCATGATGGATTGCACCATGGATTACGACAGCATCTCCAAGGCCGGCTCCATGCTGGGGTCGGGGGCGGTGATTGTCATGGACGATTCGCGCTGCATGGTGAAGTCGCTGCAGCGTCTGTCGTATTTCTACATGCATGAATCCTGCGGCCAATGCACGCCTTGTCGTGAAGGTACGGGCTGGCTGTGGCGCGTGGTGGATCGCATTGAGCGTGGCGAAGGCCGTCAAAGCGACATGGACCTGCTGGATTCCGTAGCGGGCAACATCATGGGCCGCACCATCTGCGCGCTTGGCGATGCCGCGGCCATGCCAGTGCGGGCCATGCTCAAGCATTTCCGCCCCGAGTTTGAACACCACGTTGCGCACAAGACCTGCATGGTTCCGGCGTACGTCTGATGCGGCTTGACAGTCATGGTTGAAATCGAGATCGACGGCAAGAAGGTGGAGGTGGCCGAAGGCAGCATGGTGATGCATGCGGCTGATAAGGCGGGCACCTATATTCCACATTTTTGCTATCACAAAAAGCTGTCCATCGCGGCCAACTGCCGCATGTGCCTGGTGGACGTTGAAAAAGCGCCCAAGCCCATGCCCGCCTGCGCCACGCCCGTGACGCAAGGCATGGTCGTGCGCACAAAGAGCGAAAAAGCCATCAAGGCCCAGCAGTCGGTGATGGAGTTCTTGCTCATCAACCACCCGCTGGATTGCCCAATCTGTGACCAAGGCGGCGAATGCCAGCTGCAGGACTTGGCCGTTGGTTATGGCGTGGGCGCCTCGCGCTACGAGGAAGAAAAGCGCGTCGTGTTCCACAAGGATGTCGGTCCGCTCATTTCCATGGAAGAAATGAGCCGCTGCATCCACTGCACGCGCTGCGTGCGCTTCGGGCAGGAAATTGCCGGCGCGATGGAGCTGGGCATGGCCAACCGCGGAGAGCATTCCGAGATCGAAACCTTTGTTGGCCGCACGGTGGATTCGGAGCTGTCGGGCAACATGATCGATATCTGCCCGGTGGGCGCGCTTACCAGCAAGCCGTTTCGTTACAGCGCCCGTACGTGGGAGCTTTCGCGCCGCAAGAGTATCAGCCCACACGATTCGACGGGCGCCAACCTCATCGTGCAAGTGAAAAACCATCGCGTGATGCGCGTGGTTCCGTTTGAAAACGAAGCGGTCAACGAATGCTGGATTGCCGACCGGGATCGTTTTTCGTACGAGGCGCTCAATGGCCCCGAGCGTTTGACGCGCCCCATGCTGAAGCAGGGGGGCGAGTGGAAAGAAGTTGATTGGCAGACCGCGCTGGAATACGTGGCCAACGGCCTGAGCCAGATCAAGGCCGAGCATGGCGCGGGCAGTGTGGGTGCCCTGGTCAGTCCGCACAGCACGCTGGAAGAACTGTATCTTGCTGGGGCATTGATGCGTGGGCTGGGCAGCGAAAACATTGACTACCGGTTGCGGCATACCGAGTTTGATCAGCCTGAAGGCGTGCGCTGGCTGGGAACGTCGATTGCATCGCTGTCGGCCTTGCAAGGCGCCTTGATCGTTGGCTCCAATTTGCGCAAGGATCACCCGCTGTTCGCCCAGCGTATCCGGCAGTCGGTCCGCCATGGCGCGGCTGTTTCCGCCATTACATCGCCCGCACTGCTGGCCGACGCCGATGCTTGGGCCATGTCCCTGCGGCAGGCGCTTACGGCCGAGCCGGCACAGTGGGTGCCTCTGCTAGCTGGCGTGGCCAGTGCCGTGGCCGCTGAAAAAGGGGTGGAGCCCCCGGTGCCTGCCGTCGCCGACGAAGCCGCCAAGGACATTGCCCGCAACCTGCTGGCTGGTGGCATGCAGGCCATCTTGCTAGGCAATGCAGCGGCTCACCATTCGCAAGCCTCGGGCCTGTTGGCCCTTTGTCAATGGATGGCTGAGCAGACCGGTGCCTGCGTGGGCTACCTGACCGAAGCCGCCAATACCGTGGGCGCGCAATGGGTGCGCGCCATGCCTGGTTCTGGAGGGTTGAATGCCGCCCAGATGCTGGCGGGCCATCTCAAGGCGGCGCTGCTGCTCCATTCGGAGCCGGAAATGGATGCGCCCCATGGCGCCAGCGCGGCGGCGGCCTTGGGCCAGTGCGACATGGTGGTCACACTGAGTCCGTTCAAGGCGAACATGGCTTTCAGCGATGTGCTGCTGCCGATCGCGCCCTTCACGGAAACGTCGGGAACCTTTGTGAATGCCGAGGGACGTGTGCAGAGCTTCCATGCGGTGGTGCGCCCGTTGGGTGAAACCCGTCCGGCCTGGAAGGTGCTGCGCGTGTTGGCAGATATGCTGGCCTTGCCGTTGCCTGCTTTCAATTCTTCTCAAGAAGTATTGGCGCAAGCGCTGGGGGCCGCGCAAGGCAGCGATATGCTGCCTGCGGCTTACCTGAGCAACGCCACGTCGGCATCCGCGGCAATGGCGGATAAAGCGGCCATCGTGCCCCGCTACTGGGGCATTTATGAGTTGGATGGCATCGTGCGCCGGGCACCGTCCTTGCAGCAAACGGCCGATGCGCGCCAGCAGCCTGCCCTGCAAGGAGTTGCCGCATGATTGACGCGTTGTACAACGGCGGCCTGGGTCTGTTCGCGGGCGAATGGTGGACCGGCATCGGCTGGCCCGTGGTCTGGAGCCTGCTCAAGATCGTCGCCATCTTGCTGCCGCTGATGGGGGCGGTGGCCTACACCACGTTGTGGGAGCGCAAGCTGCTGGGCTGGATGCAGGTGCGCCACGGCCCGAACCGCGTGGGCCCCTGGGGCATGCTGCAACCCATTGCCGACGCCGTGAAGCTGCTGACCAAGGAAATCATTCAGCCGACGGCGGCGGCCAAAGGCCTCTTCCTGCTGGGGCCGTTGATGGCCATCATGCCCGCCTTGGCGGCCTGGTCGGTTATTCCGTTCGGCCCGGATGTGGCACTGGCCAACGTCAACGCTGGCCTGCTGTTGGTGATGGCCATCACGTCGATTGAGGTCTACGGCGTCATCATCGCGGGCTGGGCGTCCAACTCCAAATACGCTTTCCTCGGCGCGCTGCGCGCTTCGGCGCAAATGGTCAGCTACGAAATCGCCATGGGCTTCTGCTTCCTGGTGGTGTTGATGGTTTCCGGCAGCATGAACCTCACGGACATCGTGATGGGGCAGGCCAAGGGAGTCGCGTTCGGCGGCGCATTCGCGGGCACCTTCCTGTCCTGGAACTGGTTGCCCCTGCTGCCCATCTTCATGGTTTACCTGATCTCGGGCGTGGCCGAAACCAACCGTCATCCGTTCGACGTGGTGGAAGGCGAAGCCGAGATTGTGGCCGGTCACATGGTCGAGTATTCGGGCATGGGTTTTGCCGTGTTCTTCCTGGCTGAATACGCCGCGATGTGGCTGGTTTCCATTCTGGCCGTCATCATGTTCCTGGGCGGCTGGCTGCCGCCGTTCGAGGCGCTGGGTGTTATTCCGGGCTGGATCTGGCTGGGGCTGAAAACCTTCGTCGTGCTGTCCATGTTCATCTGGATTCGCGCCACCTTCCCACGCTTCCGCTATGACCAGATCATGCGCCTAGGGTGGAAGATCTTTATTCCCGTCACACTGATCTGGTTGCTGGTCGTCGGTGTGTGGATGCATACCCCTTGGAATCTCTGGCCTTGAGCGGGATGAGAGCGAACATGGCTTCAGCTGTTGCCACCCCTTTTTCGATACGTGATTTCTTCAAGAGCTTCATGCTCGTGGAGCTGTTCAAGGGCATGGCCCTGACGGGCCGCTATGCGCTGCGCCGCAAGGTAACCGTTCAGTTCCCAGAGGAGAAAACCCCGTTGTCGCCGCGTTTTCGGGGCCTGCATGCGCTGCGCCGTTACGAGAACGGTGAAGAGCGCTGCATTGCCTGCAAGCTGTGCGAAGCGGTTTGCCCGGCGATGGCCATCACCATCGAGTCTGACCAGCGTGCCGATGGTACACGCCGGACCACGCGTTACGACATTGACCTGACCAAGTGCATTTTCTGCGGTTTCTGCGAAGAAAGCTGCCCGGTTGATTCGATCGTTGAAACCCAGATTTTTGAGTACCACGGCGAAAAACGTGGCGACCTTTACTTCACCAAGGAAATGCTGCTGGCCGTGGGCGATCGTTACGAAAAAGAAATTGCCGCGGCCAAGGCGGCAGACGCCAAATACCGCTAACCCGGGCACCAACGACAGACACGATTCATGGACGTTCAGACCGGTTTTTTCTATTTGTTTGCACTCGTGCTGCTGTTTGCAGCGTTTCGGGTGGTCACGGCACGCAACCCCGTTTCTGCAGTGCTTTACCTGATGCTGGCTTTTTCCCAGGCATCAGGTATCTGGCTTTTGCTGAAGGCTGAGTTTCTGGCCATCACGCTGGTGCTGGTGTATCTGGGCGCGGTGATGGTGCTGTTTCTTTTCGTCGTGATGATGCTGGACATCAATATCGACAGCTTGCGCCAGGGTTTCTGGAAACACTTTCCGCTGGCGCTGGGAATTGGTGCCCTGATTTCGCTGGAAATGGCAGTGGTTCTGATTGGCGGCTTCCGGGCAAGCGAAGCGCCCGTGACTGTGGGCGCGGTGGCGGATCCGGCTTCCGCTTCCAACACCAAGGCTTTGGGGATGCTGCTGTATACGCAGTACCTTTATCCGATCCAGATTGCTGCCGTGATTTTGCTGGTGGCCATGATCGCCGCCATTGCGCTGACGCTGCGTGCGCGCAAGGACACCAAGAAGATTGATCCTTCCATTCAGGTGCGTGTACGTGCCGCGGATCGCCTTGAAGTGGTGGCCATGGCGCCGGTGCAAAAGCCGCAGCCGGCTGTTTCCAGTGAGGCAGGTGCAGCCGCACCGGCAGAAGGAGCCCGGACATGACACTCACATTGGCGCATTACCTCACGCTGGGCGCAATTCTGTTCGCGCTTTCGGTGGTTGGCATTTTCCTGAACCGCAAGAACCTGATTGTTTTGCTGATGGCCATTGAGCTGATGCTGCTGGCCGTTAACCTGAACTTCGTGGCGTTTTCGCATTACCTGGGCGACATGCACGGGCAGGTTTTCGTGTTTTTCATTCTCACGGTGGCGGCGGCGGAGTCGGCCATCGGTCTGGCTATTCTGGTGCTGTTGTTCCGTAACCGTTCCAGCATCAATGTGGACGAACTCAACTCGCTGAAGGGTTGATAGCGCAATGAGTCAAACCCTTTCTGCATCCACCCTGCTGGCCGTGCCACTGGCGCCTTTGGCCGGATCGGTTATTGCCGGCATTCTGGGCACGGCTTTTGGCGGGAACGTGATTGGGCGCCGCGCCTCGCATACGGCCACCATCCTGGGCGTGCTGCTGGCCTTCGTGCTGTCGGCGCTTACGCTCAAGAGCGTGGCGCTGGATGGCGCACGCTTCAACCAGACCATCTATGAGTGGATGGTTGTAGGCGGTCTGAAGATGGAAGTGGGCTTCATGGTCGATGGCCTCACGGCCATGATGATGTGCGTGGTCACCTTCGTGTCGTTGATGGTGCATCTCTACACCATTGGCTACATGGAAGAAGACGCGGGCTACAACCGCTTTTTTGCCTACATCTCGCTGTTCACCTTCTCCATGCTCATGCTCGTGATGAGCAACAACCTGCTGCAGTTGTTCTTTGGCTGGGAGGCGGTGGGCTTGGTTTCCTATTTGCTGATTGGTTTCTGGTTCAACAAGCCCACGGCCATTTTTGCCAACATGAAGGCTTTTCTGGTCAACCGGGTGGGTGACTTCGGCTTCATTCTCGGCATTGGCCTGATCGCGGCCTACGTGGGTACGCTGAATTACACGGAGATTTTTGCCAAGACTGGAGAGCTGGCCACGTTGCAGATGCCGGGCACGGGCTGGATGCTGGTCACGGTGATTTGCATCTGCCTGTTCATCGGAGCCATGGGCAAGAGCGCACAGTTTCCGTTGCATGTGTGGCTGCCCGATTCCATGGAAGGCCCCACGCCCATTTCCGCGCTGATCCACGCCGCCACCATGGTGACGGCCGGCATTTTCATGGTGGCGCGGTTTTCGCCGTTGTTCGAGCTGTCTGACGCGGCGCTGAACTTCATTCTGGTGATTGGCAGCATCACGGCACTGTTCATGGGCTTTCTGGGCATCATTCAGAATGACATCAAGCGCGTGGTGGCTTATTCCACCCTGTCGCAGCTGGGTTACATGACCGTGGCGCTGGGCGTGTCGGCCTATTCTGTCGCAGTGTTCCACCTGATGACGCATGCTTTCTTCAAGGCGCTGCTGTTCCTGGCCGCCGGTTCCGTCATCATGGGCATGCACCACAACCAGGACATCCGCTGGATGGGCGGTGTGCGCAAGTACATGCCGCTGACGCACTGGACTTCGCTGATCGGCACATTGGCGCTGGTGGGCACGCCTTTCCTGTCGGGTTTCTATTCGAAGGATTCCATCATTGAGGCGGCGCACGCGAGCCAGCTTCCAGCGGCCGGTTTTGCTTATTTCGCTGTGATGGCAGGCGTGTTCGTTACGTCCTTCTATTCCTTCCGGCTGTATTTCCTGGTGTTCTGGGGCAAGGAGCGTTACGACCAAAACCCCGATGCGCACCATCACGATGACCCTCATCACGGCGGCCATGGCGCCAAGCCGCACGAGTCACCCTGGGTGGTGTGGGTGCCGCTGGTGCTTCTGGCTGTGCCGTCGATCTTCATCGGCGCCATGACGCTGATGCCGCTGCTCTTCGGTGATTTCTTTGCCGATGCCATCTTTGTCGATGGGGCGAAGCACGGCGCCATGGCCAAGCTGGCGGAAACCATTCACGGTTGGCTGCCCATGGCGCTGCACGGTTTCGTCACGCTGCCGTTCTGGCTGGTGCTGGCGGGTGCGCTAGCCGCAGGCTACATGTATCTCGTCAATCCGGCGCTGCCGGCAGCGTTCAAGCGCTTTTTCCAGTCCATTGGCATTTATCAGGTGCTGGACAACAAGTACGGCATGGATGCTTTCAACGAAAAAGTGCTGGCCCGTGGCGCGCGTCTGCTGGGCGTGGGTTTGTGGAAGGGCGGTGACCGGGCGCTGATCGACGGTGCGGTGGTCAACGGCTCGTGGAAGCTGGTGGGCTGGTTTGCCAGCATGGTGCGTCGTCTGCAATCAGGCTATCTGTACCACTACGCACTGGTCATGATTCTGGGGATTTTTGTGCTCATGACGGTCTTCGTCTGGCTCAACAAATAAGGGGAGCCGCTGAAAATGGGTTGGTTGAGCCTTGCCATCTGGACGCCGATCGTCTTTGGCATCGTGGTGCTGGCATTGGGGCGCGATCGTCACGCGCCACTGGTGCGCTGGATTTCGCTTGCGGGGTCGGTCATTGGTTTTCTCGTGACGCTGCCCCTGTACACCGGTTTCAGGCTGGGTACGGCGGACATGCAGTTTGTTGAAAAAACGGCCTGGATCGAACGGTTCAATGTCAATTACCACCTGGGGGTGGATGGCATTTCGCTCTGGTTCGTGCTGCTCACGGCTTTCATGACGGTGATTGTCGTGATTGCCGGGTGGGAGGTGATTCAGCGCAAGGTCAACCAGTACATGGCGGCCTTCCTGATTCTGAGCGGTCTGATGATCGGCGTGTTTGCCGCGCTGGATGGCGTGCTGTTCTACGTGTTTTTCGAGGCCACGCTGATCCCGATGTATCTGATCATCGGCATCTGGGGCGGGCCGAACCGGATCTACGCGGCATTCAAGTTTTTCCTGTACACGCTGCTCGGCTCGTTGTTGACGCTGGTGGCCTTTGTGTACCTGTATTCCCGCGCGGGCGGCAGCTTTGATATCCAGACCTGGCACCAATTGCCGCTGCCGCTGTCGGCGCAAACGCTGCTGTTCTTTGCCATGTTCGCCGCCTTCGCCGTCAAGGTGCCCATGTGGCCGGTGCACACCTGGCTGCCCGACGTGCACGTGGAAGCGCCCACCGGCGGCTCGGCCGTGCTGGCGGCCATCATGCTCAAGCTGGGGGCCTACGGCTTCCTGCGCTTTTCCATGCCGATCGCTCCTGACGCTTCGCGCGAGTGGGCTTGGCTGATGATTGCGCTGTCGCTGGTGGCCGTGATCTACGTGGGCCTGGTGGCGCTGGTGCAGCAGGACATGAAAAAGCTCGTGGCCTATTCGTCCGTGGCGCACATGGGCTTCGTCACCCTGGGCTTTTTCATCTTCAACGAGCTGGGCGTGGCCGGCGGCCTGGTGCAGATGATCGCGCACGGCTTCGTCTCGGGCGCCATGTTCCTCAGCATCGGCGTGCTTTATGACCGCGTGCATTCGCGAGAGATTGCCAGCTATGGCGGCGTGGTCAACACCATGCCGCGTTTCACTGCCTTCGCGCTGCTGTTCGCCATGGCCAACTGCGGCTTGCCGGGCACCGCCGGCTTCGTGGGGGAGTGGATGGTGATCCTGGGCGCGGTCAAAGCCAATTTCTGGATTGGCCTGGGGGCGGCCACCGCACTGATCTTCGGCGCCGCTTACACGCTGTGGATGTTCAAGCGTGTCTATCTTGGCCCGGTCACGAACGATGACGTGCGCCAGCTTGCCGATATCAACGGGCGCGAGTTCCTGATGCTCGCGCTGCTGGCCGTGGCGGTGCTGGCCATGGGGCTGTATCCGAAACCGTTCACCGATGTGATGGATGCGTCAGTAAGCCATTTGCTGCAACATGTGGCGGCTACCAAACTGAATTGAGGGCGAGAAGATGATTGACAGATTCAGTTGGCTGGCTGTTTATCCGGAAATCCTGCTTCTGGCCATGGCCTGCGTGATCCTGCTGGTGGATCTGCTGGTCAAAGGGGAGCGGCGTACACCGACTTACCTGCTGTCCTTGCTGACACTGGCGGTGGTGGCGGGCCTGACGGCCCTGTTTGCGCAAGACGGCAAGACGATCTATGGCTTTGGCGGCCTGGTGGTCAGTGACCCCATGTCCAACTGGCTCAAGTGCTTTGCTGCGGTGGCCACCATCGTGACGTTCATCTACAGCCGCCCGTACGCGGCCGACCGCGGCATGCTGCGCGGCGGCGAACTGTTCACGCTGGGCCTGTTTTCGCTGCTGGGCGGCTTCGTCATGATGTCGGCCAACAACTTCCTGCTGATCTACCTCGGCCTGGAGTTGATGACGCTGGCCAGCTACGCGCTGGTGGCGTTGCGCCGTGACCATGCCCCTGCGTCCGAAGCGGCCATGAAATATTTCGTGCTGGGGGCCATGGCCTCGGGTTTCCTGCTTTACGGCCTGTCGATGATGTACGGCGCCACCGGCACGCTGGACATTGGCGGCGTGTTCCAGGCCGTGGCGTCGGGGCAGGTGCAAAAGCAGGTGCTGGTGTTCGGCCTGGTGTTCATCGTGGCGGGGTTGGCGTTCAAGTTTGGCGTCGTGCCTTTCCACATGTGGCTGCCCGATGTGTATCAGGGCGCGCCCACGGCCATCACGCTGATGATCGGCGCCGCGCCCAAACTGGCTGCCTTTGCCATGGCCGTGCGTCTGCTGGTCGAAGGGCTGTTGCCACTGGCTTTCGATTGGCAGCAAATGCTGGCCTTGTTGGCGATTGCTTCGCTGCTGGTGGGCAACCTGGCAGCCATTGCCCAGACCAATCTGAAGCGCATGCTGGCTTACTCCACCATTGCGCAAATGGGCTTCGTCCTGCTCGGCCTGCTCGTAGGCGTGGTGGGCGGAAACGCTGCGGGGGCGGACAATGCCTACAGCTCGGCCATGTTCTACGTGGTGACCTACGTGCTCACGACGCTGGCCAGTTTCGGTGTCATCTTGCTGCTGGCGCGCCAGGGATTCGAGAGCGAGGACATCGCCGATCTGGCGGGTCTGAACCAACGCAGCCCGTTGTACGCGGGCGTCATGGCCATCTGCCTCTTTTCGCTGGCGGGCATTCCGCCGCTGGTGGGCTTCCAGGCCAAGCTAGGCGTGTTGCAGGCGCTGGTCAGCTCCGGGCAGGCCATCTACGTGGGGCTGGCCGTCTATGCGGTGGTCATGTCGTTGATTGGCGCTTTCTATTACCTGCGGGTTGTCAAAGTCATGTACTTCGACGAGCCTGTGGCGCCTGCCGCCATCCAGGCGCCGGCGGAAGTGCGCGTGGCGCTTTCCATCAACGGTTTGCTGGTGCTGGTGTTTGGCTTGATGCCGGGCACGCTGCTGGCCATTTGCCGCGACGCCATCGTGCAGATGCTGCGTACCTGAGGCGCCGCAAAGCCCGTTTTGCCACTGGCACCATGTCGCAAACCCTGAATGTCTGGCTGCTGATTGGCCTGGCGGCCGTGGCGGCCAACTTGCCCTTCATCAACCAGCGCTGGCTGGCCGTGTGGCCTACGCGCATGGCGCGCAAAGGACTGGGCTGGCGACTGCTGGAGCTGGTGTTTTGGTATGGCGTTGTCGGGGCCGTGGCGCTGGCGCTGGAGCGTGGCGCAGGTCAGGCCCATGCGCAAGGCTGGGAGTTCTATGCGATCACGGCGGCGCTGTTTCTCACGCTGGCGTTTCCGGGCTTTGTTTACCGCTATCTGCTGCGCCGCGGGCGCTGAAACCCACCATGCCCACCATGCTTGCGGGAGCTGACGACGCCTTGCGCGAACAAACCGTGGCCACGGAAACCCTGCTGCAAGGTCACTTTCTGAAGGTACGGCGCGATACCGTGCGTCTGCCCGATGGTGCAACTGCCACGCGCGAATACGTGCAACACCCGGGGGCCGTTGTCATCGTGCCCCTGATACAAGACAGTGCCGCTGGCGTGTGCGTCGTGCTGGAGCGCCAGTGGCGACATCCGCTGGGCCGCAGCATTGTGGAGCTGCCAGCAGGCAAGATCGACCCTGGAGAAGCGCCCCTGAAATGCGCCCAGCGCGAATTGCGCGAAGAAACGGGCTACACCGCAGATGAATGGGCCTGTGCGGGGCGGCTGCACCCGCTGGCGGCGTACTCGGACGAATGCATTGAACTATGGTTTGCGCGCGGCCTGACCGCAGGCGCGCGGGCACTGGACCCGGGTGAGTTTCTGGAGGTTTTTACGGCGACGCCTGAAGAGCTGCTGCACTGGTGCTGGCAGGGGCAGGTGACGGATGCCAAGACGCTGGTCGGAGCGATGTGGCTGCAAAACCACTTGCATGGCGCTTGGCCACTTCAGTGGCAGCGTGCGCCACAATCGGCCCCATGAAAGTGCTTGACCTTCAATGCGCGCAAAGCCATGTGTTCGAAGGCTGGTTCGCCTCCGAGGACGAATTCCAGACCCAGCGCGCCGGTGGCTTGCTGACCTGCCCTGTTTGCAGCGAGGCCAATGTCGTCAAGCTGCCGAGCGCACCGCGCCTGAACCTCGGGGCCATGCCTTCCACCGGCCAAGTACCGGCGCAAGCCCCACGGGCATCAGTGCAAGCGCCCGGCCATGCCATGGCTGTGCCGGACCGCGCCGAGTCGCCCACTGCGCCAGCCGTGGCGCTGCAAGCTGCCTGGATGAAGGCTGTGCGCCGCGTCATGGCGGAAACCGAGGACGTGGGTGAGCGTTTTGCCGAAGAGGCACGCCGCATGCATTACGGTGAAACGGCCGAACGCGGCATTCGTGGCCAGGCCAGCGCCGAGGAAACGGCGGCCTTGCTGGATGAAGGCATCGCCGTGCTGCCACTGCCCTTGCCGGCAGGGCTTAAAGGCCCCTTGCAGTAAATCAGGCATGCGAGGTGCGTGCCAGCGGGAAGCGCTTCGCTGTCATAGATGCTGCGCGTCTGCCGTGTTCCTGGCAGGTCTGTGGGTGGTGTGTGCGCTGGCGGCTTCCGCGCCAGAGAGCCGATTCAGACTTTCTGCGCGGCTGGCAAAAAAAGCGGATGTGGGCGGTTGGTGAGCTTTCTCTTGCATCGCTTCGCCATTGCGAAGGAGGTGGCGGCGCGAAGCATGTGTTTGAAAGCGCCTTGCGTGCCCCCAACTTTTTGCCCATGGCGCCAAGCGTTTTGCACATGCTCTGAGACAGGGCCGAGCGGGCTGGGCTTTTCTTCAAGTTTGGGCAGCGGCGCCACTCACTACCCAGGCCGCCACGGAAACAGGGCGGTGAAAGCTGATTCAGATGCGCGCAGCAAGAAGGTTGTTTGGCGGCAGCGCTTTGTGCGAAATGACGTTGAACGCCTTCACCCCGGACGCGCGCAGGCGGCGCATACGCCTTTGACCTCCACCTCGTGCATGTGAAAACCAGAGCTGGCCAGCGAGCGCGCCAGCGAACGGGCCAGCTTGGGGTCATCGCATTCGGTGGTGTGGCCGCAGCGTTCGCAGACCAGCATCACAAGATCGCGGTGCGCGTGCGGGCCGCCATGCTGGCACAGCAGGAAAGTGCTGTTGGCCGCCACTTTGTGCACCAGACCTTGCTCTACCAAGAAGTCGAGCGCGCGGTACACCGTCATGGGCGCGACACCGGGCTTGCTGGCCTGCATGTCGGTCAGCAGGTCATACGCCTTGGCTGCACCGTCCCGCTGTGCCAGCAAGGCCAGCACCTCGGCGCGCAATGGCGTGAGCTGGCTGCCCTGCGCGGCGCAGCGCGCGCGCGCGGCGGCAATGAGACTGTCGTGCGCCAAAGTGGCAGCAGGCCCGGCGGATACCGGCGTGGAAAGGTCGCTCATGCGGGCAGTTTACGCCGCCAGGCGGCGCAGCGCGGCCGACAGGCCCAGCACAGTCAGCGCTACGGCAATGCAGGCGCCGCTGGGCCAGTCCAGCGCCCATGAAGCGGCCAGCCCCGCGACCGCGGCCAGGGCGGCCAGTGTCACGGCGGCGGGCAGGGCCAGGCCACGCCGCGTCCACAGCGCCGGGGCGATCAGGAAGGCGAACACCAGATACAGCCCCAGCACGGGCACGGCGGCGCTGAGCGCCAGCGCGAACAGGGGGTAGAACACCGCATCACGGGCCAGCCAGCCAGGGCGGGCCCAGGCCAGCGCGGCCACGGCGGCGGCCAGGCCGCCCAGCAGCAGCGTGGCGGGCCAGGGCGCCCACAGTACATCAGCCGCCAGCAGGGCGGTGAGTTGTTCCCGCCCGTGCGGATGCTGCGCGGCCATGACGATGGCCGCGCTGGCTGCGGCCACGTAAACCAGGCCAATCAAGGCTTCGCGCTGCGCAGGCCAGCGCGCGGCCAGCGCCCGCACCCAGGCCGCCCCCAGCAGGGCCGCCGCGGCGGCGCTGCCGCCAGCCAGCCAGGCGGGCGGGTGCGGATTCCACAGACCAACGGCCAAAGCGCCGCAGGCGGCCACCTGCGCCACGGCCAGGTCAATGAACACCACGCCGCGCGTCAGCACCTGCGCGCCCAGGGGCACCAGTGCCAGGCAGGCGAAAAAAAGGGCAGTGGCGGGGGCGGCAAGCCAGAAGGAATCCATGGACAGCAAACGGTGCGGGGGGCGGAAGGGGACTGAGGCGGTGTGTCAGGGGCCAGACTCTAACGTCTGGCGGCGCGGAAGCGGTAGGGCTACCGGCTGCTGGGCTGCTAGGGCGCGGTGAACCGCGCTGGGCATCCGCAGTCAGAGCGCGTCCCAAAAAGCGGCCGGTTTGGCCGTTTGGCGAAAGGCGCGATTGCTTTTTAGAACCTGTTCAACATCTCGGTGCGAGTGGGCAACATGCGGCCTGGGATGGAATGCAAGGCGCCACTGGGTACACATGACGCGGCCAATAGCCCGTGATAAGTCCGCGATAGCCCGTGCGATTGGCCAGTTTTGCTTGCGCCGCAGACCGCGCCCCATCCGCTTGATGGCCCGCCGCCGCACAGGGATGTTGGACAGGTTCTCGCAGCTATAGCGCAATGGCGCACTGCACCGGCTGCGCTTTCAGCAGGTCCACGCAGACCTGCGGCGCGATGCCGATCAGGTAGCCGCGCCGCCCGCCGTTGATGGCAATGCGCGGCAGCGCGAGGATGGTCTGTTCGATGTACACCGGCATCGTGCGCCGCGTGCCAAAAGGCGAGGTGCCGCCAACCTGGTAGCCGCTGTGGCGCTCGGCCACGGCGGGCTCGCAAGGCTCAACCGCCTTGGCGCCGATCTGGCGCGCCAGCTGCTTGGTGCTGACTTTCTGGTTGCCGTGCATCAGCACGATCAGCGGCTTGCCCGCCTGGTCTTGCATGACCAAGGTCTTGACGACCGAAAACGGGTCAAACCCCAGCGCCGCGGCGCTGTGGGTGGCGCCGCCGTGTTCCACGTAGTCGTAGGGGTGCTCGGTGAAGGCGATGCCGTGTTGGCGCAGCAGCGCGGTGGCTGGCGTTTCGCTGGTATGGGCGCTTTTCTTTTTCATGGAAATCGTCGAAGGGCCGTGCCGGGCCTGGGCGTGAGCGGGCGCGCCCAGGCCGGGCGGGGATAGTGCGGAATCAGTAGGCCGGGTCGCGCAGCGTCAGGCGGATGGCGTCCACGGCGTCCAGAACCTCGGCGGACAGGGGCGGTGTTTGCCAGGCGTCCAGGTCTTCGTCCAGTTGGGCCAGGCTGGTTACGCCGATGATGGTGCTGGCCACGCGCCAGGACTGGTAGCAAAACGCCAGCGCCAGCTGTGTGGGCGTGAGGCCGTGGTCGCGCGCCAGCGCGTTGTAGCGGCGCGCCGCCTCCAGCGCCTGCGGGCGGCCCCAGCGCTGGCCCTTCATGCGCTCGAACAGGCTCATGCGGCCGCGCGGGGCATCGGGGCTGTGAAAGCCGGTGGCGTCGTACTTGCCCGTCAGCAGGCCAAAGCCTAGCGGCGAATAGGCCAGCAGGCCCACACCCAGGCGGTGGCAGGTTTCGTCCAGCGCGTTGTCGTGCACGCGGTTGATGAGGCAGTACGGGTTTTGCGTGCTGACGATGCGGGGCAGGCCGTGCTGCTCGGCCAGGCGCACGAATTCATGCACGCCGTAAGGCGTTTCGTTCGACAGGCCGATGTGGCGCACCTTGCCGGCCCGCACCAGCCGCGCCAGCGCCTCCAGCTGCTCATGAATGGGCGTTTGCGAGGTTTCCTTGGCCGGGTCGTAGTACAGCGTGCCGAAGGCGGGCACATGGCGCTCGGGCCAGTGAATCTGGTAGAGGTCGATTACGTCGGTCTGCAGGCGGCGCAGCGAGCCTTCGCACGAAGCGGCGATGTCGGCCGCCGTCATGCCCGCGCCCGCGCGCAGCCAGGGCATGGCGCGTGAGGGGCCGGCCACCTTGGTCGCCAGCACCAGCTTCTGGCGCATGCCGGGCCGCGCCTGGAGCCAGCGGCCGATGATGGCCTCGGTTGCGCCCGCCGTGCCGGCGCTGGGCGGCACCGGGTACATCTCGGCCGTGTCGATGAAGTTCACGCCGCGTTCAGCGGCGCGGTCGAGGATGGCGAACGCATCGGCTTCGTCCACTTGCTCGCCAAAAGTCATGGTGCCCAGGCAAATGGGGGTAACGCGCAAATCAGGGGCGCCCAGGGAAATCAGGTTCATGGTTGGAAAGCGGCTGGCTGAAAAAGCCCTGACCTTACCCCAGCGCGCCGCCATGCCGGGCCGGGCCAGGCGCTTGCCTGCATGCCACAGCCATGCTGGCGGCCACAGCATGGGCAAGCGCGGCGGAATAATCGCGCCCCATGACAGACGACATCCCTTATGAACCCCTGCGCCCCTGCCGCGCCGAATATGTGGCGCTGCGCCAGCTCCACGTCCATGTGCGCCGCTGGGGCGAACCACGGCCCGGCCAACCTCTGCTGGTGCTGCTGCACGGCTGGATGGATGTAGGCGCTTCGTTCCAGTTCGTGGTGGATGCGTTCGACGCCGCCTTCGCCGCCGGCCGCTGCATCCTCGCGCCCGACTGGCGCGGCTTCGGCCTGACCACGCTGCCCGCGCCGTGCGACCACTACGCCTACGCCGACTATCTGGCCGACCTGGACGCGCTGCTGGATCACTACGCGCCGGGCGGCGAGCCCGTCGATTTAGTGGGCCACAGCATGGGCGGCAACATTGCCATGCAGTACGCGGGCGCGCGCCCGGCGCGCGTGCGGCGGCTGGTCAGCCTGGAGGGCTTTGGCCTGCCCGCCACCCAGCCCGCGCAGGCGCCGCAGCGCATGGCGCAGTGGCTGGATGCGCTCAAGCAACTGCGGCGCGGCGACATCGCACTCAAGCCCCACGCCAGCGCCGCCGACGTGGCGCGCCGCCTGATGAAGAACAACCCGCGCCTGCCCCCTGGCAAGGCGCAGTGGCTGGCCCGGCACTGGGCGCGTCCCGATGCCGACGGCGCGTGGCGCGTGCTGGGCGATGCCGCGCACAAGATTCCCAACCCCATGCTCTACCGCGCCGATGAAGTAATGGCCGCCTACGCGGCCATCACGGCCCCCGTGCTGGCCGTGGAAGCGCGCAGCCAGGCCAGCGCCCAGTGGTGGGCCGACATCTGGAAAGGCCAGTACACGCTGGACGAATACCACCAGCGCCTGGCGCATGTGCGCCAGTGCCGCGTGGCCGAAGTGCCGGACGCCGGCCACATGCTGCACCACGACCAGCCGCAGCGGGTGGCGCAACTGGTGCAGGATTTTCTGGGCTGAGCGCGGCCCGCTGCGGGGCGGCGGGCGTGCAGGCCGTGGGCAAGCGGCCATACACGGCGACCGTGCGGGTCATGGCAAAAAACGGCTTTCGGGCTGGCCGTTGTAGGTGTTCAAGCTACTTTTTTGATAGCTATTCGCGGCCTTGATAAAGGCAAAAAGCCCCGGTGCCAGAAAAGCGCCGGGGCCGTGTGAGCCGCCCTTTGAGCCGGCGTTTTGAACAGGTTCTTACAGCAGGCGCTTGCGCACTTGCAGCACTACCACTTCCGCCACGGCCACCACCACGAAGATGGAAACCAGCACCAGCGCCACGCGGTCCCAGTGGAACAGGTCGATGGCCGTGTTCAGCACCACGCCAATGCCGCCTGCGCCCACCAGACCCAGCACGCCGGATTCGCGCACGTTGATGTCCCAGCGCAGCAGCGCCACCGACCAGAACGCGGGCTTGAGGTGCGGCCAGTAGCCGTACCAGAGCTGTGAAAAGCGCGTGGCCCCCGCCGCCTGCAGCGCCTCAATGGGGCCGCGCGGCGCCTGCTCCAGCGCCTCGCCCACCAGCTTGCCCACGAAACCGACCGAGCGCAGCGCAATCGCCAGCATGCCCGCCAGCGGGCCGGGGCCGAAGATGGCCACGAACAGCAGCGCCCATACCAGCGAATTGACCGAGCGGCTGGCCACCAGCAGCACGCGGGCGACGAAGTTCAGCGCCCGGCTGCGGGTGACGTTGGGCGCCACCATCACGCCCAGCGGCAGCGCCAGCACCAGCGACAGCAGCGTGCCCAGCGTGGCCATGTGCAGCGTCTCCAGCAGCGCGGCCTGCACGCCTTCGGCGAAGTAGGCCCAGTCCACCGGCCACATGCGGCCCAGCATGTCGCCCATTTGCTCGGGCGCGTCCAGCAGGAACTCGGGAATGATTTCCACCGTGCGCGCAGCCTGTACGATGGCGGCCACCACAGCGATCCACAGCCCGTAGCGCAGCAGGCGCTGGCCGAGGCTGTGGCGCTGCCATTGCGGTGCGCCCGGGGGCATTGTCGGAAGGGTGCGTGCGTCAGACATCGAGCGCCTTTCGCATGGCGTTCACCAGCAGCTCGCCCGCCACGATGATGGTGATCACCGTCGCCAAAATGGTGCAGACGAAGCTGTACTCGTAGCGCAGGAAGGCCGAAAACAGCGCGCCGCCAATGCCGCCCGCGCCCACGATGCCCACCATGGTGGAGTTGCGCAGGTTGGAGTCGAGCTGGTAGGTGGCAAAGCCCACGAAGCGCGAGGTGACTTGCGGCAGCACGCCAAACAGCACCACGTTGGCGAACGAGGCGCCGGTGGCGCGCATGGCCTCGATGGGCTTGGGCGAGATTTCCTCGATGGCGTCGGCAAACAGCTTGCCCACGAAGCCCACCGTGGCCACCACCAGCGCCAGAATGCCGGCCAGCGGGCCAAAGCCCACGGCCTTGACGAACAGGATGGCGCTGATGACCGGGTGCAGCGCGCGGCAGGCGGCGATCAGCGTGCGCCCGGCCATGCGCAGCGGCGCGGGCGTCAGGTTGGCGGCCGACATCAGGCCCACTGGCAGGCTCAGCACCAGCCCCAGCGCGGTGGCCAGCACGGCAATTTGCAGCGTTTCCTTGATGCCTTGCCACAGCTCGTCCATCTTGCCCAGCTCGGGCGGGAACAGGCTGCCGAGGAACCTGGCGCCCTGCGCCCAGCCCGAGGCCAGGCGCTCGCTGGACACGCCCATGCCCGACAGGCTCCAGACGCCATAGGCCACGGCGGCCAGCAGCAGGGCTTTCTGGCCCAGGCTCCAGCCAAAGGGCTTGCGCGCGGGCTGGCCGGCGGGCGTGGCGGGTGCGGGGGCGGAAGAAGGGGTCATTTCAGCCATGCTCTGCCGCCGTAGATGGTGTCCAGATGGGCGTCGGTCAGTTCGGCGGGCGGGCCGTCAAAGACGATGTGGCCGCCGTTCATGCCGATGATGCGGTCGGAATAGCGCCGCGCCAGCGCCACGTCGTGGATGTTGACCATGACCGGAATGCCGCGCTGCACGCCTTGTTCGCGCAGCAGCTGGATGATTTCAACCGAGGTCTTGGGGTCGAGCGAGGAGGTGGGCTCGTCGGCCAGCAGCACGGCGGGGCGCTGCATCAGCGCACGCGCGATGCCCACGCGCTGGCGCTGGCCGCCGCTGAGCGCGTCGGCCCGCTGGCTGGCGAAACCGCCCAGGCCCACCACGCCCAGCAGCTCCTGCGCGTAGGCAATGTCGGCCGGGTCGAACTTGCGCCGCCAGGCGCGCCAGGCCGACAGGTGGCCCAGGCGGCCGGTGAGCAGGTTTTCCATGACCGTCAGGCGCTCGATCAGGTTGTATTCCTGGAACACCATGCCGATTTGGCTGCGCGCGCGCCGAAGCGCCGCGCCGCGCAGCTGGGCCACGTCCACGGTTTCGCCGTCGCATTGCAGCAGGATGCGGCCCGAAGTGGGCTCGGTCAGGCGGTTGATGCAGCGGATCAGGGTGGACTTGCCCGTGCCGGAAGGGCCGATGATGCTGGTCAGGCCGGTGCCTTGCACCGTCAGGTTGATGGATTTGAGCACCGGCGCGCCGGGCCGGTATTCCTTGACCAGACCTTCGATGCGCAAGGCGCTGGGGGCAGAAGTTGCTTGCATGTGGCGGGTGGTGTGGACGGAAGTGGCCGGGCACGCCCGCCATGGCGGACGCAAGGCGGCCCGCTTGCGTGAAGGCGGGCCTTGCAGCCTTTCAAAAAGGGCCAGGCGGTGCGTCTGCCTTCACGGATCGCGGCCCGCAGACGGGGCGCGGGCGGCTGGCGCGCGGCCTGGCGTGGCCTGAAGGGGTGGTTTCAGGCCGGTTGCGGGCTTATTTCTTGGCAGCCTTGTTGAAAGCTTCGCGCGTGAACAGCTCACCAGCGGAGCTGGCCACGGTGCGCACCAGTTCCCAATCCTTCTGGTAAGTGATGGGCAGGAAGCGGTCGCCACCCAGGCCCTTGGCCATCTCGGGCGGCACCTTGTAGTCGAAGAAGCACTGCTTGATCTTTTCCTGCAGCTCGGGCTTGAGGTTGTGGGCGTAGGCGTAGGCGTCGGTGGGGAACATTTCGCTGGTGTAGAGCACGCGGAAGTCGTCCGCCTTGACCACGCCGCGGTCGGTCATGTGTTGCAGCACGTCGCTGGCCACGGGGGCGGCGTCGTAGTCGCCTGTTTTTACGCCCAGAATGGACTGGTCGTGCTTGCCTGAATAGACCACCTTGTAATCGGTGTCAGGCGTCAGGCCAATCTTGGGGAACAGCGCGCGCGGCGCCAGGTTGCCCGAGTTGGACGAAGGCGAGGTGTGCGCCACGCGCTTGCCCTTGAGGTCTTGCAGCTTCTGGTGGGGGCTGTCCTTGCGCACGATCATCTTCAGGTACATGCCCACCGGCCCTTGCGCGTTGCCGCGGATGGCGAAGGGCACCGCGCCCGAGAGGTTGACGGCGAAGTTCACCGGCCCCGGCGAGAACGCCGCCACATGCAGGCGGCCCGAGCGCATGGCCTCGATCTGCGCCGTGTTCGACTGCACGGGGAAAAACACCACTTTCTTGCCCACGCATTGCGACAGGTGGCCCATGAAGGGGCGGAACAGCTTTTCGTAAATGGCCGGGTCTTCCACGGGCGTGAAAGCGAACACCAGCGTGCTGGGGTCTTTCTGGCGCTTGGGGTCGGTGGGGGTGTCGGCCACCAGGTCACGGTTGGCATCGCAGAACTGCGCGTCCAGATCGCCACGGTGGGCGCAGGTCTCCTGCGCCTGCACGCTGGCAGCGCCCAGCAACAAGACGGCGGCCAGGGCCAGGGGAGTGTGTTTGGTCAACGGCATGATGCGGATGAATGACTTTTTCATGACAGGGGGCGGACTATATCCAAGCGGCAGGCGCTGTGGATGAAGCAAGGTTTTATCAAGGCCGGGCGGTCTCATGGCCGACTTGGCCGCGCGGTGGTGCGCCGGGTCGGCCTTGCAAGCCGCGCCCTCCGTCCGCCTTGGGTTGCCTTTGGCCTGTCTTTGTCTCGCATGTTGCGTGCCAAGCGCCGGATGTGCGCTGAGCGGCGGCCAGTGGCGGCACCGGCCTTGGCACTCGTGGCACAGTAGCGGCCCATGAAGATTTTTCGTGGTCTGCGGCATCCGCGCATCGCGCCTGTCTGCGCGCTCACCATTGGCAATTTCGACGGCGTGCACCGGGGCCACCAGGCCATGCTGGCGTTGCTGAAAAACGAGGCAGCGCATCGGGGCGTGCCCAGTTGCGTGCTGACCTTCGAGCCGCACCCGCGCGACTATTTCGCCGCCGTGCTGGGCAAGCCGGAACTGGCCCCGGCGCGCATTGCCACGCTGCGCGACAAGCTTAGTGAACTGGCGCGCTGCGGCATTGACCAGACGGTAGTGCTGCCCTTCAACGCCCGGCTGGCGGCGCAGACGCCCGGCCAATTCATTGACGAAGTGCTGGTGCGTGGCCTGGGCGCGCGCTATGTGCTGGTGGGCGATGATTTCCGCTTTGGCGCGCGCCGTGCGGGCGACTACGCCATGCTGGACGCCGCTGGCCAGGCGCAGGGCTTTGACGTGGCGCGCATGCAAAGCTACGAAGTGCATGGCGAGCGTGTGTCGTCTTCTGCCGTGCGCGACGCGCTGGCCTCGGGCGACATGGCCGCCGCCGCGGCCTTGCTGGGGCGGCCCTACAGCATCAGCGGCCATGTGGTGCATGGGCGCAAGCTGGGCCGTGCGCTTGCGCCGGCGGGCCGCCGGGCCGGGCCGGGCCAGCCGGGCCAAGGCGGCGGCTTTCGCACGCTGAACCTGCGCTTTTCCAGCCGCCACCATGCCTGGAAGCCCGCCGCCAGCGGCATCTTCGTGGTGCAAGTGCATGGCCTGGACGCCCGGTCCCTGCCCGGCGTGGCTAATCTGGGCGTACGCCCTTCGCTGGACCCGCAGGACATCAATGGCGGCCGCGTGCTGCTGGAAACGCACGTGCTGGACTGGCCCGCGCACCTGGGCGAGGAAGGGGCCTACGGTAAAATCATCTGCGTGGATCTGCTGCACAAACTGCACGACGAATTGCGCTATCACAGCCTGGCCGCCCTGGCCGAGGGCATTGCGCGCGACCGTGAGGCAGCGCGCGCCTGGTTTCAGGCGCGAATTTGAAGGGGCGGCGGGCGCCCCTTGCCAGAGCCTCCGCCACATGCCCCGCGCTCTCTCCCACGTTCTCGCGGCTGGCGCCGCAGCCCCGCCTTCGCACACGCTTTCAGTAGTTCAAATTTGATAGCTGCTTGCGCCCTGTACATCTGCGTTGGCGGCAATTTTTATTAGAAACCCACTTGCCATGAGCACCGAAAAAACCGACTACCGGCGCACGCTCAACCTGCCCGACACCCCGTTTCCCATGCGCGGCGACCTGCCCAAGCGCGAGCCGGGCTGGATCGAGGACTGGGAGCAGGCCGGCCTGTACCAGCGCCTGCGCGCCGCCAGCGGCGGCCGCCCCAAGTTCGTGCTGCACGACGGCCCGCCCTATGCCAACGGCCAGTTGCACATGGGGCACGCGGTCAACAAGATTCTGAAAGACATGATCAACAAGGCCCGCCAGCTGGAGGGCTTTGACGCGCAATACGTGCCCGGCTGGGACTGCCATGGCCTGCCGATTGAAAACGCCATCGAAAAGCAGTTTGGCCGCCACCTCAGCCGCGACGACATGCAGGCCAAGAGCCGCGCCTACGCCACGGGCCAGATCGCGCAGCAGATGGAAGGCTTCAAGCGCCTGGGCGTGCTGGGCGACTGGGACAACCCGTACAAGACCATGAACTTCGGCAACGAGGCCGGCCAGCTGCGCGCCTTCAAGCGCGTGATTGAGCGCGGCTTTGTGTACCGTGGCCTGAAGCCCGTGTACTGGTGCTTTGACTGCGCCTCTTCGCTGGCCGAGTTCGAGATCGAGTACCAGGACAAGAAAAGCCAGACGCTGGACGTGGCCTTCAAGGCGCACGACCCGGCCAAGCTGGCCGCCGCCTTCGGCCTGCCCGCGCTGCCCGCGGGCAAGGACGCCTTCGTCGTCATCTGGACCACCACCGCCTGGACCCTGCCCGCCAACCAGGCGCTGAACATGGGCCCGGAGATTGAATACGCCCTGGTGGACACCCCGCGCGGCCTGCTGGTGCTGGGCGCGCGCCTGGTGGAAAGCTGCCTGAAGCGCTACGGCCTGGAAGGCACGGTGATCGCTACCGCCAAGGGCGCGAAGTTCGACCGCATCGCGTTCGAGCAGCCGCTGTACGACGTGCACGAGGGCTACCGGTGCCTGTCGCCCGTGTACCTGGCCGACTACGCCAGCGATGCCGACGGCACCGGTATCGTGCATGCCGCCCCGGCTTATGGCGTGGACGACTTCAACTCCTGCGTGGCGCATGGCCTGAAGACCACGGACATTCTCAACCCCGTGCAGGCCGGCGGCGCGTACGAGGAGGCGCTGCCGCTCTTTGGCGGGCAGAACATCTGGAAGGCCTGCCCCGCCATCATCGACACGCTGCGCGCGCATGGCCGCCTGCTGGCCACCGAAACCATCACCCACAGCTACCCGCACTGCTGGCGCCACAAAACGCCGGTGATCTACCGCGCCGCCGCGCAGTGGTTCGTGCGCATGGACGAGGGCGAGGGCGTTTTCACCAAGGACAAGGCGCCCCAGACCCTGCGCCAGATGGCGCTGGCGGCCATCGAGCACACAGGCTTCTACCCCGAAAACGGCCGCGCCCGCCTGCGCGACATGATCGCCAACCGGCCCGACTGGGTCATCAGCCGCCAGCGCGCCTGGGGCGTGCCCATCCCGTTCTTCCTGCACAAGGAAACGGGCGAGCTGCACCCGCGCACGATGGACATCATCGACCAGGCGGCCGACATCGTGGAAAAGGGCGGCATCGAGGCCTGGAGCCGCGTCACGCCCGAAGAAATGCTGGGAGCGGCCGATGCGCCGCACTACACCAAGAGCGCCGACATCCTGGAAGTGTGGTTCGACTCCGGCTCCACCTTCTGGCACGTGCTGCGCGGCTCGCACGCCGGCTTGCGCCACGACAGCGGCCCCGAGGCCGACCTGTACCTGGAAGGCCATGACCAGCACCGCGGCTGGTTCCACTCCTCGCTGCTGCTGTCGTGCGCCATCCACGGGCGCGCGCCGTACAAGGGCCTGCTCACGCACGGCTTCACGGTCGATAGCCAAGGCCGCAAGATGAGCAAGTCACTGGGCAACGGCATCGACCTGCAAGACGCCTTCAAGAAATGGGGCGCCGAAATCATCCGCCTGTGGGTGGCCGCCAGCGACTACTCGGGCGACATCGCGGGCGACGACAAGATCATGGCCCGCGTCATCGACGCCTACCGCCGTATCCGCAACACGCTGCGCTTTCTGCTGGCCAACACCAGCGACTTTGATGCCGCGCGCGACGCCGTGCCCTACGCGCAAATGCTGGAAATCGACCGCTGGGCGCTGGCCCGCGCCGCCGAGTTCCAGGCCGAGGTGCTGGCGCATTACAGGGTGTATGAATTCCACCCCGTGGTCGCCAAGCTGCAACTGTTCTGCTCCGAAGACCTGGGCGGCTTTTATCTGGACGTGCTCAAGGACCGCCTCTACACCACCGCCCCCGCCAGCCTGGCGCGCCGCAGCGCGCAGACGGCGCTGCACGCCATCACCCACGCCATGCTGCGCTGGATGGCGCCCTTTCTCAGCTTCACGGCGGAAGAGGCCTGGCAGATCGTGGGGCA
Organism: Comamonadaceae bacterium OH2545_COT-014; assembly: GCA_003859965.1. Lineage (GTDB taxonomy): Bacteria > Pseudomonadota > Gammaproteobacteria > Burkholderiales > Burkholderiaceae_C > Ottowia. The sequence continues at coordinate 98,585 of RQYR01000001.1, read as the reverse complement.
GAGCAGCTCCATCTTTCTGGAACGCTTCGAAACCTTGCCCGCGGGCGACGACGGGCTGCTGGCCAAGTGGCGGCGCATCCGCGAGATCCGCGACGTGGTCAACAAGGAAATCGAGGCCGTGCGCGAGCAGGGCGCCATCGGCGCCTCGCTGCAGGCCAGCGTGCGCTTGACTGCCGGGCCGGAAGACCATGCGCTGCTGGCCAGCCTGGGCAACGACCTGGCGTTTGTCTTCATCGTTTCAGAGATGGCGCTGGAGGCAGGCGAGGCGCTGCACGTCAGCGTCAGCCCGTCGCAAGGCGCCAAGTGCGAACGCTGCTGGCACTACGAGGACGACGTGGGCCAGCACGCCGAACACCCCACGCTGTGCGGGCGCTGCGTGAGCAACCTGTACGGCGCAGGCGAAACGCGCACGGTGGCCTGAGGCCGTGGGGGTTGCCGCTTCTGAACACGCCCGGGCCTGCCGGGCCGCATGAAGAAGCGCATGACGGCCGTTCAAGGAGCCGTGCCAGAGATGGCGTGGCTCCCCGGTTGTGCAGCCGCCATCTCACACGATGCGGCCGTGAACCGCCCAGCCCCTGAACGGCGCGGCCTCATGCCCCTGCGCTTGGCCGCTTGGCCGCTTGGCCCGCACCAGCGCCAAGTGCATGGCGGCCAGCCCTCGCGCCTTGATGTTTTTCAACCCGGCCCATGCGTCCGGGCGCACCACGAACCCTAGACCCCGCTCGCTTTCCTCATCATGGCAACACGCAAGACATCCACTTCCTCAATGGCCCTGTGGCTGGCGCTGGCGGCGCTGGTCGTCGTGCTGGACCAGTTCACCAAATGGCTCATCGTGGGCCATTACCGGCTGGGCGACAGCACCGTCGTGACGAGCTTTTTCAACATCGTGCGGGCGCACAACACGGGCGCGGCCTTTTCCTTCCTGGCGGGCGGCAGCGGCTGGCAGCGCTGGTTTTTCATTGCGCTGGCGCTGGGCGCGGCGGGCTTCATCGTCTGGCTGCTGCGCGCCCATGCCGGGCAGCGGCTGTTTGCCTTCAGCCTCAGCATGATTTTGGGCGGCGCCATTGGCAACGTGATTGACCGCATCGTCCACGGCTACGTGGTGGACTTTCTGGACTTTCACTGGGCCTTTCTCAGCCCGCTGTTCTACCGGGGGCATTTCCCGGCCTTCAACGTGGCGGATGCGGCCATTACCGTGGGCGCCATCGGCCTCATCGCCGATGAGCTGCGCCGCGTGCGGCGCGGGCGCTAAGCGGCCCGCCAGGCGCGCTTTCCCCGGACGTGGTGGCCATGGCTGCCGCTGGGTGACTAAAGTAGTGGCTTCTCAGTCATTGCCGGAGAGGCCGCCATGTCTTTTGCTTCTACCCATTTGTCCGCTGCATTGGCCCGCAACTGGTGGGTCTTGTTGCTGCGCGGGCTGGCCGCTATCGCGTTCGCGTTGCTGACCTGGTTCCAGCCGGGCATTTCCATTGCCGCCATGGTGCTGGTGTTCGGCATCTATGTGCTGGCCGACGGGGTACTGGGAATCTGGAGCGCGCTGGCCAGCCGCCAGAGCAACCGCCACTGGTGGGTGCTGTTGCTGTGGGGCGTGGTAAGCGTGGTCGTGGGCGTGCTGACTTTCGTGATGCCAGGCATCACCACATTGGTGCTGCTGTACTACATCGCCGCATGGGCAGTGGTGACGGGCGTGCTCCAGATTGTGGCCGCCATCCGGTTGCGCCAGGAGATTCAGGGGGAGTGGCTGATGGCCCTGGGGGGTGTGGCCTCGCTGGTGTTCGGTGTGCTGCTGATAGCGCAGCCGGGTGCAGGAGCGCTGGCGGTGGCCTGGATGATTGCCACGTATGCCTTTGTGCTGGGCGTGCTGCTGGTGTTGCTGGCCTTCAAGGTGCGCAAGCTGGCGCGGCCGCGCTGAAACGGGCGAACAAGCCCCCGGCGGGGGCTTGTTCGCCATGCTGCGGGGTGGATCGCCTGGAGGCCGATAGGGGGAAGGGCATCGGGCCGTGGCCCGGATTGCCGGGGTCTCAGGGCAGCAAGATGGTGGAGCCGGTGGTCTGCCGCGCCTCCAGCGCCCGGTGCGCGGCCTGCACGTCTTGCAGGGCAAAGCGCTGGTCGATGCGGATCTTCACCTGGCCGCTGCGCACCACGTCGAACAGCTCGTCGGCCATGCGCTGGCAGTTTTCGCGCGTGGCGATGTGCGTGAACAGCGTGGCGCGCGTGACGTACAGGCACTTGGGCGCGAGCGCGGTGGGCGCGAATGGCGGCACGGGGCCGCTGGCGTTGCCAAAGCTGGCCATCAGCCCGAAGGGGCGCAGGCAGGCGAGTGACTGTTCCCATGTGTCCTTGCCCACCGAGTCGTACACCACTTTCACGCCCTGGCCGCCAGTGATCTCCATCACGCGCGCGGCAAAATCGTCTGCTCTGTAATTGATAGCGTGTGTGGCCCCATTGGCAAGCGCTAGCTGGCATTTTTCTTCCGATCCGGCGGTGGCGATGAGCTGGTAGCCCAGCGCTTTGGCCCATTGGCAGGCAATCAGGCCCACGCCGCCAGCGGCGGCATGCCAGAGGATGAAGTCGCCCGCTTGCAGCCCTTGCACCGGCAGCGTGCGGCGCAGCAGGTACTGCGCGGTCAAACCCTTGAGCATCATGGCGGCGGCGGTGTCGAAGGCGATGTCATCCGGCAGCCGGCACACGGCCAGCGCGGGCATCACGCGCGCCTGGCTGTAGCTGCCGGGCGGGTTGCTGGCGTAGGCCACGCGGTCGCCCGCCCGCAGGTGCGTGACGCCTTCGCCCACGGCTTCCACCACGCCCGCGCCTTCCATGCCCAGCGCATGCGGCAGCGGCAGGGGATACAGCCCGGTGCGGTGGTACACGTCGATGAAGTTCAGCCCGATGGCGTGGTGGCGCACGCGCACTTCCCCCGGCCCCGGTTCGCCCACGGGCAAGTCAAGCAGTTGCATGGCTTCAGGCCCGCCAGTGCGGGCGATTTGAACGGTTAGGGACATGGCGGTGGCCTTTCGGGTGGGCGCGGTTGGGTGCAAAAATGTGCGAAAGCGCACGGCAGCCATGATGCCATGCGCGCAGGCCGTGCCGGCAGTGTGAAGGCGCTGGCAGAAGGCCCAGGCGGCCAGGTCATGAGTTCAGGATGAACGCCACGGCGGCTTGCAAGTCAGCGTCGCTGATCTTGTCGGCCGTTGTGGGCGGCATGGGCACGGGGCCATAAACGCCGGCGCCGCCTCTGCGGACAGTGTTCATCAGATGCCGCATGCTGTCCTTCCGGCCTTTGTAGCGAGCAGCGATGTCACGGAAGGAAGGGCCGATCATTTTCCGGCCCTTGGCGTGGCAAGCCATGCAACCGGCCCGGTGTATGGCGGCTTCGGGGCTGGCGGAGGCCGGCAGCGCCACGGCGGCAGCGATCAGGCCAGCGGCAAGGGTGGCAAAGGCTTTCATCGTGGCGTTCTCCTTGTTTTCCTTGCAAACGGGCGCGGTTAGGGCAGTAGTGACCAGTCATCCGGGCAAGCCTCCATGCAAACCCGCCGCGCTGCCCATGCCTTGCGCCTTGGCCCATCTTCGCCATTGGCCGGCTGGCTTGTTTGACCTGGCTCAAGAAGCGGCCAGCCCATGGGATGTGCGGGCGGCTCTGCGCTGGTGAAGCGGCGCGGGGCATGCAGTGCGCGGCCTCGCGGCACAATGGCCGTGCGTTCATACCCTGTTGGTGGCCTTTCTCCTGGCCTTCTCCTGATAGATCAATGAACTTTCCCGCCCGGCGCGTACTCCGTTGGCGGATGAATGCCATGCACGACCCTCGACTGACTTCCTCTTATGCCGCCGGCTATGGGCGCGCGGCCGCACCCGGTTGGCTGGCCCGGCTGGCGGGCGGGCTGATTCGCATGCTGCTGGCCGTGGTGGCGCTGCTGTTCACGGTCGGCTTGCTGTTCGCCCTGACGATGATCGTGCTGGTCAGTCTGCTGGCCGCCTGGCTGACGGGCCGCAGGGCTTCGCCGGCCGCGCAATGGGCGCATTGGCGCGACAGCGCCCGCCGCCGCTGGCCTGGCGCCGCCAAGCGCAGCGCTACCCCGCGCGCCGATGCAAACCAGGCCACCGGCAGCGGCGCGGGCCATGTGCAGGATGTGGCCTGGCGTGAGTTGCCGCCATCCCAGCCCGCGCCCGAGTCGGCCAAGCGCGCCGACGCACTGCATTGAGCGCGGCTTGCAACCTGCCATGGGTATTTTGCTCATAAAAATGTAGCAATCAAGGTGGTCTGAATAAGCCTGAGCGGCCATTTTTGGTGTTGGGCTGTGCACGCGCCCATGCGTGCGTGCATGGGAAATGGGGCATGGCCCCATCGCCTCAAGGCTCTTGGTTGGAAGCAGGTGAAGGCAGGAGGGGCGCGGCATCGCCTGCATGCGCCGTGGAGGCGTTTGACTCCAGAAACCGCCGGACAGGCGCGGGCAGGCCCAGGGCAGCCCAGTCCGCATGCCAGGCGCCGGGCGTAGCCGGGGCAGCATGGCCGGGCAGGCGGGCGCTGACGGGGTGCAGGTGCAAGTCCTTGTGGGTCAGCACATGGATGAAGGGCGCGTGATCTGTCACGGAGACGCCGGCGGGCAGCGCCGCCAGCAGCGCGCTGCGCGTGTCGAAGGCGGGCAGGGCGTACAGCCCGGCCCAGATGCCGCGCGCCGGCCGCTTGTGCAGCCACACGGCGGTCTGGCCGGTCTGGTGGGCATGCAGCAGCCACAGGGTTTGCTGGCCGCGCTTGAGCTTGCGGGTTTTGACGGGGTAGCGCTCAGGCGTGCCTTCGCGGCGGGCCACGCAGTCGGCGGCAACGGGGCAGGCGCCGCAGCGCGGCTGGCGGGCGGTGCAGACGGTGGCGCCCAGATCCATCAGAGCCTGGGTATAGGCAGGCATGTCGGCCGGGCTGGTGGGCAGCAGTGCATCGGCCCGCTGCCACAGGGCTTTTTCATGGGCCGCCACGGCCAGGTCATCGGCCACGCCCAGGTGGCGGGTGAGTACGCGCTTGACGTTGCCGTCCAGAATGGCGGCGCGTTCGCCAAAGCAGAAGGCGGCAATGGCGGCGGCCGTGGAGCGGCCAATGCCGGGCAGGGTTTGCAGCGTTTCGGCCTGGCGTGGAAACTGGCCGCCAAAGTGCGCCACAACTTCCTGGGCGCAGCGGTGCAGGTGGCGGGCGCGGCTGTAATAGCCCAGGCCGCTCCATAGCGCCATCACATCGTCGGCCGGGGCCGCAGCCAGTGCGGCCACGTCGGGAAAGCGGGCGAGAAAGCGCGGGTAATAGTCGCGCACGGTGGCCACTTGCGTTTGCTGCAGCATGATTTCGGAAAGCCACACGCGGTAAGGGTCGCGCGTGCCCTGCCACGGCAGGCCGTGACGCCCATGCTGGCGTTGCCAGCGCACCAGGCGCGTGGCAAAGCGGACGCTGGCGCCACTCACGCGGGCAGGGGCACGGCCAGCATTTCTGGCGAGTGGGCGGGCGCTGCTGCCTGGGCAGGCTGGGGCATCACGGCGCTGACCAGCAGTTCGCGCACCTGGCGCTCCAGGGCCACGGCGGTGTCGGCCAGCTGGGCTTCCTGCTCGTCGATTTCGAGCAGGCGCTGATCCAGACTGCCAGCGGCGTCCTGAATGCGTGTGATGGCTTCCATGCGCCGGTTGTAGGCGCGGCGGCGCTCGCGCAACTGGGCGTCAAGCTGCGAGGAGGAGGTTTTGTTCCACAGCTCGATCTCGCCCAGCGCGGTTTCGAAGATGGAACGCACGCGCGCGGCCAGCGCCCGCACGAGCTTTTCAGTGAACTCGGGGCGGGCCAGCTGGAACAGGTTGCCCACGCCCAGATATTGCAGGTGGCTGCGTTCGACCGCGCTCAGGTCTTCTTCAAAGCGCGTCATGTCGGGCGCCGAGGGCGGTTGCAGTGAAAAGCCGTATTCGGTGTTGAGCTGGCGGAAAGCGCCGTTGAGCATGGACTGGATTTCGGTCTCCAGCGACTGCACCTGGCGGATGATGTTGCGCAAGTTGTCAAACGCCTGGCCGTAGGCTTTTTTCAGGCCGAACTTGATGCCGGGCTCGCGCAGCGCCACGCTCAGCCCGGCCAGCTCTTTCTTGATGGAAGACGTGCCCAGCAGTTTGATGACTTCGCGCAGCAGTTTCATGTGCACGGAACGCACGGCTTGCAGGCTGGCGCCGCTGCGGTCGAACTCGCTTTTTTCCATGTCGATGCGCAGGCGCATCTGGCGGATCACGGCCTGGTTCTTGCCGCGCAGGCCTTGCAGCTCCTGCTTTTGTTCAGCCAGCTCGCGGCGGCGCACGCCCAGCACCCGGGCCGATGCGCTGTGCACGTTGTCCACCACGATGCGCAGGGTCTGCTCCAGCATGGCCTCGCGCCCGCTCAGCACCTGCTTGCCCAGCAGGTCCTCGAACTGGGGCAGGCGGCTTTCGGCCAGCAGCGCCTCGTCACCGCGCACCTTGGCCAGCAGCCCTTTCTGGGCCGAGATGGCGATGACCTGATCGCTTTGCAGGGCCAGGGTTTCGGCGGTCAGGGCGCGCTGGCGGGCGATTTGCGAATCAATTTGCGCGGGTGTGCTGAGTGCGTCCCACAGCGTGTCGATCTTGTTGAGCACCACGAAGCGGGAGCCGCTGCCCGTGGCCATGGGCGCCAGGTGTTCGCGCCAGATGGCCTGGTCGGACTTGGTCACGCCCGTGTCAGCCGCCAGGATGAACACCACGGCCTGCGCCTGCGGGATGAGGCTGACGGTCAGTTCCGGTTCGGCGCCGATGGCGTTCAGCCCCGGCGTGTCCAGCACCACCAACCCTTGTTTGAGCAGCGGGTGCGCCATGTTGATGAGCGCGTGCCGCCAGCGCGGCACCTCGACTTCGCCGGAGGCGTTGATGGGGGGGTTGTCTTCGGGCCTTTCGTCGTGCCAGAAGCCCAGGGCGCGGGCTTCGTCCACGGAAACGCGCAGTGTTTCCGACACTTTCTCCATCACGCTGGCCAACTGGTCGGCGTTGTTCACGTCCAGGTCAACGCGCGTCCATTTCTCGGGCGCCATGCGCCAGTCGATCAGCGATTGCGGCTCCAGCCGCGTCTCAATGGGCAGCAGCCGCAGGCAGGGCGGCACATCGGGGTCCCAGCCCAGCTCGGTGGGGCACATGGTGGTGCGGCCCGCACTGGCCGGCATGATGCGGCGCCCGTAACCGGCGAAGAAGACGGCGTTGATCAGCTCCGACTTGCCGCGCGAGAACTCGGCCACGAAAGCCACCATGACCTTGTCGGAGCGCAGCTGTTCCAGCAGCTGCTGCACGCGCTCGCTCGCGGCATCGTCAAGCAGATCCTGCTCTTTCAGCCAGTCGGCCAAGGCGCGCAGGCGCTGCGCCATGCCATTGCGCCATGTGTGGTGCTGGTCGAATTGCTGGTTGAAGGTGGTAATGGCCACAGACCGGGTTCTCCCTGAAATTGTCTCAAGATATTACACCGGGTATCACTTGGTGGCACCCTCTGTTTGCGTGGCGTTGTGATGGACAGACAGGGGCCGTGTATCTTCTTTTCTGGGGCAGAAGCGGCGGATACGGCGCTTGGCGCTTGTCTGGTCGTGGATGGGATGCAATGATTTACTTTAAAAAAGATAGCTAAAAACCTTTTCTATTACTGCCTAAAAGGCTTATTTTCTTGTGATTTTTCAGGCCTTCTGGCAAACCGGGCAGTAATAAGTGGCGCGCTGGCCCTGAATCAGACGGCGGATGGGAGCGCCGCATGCGCGGCAAGGCTGGCCGGCGCGGCCGTACACGGCCGATTCCAGCTGAAAGTGCCCGGCGTTGCCGTCCACACCCACAAAGTCACGCAGCGTGCTGCCGCCACGCGCCACGGCACGGGCCAGCACCTCGCGAATGGCGGCGTGCAGCCGGTCTGCGCGCGGGCGCGACAGCCGGCTGGCGGCCACCGTGGGCCGGATGCCGGCCATGAACAAGGCCTCGGACGCATAGATGTTGCCCACGCCCACGACCAGATCGCCGCCCAGCAGCACCTGCTTGACAGGCGCCTGGCGGCGGCGCAGGCCGGCGTGAAAGCGGGCGGGGTCGAAATCAGCCGACAAAGGCTCCATGCCCAGCTTGCCCAGCAATTTGGCGGCCATGCCCATGTCGGCATGGGGCGACCAGACCACGGCGCCAAAGCGGCGCGGATCGTGCAGGCGCAACACGCCTGCGGTGGTGAGCAGGTCGAAATGGTCATGCGGGCCCGGCGCCGGCGGCTCGCGCCAAAATCCCAGGCTGCCAGACATGCCCAGGTGCACCAGCAGCACGCCGCCGGGCGCCAGATGCAGCAGCAGGTATTTGCCGCGTCGGCCCACGTCTGTCACGGTTTGCCCGGCCAGTGCGCCGGGCGCCATGTCCAGCGGCCAGCGCAAGGGCTTGCCCAGGCGCACCGCCAGAATGCGCGCACCTTGCACGCGGCTGGCAACGCTGCGCCGCGTGACTTCCACTTCAGGCAATTCAGGCATGAGGCAGGGGCTGAAAAAAGGGATTCGATTATTATGGTCTGATGCACTTCATGATGCGGTTTTCCGGGCGAATGCTCGCCCTTTCGGCGCTGATGCTGGCCACGCTGGGCGGCGGTTTGGCTGCCTGTGCGCAAACCCCGTCCGCGCCAGCGGCGTCTGCCTCGTCCGCAGCCAGCGCTGGCCGCCCTCTGGCGCCGCCGCCGCAGTCGGCGCTGAATGCACGCCTGATGTATGAGCTGCTGCTTGGCGAATTCAACTTCGAGCAGGGCAACCCGCGCCGTGGCGCCGCGTTCATGCTGGATGCCGCCCGTCGCACGGGGGATGCCGATCTCTACAGGCGCGCCACCGACATGGCGCTGCAATCGCGCTACGGCCCGGTCGCGCTGGACGCGGCCAGCGCCTGGCGCCGCGCCCATCCTGACTCTGTGGAGGCCAACCGTTACGAGCTGCAAGTGCTGATGCTGCTAGGCCGCGTGGCGGATACCGAGGCGCCCTTGCGCGCCACCTTGGCTGCCGTGCCGCTGGCGGAACGCACCTCGCTCATTACCGCCATTCCTGCGCTTTATGCGCGCGCCGCCGACCGGGGGCTGGCGCTGCAAGTGGTGGAGCGCGCCTTGGCCGATGCGCAGCAAGACCCCGCCACCACAGGGGCGGCATGGACCACCGTGGGACGCATGCGCTTGCAGGCGGACGACAAGGCAGGCGCCCTGGCGGCCGCTGAAGCCGGGCGCGCCGCTGACCCTTACTCTGAATGGCCGGCCGTGCTGGCGCTGCAACTGATGGCTGGCGCTGGCGTGCCAGAGGCCGAGGGGCTGATCCGCGCCTATCTGGAAAGCCCTTATGCCAAGCCTGAAGTGGGCATTGGCTATGCGCAGGCTTTGGCAGAGGCTGACCGCGCCCAAGAATCGGCGGCGCAGCTGAACGCGCTGATCCAGCGCTACCCGGACAGCCCGGAAAGCTGGCTGGCGCTGGGCCTGGCACAAGCGCAGGCACAGGAGGACGCGCAGGCGCAGGTGTCTTTGCAGAAATTCCTGTCACTGGTGCCGGAAGAAGGCGAGGGTGCCCAGGGCCACCGCCGCACGGCGCGCACGCAGGCCTACCTGGTGCTGGCGCAAATGGCGGAACGCCAGCGGGACTTTGCCGCCGCTGAGCAATGGCTGTCGCGTATCGACACCGAAGAAGACGCCCTGACCGTGCAGGCCCGCCGGGCGGCGCTGCTGGCGCGCCAAGGCCGTCTGGACGATGCCCGCCAGCTCATCCGGGCCATCCCGGAAAGCCAGCCGGAAGACGCCCGCCTCAAACTGCTGGCAGAAGCGCAGCTGCTGCGCGACCATGGCCAGCCCCGCACCGCTTTTTCCATGCTGCGGGCCGAGCTGGCCAGAAACCCGGGCGATGAAGACCTGATCTACGACGCCGCGATGGCAGCGGAAAAAGCCGAAAACCTGGCGGAAATGGAGCGCCTGCTGCGCCGCCTGATCCGTCTGCGCCCCGATTCGGCCCACGCCTACAACGCGCTGGGCTATTCGCTGGCTAACCGCCGTCTGCGTCTGGCAGAGGCGCGGCGCCTGATCGACAAAGCGGTGGCTCTCTCGCCAGATGACGCCTACATTCAAGACAGCCTGGGCTGGGTTGTTTTCCGACAGGGGCAAGTGGCTGAAGCGCGGCGCATTCTGGAGGCGGCTTACAAGCGCCGTCCGGACGCGGAGATTGCGGCCCATCTGGGCGAAGTGCTCTGGGCGCTGGGCGAGCGGGACGAGGCGCGCGCGGTCTGGCAGAAGGGCCAGCGCCTCAACCCCGACAACGAAACGCTGCTGGAAACCATGCAGCGCTTTGGGGGCGCGCCTTGAAGCGGCTTTCCGCCGCGTGCCGGCTTGCGGCGCTGGCGCTGCTGACTGCCTTGGCCGCCTGTGCGCCGCTGCCATCGGCAAAAGCGCCTGCGCAGGCCGAAGCCCAGCCGACGCGCACCTTCTGGCAAGGCCGTCTGGCGCTGCAAGTGGCGTCCGAGCCACCGCAATCCTACGCCGCAGGCTTCACGCTCAACGGTGATGCCCGGGCGGGTGCGTTGAGCTTCACATCGCCGCTGGGCAACACGCTGGCGGTCATGCATTGGCAGCCCGGCCAGGCATGGCTGGAGCAGGGCGGACAAACGCAGTTCTATGAATCGCTGGAGCAACTGTCGGCGCAGGCCACGGGCGCCGCCGCCTTGCCGCTGGAGGCGCTGTTGGGCTGGCTGCGCGGCCAGCCGCACGAGGCGCCAGGCTGGCAGGCCGATCTCGGCCGTGTTGCCCAGGGCAGACTGACGGCGCGCCGCGTGCAGCCCTTGCCCGCCGCGGAACTGCGACTGGTGTTCGAGCCCTGACGCGCCTTCGCCACACCCACACACGCTGCCTATGCGTTCGCTCCTGGATGTACCGGCGCCTGCCAAGCTGAATCTCTTCCTGCATGTGACGGGCCGCCGCGCCGATGGTTATCACTTGCTGCAATCGGCCTTCATGCTGATTGACTGGTGTGACACGCTGCATTTCGAGCAGCGGGCTGGCGCCCGTCTCAGCCGCGAAGATTTGACCGTGCCGCTGCCGGCCGACGATCTGGTGCTGCGCGCCGCCCGCGCACTGCAAGCGGCCACAGGCTGCACGGAAGGCGCGCATATCGCCATTGACAAGCGCATTCCCGCGCAAGCCGGCATGGGCGGAGGTTCATCCGATGCCGCCACCACGCTGCTGGCACTCAACCGACTGTGGAAGCTGGGGCTGGACGCGCAAGCATTGCAGCGGATCGGGTTGAGCCTGGGGGCGGACGTGCCTTTTTTCCTCTTTGGCCGCAATGCCTGGGCGGAAGGTGTCGGGGAGGCGCTGCAGCCGCTGACATTGCCTCCGGCGCGTTTCGTGGTGCTCAAACCTCCCGGTGGTTTGAATACTGGTGAAATTTTTTCTGACCCCTTGCTGCAACGCGCCACAAAACCTGCTACAATCTCGTTTTTCGCTGCAGACCCATACGGCTTTGGCCGCAATGACCTGCAACCGGTGGCCGAGCGGTATGATCCGCAAATTGCTCAAGGCATCCATTTCCTGCGGAGCAGGGGGCTGAGTGCAAGGATGACTGGCTCCGGCAACGCTATTTTTGCGTTGCTGCCTGATGGGTGGTTGGGTTCTTTGTCTGGTGGCCTTGGTGAAGGCTGGCAAATGAGGGAATGTGGCAATATGGAGATTCATCCGCTATGCGGTTGGGTTTCCTAGCGACGATTTGGGTGATTCGGCTGTCAAGCTGAGTTGCCTGTGTAGGGGAGTCGCCAAGTTGGTTAAGGCACCGGATTTTGATTCCGGCATGCGAGGGTTCGAGTCCTTCCTCCCCTGCCAAACCTTTTTCTTTTGCAAGTTGCAATTGACCGAGCGTCTTGCCGTGCGCCGGGCGTGACGCAGTCAAGCGCATCCGGCAAGGCGTTGTTTCACAATAGCCTCGTTGATTCGCCGGAAAGCGCATGCAGCCGACCCATTCCCCCGACTTTCTGGTTTTTACCGGCAATGCCAATCCGGCGCTGGCGCAAGAAATCGCCAGCACGCTCGGCATTGGTTTGGGTGTTGCTGATGTGGGGCGTTTCTCTGATGGTGAAGTCACCGTCGAGATCAAGCAAAACGTGCGCGGGCGCGATGTTTTCGTGGTGCAGCCCACTTGTGCGCCGACCAATGAAAACCTGATGGAGCTGCTCATCATGGTGGATGCGCTTAAACGCGCATCGGCCGAACGCATCAGCGCCGTCATTCCCTATTTTGGCTACGCCCGTCAGGATCGCCGCCCGCGCTCCACGCGCGTGCCCATTTCGGCCAAAGTGGTGGCCAACCTGCTGCAAACCGTGGGTGTGAGCAATGTGCTCACTATGGATCTGCACGCCGACCAGATCCAGGGCTTTTTCGACATCCCGGTGGACAACATCTACGCCTCGCCAGTGTTGCTGGGCGATTTGCGCCAGAAGAACTACGACGACCTGCTGGTCGTCAGCCCCGACGTGGGCGGCGTGGTACGCGCGCGCGCACTGGCCAAGCAACTGGGTTGTGACCTCGCCATCATTGACAAGCGGCGCCCCAAGGCCAATGTGAGCGAAGTCATGCATGTGATTGGCGATATCGAAGGGCGCAACTGCGTCATCATGGACGACATGATCGATACCGCAGGCACCCTGGTCAAAGCGGCTGAGGTGCTCAAGGAACGAGGCGCCAAAAAGGTCTATGCCTATTGCACCCACCCGATTTTTTCGGGCCCGGCGATTGAACGCATTTCGCAGGGCGCCGCGCTGGATGAAGTGGTGGTGACCAACACCATTCCTCTGTCCAATGCGGCCACACAGTGCGCCAAGATCCGCCAGCTTTCGGTTGCGCCGCTGATCGCGCAAACCATTCAGCGCATCTCAAGCGGCGAGTCCGTCATGAGTTTGTTTCAGGAGCAGGACAACCTGTTCTGACGCCTGAAACGCCACCCCGGCCCGCCGCGCCCCCTGCGCTGACCTCTGTGCGCATTGCCTGAGCGGGCCTTTTTCAACCCGAGCCAGACTGGTCGCGGTCGGCTCCAACAGGAGTTCACATGAAATTCGTCGCTTTCGAGCGCAGCAAGCAGGGTACGGGTGCGAGCCGCCGTCTGCGTAACGCCGGCAAGGTGCCCGGCATTGTTTATGGCGGCAGTGCCGAGCCGCAGCTCATTGAGCTGGATCACAACGCACTGTGGCAAGCCGTTAAGAAAGAGGCGTTCCACTCGTCCGTGCTCGACATGGAGCTGGGCGGAAAAGTCAGCAAAGTGCTGCTGCGCGATCTGCAATTGCACCCTGTGCGCCAGCAGATCCTGCACATCGACTTCCAGCGTGTCTCCGCCAAGACCAAACTGCACACCAAGGTGCCGCTGCACTACAAGGGCGAAGAAGAGTCGCCTGCCGTGAAGCTGGGCAAGGGGCTGGTCAATCACGTGCTGAATGAGCTTGAAGTGTCCTGCCTGCCAGCCGATCTGCCCGAAGCCATTGAGGTTGATCTGTCCCAGCTGGAAAAGGGCGCCACGCTGCACCTCAACGACATCACCCTGCCCAAGGGCGTCGAAGCCGTTCTGCACGGCCAGGACAACCCGGTGCTGGTCACGGTGGTGATGCCGGCCGAAGAGCCTGCCGATGCTGGCGACGCCGCCGCGGATGGCGCCGAAGAAGCCAAGTAAACCAGACAAGCGCCCAGCCGGCTGAGGTCAGACGCCACGGCCCGCGCTGCGTGAAAATGGCCCGCCGACTTTGGCGGGCTATTTTTTTGGCTGCGCACTGTATGCCCAGGGTTCATTTTTAAGAAAAAATGCTGTTTAGGAACATGGTTCTAAGCATGTTTGCTATATTTTTTGAATTTATTGGCCGGCGCGTCCCTCGTGGCGTCATGGGCAGGCGGCCTTGGCGTCAAGGCGCGCTTGCCGTCTTCCGCGCGCCCTCATCCGTTCAGCCACGCCCATGAGCAGCCAGGACGCACTCACGCCAGCCATGCGCGGCCTGCTGGAACGCATGGCCCGTGCCGCGCATCCGCCTTTGCATGCCCTGGGCCCGGAGGGGGCCAAGGCCGCCTACGAAAAGACCGCCGGTGTGCTGGATGTGTCTAAGCCGCCGCTGGCCCGCGTGCATGACCTGCATATCCCGGCCCGTAATGGTCATGCCCTGCCGGCCCGCCTGTATGCGGCCACGCCCGCGCAGCCTGGCGCCGTGGGCCTGCCTGTGCTGCTGTATCTGCATGGCGGCGGCTTCACGGTGGGCAGCCTGCAAACGCACGATACGCTGTGCCGCGTGCTGGCCGCGCAAAGCGGCGTGGCGGTAGTTTCGCTGGATTACCGGTTGGCCCCGGCGCACCGTTTTCCCACGGCTGTGCATGATGCCTGGGATGCCCTGGCTTGGCTGGCGCGCGAGGGCCATACCCTCGGCCTGGACGGCGCGCGCCTGGCCGTAGGTGGTGACTCGGCTGGCGGCACGCTGGCGGCTGTCAGCGCCATTCACGCCCGTGATGCAGGGCTGCCGCTGGCGTTGCAACTGCTCATCTACCCCGGCACCACGGCGCATCAGGACACGGCTTCACACCAGCGCTTCCGGCATGGCCCGGTGCTGGACGAAACGCTCATTACCTGGTTTTTCGGCCAGTACATCGACACCATCGACCGCACCGACTGGCGCTTTGCGCCCTTGCTGCACGACGACGTGGAAGGCGTGGCCCCGGCCTGGGTGGGGCTGGCCGAGTGCGACCCGCTGGTGGATGAAGGGCTGGCTTATGCCGACAAACTGCGTGCGGCCGGCGTGGCGGTGGATCTGGAGCTTTACCGCGGGGTCGTTCATGGCTTCATCGCCTTCGGGCGCGTGATTACCGAAGCCCGTACCGCGCACCAGCACGCCGCCGCCGCTTTGGCTCGCGCTTTCGGGCTGCCTGCGCCTGCTAACGGCCGTGGGTAAGGTGTCCGCTCATCACCTTTTGCGAGCCAAAGCCACAGTCAGCGTGGTCTATGGGTAACTTGGCCAGAAAATGGCCGGTGCGCTTTCCATCGCCAGCCCATGTGGCACGTTCAAAGGCACAGCAAAAGGGCATGTGAAACCCCTACGCCAAGGCGGCTGCGGCACAGAGCGTCTCGCGTGGGGGGGCCTCTGAATATTTGCGCGGGTGCGGCCTGCGAAGAGGCTTTGAACAGGTTCTCAGGCCAGTGTGCGCCAAAGCATGTAAGCGCCCAGGGTGTACAGCACCAGCCCGAAAAGGCGCTTGAGCTTCTTGACGGGCAGGGCATGCGCGGCCCGCGCGCCTTGCGGGGCCATCACTACGCTGCAAGTAGCAATCACCGCCAGCGCGGGCAGCCAGACGTAGCCCAGGGCATAAGGCGGCAAGCCGCTGACGGCCTGGCCACCAGCGATGTAGCCCGCCGTGTTGGCCAGCGCGATGGGAAAGCCCAGCGCCGCGCTGGTGGCCACGGCGTTGTGCATGGCCACGTTGCACCAGGCCATGAAGGGCACCGACACGAAACCGCCGCCCGCGCCCACCAGGCCTGAAAGAAAGCCGATCACCCCGCCTGCGCCCACCAGCCCGGCCGGGCCGGGTAGCTGCCGGGAGGGGGGCGGCTTTTTGTCCAACAGCATTTGCGTGCCCGAAAAGAACACGAACGCTGCGAACACCAGACCCAGGGCTGTGCCTTTGAGAATGGCGAATGCCCCCAGGCTGGCGACCATGGCGCCCAGCACAATGCCGGGGGCCAAGCGTTTCACCAGATCCCAGCGCACCGCGCCCTTGCGGTGATGGGCGCGCACGCTGCTGATGGAAGTAAAGACGATGGTGGCCATGGATGTGGCAATCGCCATCTTCAGCGCCAGCCCCGGCTCTACCCCGCGCGCACCCAGCATGGCCGAGATGAAAGGCACCATGATCATGCCGCCGCCAATGCCCAGCAGACCGGCCAGAAAGCCAGTGGCCAGGCCGAGCAATGCCAGTTGAAACACAAGCGCAAAGTCGATGGGCATGGCAGGTATCTGAAAGAGAAACGGCTTTAGCGCCCAATGGGTAAGCCTTAAAAGCTATTTTTTTGATAGCTATCAGCACAATGTGCGCTGACAAGGCACCAAGTGGCGGAAGGCAGGCAGGGCGCGAAAGAGGGGGCGGGCGTGGGAGAAAGAGGGAAAGCGGCAAAGGTGTCTGCGGCATTGCCACCGGACCGTCATCCTGAACGCGGGGGTTCAGGTGGGCGAGGTCAGACTGGCCTTGGGATCATCTGACGCGAGACGTTCACGCTGGCCAGACAATGTTCCTTGCCCGGGCTCATAAGAGCATTGGTTCAAGGAAATATAAAGCCCGGCACGCAAGCCGCAGACGGGGCCATTCTAGCGCCGGGGCCGCAACGGTCAACGCGCCCGGCGGGCGCAAATGCCATGCGGGCACGGCTGGATAGGGGGTGGCGACTGGCGCGTGCCGCCACCGGCGGCTGGCATGGCGCCAGCGGGGCTGGTCAGAGCAGTTGGCCGTCGTGACCCAGCGCCTGGTCAAGCCGTTCCAGCAGGGCCGCCAGGGCGGGCGCATCGCCCTGGTGCGCCGGTGAAGGGGTGCTGTCATTGGCCGCGCTGGGCGGGGCGCTGGTGTGCTCGGCCAGCTCGAAAGCGAGGTTGAGCGCGGCCAGCACGGCAATGCGGTCGCGCGCCTTGATCTTGCCCGCGTCGCGGATCTTGCACATGGCCTCGTCCACGCGGGCCACGGCGGCCGCCAAGCGCTGCTCGCCGCCATCGGGGCAGCCTAGCAGGTAGCCCTGGCCCATGATCTTCACTTCAATCTGGTTCATGGCTGGCGCCCTCCTGTTGTGGCGCGGCCACAGGTTGCGCGGGCAGGCGGTCAATCAGTGCATCAATGCGCGCGCGCGCCGCCATCAGGCGTGACTTCAGGCTGTCGCGCTCCTGCGTCAGCGCATCAACCTGCTGTGCCAGCAAGGTATTAGTGCGCTGCAATTCGGCGTGGCGCACAAGCAGGCGCTCCACGCGCTCGGCGATCTGGTCCAGCAAAGGCGGTGGTTGGTTCATGCGGCAAGCACAAAGTGGTGGGCGGCGTGGCCGGATTGTAGGGTTTGCGCCCATGGCCGCTTTGGCGTGCCGCCGTGCCGTGCGGGGGCAGGGTCTTTATCCAAAACATCCAACATCCGGGAGCGCGCAGGAGGAAGGAAGAAACCGGCCCGCCCTGTGGCGGCGCCTTGCTGCAATACGGCAGCCGCATGAGCCCCATGATGGGCAAGGCGCCCGCCACCAGACACGGGCGACGCCGCGTTGACCGAAGTGGACTGGTCTGGCGCGGGCCGATCTTGAGCCGGGGCGCATGGCCCGCTGCCGGTAGGCATGCGCCCGCGCGCGGGTAACGTTGGCCGGCCAAGGCGTCGGGCACCTGATGAACGGAGCCAATCCAGGCTGGGATGACGGCCCACCCGCAGCGTGGCCTGGGCCTGCGTTGAGCCGGGTACCAATAGCGCAAGAACCGGGTCGCCACGGCCATGCGCGCTGCCTACCATGCGGGGCATCCGTCGCACCCGCTTTCTTCTCGCCCATGTCGTCCACCCCCGCCTTTGCCCGTGTTGCGGCTGCCATCGAATATCTTTACGACCACGCGCGCGAGCAGCCTTCGCTGGAGGAAATCGCCGCCCATGTGCATGTGAGCCCGGCGCATTTGCAGCGCCAGTTTCAGGCACTGGCCGGCGTCAGCCCGAAGAAGATGTTGCAGCATCTGAGCCTGGCCCATGCCAAGGCGGTGCTGGCGCGCCAGGGCAGCGTGCAGCAGGCCGCGCTGGCGGCAGGCTTGTCGGGCGGCGGCCGTTTGCATGATTTGTTTGTCACTATCGACGGCATGACGCCGGGCGCATACAAAACCGGCGGCGCCGGGCTGGAGATCCGCCACCAGTTCGCCGCCACGCCCTGGGGCGAGGCCTTGCTGGCCGCCACCGGCCAGGGGCTGTGCTGGCTGGCCTTTGCCGATGAGCGCGCCGCCGCGCTGGCCGATTTGCAGCAGGAATATCCGCAGGCGCGGCATTTGCATGCGCCGCACCCCATCCACGCCCGCGCCCTGGCGGCGCTGGCCGGGCAGCACGGCGATGCGCCGCTGCCGCTGCATCTGAAGGGCACGCCGTTTCAGCTGAAAGTGTGGCAGGCGCTGCTGGCCATTCCCGAAGGTCGTTTGCAAAGCTATGGCCAGCTGGCTGCCGCCATCGGCCAGCCCGCTGCCAGCCGCGCCGTGGGCAGCGCCGTCGGCCGCAATCCGGTGGCGGTGCTCATCCCCTGCCACCGGGTGATTCGCGAAAGCGGCGTGATCGGCGGCTACCGCTGGCAGCGCGGCCGCAAGATCGCCCTGCTGGCGCGTGAGCTCTCCGCCCATGATGAATCCCGTGATGAATCAGGAACACGCCCATGAACACCGATTTTCAATTCGTCGATGTCGCTCGAATACGGATACCCGGCAATACGGCCCAATAATCTTGTCGGATGCCCGCGCTCAGCCGATGGCGTCAAGAATTTTCCTGGTTATTCGCCAATCGACGGTTCTGAAGTACAGCAGCACGCCGTTGCCCACGGTAATGATTGGGATTGGTCATGGTGGGGTGACGGACACGGGCAACGTGCAGGAGACTCCGCATGCAACGGCTTTACCTCGCCCTGTGCCTGATCGGCACCGCCTTGCCGCTGGCGCAGTTCATCCCCTGGCTGGATGAACACGGCCTGCACCTGCCGCTGATGTGGCAGCAGATTCAGGCCGACCGGCTGTCGGCCTTTGCCTGGGCCGATGTGGTGGCGTCGGCCTTGGCGCTGTTCGCCTTTGTGCTGGCTGAAAGCCGCCGTATCGGCCTGCGCCACGGGCCGCTGGCCTTGTTGGGGCTGGCGGTCGGCGTGTCACTGGCGCTGCCGCTGTTTCTGTGGCTGCGCGAGCGGCATCTTCAGCACGCATCATCACAAGGAGTCCGCCCATGAACACCTCCGGCCACAAAGTGCTGATCACCGGCGGCGCCAGCGGCATCGGGCTGGCGCTGGCCAAGCGCTTCCATGCTGCGGGCAACTCGGTGGTGCTGGCAGGCCGCCGCGCCGATGCCCTGGCCGAGGCGGCGCGCGCCTTGCCCGGCGCGCAAACGGCAGTGGCCGACATCACCCAGCCTGCAGACCGCGCCCGGCTGTTGCAGGCGCATGGCGATATTTCCATCCTGGTCAACAACGCCGGCATCCAGATCAACCGCCCCTTGCTGGAGCAACACCAGGCCGACATCCGCCACGAGCTGGAAACCAATCTCGCCGCGCCGGTGCTGCTGACCCATGCGTTTCTGCCCGCGCTGCTGCGCCAGCCGCAGGCGGCCATCGTCAATGTCTCCTCGGGTCTGGCGATCGTGCCCAAGGAGGCGGCCAGCATCTATTGCGCCAGCAAGGCCGCGCTGCACAGTTTTTCGCAAACCCTGCGCTGGCAGCTGGAGGGCACGCCGGTGCAAGTGTTCGAGCTGTTGCCGCCCTTGGTGGATACCGCCATGACCCAAGGCCGCGGCAAGGGCAAGATCAGTGCCGATGCACTGGCCGCCGAGTTCTGGCGCGCTTTCGTGGCCGACCGCCATGAGGTGCTGTGCGGCAAAACCCGCCTGTTGGCATTGACCCAGCGCCTCTCGCCCGCACTGGCGCAGCGCATCATGCGCAAGGGCTTGTAGCGCGAGCGCCGCATGAACACCCCCTGACCAGATCCGGTGCACACGCTGCGCGTCAACCTCACCTTTCGCGGCTTTCGCAGCTTGCTGCCGCGCGTTTGAGCGCCCGGCCCAGGCTGTTCAGGCCGGCTTGCCGGCTGGATCACCACTGCTTGCAGGGCCGCTTTCCAGGGTTTCGGCAGGTGTGCTGCGCGCCGGGGCTTCGGCCGGGCTGGCGCGCAGCAGCTGCTGCATCAGCAGCGCGGTTTCCGCCTCCATCTCGCGCAGCCGCGCCGTCAGCGCCTCATTGGCGTAGGCCGGCAGCTGGGGGTCGTGCATTTCGGCCAGCACCTGCAGCCGGTGCTCGCTGCGCTCGGTGTAGAGCTCGGCCAGCTCGCGCGCCTTGGCCGGCTCGATGCCCAGAGCCTGCAGCGCCAGCCGCGCGCTGCGCATGGCGGCGTCGAAGGTTTCGCGGATGACGTGGTTGGCCCCGGCGCGGTGCAGCTCGTAGCCATTGCTCTGGTCGTAGGCGCGGGCGATGATGGGCAGCTTGGGGTAGTGGCGGCGCACGAACTGGATGATCTCCAGCGCGCGGCTGCGGTCATCAATGGCCACGATCAAGAGCTTGGCCTCGTGCAGCCCGGCCGAGGCCAGGAGTTCCGGGCGGTTGGCATCGCCGTAATAGGTTTTCAGGCCAAAGCGGGTCAGGCCCTCGACGGTTTCGGCGTGGTAGTCGATCACCGTGGCGTGAAAGCCGCAGGCGGCCAGCATGCTGTTGACCTGCACCCCAAAGCGCCCATGGCCCAGCAGGATGATGGGCTTGCTCGCGCCGATCTCGTCGTGCGGGCGCTCCTGCGCGCTCTCGGGCTGCGCGCCGCGCGCGGTCACCCAGTCGTAGAGCAAGAACAGCAGCGGCGTGGCCACCATCGACAGCGCGATCACCAGCAGCAGGCGGTCGCCGATCAGCGGCGGCAGCAAATGGCTTTGCGTGCTGATGGACAGCAGCACGAAGCCGAACTCGCCGGCCTGCGCCAGGCTGAACACGAACAGCGTATTGGCCGCGCGGGGCAGGCGAAAGGCCCGGCCCAGCACGTACAGCACCAGCATCTTCAGCAGCAACAGGCCCAGCGTCAGGCCCAGAATCAGCCACAGCTCCGCGCCCAGCAGCCGGAAGTTGATGCCCGCGCCCACGGTGATGAAGAACAGCCCCAGCAGCAGGCCCTTGAACGGCTCCAGATGGCTCTCCAGCTCGTGCCGGTAGGCGCTCTCGGCCAGCGCCACCCCGGCGATGAAGGTGCCCAGCGCGGGCGAGAGGCCAATGACCGACATCAGCTCGGCAATGCCCACCACCAGCATCAGCGTGAAGATGGTGAACATCTCGCGCAGCCCGGTCTGGCCGATATGGCGAAACGCTGCCGGCACGATGCGGCGCACGCCCAGCACAATCGCCAGCAGCATCAGCGCCGTGGCCAGCGCCTGCAGCCAGACCGGCTCGCCAGCCAGCAAGTTGATGGAGTGATCGACCCCCTCGGCCCGCGCCGCAGCGCCGGCCGCGCCCAGCAGCGGCAGCAGCGCCAGCATCGGGATCGCGGCCACGTCCTGAAACAGCAGCACCATGAAGCTGGCCTGCCCGCCCTGGCTGGACAGCAGGCCCTTCTCCCCCAAGGTCTGCAGCACGATCGCGGTGGAGGACAGCGCCAGAATGCAGCCGGCGGCCACGCCGATCTGCCAGCTCTGCCCCAGGAGCACGGCCACAGCGGCAATCAGCGCCGCCGTCAGCCCCACCTGCAGCCCGCCCAGGCCCAGCAATTTTTTCCGCAAGGCCCAGAGCTTGTTGGGCGCCAGCTCCAGCCCGACCAGAAACAGCATCATCACCACGCCAAACTCAGCCACCTGCTGGATGGTTTGCAGCTCCTTGCCCACCAGCCCCAGCACCGGGCCGATGGCAATGCCCGCCACCAGATAGCCCAGCACCGAGCCCATGCCAAAACGCTTGGACACCAGCACCGCGGCCACCGCCGCAAACAGATAAATGAAGGCGTAGAGCAGGATCTGGGTCATGGGGCAATCATCGGGCAAGCCAGGATGGAGACAAAGACCCACGCAGCTGGCCGCCCATTCCGCGCGCCTGGGCGCCCGGTTCAGGCCGGAGCGCCTTGCGGGCATGTGGCAGGCACAGCAAAGTCGCGCCAGCCTGCCGCGCAGCGCGAGGGTTTTGAGGACAGGCTCTTACAATCGCCGCCGTTGGTGCCTGCGGCCGTGGTTCGCACGACGCAGGTTGAACGGGAAGCAGGAAGGCCCGCGCATCTGCAAAAACATGCCGCGCGCCCAACCTGCGCTGCCCCCGCAACGGTAAGCGGAACGCCGCCACGCTCAATCAGCCAGAGCAGGCGGCGGCCCCGGCCTCACACCATGCCACTGGCGGCCTTGAACAAGCCGCCGGGAAGGCGAGGCCCAGGGGTTGCCCCCGCCAGCCCGGATACCGGCCAACAAGGCGGCAGCGCCGCGTGCATTTCCGGTCCCCAGGGGTTGGGCCGTGCGCCGCGTTGCCAAATCGCCCGTAGCCCGGCGGGGAAGCCGGCAGGGGCATTGCACTTCTTTCTTTTTTCACGATGACGAACCACCTGCTTTGCCTGAGGCTGGCTGCCGTGCCGCTGGCCGTGGCCGCTGCCTGGCCCGCGCACGCCCAGACGCCTGATGCCAAGGCCGCTGCCGTGCCTGACCTGAACGAAACCGTGGTCACGGCCACGCGCACCGAACAGCCGCTGACCGACGTGCTGGCCGACGTGACCCTGCTCGACCGCCGCGCCATTGACGAAAGCGGCGCGGTCAGCGTGGCCGACCTGCTGGCGCGCCAGCCGGGCACGGAACTGGCCCGCAACGGCGGCCCCGGCACGGCCACCAGCGTGTACCTGCGCGGCGCGGAAACGCGCTTCACCGCGGTGTACGTGGACGGCGTGCGCATTGATTCACAGGCCACCGGCGGCGCGCCGTGGGAGGCCCTGGCGCTGGACCAGGTGGAGCGCATCGAAATCGTGCGCGGCCCGGCAGCGGCCGTGTACGGCTCCGACGCGGTGGCAGGCGTCATCCAGATCTTCACCCGCAAGGCCGAGCAAGACCGTCTCACGCCCCATGCCGGCGTCACCCTCGGCACGCGGCGCACGGGCAAGCTGGAAGCGGGCCTGAGCGGCAAGCGCGGCGCGGTGGACTATGCGCTGAACGCCTCGCGCGCGCGCAGCGATGGCTTTGACACCCGCCCCGGCACCAACCCCGACCGCGACGGCTACCGCCAAAGCGCCGCCAGCGCCCGCCTGGGCTGGCAGGTCAGCCGCGCCCACCGCCTGGAGGCCAGCGCCACCCACAGCGACATGAAGGCCCAGTACGACGGCTTTGCCAACCGTGGCAACCGGCCCGCCACCTGGGTGGATGACGTAGCCCGCAACCGCCTGCAAACGGCCGGGCTGAGCTGGCAGGCGCAGTGGACGCCGCACTACAGCACCCGCCTGTCGGCCAGCCAGTCGCGCCAGAGCTATGAAACATCGCCCTCGCCCTACTACACCCGCACCACGCTGCGCAACTACCTGCTGCACAACGAATGGCGCCAGGGGCCGCACCTGCTGACGGCCGCGCTGGAGCGGCGCGAGGACAAGCTGCTCAACGACCCCATTGCCCGTAGCCGCCACCAGAACGCACTGGCGCTGGGCTATGGCCTGCGCCTGGGCGCGCACACCCTGCAAGTGAACCTGCGGCGCGATGACGACAGCGAATTTGGCGGCCACACCACCGGCAGCGCGGCTTACGGCTTCAGCTTTGCGCGCGGCTGGCGGGTGTCGGCCGCGCTGGGCACCGCCTTCCGCGTGCCCACGCTTTATCACCGCTTCAGCCAGTACGGCCAGGCCGGCCTGCAGCCCGAAAAAGGCCGCAACATGGAACTGGGCCTGCACTACGCCCAGTCTGGCGTGCGCGCGGGCCTGAGCGTTTACCGCAACAACGTGCGCAACCTGGTCAGCTTTGGCGCGGCCGGGCCATGCGCCTCCACCTTCGGCTGCTACGAGAACACGGGCCGCGCGCGCTACGAAGGCGTCACCCTCAGCGGCGGCGCCCGCCTGGGAGCAGTTAACCTGAGCGGCTCGCTCGACTGGCAAAACCCCCGCAACCTGGACACCGGCAAGCAACTGGCCCGCCGCGCGCGCCGCCAGCTCAAACTGGCTGCCGATACCCGGGTGGCCGGCTGGACGCTGGGCGCCGAATGGCAGGCCAGCGGCATGCGCTATGACGACGCGGCCAACACCCGCCGCCTGGGCGGCTACGGCGTGGTCAACCTGTTCGCCCGCACCAGCCTCGCGCGCGGCTGGAGCGCGTTTGCCCGCATCGACAACGTGGGCGACAAAACCTACCAGCTGGCCCATGGCTATGCCACCGCGGGCCGTTCGTTGCAGGTGGGCGTGAAGTGGTCCATGCCGTAACCGCGCTGGCCCGGGCGCCGCGCCGCCTGCACGCGCGCGTGCCATGCCTGGCCGGGCCGTCATGCGGCCTGGCGGCGGCCCGCGAACAACGGGGCGGGCCATGAACGCCGCAGCCGCCCACACCTGCGCTGCCCCTGCCGGCCCTCCCGCCGCCGGGGCCGCCGTCACCTGCCCGGCCTTGCTCGTGGCTGCCCCGGCTTCGGGCCAGGGCAAGACCACCGTGGTCGCCGCAATGGCGCGCCTGCTTGCGCGGCAGGGCGCGCGCGTGCGCGTTTTCAAGTGCGGGCCCGATTTTCTGGACCCCTTCTGGCACCAGCTGGCCAGCGGCCAGGCAGTGCACAACATCGACCTGTGGATGGCGGGCGAAGCCGACGCCCGCGCCCGCCTGCACGCCGCCGCACAAGTGGCCGACGTGGTACTGGTCGAAGGCGTGATGGGCCTGCATGACGGCAGCCCCAGCGCCGCCCGGCTGGCGCGCCTGCTGGGTCTGCCCGTGCTGGCCGTGGTGCAGGCGGGCCGCATGGCGCAAACCCTGGGCGCCGTGGCGCATGGCCTGCGCACCTACCGGCAGGACGTGGAAGGCCCGCTGCCCTGGGCCGGCGTGCTGGCCAATGGCGTGGCCAGCGACGGCCATGCCGCGCTGCTGCGCGCCGCCGTTGCGCCCGCCCCGCAAGAAGGGCAGGGCAGCGATGCGGACCCGGCCACCGGGCGGGATGACGGCTGGCTGGGCCACCTGCCCCAGAACCCGGCCATGCACCTGCCCGAACGCCACTTGGGCCTGGTGGCCGCGCACGAGCTGGGCCACGCCGAAGCCCTGGCCCGGCTCGACGCCGCCGCCGACCTGCTGGCCGCCACCCCGCTGGGCCGGCTGGGGCTGGACGGCTGGCGCGCCCGCTGGGCCGTGACCTTCGCGCCGCCACCGCCTGCCGCCACCCATGGCACGCCCGCGCTGCTGGCCGGGCGCACCGTGGCCGTGGCGCGCGATGCAGCCTTTGCCTTCATCTACCCCGCCAACGTGCAGGCGCTGCAGGCGCTGGGCGCGCAAGTAGTGTTCTTCTCGCCGCTGGCCGGTGACGCCCTGCCGCCGTGCGATGCCCTCTGGCTGCCCGGCGGCTACCCCGAACTGCACGCCCCCGCCCTGGCCGCCCGCCATGACCTGCGCGCCCAACTGCACGCCCACGCGCAGGCCGGCCGCCCCATCTGGGCCGAATGCGGCGGCATGATGACCCTGTTTGAAGAACTGACGCTGGCCGACGGCCACAGCCATCGCCTGTGGGGCTTGCTGCCGGGCCGCGTGCGCATGCAGAAAAAGCTGGCTGGCCTGGGCATGCAGCAATGGGCCACGCCCGGCGGCACGCTGCGCGGTCACAGCTTTCACTATTCCACCTGCCAGACGCCGCTGGCCCCCCTGGCCTTGACCCAGCCCGCCGAGCACAGCGCGCGCCGCCAGGGCGAGCCGGTGTACGCCCACGGCAGCGTGCGCGCCAGCTACTTCCATGCGTGGTTCGCTTCCAGCCTGCCCGCCACCGCGCAACTGTTCGGCTCGGCTGCGGGCGGGCATGCCGCCGCGCCTGCCACGGCGGAGGGCGGCGCATGACGGCCCGCACCGGCGCCGCCGCCCATGCCCGCCTGCCCGTGGCCCGCAGCGAACTCATTCTGGGCGGGCAGAAAAGCGGCAAGTCGGCCCGCGCCGAGGCCCTGGCCGCCGCCTGGCTGGCGCAGTCGCCCGCGCACCGCGCCGTGCTGGTAGCCACGGCGCAGCCCTGCGACGACGAAATGCGCCAGCGCATCGCCCGCCACCGGCGCGAACGCGCGGCGCGCGCGCCTGGCCTGGCCACGCTGGAAGCGCCGCATGACCTGCCCGCCGCCATTGCGCAGGCGGGCGGGGCCGAAACGCTGCGCATCATTGATTGCCTCACGCTCTGGCTCACCCAGCAGATGATGCCGCTGCCCGGCCAACCCGCATCAATGGACTGGACGGCCGAGGCCGACCGGCTGCTTGAAGCGGTGCGGTGCAGCCCCGGCCCGGTGGTGCTGGTGGGCAATGAAATCGGCCTGGGCGTCATTCCGCTGGGGCGCGAGGTGCGCGCCTTCGTCGATGCGCTGGGCCAGCTCAACCAGCAGGCCGCCGCGGCGTGCGAGCGCGTCACGCTCATGGCCGCCGGTCTGCCGCTGTACCTGAAAGGAGCGCCATGCGCGTGCTGAAACCCTGGATGCCCCGCCTGCCGCTGGCGCGTGCGGCGCTGCAACGCGCCGTCTGGCGCCTGGCCGCCCTGGCGCTGCTGTGCGCCAGCGCCGTGCACGCGGCCCATGCCGCGCACGCCATCACCGACGACCGGGGGCGCACGGTGCGCTTTGAGATGCCGCCGCAGCGCGTGGTCAGCCTGCTGCCCTCGCTGACTGAAAGCGTGTGTGCGCTCGGCGCGTGCGCGCGGCTGGTGGGCGTGGACCGCTTCTCCAACTGGCCCGCCAGCCTGGCCGCGCTGCCGCGCGTGGGCGGCGGGCTGGACCCGGACATCGAAGCCATCGTCGCCCTCCGGCCCGACGTGGTGCTGCTGTCCACCGCCTCGCGTGCGGCTGACCGCCTGCAGGCGCTGGGCGTGCGCGTGGTTTTGCTGGAAACGCGCAGCCAGGCCGAGGTGCGCCGCACGCTCGACAAGCTGGCCGCGCTGCTGGACCTGCCTGAAGGCGAGGCCGCGCGCGTGTGGCGCCACATCGACGCCGGCGTGCAAGCCGCCGCGCAGTCGCTGCCCGCCCGCGCCCGGGGCGCGCGCGTGTTCTTCGAAGTCAGCCCCGGCCCCTACGCGGCGGGCGCGGGTTCTTTCATCGGCGAAATCCTCACGCGGCTGGGCGCGCGCAACGCCGTGCCTGCCACGCTGGGGCCGTTTCCGCGCCTGAGCCCCGAATACGTGCTGCGCGCCGACCCCGACGTGCTCATGGCCACCCGCCGCAGCCCGCTGGCGGCCAGCGGCGGCTACCCCGGCTGGCAGCGCATGCGCGCCCTGCGCGAAGGGCGGCTGTGCGTGTTCACGGTGGAGGAAACCGACGTGATCGTGCGCCCCGGCCCCCGCATGGCCGAGGCGGCCCGCCTCATGGCCCGCTGCCTGGCCGACAAGGCGCCGTGACCGCATGGCCCCGATGCCCTTGCGCCTGATGCACCAGAGGATGGCTCGCGCCAGCGCCCGGCTTGCCCCCTGGGGCGCCCAGCCTTGTGCGCCGGGCCAGCCTGTTGTCGGAGGTATATCAAAAACAATAGCAAACAATGGCGTCAATATTGCCCTGGCGGCTGTTTTGATGCACATGGCAGGAGGCGTGCATGCCCATGTCCGGCGCGCCTGAGGTTTGTTCCTCGTCTTTTCACCCGCCATCGGCCGCGCGCGCGCCGCGCCTGGCCGGGGTGCTGCTGGCGTTCAGCGCCGCGCTGGCGCTGCTGGGCGTCAGCGTGGGCAGCACGGGATTCGACAGCCTGCTGCAAGCCCGGCACGACGCCGTGGCCTGGCAGATCGTGCTGGACATCCGCCTGCCCCGCACCCTGGGCGCGTGGCTGGCGGGCGCCTTGCTGGGGCTGGCCGGCGCGGTGGCGCAGGGGCTGTTTCGCAACCCGCTGGCCGAGCCGTTCTTGCTGGGCAGCGCCTCTGGCGCCACGCTGGCCGTGTCGCTGTCGCTGGCGCTGATGGGCGTGCCGCTGGCCGCCGCCGGCTGGCTGGCCCGGCTGGGGCTGACCGGCGCCGCCTTCATCGGCGCGCTGGGCGGCGTGCTGCTCACGCTGGCGCTGGCGCGCGGCGCGCGCCACACGCTGCGCCTGCTGCTGGCCGGCGTGGTGGTGAGCTACGTGCTGGGCGCCGCCAAGGACCTGGTGACCCTGGGCGCGCCCGACATCCTGCAAGCCATGCAAATCTTTATGCTGGGCACCAGCGCCTTTGCCGGCTGGGCCAGCTGCGCGCTGATGACCGCCGCGCTGGCCGCCTGCCTGCTGGCCGCGCGCGTGCTGGCCCGCGTGCTGGACGCCCTGGCCCTGGGCGAAGCCACCGCGCACAGCCTGGGCCTGCCGCTGGGCGCGCTGCGCGCCGCGCTGGTGGCGGCGCTGGCGCTGGCCACCGGAACGGCGGTGGCGCAGACCGGCCTGATCGCCTTCGTGGGCCTGGCCGCGCCGCACCTGGTGCGCGCCATCGCGCCCATGCGTCATGCCTGGCTGCTGCCGCTGTCGGCGCTGATGGGGGCGGTGCTGCTGCTGGCGGCCGATCTGGGCGCGCGCTGGCTCATTGCCCCACAGGAGCTGCCCGTGGGCGTGCTCACCGCCGTGCTGGGCGGCTGCTACCTGCTGTGGCTGATGCACCGCCAGCGCATGGGGGCAGCGGCATGACGGCGCGCGCCATGCCGGACACGGCGGCCCGCCTGGCCGTCAGCGCCCGCGCCATCAGTGTCCGGCTGGGCCGGACGCAGGTGCTGGACGGGGTGGACTTGTATGTGCGCGCCGGCTGCTGGCTGGCTGTGGTGGGCCCCAACGGCGCGGGCAAGTCCACCCTGCTCAAATGCCTGGCCGGCCTGCTGCCGTGCACGGGCACGGTCAGCCTGCTGGGCACGCCGCTGGCGCGCCTGCCCGCGCGCCAGCGCGCCCGCCGCCTGGCCTGGCTGGGCCAGAACGAAGCCGCCGCCGACGACCTGACCGCCTGGGACGTGGCCATGCTGGGCCGCCTGCCGCACCAGGGCTGGCTGGCCGCCCCGGCCGCCGCCGACCACGCCGCCGTGGCGCGCGCGCTGCGCGCTACTCAAGCCTGGGAATGGCGCGCCCGCCCGCTCGGCCAGCTCTCTGGCGGCGAGCGCCAGCGCGTGCTGCTGGCGCGCGCCCTGGCCACGGAAAGCCCCGTGCTGCTGATGGACGAACCACTGGCCAACCTGGACCCGCCGCACCAAGCCGACTGGATGGCGCTGGCGCGCGGCCTGGCGCGCGCAGGCCGCACCGTCATCAGCGTGCTGCACGAGCTGAACGCGGCCCTGGCCGCCGACGAGCTGGCCGTGATGCGCGCGGGCCGCATCACCTGCCACGGCCCCGCTGGCGATGCCGCTACCTGGCGCGCGCTGGAAGCCGTGTTCGACCACCGCATCGCCGTGCGCGAGCTGCCTGGCCCGGGCGGCGGCGCGCAGCGCATTGCACTGCCGCTGGCCTAGAACACCCGTCGCCATTTCCATGGGTTTGACGCCTTCGTTTTGTTTGACCTTTCACACCCGCAAGCCAACCATGCAGATCGAAACCCCGCCCACCGAACGCACCACCCCCAAGCCTGAAGGCGAGCGCCGCGGCCTCGTCCTGGTCAACACCGGCGAAGGCAAGGGCAAGAGCACGGCCGCCTTCGGCCTGGCGCTGCGCGCCTTTGGCCGCACGCACGTGCATGGCCGCAAGGTGCGCATCTTCCAGTTCATGAAAGTGCCCAGCGCCCGCTTTGGCGAGCACCGCATGTTTGAGCAGTTGGGCATTCCCATCGAAGGGCTGGGCGACGGCTTCAGCTGGAAAAGCAAAGACCTGGAACGCTCCGGCCAACTGGCGCGCGAAGGCTGGGAGCGGGCCAAGGCCGCCATTCTGAATGGCGAGCACTTTCTGGTGGTGCTGGACGAAATCACCTACCCGCTGATCTACGGTTGGCTGCCGCTGGAGGACGTGCTGCACACCCTGAAGCAGCGCCCGCGCGATGTGCACGTGTGCCTGACCGGCCGCCGCTGCCCGCAGGAGATCATCGAGCTGGCCGACACCGTGACGTACATGACGCTGGTCAAGCATGCCTACAAGGCCGGCGTGCCGGCGCAGCGCGGCATTGAGGATTAGGGGCCGGATCAGCGCCGGACAAGGGCAGGACAAGGAGCGGCGGCGCGCCCCTTCGCTTGACATCGCCCAGGGGGCGGCGAAGGGTCAGGCCGGCATGGCCGCTGCGGGCGCGCCGCCGGGCGGCGTGAGCACGTGCAGCAGGCGGTCCAGCCCGCCTTCGTCGATGAGCACGCCGGCGTGCTCGCGCACGCGCGGCTTGGCGTGGTAGGCCACGGACAGGCCGGCGGCGGCCATCATCTCCAGGTCATTCGCGCCGTCGCCCACGGCAATGGCCTGCGCGGGGGCAATGCCCAGCAGGCTGCACACGTCCAGCAGGGTCTGGCGCTTCATCGCGCCGTCCACGATGTCGCCCCAGCACTGCGGCAGCAGGCGGCCGGTGAGGCGGCCTTCCGCCATTTCAAGCTGGTTGCTGCGTGCGAAGTCCAGCCCCAGCAGCGGGCGCAGGCGGTCGGCGAACCAGGTGAAGCCGCCGCTGACCAGCAAGACCTTCAAACCGGCCGCGCGGGCGGTGCGCACCAGCGTGTCGGCGCCGGGGTTCAGGCGCAGGCGCTCGCGCCATACCTGTTCCAGCTGCGCTTCGGTGGCGCCCGCCAGCAGGGCCACCCGGCGGCGCAGGCTGTCCTTGAAGTCGGTGATTTCACCGCGCATGGCCGCTTCGGTGATGGCGGCCACCTCGGCGCCCCGGCCCATGGCGGCGGCGATTTCGTCCACGCACTCGATGTTGATGAGGGTGGAGTCCATGTCGAAGGCGATCAGCCGAAAGTCGCCCAAGCGCAGCGGCGGCGTGAAGCCGCGCACGGCCAAGCCAGGGGCAACGGAATGCAAAGGGGCGGAGCTAGGGGCGGTCATGACAGAAAAGCAGGCCGTGGCAGGGATGCCGGAGGGCCGAGTGTATTGACTGCCAGCCGTGCGGCGCCAACGCCTGCCCCGTGCCGGGCAGGCGCGGCCAGCGCCATGGAGAAACCCTCATGGCAGGCGTGGGCCTCGCCTGCTACATTTGCGCGCGCCGGGGGTGGCCGCAAGGTTTTGGCTGCCCCTTTCGGTTTCAACCCAACACTGGCTAGGAGATTGCATGAGCAAGAAAGGTTTGACGCAGGTGGCGCTGGCCGCCGTGATGGCGCTGGGGCTGGCCCAGGGCGCGGCTGCCGCAGGCGGCGTGGTGAAGATTGCCTTTGCCGGGCCGCAGACCGGTTCGGTGGCGCAATACGGCGACATGGCCAACGTGGGCGTGGAAGCGGCCGTCGAGATCATCAACAAGGCTGGCGGCGTCAACGGCGACAAGCTGCAGGTGGTGCGCTATGACGATGCGTGTGACCCCAAGCAGGCCGTGGCCGTGGCCAACAAGATCGTCAATGACAAGATCAAGTTCGTGGTGGGCCACATCTGCTCGGGCGCCACGCAGGCCGCCAGCGACGTGTACGAGGACGAAGGCGTGCTGATGGTGTCGCCCTCGGCCACGGCGCCGGCCATTACCGAGCGCGGGCACAAGCTGGTGTTCCGCACCATCGGGCTGGACAGCATGCAAGGCCCGGCCGCGGCCAAGCACATCGCCGACAAGTACAAGGGCAAGGCCGTGGCCGTGCTGCACGACAAGCAGCAGTACGGCGAGGGCATTGCCTCGGCCGTGAAGAAAGGCGTGGAAGCCGCGGGCGTGAAAGTGGCCCTGTACGAAGGACTGAACGCGGGTGACAAGGACTTCAGCGCGCTTATCACCAAGCTCAAGCGTGCCAACGTTGACTTTGTCTACTTCGGCGGCTACCACCCCGAAATGGGTCTGCTGCTGCGCCAGGCCAAGCAGGCCGGGCTGAACGCCCGCTTCATGGGCCCGGAAGGCGTGGGCAACAAGGAAATCAGCGCCATCGCCGGTGACGCCTCCGAAGGCATGCTGGTGACGCTGCCGCGCGCTTTCGAGAACGACCCCAAGAACAAGGCGCTGGCCGACAGCATCCGCGCGGCCAAGAAAGACCCGTCCAACCCCTTCGCCATGCCGGCTTATTCGGCGGTGCAGGTGATCGTGGACGGCATCAAGAAAGCCGGCGCGCAGGATCCGGCCAAGGTGGCCGCCGCGCTGCGCGCCAACACCTTCGACACGCCGATTGGCAACATCGCCTTCGACGCCAAGGGCGACCTGAAGGAGTTTGCCTTCGTGGTCTACGAATGGCACAAGGACGGCAGCAAGACCGAAGCCAAGTAAGCCACGGCCTTTGCCGGATGCGCGGCACGCCGCATCCGGCTGCGCCTTGAGTGGCCTTACCCGCCCCAGCCCACCCGTTGCGGTGGGCTTTTTCTTGCCTGAAAGCTGCGGCTTCTCGGTGAAAACCCTTCGGCCACAAGGGGAGGGCGCTTGCTACATTCATCAGCGCCTAAAAGGCAGCGCGGGCAGCCGCCGCAAGCGGCGAGCCCATCGTTTCCTCAGACAACAAAGCAGGAGATCCATTCGTCATGCAAAGTCTCACGAAAATCGCAGCCGCCGTGCTGGTCATGGGTTTGGCGCAAGGCGCCGCTGCCGCAGGCGGCGTGATCAAGATTGGCGTGGCAGGGCCGCAAACCGGGCCGGTGGCCCAGTTTGGCGACATGGCGCGCACCGGGGCGGAGGCGGCGGTGGCCGCCATCAACAAGGCGGGCGGCGTCAACGGTGACAAGCTGCAACTGGTGCATTACGACGATGCATGCGATCCCAAGCAGGCCGTGGCCGTGGCCAACAAGATCGTCAACGACAAGGTCAAGTTCGTGGTGGGGCATGTCTGCTCTGCCGCCACGCAGGCCGCCAGCGACGTGTATGCGGATGAAGACGTGCTGATGGTGTCGCCCTCGGCCACGGCGCCGGCCATCACCGAGCGCGGGCACAAGCTGGTGTTTCGCACCATCGGGCTGGACAGCGCGCAGGCGCCCGTGGCCATTCAGTACATCACGGCCCATTTCAAGGGCAAGACCGTGGCCGTGCTGCACGACAAGCAGCAATACGGCGAGGGCATTGCCACGGCCGTGAAAAAAGGGCTGGACGCTGGCGGCATGAAAGTGGCGCTGTTCGAGGGCTTGAACGCGGGTGACAAGGACTTCAACGCGCTGGTGGCCAAACTCAAGCGCGCCAATGTGGATCTGGTGTACTTCGGCGGCTACCACCCCGAGCTGGGGCTGCTGATGCGCCAGGCGCGCCAGGCGGGCCTGCAAGCCGCTTTCATGGGGCCGGATGGCGCCGGGAACAAGGAAATCAGCGTGATCGCGGGCGATGCCTCCGAAGGCATGCTGGTCACGCTGCCGCGCGCGTTCGAGACGGACCCGAAAAACAAGGCGCTGGTGGACAGCTTCAACGCAGCGGGCAAAGACCCTTCGGGCGTGTACGTGCTGCCGGCCTACGCGGCGGTTCAGGTGATTGCCGACGGCATCAAGAAAGCGGGCGCGCAAGATGCCGTCAAAGTGGCCGATGTGTTGCGCGCAGGCAGTTTTGAGACGCCGATTGGCACCATTGGCTTTGATGCCAAGGGCGATGTCAAGAACTTCGCTTTCGTGGTTTACCGCTGGCACAAGGACGGCAGCAAGACCGAAATCAAGTAAACCGCGCTTGTGCCGGAGCGCGCCGCAGGCGTGGTCTGCGGGCGTGGTCTGTTTGAGCAGGCCACGCCCGTCGTACACAGGCTGCGGCTATGCCGCGCTGCGCCGTCATGCAGACCAGGCCGGATAGCGCTCGCCAGGCCGGGGACACAAAAAGATGCAGAATCGGCCCCCGGCGCATGGCCTGTGCCGCCGCCGCGCGCGGCGGTGTCAGGCACATGCCTAGCTAACCATGCCGCATTCGCACCGGATGGCCTGCCTTGCCTGCAGGCCCGCTCCGGGCCGTGCGGTGTATGAACACCCCCATGGATGCACTTCAACACTATCTCCAGCAGCTGGTTAACGGCTTGACCGTGGGCAGCACCTACGCGCTGATCGCCATTGGCTACACCATGGTGTACGGCATCATCGGCATGATCAACTTCGCGCATGGCGAGGTGTACATGATCGGCTCGTACATCGCCTTCATCGCCATCGCCGCGCTCATGGCCGCGGGCGTGGATTCCACCGTGCTGCTGATGGTGGCGGCCTTCGCCGCGGCCATCGTCATCACCAGCGCCTACGGCTACAGCATCGAGCGCGTGGCCTACCGCCCGCTGCGCGGCGGCAACCGGCTGATTCCGTTGATCTCGGCGATTGGCATGTCCATCTTCCTGCAAAACATGGTGCTGCTGTCGCAGGACTCGCGCGAGAAGGCCATCCCGCAACTGGTCACCGGCTTTGCCGTGGGCGGCGACGGCGGCAGCGGCGTGATGATTTCGTGGATGCAGGTCATCATCTTCGCCACCACGCTGGTGGTGATGGCGGGGCTGACCTGGTTCATCGCCCGCTCGCGCATGGGCCGCGCCTGCCGCGCCTGCGCGGAAGACCTGCGCATGGCGCGCCTGCTGGGCATAGAGACGGACACCGTGATCGCCATGACCTTCGTCATCGGCGGCGCGCTGGCCGCCGTGGCCGCCGTGCTGCTGGGCATGCAGTACGGCGTGATCAACCCCTCCATCGGTTTCCTGGCCGGCATCAAGGCCTTCACGGCGGCGGTGCTGGGCGGCATTGGCTCCATTCCCGGCGCCATGCTGGGCGGGCTGCTGCTGGGCGTGGCCGAGGCCTTTGGCGCCGACCTGGTGGGCGACCAGTACAAGGACGTGGTGGCCTTCAGCCTGCTGGTGCTGGTGCTGCTGTTTCGCCCCACGGGCATTCTGGGTCGCCCGGAGGTGGAGAAGGTATGAAACTCGACACCGCTTTCAAGCGCGCGCTGTTCACCGCGCTGCTCACCCTGCTGGTGGGCGGCCCCATCCTGGGACTGAAGCTGCGCACCGTGGGCATTGGCCTGGAGGTGCACGTGGCCGAGCCGCTGACCTGGTGGCTGGTGGGCGGCGCCACGGCGCTCATGTTCTTCTGGCAGCTCTGGCGCGACCGCCTGCCGCTGCCCGCCTTGCTGCAACGCCGCCCCGGCCGCGCCGGCGCGCATGGCGAGCTGCGCCACCTGCTCACCCTGCCGTCCACCCAGCGCTACGCCATTTACGCGCTGATCGCCGTGGCCCTGGTGGCGCCGTTCTTCGCCACGCGCGGCGCGGTGGACATTGCCACGCTGGTGCTGATCTACGTGATGCTGGGCATCGGCCTGAACATCGTGGTGGGCCTGGCGGGCCTGCTCGATCTGGGCTACGTGGGCTTTTACGCCGTGGGCGCCTACACCTACGCCATCTTGTCGCAGTACGCGGGCTGGGGCTTCTGGCAGGCGCTGCCGGTGGCGGGCATGGCGGCGGCGCTGTTCGGCTTTCTGCTCGGCTTTCCGGTGCTGCGCCTGCGCGGTGACTACCTGGCTATCGTGACGCTGGGCTTTGGCGAGATCATCCGCCTGGTGCTGCGCAACGAGACCGAGATCACCGGCGGGCCCAACGGCATTGGCGGCATCGCCAAGCCCACGCTGTTCGGCCTCACCTTCGAGCGCCGCGCGCCCGAGGGCATGCAGACCTTTCACGAGTTCTTCGGCCTGAGCTACGACCCGGCGCTGAAGGTGATCGTGCTCTACCTGGTGGCGCTGCTGCTGGTGCTGGCGGCGCTGTTCATCGTCAACCGGCTGATCCGCATGCCCATCGGCCGCGCCTGGGAGGCGCTGCGCGAGGACGAGATCGCCTGCCGCGCGCTGGGCCTGAACCCCACCACCATCAAGCTCTCGGCCTTCACCATTGGCGCGGCCTTCGCGGGCTTTGCCGGCAGCTTCTTCGCCGCGCGGCAGGGGCTGGTCACGCCCGAGTCGTTCACATTCATCGAGTCGGCCATGATCCTGGCCATCGTGGTGCTGGGCGGCATGGGTTCGCAGCTGGGCGTGATCCTGGCGGCCGCCGTCATGGTGCTGCTGCAGGAGATGCGCGGCTTTGCCGAATACCGCATGCTGATCTTCGGCCTGATGATGATCGTGATGATGATCTGGCGCCCGCAAGGCCTGCTGCCCATGCAGCGCCCCCATCTTGAACTCAAAGCCCCGGAGGCCAAGCCATGAGCGCCCCGTTGCTCCAGGTGGAAAACCTGCAAATGCGCTTTGGCGGCCTGCTGGCCGTCGATGGCGTGAACCTGCAGGTGCATGACAGGCAGGTCGTCTCGCTCATCGGCCCCAACGGCGCGGGCAAGACCACGGTGTTCAACTGCCTCACCGGCTTTTACAAGCCCACGGGCGGGCGGGTGCTCTTGCGCGGCGAGGCCGTGCAGGGCCTGCCCGGCCACCAGATCGCGCGCAAGGGCGTGGTGCGCACTTTCCAGAACGTGCGCCTGTTCAAGGACATGACAGCGGTGGAAAACCTGCTGGTGGCCCAGCACCGGCACCTGAACACCGGCTACCTGGCCGGCCTGTTCAAGACCCCCGCGTTTCGCCGCAGCGAGCGCCAGGCCATGGACTTCGCCGCCCAGTGGCTGGAGCGCGTGCGCCTGACCGACGTGGCCAACCGCCCCGCCAATACCCTGGCCTATGGCCAGCAGCGCCGCCTGGAAATCGCCCGCTGCATGATGACGCGGCCCAGCCTGCTCATGCTGGACGAGCCGGCCGCCGGCCTGAACCCGCGCGAGACGGAGGAGCTGGAGCAGCTCATCGCCGAGCTGCGCCACGAACACGGCCTGACGGTGCTGCTGATTGAGCACGACATGAAGCTCGTCATGAGCATTTCCGACCACATCTACGTGGTCAACCAGGGCCGCCCGCTGGCCGACGGCGCGCCCGAGGCCGTGCGCAACCACCCCGAGGTCATCAAGGCCTACCTGGGCGAATCTTGAGGCTTTCGCAGATGCTCCAGTTCTCCAACGTCAACACCTACTACGGCAAGATCCAGGCACTGCACGACGTGAGCCTGCAAGTGGGCCAGGGCGAAATCGTCACCCTCATCGGCGCCAACGGCGCGGGCAAGTCCACCCTGCTCATGACCCTGTGCGGCGACCCGCGCGCCGCCAGCGGCTCCATTACCTTCGAGGGCGAGGAGCTGGTGGGCCAAAGCACGCCCGACATCATCCGCAAGGGCATCGCCATCTCGCCCGAAGGGCGGCGCGTGTTCGCCCGCCTGACGGTCGAGGAAAACCTGGCCATGGGCGCTTTCTTCGGCGAACGCGCCGACATGCAGGCGCGCATGGACCACGTGCTGCAACTCTTTCCGCGCCTGAAAGAGCGCTTCGCCCAGCGCGCCGGCACCATGTCCGGCGGCGAGCAGCAGATGCTGGCCATTGGCCGCGCGCTGATGAGCGGCCCGCGCCTGCTGCTGCTGGACGAGCCTTCACTGGGCCTGGCGCCCATCATCATCCAGAAGATCTTCGAGACGATCGAGCAGCTGCGGCAGGAGGGCGTGACCGTGTTTCTGGTCGAGCAAAACGCCAACCAGGCGCTGAAGCTGGCCGACCGAGGCTACGTGCTGGAAAACGGCCGCATCGTCATGCAGGGCAGCGGTGCCGAGCTGCTGGCCGACCCGCGCGTGCGCGACGCCTACCTGGGCGGCTGAGGCGGCGGGGGGCGTCACAGGAGGAGGCGCCTCTTGAGGCGGGGACGGCGCGCGAGCGCGGCTTGTGGGCGGGCACGGGCCGCGGATGAGGCAAGGCTGGCCCGCCGCGCCACCATGCGCACGGCGTTGGGCAAGGGCCGCGCGGGCCAATGGCATTGCTCACGCAAGCCGCGCCAGTGGCGGCGTTATCCGGTCATCGCGCGGCAGGCGCGTGGCCCGGTGGGGCGGGCGCGGCGGTGCCGCCCGCGCGCATGAAAGGAAAGACCTCTGCCGCCTGTTGCTCTTCGGGCAGGATGTAAACCATGCTTTTGCGGTGGCCGAAAAGCGGCTTGACGTGCTGGTCGAAAAAGCTGGCAGGGATATTGATGCAGCCGTAGGAGATGCGCTTGTCGGCCAGGTTGTCGGAGGCAATGCGCTGGTGACGCCGCTCGCCGGCCACGTTGCGCACGCGGTGCATGGAAAGGGCGCTGTCGTAGTCGAGCCAGACGATGTCTTCCCCCTGGTGGTTCACGCCTTCCTCGGTCAGAAAGCGCCCAGCGGGCGTCACCTTTTCGTGCGCGCGCACGCGGCTGAGCGGGCGTGTGCCAATGTCGGGCGGCGCCACGTCGCCCGGAGCCTGGCCCAGCAGCACCGGGCTGTGGGCCAGCACATGGCCGCGCGGTGAAAAAATCCACAGCCGCGCGCCGGTCTTGTCTATCACGCCAAAGTGGCCGCTGGCGCCGTGCCCGCGCGCGTCGCCGCTTTGGCGCACCGCTTCAGCCAGCAGCCACACTGCCGCTGGTGGCGTTTCGCCCCCTTGCGCCCATGCACACCCAAGGCGGCCCAAGGCCAGTGCCAGCAGCAGGGCTGGCAGCGGGCGCCAAGGCAGGGCGGGGCGTTGCAGGTAGAACATGGTTGGCAAGTGTTGCATGTGCCGGGAGATGCGGCGGTTCGGCGCTGCTTGTCCAGAGTCTGAATCGCGCGCAGGCGCCAGAAAAGACGGGCCGAGTTGGCTTCAGGCGCCGCGTGCGTCCACCCGCACCACGGCGCTGACGGTGCCTTCCGCCAAGCCGCCGCGCACGGCCACCATCATGTCGTGCAGGTTCACTGTGGGGTCGCAGTGGCCGGGAATCAGCCATACCGTGTCGCCCAGCGCAGGCAGGGCGCCGCCTGGGGTGGCCGGGCGCAGGATGCCGTGTTCGTCGCCGCCGTTGGCGTAGGTCAGATCGGGCTGGCCGGGCAGGGCGTGCACCAGCGGCAGGCCGCAGTCCACGGCGTGGCTTTTGTGCCCCGCGTCGCAGACCACGTGGTCTGCGGCCACGCTTATCACCTGGCTCTTGATGAACAGCGCTTGCTCGAAAGCGGGTTGGGCCGGATCACGTTCGTTGCGGGCGTAGTCCGCGTCCATGAACAGAAAGCTGCCCGGCTGGATTTCACCCCACAGGCCGCTGGCGGCCTCCAGGTTGAAGGTGCCGGTGCCAGCGCCGGTGATGAGGGGCGGGGCGAAACCGGCCTCGGCCAGCGCGTCGCGCGTGACGGCGACGTGCTGCGCCGCTTCGGCGATGGCGGCGCGGCGTTCGGCCACGCTGCGCAGATGCTGGGCGCCGCCGTGGTAGGCGTGCAGTCCGGCGTAGCGCAGCGTGGGGCGCGGCACGATGCGCTGCACCAGCGCCACGGCAGCGGCGCCGGGCGCCACGCCGCAGCGGTTTTGCCCCACGTTGATTTCGATGAATACGTCGATCACGGCGGAGGTCAGGGCCATGGCCTGGGCCAGGTAATCCACGCCTTCGCTGCTGTCCACGGCAATGGCCAGGCGGCCGCCGCGGCCTTTGAGCATTTGCGCCAAGCCGGCCACGCGGCGGAGTTTGCGGGGGCACACCACTTCATTGCTGATGAAGATGTCGTTTACGCCGCCGGCGGCCAGCGCCTCGGCTTCGCCTACGGTTTGCACGCAAATGCCCACGGCCCCGGCCTGCATTTGCAGGCGTGCGATGTCGGCGCTTTTGTGCAGCTTGGCATGCGGGCGCAGGCGCAGGCGGTGCTTTTCAGCGAATTCGGCCATGCGCTGCATGTTGCGGTTGACGGCTTCGGCGTCCACCACGAGCGCGGGCGTTTCAATGGCCTCCACGCCTTGGCCAATCAGGCCGGCGAAACGGGCCGTTTCAGTGGCTGTGTTCATCAAGTAGCTCCCCTTGGTTTTCCAGATGGATGGTGTGGCCCCAGCCCACCACGGTCAGATGGCCGGTGGGCGTCCATAGCAGGCGGTTGATGGCGGCGTTTTCCAGCGGCCAGCCGCGCGGCGCTTCCAGCGGCTGGCCGGTGGCGTGGCGGTAAAGCATGTCGAGCACGCCGCCATGGGCGACCAGCACGATTTGCTGGCCCAGATGGGGCGCGGCCAGTTGGGCGGCGGCATCCAGAATGCGCTGGCGCATGGCCAGCAGGGATTCGCCGCCCTCCGGGGCAAACGCCGGATCGCGCTGGCGCCAGCGGCGGGCCTGTTCGGGGTGGGCGGCTTCCATCTCGGTGAAGGTGTAGCCTTCCATGCAGCCAAAGCAGCGTTCGCGCAGCGCGCGTGTGAGGGTGAGCGGCGCGCCACTGGCCTCGGCAATGGCGCGGGCGGTGGCCTGGGCGCGCTGCAGGTCGCTGCTGTAGATGGCGGCCAGTTCTTCGCTCGCCAGCGCGTGCGCCACCTGGCGGGCCTGCCAGCGGCCGCGTTCGTTCAGTGGCTCGTCCATGTGCCCTTGCAGGCGGCCTGCGACGTTCCAGGCCGTCTCCCCATGACGAATGGCAATGATGCGTGTCGCCTCCATGCCGCGCATGATGCCATGCCGCCGCTGCGGGGTGCGGGTGGGCTATGGGGTGATTTTTCATGAAAACAGCGGCTGGGGCCGTTGTATAGCCCGCAGCCGCTATTTTTTTGGAAGTGGAAGGTGTGCGCTGCGGCGTCAGCGCGCCGTGCGGGGCGCCTGAATCACGGCCGGGGCAGGAGAGGCGGGCGCGGGGGCCGCCGCCGCGGGCGGAGCGGATGGCGCTGGCGGTGTCAGCGATATGCGCACTTGCCGCCAGCCGGCCGGTGGAGCGGGAAAGTCCTGCAAGGCGGCGCTGAACAGCGCCCCGATCAGGGCGTCGCTATCGTGCCACGGCCCTTCATGGCGGGCCCGGGTTTCGTAGAGCACCTGCCCGCTTTGCACATCGCGCATGACCAGGCGGGCTTCACGCGCGTAGGCGGGGGTGGGGCTGTCCCACCACCAGGGGGCGCCGAACATGAAGCCGGCGCCGCGCCAGCCGCTGCCCACGCCGAAATAAAAGCGCCCCGGCGGCCCGTAGTAGCCGGGCCACGGCGCGCCCCAGGGGTCGGCCCAGAAGCGGGTGACTTGCACGTCCGCCTGCACGCTGATGCGGGGGCGGTGGTCATCGCGCACCAGGCCCACGCGCGCCAGCGCCGTTTCGGCCAGCGCCTCCAGGCGGGCGGTTTCCGGCTGGCTGGCTTGCAATGGCAGGCGTTCAAAGCGGTAGCGCGCGCCTTGCAGCGCGCTGGCCTGGGCGGCCGTGGTGGCGGCCGATTGCACTTGCGAATCCACCACGCGCGGACCGCTGGCGCAGGCCGTCAGGGCCAGCGCCAGGGCGGCAAGGGCCAGTCGGGCTCGTGTGACATTCATGGCAGGCACCTCACTTCTTTCAGAACAACGGAATGCAAAAACAGGCCCGCCGCCATGCGCCATGGCAAAGCGGCCAGCCAGACGCATTGTGCGCCGGATTCGGCCGCGCCGTGCCAGGCAGCCGCCCAGTGCCCAGATAAACGAAACGTCTCAATCCTGCCAGCGCCGGGGCGCTACCATGCGCAGGCGCCGCGCGGAGCAAGCCG
The DNA here is from genome assembly GCA_003859965.1 of Comamonadaceae bacterium OH2545_COT-014. Classification (GTDB taxonomy): domain Bacteria; phylum Pseudomonadota; class Gammaproteobacteria; order Burkholderiales; family Burkholderiaceae_C; genus Ottowia. Next base: position 57,267 of record RQYR01000001.1, on the reverse strand, counting down.
CCGGCGCTTTCATTCATGCACTGCAATGTGGAGAACCACTCATGGCATTTGAATCCGTCAAGACTTATCCCTTCGCCCTGGGGGCGCTGCTGGCGCTGACTGCTTGCGGCGCCAGCGCGCCGGCCAGCAAAGGCCCGCACACCGCAGCGCCTGCGGCGCCCGTCACGCAGGTGGACAGCGGCCAGCCGCCCCGCAACCAGTGCCATGCGCAGGCGGCGCAGTCGCTGGTTGGCCAGGCTTACGAGGGCGCTGCCACGTTGGAGAAGGCCCGCGCGGCCGCCAGCGCCGATGTGGCCCGCATGCTGCGGCCCGACAGCCTGATCACCAAGGAATACATGATGGGCCGCGTGAACGTTGTGGTCGATGCCGTCAACCGTGTCAGCCGCGTGTACTGCGGCTGATCGCCGCTAGCCTGGCAGGTGCGCCGTTCGCCACGCGCGCCGCGCCTGCCCTGCCGGGCTCCCAAATGGCCAAGGGAAAACACCAAGTTGTGCGGGCAGGAAACTTGGCTGCACGGCATTGCTTGAACCGCTCGCTCCGTACAAGAAAAATGCGCCAAGCGTAGAGAAACGGCGCGGTTTGGCGCAGGCGCCGCTCAGGCCGTGGCGCAATGTCCTGATGCAGCGGGGGGAGGCTGCTTATTGGCGTAAAGGCCGTGGAGTGGCTGGCCACAGCCCGGCGCTACGCTGTTTGGGCGTGGATCAGCCCGCCACCAGCGTCACGCCGCCAAAGAGGCGGCCCACCGGCTCGGCGAAGTTCTCGTTGTCGAACGCCTTGTCGCCCGCTTCATCCGGCACGCCGCTGGCTTGCAGGCGCTTGAAATCGAACAGGCGCGCGTCCATCAGGTGCGAGGGCGCCACGTTTTGCAGCGCGGTGAACATGCTCTCCACCCGGCCGGGGTGTTTTTTCTCCCACTCGCGCAGCATGTCGCCCACCTGCTTGCGTTGCAGGTTCTCCTGGCTGCCGCAGAGGTTGCACGGGATGATGGGAAAGGCCCGGTGCGCGGCCCAGTCGATCAGGTCTTGTTCGGCCACGTAGGCCAGCGGGCGGATGACGATGAATTCGCCGTTGTCGCTGGTCAGCTTGGGCGGCATGCCCTTGAGCTTGCCGCCGAAGAACATGTTGAGAAAGAAGGTTTGCAGCATGTCGTCGCGGTGGTGGCCCAGCGCGATCTTGTTGCACTTCAGGCGGCGCGCCACGCTGTAGAGAATGCCCCGGCGCAGGCGTGAGCACAGGCTGCACGTGGTCTTGCCCTCGGGAATCTTGGCGCGGACGATGCTGTAGGTGTCCTGCGTTTCGATGTGGTGCTCGATGCCCAGCCCGGCCAGGTATTCGGGCAGCACGTGCGCGGGAAAGCCGGGCTGCTTTTGGTCCAGGTTGACGGCCACCAGCTCGAAGGGCACGGGCGCGCGCGCCTGCAGCTTCAGCAGCACGTCGAGCAGGCCATAGCTGTCCTTGCCGCCCGAGAGGCAGACCATCACGCGGTCGCCCGCCTCGATCATGTTGAAGTCGGCGATGGCCTGGCCTACCTGGCGGCACAGGCGCTTTTCAAGCTTGAGCGCTTCGCGCTCGGCGCGGGTGCGGGCAGCGGGGCCGGTGGCCGTGCCGGGCGGCAAGGCAAGGGGTTCTGCGGGTGCGTTCATAGGGAGCGATTGTCCTATGAAAAAGGCTTTTCGGCCCGCCTGGTATCAAAGTAAGCTATTGTTTTTGTAGTGTTTGGCGCTGGTGGTTCTGCGTAAACCTGGATGGGCGGCTTTGAACTGCTTCTTGCAGTAGTGTGGCCAGACAGGCCGGCAGGGGCTGGGTGACGGGAGCGAAGGTGGTTTACGGCAAGTCCTGAAAGGGCTGGGGTGTGCCGCCGCCGGTGCGGGCCCGGCGCAGCCACCGGTACAGGGTGCTGCGGCCGATGCCCAGGTCGCGCGCGGCTTGCGATATGTTGCCGCCGGCCTGGGCGAGGGCGCGGTGCATGGCCTGCTCGGTGTGCTGCGCCAGCCGGCGCGGGGGCGTGGCGGCGAGGGGGGCGGCGTGCGTGCCGCTCGTGTTGCTCATGCCGTTCGTGCCGCTCGTGGCATCGTCGCCGTTGCCAGGGCGCGCCAGCGCCTGGCACAGGTCGTCGGGCAGGTGCTGCCAGTCGATCAGGGTTTCGCCCTCGTCCAGCAGGGCGATGGCGGTGCGCAGGGCGCTGTCGAGCTGGCGCAGGTTGCCGGGCCAGTCGTGGCGGCGCAGGGCGCAGGCCAGGCCGGGGGCCAGCGCCAGCGGGCGGGCGCCGGCGTGGTTTTGCAGCATGCGCTGCGCCAGGGCGTCGAAGTCGCTGCGCTGGCGCAGCGGCGGCAGGTGCAGGGTCAGGCCGTTGAGGCGCCAGTACAGGTCGGCGCGGAAGCGCCCGGCGGCGACTTCGGCGCGCAGGTCGCGGTGGGTGGCGCAGATGAGGGCGAAGTCCACCGCCACCGGCTGGCCGCCGCCCAGCGGGGTGACGCGGCGCTCTTGCAGCACGCGCAGCAGCCGGGTTTGCAGGGCCAGGGGCATGTCGCCGATTTCGTCCAGCAGCAGGGTGCCGCCGTCGGCCTGGCGGATGAGGCCGGGCGCGCCTTCGCGCCGCGCGCCGGTGAAGGCGCCGGGGGCGTGGCCGAACAGCTCGGCTTCGATCAGGTGCTCGGGCAGGGCGGCGCAGTTGACGGCGACGAAGGCGCGGGCGCGGCGCGGGCCGCTGTCGTGCAGGGCGCGCGCCAGGACTTCCTTGCCGGTGCCGGATTCACCGTGCAGCAGCAGGGCGATGGGCTGGGGCAGCAGCTTGCGGGCCTTGTGCAGCGTGGCGCGCCAAGCGGCGTCGCCCGTGTCCAGGGCGTGCAGGGCATCGGCGGCGGGCACGGCCGGTACGGCGGGCAACTGCGGCGCGGGCACGGTGGCGGGTTGCACGCGCAAGTGCAGCAGGGGGGCGGCGCGCGCGGCCAGGGGGCGTGCCTTGAGCAGGGCGTGGCCGCCGTGGCCGTGGGCGTGGCGCAGCAGGGCTTCGACGCAGGTGTCCAGCAGCTCGTGCAGGCGCACGCGCCCGATCTGGCGCGCGGGCAGGTTCAGCAAGGCCAGTGCTGCGGTGTTGGCGCCGGTGACGAGGCCGTCCTCGGCCACGGCGAGCACGCCTTCGGCCAGGGTGCCCAGGCCTTCGGGCAGGGGGTGCAGGTGCAGGCGCAGCTGCCGCCCGTGGCGGGCGGCGAAGAGGCGGTTTTCGATCATCTGCGAGGCGGCGCGCACCAGGTCGAAGATGCGCGGGTGGTGGCGCTGGCGTTCGCTGGAAAAGTCCAGCACGCCCAGCACCTGCCCGTCGGGCGCGGTGACGGGGGCGGCGGCGCACGTGAGAAAGCCGTTGCATTCGAGGAAGTGCTCGGCGCCGTGCACCATCACGGGCGCGGCCTCGGCCAGCGCGGTGCCGATGGCGTTGGTGCCGCGGTGGTGCTCGTGCCAGGAGGCGCCGGGCGCCAGCGCTACGCGCTCGGCGCGTTGCAGGAAGGGCGCGTCGCCCAGGGCGTGCAGCAGCAGGCCGTCGGCGTCGGCCAGGATGACCATGCCGGCGTGTTCGCGCGTCTGGCCCATCAGGTATTGCATGACCGGGCGGGCATGGGCCAGCAGCTCGTGCTGGCGCTCGGTGGCGCGGGCTACCTCCAGGCGGGTGAGCGGTGCCGTGCCCACGCGCGGGGCGAAGGCGTTCAGGCCGGCGGCCATGCTGCGCCGCCACGAGCGCGAAACGTGGCCCAGCGCGGGGGGCAGCAGGTCGTCGGCCGGCGCGCCGGATTGCAGCGCCTGGCGCGCGTGATGGAGCAAGGCATCCGGCACGGCAGGGCGTGCCGGCGTGGCGAGGGGCTGAGGCGGCATGGCTTGTCTCCTGGCGCCCGCGCTGGCCGCAGAGGCGCTTTTTCCGGCGCCGTTGCGGCTGGCGGGCATGCGTGGTATCTGGCGCGGCCCATGCTAGCACGGTGGTGCAAGAACCTGTTCTACGGCCCTGGCCCGCGCCGGGCGTGTCATGGGCGGCATGGGCCTGTGCCGCGTTGTCTCGTGTTGTGCCACGGTGTGCCGGTCTGTTGTGCCGTTGTGGCACGGTGCGGCGGGGGCGCCGTGGCGCGGGCGCGGCCGGGCGGGCGGATTGCTGGGCGCGAGGGTGGCGGCGCATGCGGACAAACCCTGGCTTTGGGGCCGGCGGCGGGTTTTTGGCATGGCCGTTGCAGAGCCAGGGTTCCCTATTCAACCAATCGACAGGAGACACGCATGGACGCCAAGGAACTCAAGCGCATGGGCATCGACACCGACTTTCCCTATCGCGCCAGCTACGACAACTACATCGGCGGCAAGTGGGTGCCGCCAGTCAAGGGCGAGTATTTCGAGAACGTCTCGCCCATCACCGGCCAGCCGTTCTGCAAGGTGGCGCGCTCGGGCGCGGAGGACATCGAGCTGGCGCTGGATGCGGCGCACGCGGCCTTCCCGAAATGGGCTGCGACTTCGCCGCAGGATCGCTCCAACACCTTGCTGCGCATTGCCGACCGCATGGAGCAGAACCTCCAGCGCCTGGCCGTGGCCGAGACCATCGACAATGGCAAGCCGCTGCGCGAGACCATGGCCGCCGACGTGCCGCTGGCGATCGACCACTTCCGCTACTTCGCCGGCTGCCTGCGCGCGCAGGAAGGCGGCATTTCCGAGATCGACCACGACACCGTGGCCTACCACTTCAACGAGCCGGTGGGCGTGGTCGGGCAGATCATTCCGTGGAACTTCCCGCTGTTGATGGCGGCCTGGAAGCTGCCGGTGGCGCTGGCCGCAGGCTGTACCGTGGTGCTCAAGCCTGCCGAGCAGACGCCCGCTTCCATCATGCTGCTGATGGAGCTGATTGGTGACTTGCTGCCGCCGGGCGTGGTCAACGTGGTCAACGGCTTCGGCAAGGAGGCGGGCAACGCCCTGGCCACCAGCAAGCGCATCGCCAAGGTGGCCTTCACCGGCTCCACCCCGGTGGGCAAGCACATCCTCAAGTGCGCGGCGGAGAACCTCATCCCCAGCACCGTGGAGCTGGGCGGCAAGAGCCCCAACATCTTCTTTGCCGACGTGATGGACCACGACGACGCCTTTCTGGACAAGGCGCTGGAGGGGCTGTCGATGTTCGCGCTCAACCAGGGCGAGGTCTGCACCTGCCCCTCGCGCATCCTGGTGCAGGAGTCGATCTACGAGCGCTTCATCGAGAAGGCGGTCAAGCGCGTGCAGGCCATGAAGCTGGGCCACCCGCTCGATGCCAACACCATGGTGGGCGCGCAGGCCTCGCAGCAGCAGATGGACAAGATCCTGGGCTACTTCGATGTGGGTCAGAAAGAAGGCGCCAAGGTGCTCACCGGCGGCGCCCGCAGCCGCCCCGGCGAGGGCATCAACGAGGGCTTTTACGTGCAGCCGACCATGCTGTTCGGCCAGAACGACATGCGCGTGTTCCAGGAGGAAATCTTCGGCCCGGTGGCGGCCGTGACCACCTTCAAGGACGAGGAAGAGGCCCTGGCCATTGCCAACGACACCATCTTCGGCCTGGGCGCCGGGGTGTGGACGCGCAGCGGCACCCGCGCCTACCGCATGGGCCGCGGCATCCAGGCCGGGCGGGTGTGGACCAACTGCTACCACCTCTACCCGGCGCACGCGGCCTTTGGCGGCTACAAGCAATCGGGCATCGGCCGCGAGAACCACAAGATGGCGCTCAAGCACTACCAGCAGACCAAGTGCCTGCTGGTGAGCTACAACGCCAATGCGATGGGGTTCTTCTAAACCCTTGCAGTTTTGCTTGCTGGGTGTTGGATACACGGTTATCTGGCAGCCCAGCAGCCGTTGTTTATTTTGTGGGCACTATCTTGATAAATAGGTATCAAGGTGTCTGGCTCACAAGCTTCATGAGAATTAGATGGGGGTAAATATCCATGCAAGTCGTCAATTCGTCAAAAAAAATGGATGATTACAATGGCCCAAGAGAAAAGGCTATCCATGAAATTAAAAGAAGCCTCAAAATTGAGGATTGGAAGAGAAATGAGAGGTTTATTGAATCACTGAGGGAGAAGATCAAGCATCACCCTGTATCTCGCCATCAAGCAATCAAACTATTGAGTGAAGGTAAATTCTCTTTCGAGAAAATGCAAAAAATTCACCTTGAGTATCGCCATGCAATTGTGCAGATCTTCACTGATGCATTGTTAATGGCTCAGCATCTTTCCCATAGGTTGGAGCCGAGATTGGCGCCAGGGAGCAAGATTCCGCCTCGCTTTTTGCTTACGCTCAATGACTTGGATGAATTTGGCTTCACTCCAGGGCTGGACTCTGCAGGCTACTTTCGTGGAAATCCGGCTTATGCGCATTATATTTTGTTTGAGGATGTTTGTGAAAGTCTTTCCCTGTCTGCAAGTATTCGGCAGAGCTATAATCCAAGCGAAGCTTCCAAAAGAGTCAGGAATTTTCTTGAGCATGCTTACGCCAACTACGACTCGGTAGTGGCACTTCTTGGTGTGGCTGAAGAAGAGGTTATTCTCTTTAGTCCACCACTGCGAAAAGCCACTAGAGCTGTTGGTATCGATGTTGACAGTGGCTACTACCATGTTCATGGGGTAAGTACGGATGAAAGCGCATCCGCTGCGGATGATGACCACGAAGACGACTTGTGGGTCATCTTGACTCAAGCTATAGAGCCGGATCGCTTTGATGAGATCGAGAAAATTTGTATGGAATATTGTGATCTTTGGTCTGATTTCTGGACATACCAAATTGAATCATGAATGATGCAGATCCTGACGACCCCGGCTTCGGCGTTTTTCACCCCGGCGAGCTGCAAGCCCATCAGCGCTATGGCGTCGCGCGTCTGACGCGCGGGCTGGCCGCCTCGGTGCGCGACCGGCTCAACCCGCGCCTGATCGCGTTTCTGCGGGCCCAGCCCTTTTTCTTCATCGCCACCGCCAATGACCGCGGCGATTGCGATTGCAGCTACCGGGGCCGCCAGCACGCCCCGCCAAACGACCCGGAGCCGCTGCTCGCCGTGCCCGATGAGCGCACCATCGTCTTCCCCGACTACCCCGGCAACAACTTCTTCAACAGCATCGGCAACTTGTTGACCAACCCGCGCATCGGCATGCTGTTCATCGACTTTGCCAGCGCCACGCGCGTGCGCATCAACGGCACGGCGCGCGTGATCGACGAAGTGGGCGACTATTGGCAGGACTGGCCTTCGGCCGCGCGCCTGATCGAGGTGAAGGTGCAGCAGGCCTACCCCAACTGCCGCGCGCGCATCCCGCGCCTGGTGCCAGCCCCCGGCTGAGGCGGCGCTTTCCAGCACACGTTCAGCCTTTGAACAGGTTCTTACTGACTTGCGCGGCGAATGAAGTCTTCGTCTTGCGGCGTGCAGGGGTGGGATGACTCGATCGGATAGCCCAGGCCCAGGTAAAGCGCCTGGCGCCGCTGGCCGGCTTGCGTCAGCAGGTTCAGGCCCTCGGCCCCTGCGCACATGCGCACGCGGATGTCTGGCGCGGCGTGCAATGCATGGGGGCCTTGGGCGCGCACGCGCGGCGCTGCCAGCGCCATGCCCAAAAAACTGTCCCCAGCGAGTTCGTCGGTGACGCGCAGACGGTAGTGCGCGGGCGTGCTGCCATCCAGCGCCATGACCACGGGGTGTTGCGGTTTGTCGTCCCCAGCGCTCTGCTCTGATGCGCTCACGGGCTGAAGCGCATCGGCAGCCAGGCGCCGGCAGCAGCTGGGCTGGCCTGCGCGATCGGGCCATTGCACCCACAGGCGCTCGCCCGCTGCCAGCGGGCGGGACAGATGCACATGGGCCTGCCCATCGGGCGTGATGAGCACGAAGCCCGACGCGGGCAAGACGCCTGCCGGCTCGGCGCTTGTGCGCACCGGGGCGGTTTGCGCGCCAGCGCCCATGCCGGCGGCCAGCAGCATCGCCAACGCCGCGAGGCGTAGCCATTCGGCCAAGCGTTCAGCGGCCATCGGCCGACCAGTGGGGTGGATCGCTGCGCAGCTTGAGGACGCCATAGGATTCACCGACCTTGTACAAATCTTCCATGGTCTTGATCTTGACTGGCTGGCCCGTGCCGTTCGTCATGGTCTTGCCGATGATGCCGGTCACCGTCATGTCGATGGCGGTGCCCCGTATGTGGTTGGAGGTCAGCGCCGGCCTGTGCACGATGTTGTAGGCCCTGACCATCTCCTTGGCGGCCGTGACGGACTTGACTTTCGTTCCGTGATTCCAGTTGATGGGCACGTTCGGATGGCTGGGCACTCGGTCGGGCTGTATGAGTCCTTTGGAAATGTCCCAAGCGTAGCGCATCAGGTACGCCCGCTCGGCCGGCCGGTGCGTGGCAGAAATGCGGACATCGGCCCCCGCAGCCCGCATGGCGTCCACAAAGGCCGTGGCTTTTTCACGAAAGCCCGGTGCCAGATCGTCCAGTGAGCGGCTGGTGGGAAAGCGGGCCACCCAGTCCCTGCCGCTGAGTTCTTGCGGCGGGGCAGTTGCCTCGGCCTGCGCTGCGGCAACCTCGGCCATAGCCGGCCCACGCGCCGCCTGCGCCATATCACGCAGCAGGTGGTGGCCTTGCTGCGCCAGTGCGTCTGTTCGGGGCTGGGCAGTGGCGCCGGTGGCGGCCGGCAGTGCAGCACCGGGCCAGTACGGCCCAGCGCCATCCCCAGGCGCAGGCATGTAGGGTGCTGGGCCCGAAACGCTGGAAGGCATGGCAACGGTATTCATCAACATCTCCCTGAAAAATTCATTGCATCCAGGCAGACATTGGAGCGCCACAACGGCCGCCTGAACAGTTGGTAGCGTTACCAGGGGGCCTGATGGGCGCACGCTCGCTCGACTGGGTGCTGCCGGCTTTGCTGCGCTCACGCGCGCCGGCCCAGCCTCAGCCACTTACCACTGCCCGGCTTCCATGCGGATGGCGACTTCACAGTCGTCGAAGATTTCGAGCTTGGTGATCTTCACGCGCACGCCGTGCACGCCGGGCAGGCGCAGCAGGCGCTGGCAGAGCTTGCCGATCAGCGTTTCCAGCAGGTTCACGTGCTCGGCCGTGCATTCGTCGATGATGATCTGACGCACCTTGCGGTAGTCGAGCACGTGGGTGATGTCGTCGTCGCGCGGGCGCAGCGGTTGCGCGCCCAGGTTCAGCTCGGCATCGACCTGGATGGGCTGGGGCGCGGTTTTTTCGTGCGCCAGAATGCCCAGGTTGGCGTTGAAGCGCAGGCCGGTCAGCGTCAGGCTCTGGCCGCCCTGCGCGGGCGATGGTGCAAGGTCTGCTTCAAAAAAAGGAGCTGCTTGGGCAGAAGGGACGGGCGCTGAGGCCGTTTCCATCATGGAAAAATCACGCTCGAAGCGCATCAGGTGCTGGCCGCCGTCCACCAGCAGCGTGGCGCCGGTGATGGAGGCGTTGTCCAGCGCGAAGCGCACGGTGGCGGCCACGTCCTCAGGGGTGGAGGACTTGCCCAGCGGGCTTTGCGCGTGCAGGCGCTCGAAGGCGGCTTCGCTTTCCATCAGATGGCTGCTGAGCGTGAGGCCGGGGGCCACGCCGACCACGCGCACGGCAGGGGCCAGCGCCTGGGCCAGCAGCGTGGTGGCCGCGTGCAGGGCGGCTTTGCTGAGGGTGTAGCTGAGAAAGTCGGGGTTGGGGTTGAAGAGCTTCTGGTCCAGCAGGTTGACTACGCAGCCGCTGGCTGGCGGCGCGCGGCGCGCGGCCAGGTGCGCGGCCAGGGCCTGCGCCAGCAGCAGCGGCGCGGCGGTGTTGGTGTGCAGGTGGGCGTCGAGCAGGGCGTGGCCGAAGCGGGCGGCGTCGTCGAACTCGAACAGCGCGGCGCTGTTGACCACGGCGTCCACGCGGCCGAAGTGCGCGGCCACGCGCGGCAGCAGGGCGCGCACGGCGGCTTCTTCGGCCAAGTCGGCGCGGAAGGCGGCAGACGCGGCATGCGCGGCGCAGGCGGCCACGGTGTCCAGCGCCGCCTGGCGCGAGCGGTGGTAGTGCACGGCCACTTGCCAGCCTGACTGCGCCAGCGCTAGCGCCATGGCGCGGCCCAGGCGCTTGCCCGCGCCGGTGACGAGGACGGTACGGGTGGCGGGTTGGGTGCGAGGGGCGGACGCAGGCAGGGGGCCGGCAGGAACGGGGGCGGTTTCAGTCATGGAGCGGTATTGTCTGCAAGGCGGGCCGGCGCCGGCCTGTGCGGGGGTGGGCTGCAAGGGCGATATGGGTTTGCCGCGGCTCCTATTGAAAACGATGAGGGTGAAAAGCGCTTTCAGGCCGTATCTACGGCCTGGGTTGCTATTTTTTTGATGGTTTGAATTGGCGTGGCTGGTGGTGGCGGTGTGGTGCATGCCTTGCTGAAAAGCAAAACCCCAGCCAGAGGGGCTGGGGTGATGCGGCTGGCGCGGGCAATGACCTGCAGGACAGGCCAGTGGGCCGGGCGGCTTTTTCAGTTGCCGGTGGCGGCTTCTTCAGGCTGTACTTCGGGCTTGCCCAGGTCAGCCGGGTCGGCCTTGGGGGCGCCGATGTGCTGCTCAATGGGCGGCAGCGTGTGGGCGATGCCCTTGTGGCAGTCGATGCAGGTCATGCCGGCGCTGAAGGCGGCCTGGTGGGTGGCGGCGCTGCGGCGGTTTTGCTCGGCGTAGTCCATGAAGTCGAAGTGGTGGCAGTTGCGGCATTCCTGGCTGTTGTTGCGCTTCATGCGCGCCCATTCGTTGGCGGCGAGCTGGCCGCGCTTGGCGTTGTATTTCTCGGGCGTGTCGATGCTGCCCAGCATCTTGTGCCACAGCTCCTTGCTGGCCTGCACCTTGCGGATCATCTTGGGCACCCATTCCTTGGGTACGTGGCAGTCGGGGCAGGTGGCGCGCACGCCGGTGCGGTTCTGGTAGTGGATGGTGTTGCGGTATTCCACGTACACGTTGTCGTACATCTCGTGGCAGGAGATGCAGAACTCTTCGCGGTTGGTCCATTCCAGCGCGGTGTTGAAGGCGCCCCAGAACAGCACGCCGCCCACGAAGGCGCTGGCGAGCACGATGAATTTCTTGGTGCGCATGAAGGCCCAGGCGCTGGCGATGAGGCCTTTTTTCTCGCTGCGGTTGTCGCTCATGTGTCAGCCCTCCCGCTTCACTGCATGCCGCGTGCACGCTGGAAGGTGTTGCCCATCAGGGGCTTGGCGTCGGTTTGCGGCACGTGGCACTGCGTGCAGAAGTAGCGGCGGGGGCTGATGTTGTCCAGCTCCTGGCCTTCGCGCGTGCGGAAGTGGGTGACGCTGACGCGGGTGGCGCCGCTGCTCTTGGCGCGCTGGAAGGAGTGGCAGTCCATGCACTTGTTGAAGTTCTTGGTGATCTGGTAGCCGTTGATGGTGTGCGGGATCAGCGGGGGTTGCTGCACGAAGTCGCGGTCCAGCGGGCCGGAGTCGCGCTCTTGCCGGGCCGGGTTGATCGGCTTGGTTTCGGTGATGGGAGTGCCGTCGCGCAGGCTTTCGAGCTTGACGGGGGCGCTTTCGTTGGCGGCTTTCTGCGCGGCGGCGGGCAAGGCGGCGCCGAATGCGCAGACGGCCAGGGTGAGATGAAGGAACAGGCGTTGGGCGTGGGTGCGCATTTTTAGTCTCTCCGGGAGTCGAAGCGGTGGGTGAAGGTGAAAACGTTCTGGCCGCACACGTCCAGGCAGCGGGCGCAGTTGGTGCATTCGGACGTGAGGATGAGCGGGGTGCTGCCGCCCTTGCCTTTGAGGGGCACGGGGATGATGTGCGGCTCGGGGCAGACGGCGAAGCAGTCGGCGCAGTCATTGCAGCGGCTGGAGTGCCGGGCCGAGATGCGCAGCAAGCTCTTGCTGCCGATGAGCCGGTAGGCCGCGCCCATGGGGCAGACGTGGCCGCACCAGCCGCGCGGGGCGACCAGCAGGTCGAACAGGAACACGGCGGCCACGGCGCCCCAAGCGGCCACGCCGCCGAAGATGAGGGCGCGGTGCATCATGCCGACGGGGTTGACCGATTCCCACACCGTGATGCCGGTGATGGCGCTGGCGGCCAGAACGGCGCCCATCAGCCACAGCCGCAACTCGCGCTTGGGCGCACGGCCGGTGGTGATGTTCAAGCGCCGGCGCAGCCAGCTGGCGCTGTCGGTCACCATGTTGATGGGGCAGACCCACGAGCAGAAAACGCGCCCGCCCACCAGTGCATAGAAAGCGATGACGATGCCCGCGCCGATGAGGGCGCTGGCCTCGGGCCAGTGGCGGGTGGCGATAACCTGCGCCAGCAGGAACGGGTCAGTCAGCGGCAGCACATCCAGCGTGAGGCTGGAGGAGAGGTTGCCCTTGACGATCCAGATGCCGGCCAGCGGCCCCAGCATGAACAGCCCCAGGATGGATAGCTGCGTGAGGCGGCGCAGGATCAGGAAGCGGTGGGCCAGCCACCAGCCTTTTTCTTGCACGGCTTCCGCGCCCACGGGCAACGGGGCGGCGGGCGCCGGCTTGGCAGGGACGACCGTGGCCGCAGCGGACGGGGTGGTTGCGGCGGTGCTCATGCGCGTGCTCCCTGGTTCATGGGCCGATGGGTAATGCGGCGGGCAGCCACGGCCCGTTTGGCTGATGACCCCCCGTGGCATGACGCGGTGCAGCCACCATGGCTGTCATCGTGCAGGCGTTTCCGTTCGGAGGGCTGCAGAACAGGCCAGGCCAGCGACCGCCGTGGAGCGGGCTTGGCGCGGCCAAGGAAGGTGCAGCCCTTGGCAGGAGGAAAAGCGCGAAACGATTCAGGGGGGTACGTCATTTCAACCCCTCCGGTGGCGCGCCCGTGAGTGCTTGCGGCTGGTAAGGCTGTTCGCCAGAGCGCAGCGGGCTGATGTCGCCAGGCACCGGCTGGTCGGGCAGGCGCTGCACGGGCTGGTGGGTGAAGCGGGGCAGGTCGGGCGTGGGTTCCACTTTGTCGCCGGAACGGGTTTGGCCGATGTGGCCCACGTCGCTGCGCTGCGTGAGGTTTTTGCGGTAGTGGTGGCCCAGCTCGCCGCGCGCCACCTTGGCAGGCAGCACCTTGATGGCGGCTTCTTCCAGTACACAGCTTTTTTCGCACTTGCCGCAGCCGGTGCAGTGCTCGGCCCACACGGTGGGCAGCAGCATGGCGTGGCGGTCAGAGCGCGGGTTGTTGAATTTCTCCAGCGTGATGGCCTTGTCGATCACCGGGCAGACGCGGTAGCACACGTCACAGCGCAGGCCCAGGAAGTTGAGGCAGTTTTCCTCGTCGATGAGCACGGCCACGCCCATCTCGGCTTGCGTGATGTCGGTCAGCGAATGGTCCAGCGCGCCGGTGGGGCAGGCCTTGACGCAGGGAATGTCCTCGCACATGTCGCACGGGATTTCGCGTGCCACGAAATAGGGCGTGCCAATGGCCACGTCGGCGGCCATGCCGGCGCCCCAGGTGCTGAGCTTGAGGTTTTGCGGCGGGCAGTCGCGCACGCACAGGCCGCAGCGTATGCAGGCGCCCAGGAACTCGCGTTCAGGCAGTGCGCCGGGCGGCCGGATGGCCTGCGCCGGACGGGCCAGCGAAGGCCGTGCCACCACGGCCGCACCGCCGGCCAGCAGCGCGGCCGTGGCGGCCGTGGCTGAACCTTGCAGGAGAGAGCGGCGGTTGATGGACATGTCGTGGTGTTTGGTGTTTGCTATGGGTTGGGTAGCGACCCGCGCTTGACTGGCAAGCGCGGAAAGACGCTCAGGCTTTGATCACTTTCACAGCGCACTTCTTGAAGTCGGTTTCCTTCGAGATAGGGCATGTGGCGTCCAGCGTGAGCTTGTTGATGAGGCGGCTTTCGTCGAAGAAGGCCGCATAGACCAGGCCGCGCGGCACTTTGTTGCGGCCCTTGGTGTCGAGCTGCATGAGCACTTCGCCCCGGCGTGACTGCACCTTGACCTGCATGCCGCGCTGCATGCCGCGCTTCTTGGCATCGTCGGGGTGCATGTAGAGCACGGCCTCGGGCATGGCGCGGTGCAGCTCGGCCACGCGGCGGGTCATGGAGCCGGTGTGCCAGTGCTCCAGCACGCGGCCGGTGCAGAACCACAGGTCGTATTCCTTGTCGGGCGCCTCGGCGGCAGGCTGGTAGGGCAGGGCGAAGATGACAGCCTTGCCGTCCTTGTGGCCGTAGAACTTGAAGTCTTCGCCCTTTTTCACGTAGGGGTCATAGCCTTCGCGGTAGCGCCACAGGGTTTCCTTGCCATCCACCACCGGCCAGCGAAGGCCACGCGCTTCGTGATAGACGTCGAACACGGCCAGGTCGTGCGCGTGGCCGCGGCCGAATTCGGCGTATTCCTCGAACAAGCCCTTTTGCACGTAATAGCCGGCGGACTTGGCGTCGTCGCTGACGTAGTTCTTGATGAACTTGTCGTTGACTTTCACGCTGTCGGACAGCGGGTACTTGTCTACCTTGCCGTTCTTGAACAGCACGTCGTACAGGGTTTTGCCCTTGAGTTCCGGCTTCTTGGCAATCAGCTCGGCGGGCCAGACTTCCTCCACCTTGAAGCGCTTGGAAAACTCCATGTATTGCCACAGGTCGCTGCGGGCCTGGCCGGGCGGCGGCACTTGCTGGCGCCAGAACTGGGTGCGGCGCTCGGCGTTGCCGAAAGCGCCTTCTTTCTCGATCCACATGGCCGTGGGCAACACCAGGTCGGCGGCCATGGCGCTGACGGTGGGGTAGGGGTCGCTGACGACGATGAACGTCTCGGGATTGCGCCAGCCGGGGTAGATCTCATCGTTGATGTTGGGACCGGCCTGCATGTTGTTGGTGGTGGTGGTCCACAGGCAGCTCATCTTGCCGTCCTTGAGGGCGCGGCTTTGCGCCACGGCATGAAAGCCCCCGCCAGACGGGATGGTGCCTTCAGGCAGTTGCCAGATTTTTTCGGCGATCTTGCGGTGCTCGGGGTTGGCCACCACCATGTCGGCGGGCAGGCGGTGCACGAAGGTGCCTACCTCGCGCGCCGTGCCGCAGGCGCTGGGCTGGCCCGTGAGGCTGAAGGGGCCGCTGCCGGGCGTGCTGATCTTGCCGGTGAGCAGGTGGATGTTGTAGATGAGGTTGTTGACCCAGGTGCCGCGCGTGTGCTGGTTGAAGCCCATGGTCCAGAAGCTGACGACCTTGATCTTCGGGTCGGCATAGAGCTTGGCCAGCTCTTCCAGCTGGCGCTCGGGCACGCCGGAGAGTTCGCTGGCTTTCTTGACCGTGTATTCGCTGACGAACTTGGCGAACTCTTCGAAGGAGCTGGGGTCGGCGGCGTTGGGGTTGCCCTTGGGCTTGCCGTCGGCGCCAGGGTAGCCGTTCTGGGTGGCGTCCTTTTCCAGCGGATGGTTGGGGCGCAAACCGTAGCCGATGTCGGTCACGCCTTTCTTGAAGTTGACGTGCTTCTTGACGAAGTCGTGGTTGACCTTCTTGTTGGTGATGATGTAGTTGGCGATGTAGTTCAGGATGGCCAGGTCGCTCTGCGGGATGAAGGTCATCGGCAGGTCGGCCAGGTCATAGCTGCGGTGCTCGAACGTGGAGAGCACGGCCACCTTGCAGTTGGGGTGGGAGAGGCGGCGGTCGGTGATGCGGCTCCACAGGATGGGGTGCATCTCGGCCATGTTGCTGCCCCAGAGCACGAAGGCGTCGGCCTGCTCGATGTCGTCGTAACAGCCCATGGGCTCGTCCATGCCGAAGGTGCGCATGAAGCCCGTCACGGCGCTGGCCATGCAATGGCGCGCGTTGGGGTCGATGTTGTTGGAGCGGAAACCGGCCTTCCACAGCTTGGCGGCGGCATAGCCTTCCCAGATGGGCCATTGGCCGGAGCCGAACATGCCGACCCGGTTGGGGTCTTTCTTGATGGCTTCCTTCCACTTCTCGGCCATGATGTCGAAGGCTTCGTCCCAGCTGACGGGGGTGAACTCGCCGTTCTTGTCGTACTTGCCGTTTTTCTTGCGCAGCAGGGGCGTTTGCAGGCGGTCTTTGCCGTAGAGGATCTTGCTCAGGAAGTAGCCCTTGATGCAGTTCAGACCGCGGTTGACGGGCGCTTCCGGGTCGCCCTGGGTGGCGACCACGCGGCCGTCTTGCACGCCCACCATGACCGAACAGCCCGTGCCGCAGAAGCGGCAGGGCGCCTTGTCCCAGCGCACGGCCCGGGAGGGGGCGGCGGTTTGGGCCTCGGCCACCACGGGGATGCCCACGGTCGCGGCGGCGGCAGTCATGGCCTGCGTCTTCAGAAAGGCACGGCGGTCGGTTTTCATCGCAGTTCTCCTGCGCCGGATGTGGCGCTCATTGGTTCGGATGGGTGGGAAAGGGGAGCGGTGCGGTCAGCCGCCTCTTGCTGGCGGGCGAAGGCGCCGATGTTCTGGCGCCAGCTGCGGTAGTCGAGCGCCATGGGGGCGCCTTCATCTTCTGCGGGGTCAGAGTGTTCGTACACGAGAGAGATGCTCAGCACCTCCGGCCAGCGGGCCACGTCGCCCATGACGGCGGCGGCGGGCTGGCCGGGCGTGCTTTCCAGCACGATGACCAAGCGGCCATCGCCCGGGCTGGGGCCCAGCTCGCAACCCGGCAGCGCGGCCAAGCGCTCGGCCAGCATGGCCTGCTGGTCGGGGTGGGTTCGGACAACGATGCCTAATACGCTCATAAAAACCTCTTTGCAAACAAGGTTAGAGAGCGGTGAGTGGCGGTTACATGACCTGGGTCAAGTTAACAGCGTGTGCATGGCTTCAGGGTGTCGATACAACGTTGTATTTGACTGGCTATATGGCTTTTGCTTTTTGGCTTGCACTCACGTGTGGCAGCAAAAGCCGGGTCGCGGATTGAGGCTCAGCCTGAAAAAGACGCAAGGGCGACAGCGTCAAGAAGGCGCCACGGCCGCTGACTGCGGTGGCCAGTAGGCGGAAACTCGCGCACCAAGCATCCCGGGCTGATGCTTGGTGTGCTGTCCCGCAAATGTCAGCACATCACAAACCGCGCCTGTCGCGCCATGGCCGCGTAGCCAATGCGCGAGATACCGCCTCGCCCGGTATCGCCGTGCTTTGCGCCTTGCCCTGCATGCATCGGTTTTATCCGTGCAGTGATCTGCGGGAGACACACTAGCACGCATAAGGAGAAAACAGGTGTGCCGCGGCTGGACGCCTATCAGTTGCTCTGCGGTGGCTGGGGCTTGAATGCTGCGCATTCCGGTGCATTCCAGCGCCGGTGGCAGTGGCGCCAGCCGCAGCCCTCACGCTTGAAGGGGTTGCGGCCGGCGGCGCGCAGGCAGCGGCCCAGCGGCGTGGGGGAAGACGAACCTTCGGGCAGGAAGTCGGCGCCTGCCGGGCACTCACCCTGGCCCCAGCGGCCTTGGCAATGATCTCTGAAGCACTTCTCGCGCCGAACCACGGCCAGTGCCGCATCCGCCAGGCAGGCGCGCAAGGCGGCGTCGGCGTGGCGGTGGCGCCGCTGCTGGACGCGGCGGCTGGTTGAATAAGCGTCAAGCGCCTGGCCTTGTTCCGCACGGTGCTGGCGCACGGCTTTCACGGCCTCGGGCGAGTTGCGCTGTGCCAGCGCGGCCGTGGGGGCCATCAAGGCCGCCTGGGCCGTCAACAAGGCCAGCGCGCCGCGCACGAGTTGGCGGGAAAGAGAATGGAAAAATCGCATGACATACTCCCTTGCCAAATTTCTGGACATGTTCACCATAGTGGCCCCTTACCGACCATGCAAGCCCTGATTCAGCGTGTGAAAGAAGCCAAAGTGCGCATCCAGGGCGCTTGCGCGGGCCGCATTGGCGCGGGGTTGCTGGTTTTCGTGTGCGCGGAGCCGGGCGATACGCCAGCCACGGGGCAACGATTGCTTACCAAAATCCTGAAACTGCGTGTTTTCGCCGACGAGGCGGGCAAGATGAACCGCAGCGTGCAGGACGTGCAAGGGGGCTTGCTTATCGTCAGCCAGTTCACGCTGGCGGCGGACACATCGGGTGGCAACCGGCCCAGTTTTACCGGCGCTGCGCCGCCGGCGCTGGGGCAGGCGCTGTACGACGATTTCGTGGCCCGTGCGCGTGCCATGCACCCGCAAGTGGCCACGGGTGTTTTTGGGGCCGACATGCAGGTGGCCCTGGTCAATGACGGCCCGGTGACCATCCCGCTGCGCATGCCGCCGATAGCCTGAAGCTACACTTTTTATAGCTATTCAGGCAGGGTGGGTGGGCCTGAACGCTTGTTTTTTGTGTGAGTGCCGTATGGGGCTTCAGGCACTCAAGCCATCAGGGGCTGGCGTAAGGATTGGGCAGGCCCAGCGTGGCCAGAATGCGTGCTTCTTCGGCCTCCATGGCCTCGGCGTCGGCTTCGCTGGTTTCGTGGTCCCAGCCTTGCGCGTGCAGCGCGCCGTGCACCAGCAGGTGGGCGTAATGCGCGGCCAGCGGTTTGCGCATTTGCTGCGCTTCGTGCGCCACTACCGGGGCGCACAGCACCAGGTCGGCGGCCACTACGGGCGCGCCGCTGTAGTCGAACGTCAGCACGTTGGTGGCGTAGTCCTTGCGGCGAAAGTCGCGGTTGAGCTGGCGGCCTTCCTCGGCATCGACGATGCGCACAGTGATCTCGGCGGTCTGCACGTCCGGCCCCAGCGCGGCACGCAGCCAGCGCAGCACCCGGTGGCGGGGCAGGGCGGCGCGGTGCAGGGGCGCTTGCGCAAAGCGGGCGAACTGCAGAGACAGGATGAGGGCGGGGGTGGGCTTGGACATCAGCGGGGCCAGGGGTCGGCGGGTTCAGGCGGTTCTTGTTCGGGGTGGGCTTTGCGCCAGGCGTCCAGTGTGGCGCGGGTAGGCGCTTGGCCAAAGGCGTGGCGGTAGGCGGCGGGGTTGTTGAAAAGGGCGCGGCGGGCGCGCAGCTCGTTCAGGGGCAGGGCGTTCAGGTTGAGCAGTTCGATCACGATGCCGCCCGCCGCGCTGCCAGGCGGGGGGCGGGAGAAGCTGAAGGCCGGTGTGCGGGCCTGGGCTTGATAGAGAACCAGCCAGAAGCGCCTTTGCTCATCGTGCAGCAGCACATCGCCTTTGGCCTGCCAGTGGGCATGGTGTTTGCCGGGCGGCGTCAGGCGCTGCTGGCGGCGCAGGATGCGGTGGCTTTTGAGCGTGCCCAAGCCTTCCAGCCGGGGGGGCGACGGCTTCTGGCCGGGGTGGCCTGCGGCGGTGGCGGGCGCATCGCCGTAGGGCAGGCCGAAACGCTGCATCAAGGCCGTTTGCAGGGCATGACGCAAGGCTTCTTCCACTTGGCGCCGCGTGCGCACCGCAGCCCGCGCGGCCAGGATGGACAGGCCGATCAGCATCAGCGTGAACATCAGCGGCATGAGGCCGGCGAGCCGGGCCGGGAGCAGGTCAAAAAGCATGGCCAGATGTGCCATTCGGCCAGGGGCCGCGCATGGGCTGCACGACGGCGGAGCCAGGGGTTGTTCAGGCGTTGTTCAGGCGGGCTTGCCGGCGCTGGCGCGGCCTCTGCCTGCGGCGTCGTAAGCGTCCACGATGCGCGCCACCAGCGGGTGGCGCACCACGTCGGCGCTGGTGAAGCGGGTGAAGGCCAGGCCTTTCACGCGCTTGAGCACGCGCTCGGCGTCCACCAGGCCGCTGGTGGCGCCACGGGGCAGGTCGATCTGGCTGACATCGCCCGTGATCACGGCCTTGGCGCCAAAGCCGATGCGGGTGAGGAACATCTTCATCTGCTCGGGCGTGGTGTTCTGCGCTTCATCCAGGATGACGAAGGCGTTGTTCAGCGTGCGCCCGCGCATGAAGGCCAGCGGGGCGATTTCGAGCTGGTTGCGCTCGAAAGCCTTGGTCACGCGGTCAAAACCCATCAGGTCGTACAGCGCGTCATACAGCGGGCGCAGGTAGGGGTCCACCTTTTGGGTCAGGTCGCCGGGCAGAAAGCCCAGGCGCTCGCCCGCTTCCACCGCCGGGCGGGTGAGCACGATGCGCTGCACGGCGTGGCGCTCCAGCGCATCGACCGCGCAGGCCACGGCCAGATAGGTCTTGCCGGTGCCGGCCGGGCCGATGCCGAAGGTGATGTCGTGGCTGGCGATGTGGCTGAGGTACACGCTCTGGTTAGGCGTGCGCGCCTTCAGGTCGCTGCGGCGCGTGTGCAGCGCCGGCGCGCCGTCTTCGCCGGTGGCCAGCGGCGTCTCGTCGCCCACCAGCATGAGCTGCACGGTTTCGGGCTTGATGGGGCGGTCGGCCAGCTCATACAGCGCTTGCAGCACGGTCAGGGCGCGTTCGGCGGCTTTCTTGGGGCCGTCGATCTTGAACTGCTCGTGGCGGTGCGCCACGCTGACTTGCAGGCCGGCTTCGATGGTGCGCAGGTGCTCGTCCATCGGGCCGCAGAGGTGGCCCAGGCGGGTATTGTTGTGGGGGGTGAAGCTATGCCGGAGAATCACGGCGCGCATTCTGTCATTCTTTTTGGAACCTGTTCACGATCTCGGCCCGGGCGGGCAACCAGCGGTTTGGGATGGGATGCAAGGCGCAAAACGCAGACCGCCCCAATCCGCTTGCGTGCCCGTCACGCAGGGTTTTGAACAGGTTCTTGCAACACACTTCGGGCCTGCTTTTCCGGCCATTTTTTCGACATTTCCTGCCGGTTCTCTGCCTTGTCACCTGAACAGCCTTCCTCTGCCTTGTCGCATGGTTCTTCCCCCGCCCGCGCCGCGTCCGTGGCGCAAATGCAGGCCCATGGCGGCGCGCCCCTGAGCGCCGGGCGCGGCCTGCAACGCCCCAGGCAAGCGGGCGCCCTGCTGCGCGCGGGCTGGGTGGGGGGATGGCGGCGCTACACCCTGCCGATGGCGCTGGCGCTGGCTGCGGCGTGCTGGCTGGCGGCGCTGCTGCTGGCGGTGAAACAGCCGTGGCTGGGGCTGGCGCTGGAGCCGCCTCCGGCCGGGGCGGGCGGTGACGTGGGCCTGTTCGTGCGGGCGGTCAGCGGTCCGGCGGCGGAGGCTGGCATCCAGCCGGGCAGCCTGCTGATGGCGATGGGCGAGCCAGGGCAGCCCGCCAAGGTGTTGCAGCCCATTGACGGTGTGGCCGAACCGGGGGCGTTGACACCTTATGAGGCGCGGGATCGGTTTTTCCAGCGGCAAGGCGAATGGGCCACGTTGCTGGCCGAGCGCCGGCCGCTGGCGCTGACGCTGACGCCGCCTGGCGGCGGCCCGGCCCAGGTGCTCACCGTGACGCCGCAGGCCGACCGCCCGCTGCATGCGTTGCCCGTGCTGTTCTGGCTGCTGCTGAGCTTGAGCGCGGCGGTGGCGCTGATTGCGGGCAGCGCGGTGAGCGTGCACCGCTCTGCCTGGGCCACGGGCTGCTTGGCGCTGGCGGGGTGGTCGCTGTTGATGATGATGGCGGCCGTGGCGGTTTACAGCACGCGCGAGCTGGCGCTGCCGCAGTCCTGGTTCGAGGCATTGCTCCACGTCAAGCGTGCGGGCGTGGTATTGGCGGGCACCGGGGCGGTGGGCTTGTTCCTGCTCTACCCGAGGCCGCTGGCCTCGCCAGCCTGGGTGGTGGGCATATTGGCTTTTTGCACGGGCTGGATGCTGGCCTGCTGGCAGCGCTGGCTGCCAGCGCCAGGCGATGCCTGTCTGGGTCTGGGCGTGAGCTGCTTTGCCATGGCGCTGCTGCTGGGCTGGCAACAGATCAGGCGCACCCGTGAGGCCGCGCTGGAGCGGGCGGCGGCGCTGTGGCTCATGGTGTCGCTGGTGGCGGGCGCCGGGCTGATGCTGGTGTTCATGCTTGGGCGATGGTGGGACGGCTGGGCGGCGTCGCAAGGCGCCATGTACCTGCTTCTGGTGCTGGTGTATGCCGGCTTGGGCATGGGGGTGCTGCGCTACCGCCTGCTGGACTTGCAGATTGGCTCGTTCGCCATGCTGGTTGGCGCCCTGGGGGCGCTGGGCGTGCTGCTGGCCGATTCGGCGCTGACAGCGTATTTGAAGCTGGAGCACGACGTGGCGCTGGTCACCGCCGTGCTGCTGGTGGGCGCGGCGGGTACGCCGCTGAGCATATGGCTGTGGCGGCGGCTTTTTGGCCACCGCGCGCCCAGCCTGCTGGCCGTGGCGGGCGAGATTCTGGCGCTGGGCATCGTGCCCGCCGCCGACCGGCTGGCGCACTGGCACCGCCTGCTGGGCGAGATGTTCAACACCGAACGGGTGGAGCCGGCCGAGTCGTCCGCTGACGATCCGCTCATGGTCAGCCTGCGCGAACGCGTGACACTGCTGGACGGCGGCGCCGGCATGCGCCTGCCGCCCACGGCCGGCATGGCGGCCACCGTGCTGTGGCACCGTGACCAGGGGCGCCGCCTGTTCGACGTGGCGGATGTGCGCCTGGCGCAAAGCCTGTGCAGCCTGGTGGGCCAGCTCATGCAAACGCGCGAAGCCTATGGCCGTGGCGCGGCGGAAGAGCGCGTGCGCATTGCCGAAGACTTGCATGACGACCTGGGCGCCACCTTGCTGACCCTGGTGCATGTGAGCGCCGGGCCAGACGGCTCGCCCGCCATCGCCGCCGCCGCGCGCCAGGCGCTGGACGAAATGCGGCTGGCCGTGCGCAACCTGAAGGCGCAGCCCGCCCCGGCCATGGATGTGCTGGCCGACTGGCGGGCCGAAACCGTCTCGCGCCTGGAGGCGGCTGGCATTCAGCCCGAATGGGACGCGCAGGCGCCCGACGAGATGCTGCTCATCCCCGTGCGCAACCACGTCCAGCTCACGCGCGTGCTGCGCGAAGCGGTGTCCAACGTCATCCAGCACAGCGGCGCCACGCGCTGCGAAGTGCACGTGGTGGTGTCGCCGCAGGAGATCCAGTTCGAGGTGGAAGACGATGGCCGCGGCCTGGATCCGGCCGCGCCCGCCAGCAGCGTCAGCGGCCACGGTCTGGCCAACATCGAACGGCGCGTGCGCAAGCTCGGGGGCATCCACCGTTTCATGCCTGGCGCCACGGGCGGCACGCTGCTGGTGGTGCGGGTGCCGTTTGCCGCCGTCATCACCCAGCCGCAGGCGCTGTGAACGGGCTAGACTTCATCCGCGCATGGTTTCTGCTTCATAAAATGTAGCGCCTTGGGCATGCCCAGCAAGCCGCTGGGACGGTTTGGGTGGCCAACGCCCGCAGCCAGCCAAGGCGCGGCCGCGCCTTGGCAGTGGCCTGTAGGCCCATGCCTACAGGCCCTGCCCGCCACCGCTGTCAGTGTTGCTGCCACGGGGTGACTAGACTGTCTGCAAGCCATGTGCGGCGGCAGGCGGAGCCTGTTGCAACGTACCATTTCCGTAACCAACTGGCCTCTCTCTCCCGTGCGTACCTATTTCGTCGAAGACAACCCCACCATCCGCGAAAACCTCATCGCCACGCTGGAGGAGTTGACGGATGTGCAGGCAGTGGGCTTTGCCGAAACGCAAGACCAGGCCAACGCCTGGCTGACGGGCCATGCCGGGCAGTGGGATTTGGCCGTGGTGGATCTCTTTCTCAAGCAGGGCAGCGGCTTGGGCGTGCTGGCCGCCTGCCAGGAGCGCGCGCCGGGGCAGAAGGTGGTGGTGCTGACCAACTACGCCACGCCCGACATCCGTGCCCGCTGCACGCAGCTGGGCGCCGACGCGGTGTTCGACAAGTCCAACGACATCGATGCGCTGATCGACTTCTGCATGGCGGGCTGAAAGCCGGTTGGGCGCGCGCTCACGCCATGGCGCGCAGCCCGGCCTCAATGGCTGCGGCCGTGGCCAGCGGTCTTTCCATCGGAAACAGGTGGGTGCCATCCATCATGGTCACCCGTCCGCGCGCCAGCCGCGCGGAGGTTTCCATGCCCATGCGCTTCATTTCCGCTGACTGCAATCCGCCCACGAAAACCACCGGGCAGCGCAGCGGGTGGCGGCGCAGCAGCGCGCCCAGGTTGTGCGGCAGGCCGTCATAAATGGCCGATTCCACCTCGCGGCTGAAAGCCAGCTGCCAGCCGCCGCCATCGCTGAACACGCCGTGGTCCACGTAGTCGTGCAGCACCTGCGCGTCCCAGCGGGCAAAGGGCTTTTTGGTGCGGAAGTGCTCGAACACGGCCTCGCGCGTTTCCCAGGCGTTGCGGCGCTTGCGGCTGATGGCGCTGGGCGAGAGCCGGCGCATGAGCGGTGTGCGCTTGGTTACGCCCAGCGCGCCGGCCCGCCAGCCGCCCAGCACGGGCGAATCCAGCATCAGCACGCCGCGCGCCAGTTCCGGGTGCTGGGCCGCGCACATCAGGCTGAGCAGGCCGCCCATGGAATGCCCGACCAGGAACGCCGGTTCGCGGCTCGCGCCGTGCTGGCGCGCGAAGTCGGCCAGCTGGCGCACCAGATGGGGCCAGTTGTCGGTGACGGGGTAGGCCGGGTCGTGCCCGTATTTCTCGATGGCCCGCACCTCGAAGCCACGCGCGCGCAGGCTGTCAAGGATGACGCGGTAGGTGCTGGCCGGAAAGCTGTTGGCGTGCGAGAAAAAGAGGGTGGGCATAGGGCGGTTCGCGGGGCGGCTGGCGCCACGGCGTTTGACTGAACGGGTGGGCGGCTGATCTCGGGCGTGGGCCGGATGGGACGCGGCGTGCAGAGGCGGCTCAAGCGCCTAGCCAGCGACTTCTTGCGCCACTTTCTTCAGCGCGTACAGCGCATCCAGCGCGTCGCGCGGGCTGAGGGCGTCGGGGTCGATGGCGGCCAGCGCCGCTTCGACGGCGCTGATGGCGGGGACGGCAGCCTCGGCGGGCGGCGGCGTGAACAGGTCGGCCTGGGCGCGGTGGCCGGCGGCGCCGGCTTCCAGCGCGGCCAGCGCGTGGCGCGCGTGGTGCAGCACCTGCGCGGGCACGCCGGCCAGGCGCGCGACCTGGATGCCGTAGCTGCGGCTGGCCGGGCCGCTCTGGATTTCGCGCAGGAACACGATGTCGGCCCCGCTTTCGGCGGCGCTCACGTGCACGTTCAGCGCGGCATGGTGGGTGGCGGGAAATTCCGTCAGCTCGAAGTAATGCGTGGCAAACAGCGTGAAGGCCTGCACCTTGTCGTGCAGGTGCGCGGCGATGCCGGCGGCCAGCGCCAGGCCGTCGAAGGTGCTGGTGCCGCGGCCGATCTCGTCCATCAGCACCAGCGATTCGCGCGTGGCGCTGCGCAGAATTTGCGCGGCCTCGGTCATCTCCAGCATGAAGGTGGACTGGGCGTTGGCCAGGTCGTCAGCCGCGCCGATGCGGGTGTGGATGGCGTCGATCGGCCCCAGCCGGCAGCTTTGCGCGGGCACGTGGCTGCCCATGCTGGCCAGCAGCACGATGAGCGCCACCTGCCGCATGTAGGTGCTTTTGCCGCCCATGTTGGGGCCGGTGATGATTTGCATGCGGCCCTTGGGGCCGAGCTGCGTGTCGTTGGCGATGAAGGGCGCCTGGCTGGTTTCGGCCAGGCGCGCCTCTACCACCGGGTGGCGGCCGGCGCGGATGTCGATGCACGGCTCGCGCACGAACTGCGGGGCGCACCACTGGAGGGTGACGGCGCGCTCGGCCAGCGCGGCCAGCGCGTCCAGCGTGGCCAGTGCGCGCGCGAAGCGGCCCAGCGCGCCCACATGCGGCTGCAGCTGCTGCAAGAGCTGCTCGTACAGCCATTTCTCGCGCGCCAGCGCGCGCTCTTGCGCGGACAGGGCGCGGTCTTCGAACGCCTTGAGTTCGGGGGTGATGAAGCGCTCGGCGTTCTTCAGCGTCTGGCGGCGGCGGTAGTCGGCCGGCACCTTGGCGGCCTGGCCCTGGGTGACTTCGATGTAAAAGCCATGCACCTTGTTGAACTGCACGCGCAGGTTGGCGATGCCGGTGCGCTGGCGTTCGCGCGTTTCCAGCGCGAGCAGAAAGGCGTCGCAGTTGTCGGCGATGGCGCGCAGCTCGTCCAGCTCGGCGTCCAGGCCGGGGGCGATCACGCCGCCGTCGCGCACCAGCGCGGCCGGCTCGTCCAGCAGCGCGCGTTGCAGCAGCGCCAGGCATTCGGCGGGCGGGGCCAGGTCGGCGGCGATCTGGCTCAAAAAGGCATCCTGGGCAGGTTGGATCAGTGCCAGAAGCTCTTTTTTCTGTAGCGCATCGCGCAGCGCCACCAGCTCGCGCGGGCGCACCTGGGCCAGCGCGATGCGGGCGGTCACGCGCTCCACGTCGCTCGTGCCCTTGAGCTGCGCGCGCAGGCGCTGGTAGAGCGGGCTGCCGCCGTCGGCGCTGGCATGCAGTGCGCCAATGGCGGCCAGCCGGGCGCGGGCCTGGGCGCGGTCGCGCTCGGGCGCGAGCAGCCAGCTTTTGAGCAGGCGGCTGCCCATGCCGGTCTGGCAGGTGTCGATCAGCGAGAACAGCGTGGGCGCGTCGTCGCCGCGCAGGGTTTGCACCAGCTCCAGGTTGCGGCGCGTGGTGGCGGGCAGGTCGATCAGCGCGCCGGGGCGGGCCACGCGCAGCGTGTGCACGTGGGTGAGGGCGCGGCCCTGGGTGTGTTCGGCATAGGCCAGCAGCGCGGCGGCGGCGGCATGGGCGGCGGCGCAGTCTTCGGCGCCCCAGGCGGCGAGGCTGGCGGCCTGCAACTGTTCTTGCAGCTTGCGGCGGCCCAGTGCGGGGTCGAACTGCCATTCGGGCCGGCGCGTCAGCGGGGCGCCGCCGGCCTGGGCCAGCGCGGCGTGCAGGCGCTGCTCGAACACGGGCGAGATGTCGGCGGCGGCCAGCAGCTCGCTGGGGCCGATGCGGGCCAGCCAGCCGGGCAGCTCGTCGGCGCCGCATTCGGCCAGGTGCAGCGCGCCCTGGGTGACGGCCAGCCACGCCAGCCCGCAGCGCTGGCGCGCGCCCTGGTGCACGGCCAGCAGCACGGATTCGCTTTTCTCGGCCAGCAGTTCGGTGTCGGTCAGCGTGCCGGGCGTGACCACGCGCACCACCTTGCGCTCCACCGGCCCCTTGCTGGCGCCCACGTCGCCCACCTGCTCGCAGATGGCGACCGATTCGCCCTGTTTGATCAGGCGCGCCAGGTAGCTCTCCACGGAATGGAAGGGCACGCCCGCCATCGGAATGGGCTGCCCGGCGGACTGGCCGCGCCGCGTGAGCGTGATGTCGAGCAGGCCGGCGGCTTTTTCGGCGTCGGCGTAAAACAGCTCGTAAAAATCGCCCATGCGGTAGAACAGCAAGGTGTCCGGGTAGTCCGCCTTGATGCGCAGGTACTGCGCCATCATGGGCGTGTGGCCGGCAAGGTCGGGCGAGGGAAAGTCGGCGGGGCGGGTCAAGGCGGGCGAGGGAAAGTCGGCGGGGCGGAAGAAAAAACGGAAGGCGGCGGGCTAAGCGCCCGCCGCCGCAGCAATGCAGTCTATTTTGCAAGGAGTTGGCATGAGCAAGGCGTTCACCCGCGAAACCGATGGTGACAATGACGACGAAGGCATGGCCCTGCCCGCGCTGCCGGCCGGCGCGCGCAACTACATCACCCCGCAAGGCTGGGCGCGCCTGCGCGCCGAACTGCTGGCGCTGATGGATGACGAGCGCCCCAAGGTGGTGGAGGCCGTGCACTGGGCCGCCAAGAACGGCGACCGCAGCGAAAACGGCGACTACCTGTACGGCAAGAAGCGCCTGCGCGAGATCGACCGCCGCATCCGCTTTCTGACCAAGCGGCTGGAAGTGGCCGAAGTGACCGACCCCAGCGCGCACCACGGCAGCGGGCAAATCTTCTTTGGCGCGCGCGTGACTTACGCCGACGTCGATACGGGCGAGGAGCGCACCGTCACCATCAAGGGCATTGACGAGGCCGACAGCCACCAGGGCGAGGTGAGCTGGATCAGCCCCATCGCCCGCACCTTGCTGCGCGCCCGTGTGGGCGACGAGCTCAAACTGCTCACGCCCACCGGCCCGCGCGATATTGAAGTGCTGGCGGTGGATTACCCGGCGCCCGGATGAAATCAAAAAGCATAGCGCTTGTGGCAGGTCTGAATTGCCGTAACGGCCTTTTTGGTCATCAATGGGGGCGATGGAGGCGCATGGCCTGGCCTGCCTTTCTTGGCGGGACACGAAAGGCAGGTGCGCCGCCGGGCACACGCCGGGCACATATTCCGGCCTCCTTGCTTTGCTCAAGCGCAGAAGGCCGCTACCGGGCGCAGCGTTACCCCTTATCAGCACGCCTGACCGCGTTTGGCGCCCCCGGCAGGCGGCATAAAATCTGCCGCTTGGCCCCGCGATGCGTCAAGGGGCCGCACAGGCCGCATCGCGGCTTTCCCACCCTTGTTCTCCCATCGTTCACTGCGGTTCACCCCGCCTTCATAGGACTTCTCATGAGCACTCCCACGCTTTCCCTGGCCGACCGCGACGGCAAGATCTGGATGGATGGTCAACTGATTGACTGGCGTGAGGCCAAGGTGCATGTGCTCACCCATACGCTGCACTATGGTTGCGGCGCTTTCGAGGGCGTGCGCGCCTACAAGACCGACAAAGGCACGGCCGTCTTTCGCCTGCAGGAACACACCGAGCGCCTGTTCAACAGCGCCAAGATTCTGCGCATGAAAATGCCCTTCAGCCAGGACGAGGTGAACGAGGCGCAGAAAGAAGTGGTGCGCGCCAACGGCCTGGAGAGCTGCTACATCCGCCCGCTGGTGTGGATCGGCTCGGAAAAGCTGGGCGTCAGCCCCAAGGCCAACGCCATTCACGTGATGGTGGCCGCGTGGGCCTGGGGCGCGTATCTGGGCGAGGATGGGCTGAAAAAAGGCATCCGCGTCAAGACCAGCAGCTACACGCGCCACCATGTCAACATCACCATGACGCAGGCCAAGACGGTGAGCAACTACACCAACTCCATCCTGGCCAACATGGAAGCCACCGACGACGGCTACGACGAAGCCCTGCTGCTTGACAGCGCAGGCTTCGTCAGCGAAGGCGCGGGCGAAAACATCTTCATCGTCAAGGGCGGGGTGATCTACACGCCCGATCTGTCCGCCGGGGCGCTCAACGGCATCACCCGCAACACCGTGCTGCATATTGCCAAGGATCTGGGGCTGGACGTGGTGCAAAAGCGCATCACCCGCGACGAGATCTACATTGCCGATGAAGCCTTCTTCACCGGCACCGCGGCCGAAGTCACCCCCATCCGCGAGCTGGACCGCATCACCCTGGGCGCGGGCGAGCGCGGCCCGGTGACCGAGAAAGTGCAAAACGCCTTCTTCGACATTGTGGGCGGCCGCAACGCCAAGTACGCCCACTGGCTGAGCGCTGTTTGAGGCGGCGCTTGCCTGCTAGTCCGTCTGCGCTTTTGCGATCTGCGCCCCCACGAAGAAAAAACCGCGTCCAGGAAAGAGCCGCCCCATGAGCCAGCCCCCCGCCGCCGTTGAACTTGCCGCCAAGGATCTCAACCACGAAGGCGGCACCTTTTGCCCCAACCCCCAGGCACGCATGCAACTGTGGAACGCGCACCCGCGCGTTTACCTCGATGTGGCGCGCACGGGCGAGGCGCGCTGCCCCTACTGCGGCACGGTGTACCGCCTGAAAGCGGGCGAGACGCTGCGCGCGGCGCACTGACCAGGGGGCGTGTGCCGCGCCCCGCTGGCGCGGCCCCTGATTCGCCGCCTGCACCCGGACGCCGCGTGAGCTTGGCCAACGCCCATGCGCTGGATGACGTCACCATCGTCATCGTCACCTACAACAGCGCGCACTGCCTGCCCCGCCAGGGCGAGTTGCTGCGCGCCTGCCCGCATGTGATCGTGGTGGACAACGGCAGCCGTGATGGCTCGCCCGAAGCCGCCCGCCGCCACTTGCCGCAGGCGCGCGTGCTGGCGCTGTCGCATAACCTGGGCTTTGGCGCGGCCAACAACCGTGGCTTGGCCCAGGTGCGCACGCCGCTGGCGCTGCTGCTCAACCCCGATTGCGAAATGAGCGCCGAGGCCGTGTGCACGCTGGTGGAGGTGGCGCGCCGCTGGCCGGAGGCGGCCATCGTTGCGCCGCAGCTGGTCGAGGCCCATGGCGCGCCGGAAGTCAACTACCGCTTTGCGCTGACGGACTGGCCCGCCAGGGGGCCGGGCGCGGAGGGTGAATGCTGCGTGGGCTTTATTTGCGGCGCAGCCATGCTCTGGCGCATGGAGCGTTTCAAGGGCGTGGGTGGCTTTGACGAGCGGTTTTTCCTCTATTACGAAGACGACGACCTCTGTCTGCGCCTGCGACAGGCGGGCCGGCCCATGCTGATCGCGCCGCAGGTGCGCGCGCGGCACCGTTCGCGCGGCTCGGTGCGTGGCCGCCAGCCCTGGCGCGCCGAATACCTGCGTGGTTACCACCACGCACAATCGAAACTGATTTTCGCCAGCATCCACCAGGATCAAGCGCATGCTTGCCGACTGCGCCGCGCACTGCTGCTGGGAACCACGGCCACCCTGCCACTGCGGCTGCTGCTGCCCAAGCCCGGCCTGGTGGCCCGCATGTGGGGGCGCTGGCGTGGCGCCTGGGCGTGGCATGGGCTGCCTGCGCGGCCAGCAGCGGCCAGCCGCCCGCCCGTTGGCGAACTTTCTTCCGTGACCACGATGCCTTTTTCCGCTGCCCTGAAAGACATGCCCGCAGCGCCTGCCGCGGCAACCCCTGCGCCCGCGGGCGCCACCCCTGAGGAGAGCGCCACGTTTGTGCGCTGGGCCGAACCGCCGCTGGGCCGCGGCAGCCTGTGCATTGCCGTGCTCACCCTCAACGAAGCGCGCCGTATTGAAAACTGCCTGCGCAGCGCCGCATTCGCCGACCAGGTGGTGGTGGTGGACAGCGGCTCCAGCGACGAAACCTGCGCCATGGCTGAACGCCTGGGCGCGCAGGTCGTGCACCAGCCCGACTGGCGCGGCTTTGGCCCCCAGCGCAACCACCAGCTGGCCGCCTGCCAGGCCGAATACATCTTCTTTCTGGATGCCGATGAGGAAATCGGCCCTGACCTGCGCGCTGAACTTCAGGCCATCGTTGCCAGCGGCGAAGACGCGGTGTGGGAAGTGCAGTGGGCACAGGTGGCCTACGGCCGGGCGCTGACGCTGATGAAATCCACCGGCGGCGTGGTGCGCCTGTTCAAAACAGCCTCGCTGCTGCGTTACGAAGGCGCGGTGCATGAACACGCCGTGACACGCCCCGGCCTGCCACAGCGCCGGCTGCGCGCCAAGCTGCTGCACCACTCGCGCGAGACGGTGCGCGGCAGCCTGGAAAAGCTTACGCAATACGCCATGCTGGGCGCCGCCAAACGGGCGCAGCAGGGCAAGCAAGGCGGCGTGCTGCGCGGCATGGGCTCGGCGCTGGCCGTGTTCTTGCGGCTGTACGTGCTGCGGCGCGGCTTTCTGTGCGGCGGCGAGGGCTTTCTGTACTGCTACATGGTGGCGCAGGAGTGTTTCTTCCGCTATGCCGCGCTCAAATACGACGCGGATTCCCTGACGGACCGTGTCCGGCGCTGAAATCCCGATGCCGCTCTCCTTTCTGCCGCCAGCCGCCAGGGCATGGCCTGGGGCCATGCCCTGCCTGGGCAGCGTGACACGCCGGCGCGCTGGCACGCACCTGCACGGGTTTGCCCAGCCATGACCGGGCACGCGCTCACTGTGCAACGCGCCTTGAACGCGGGCGCCTTCATGGTGCCCGGGCTGGCGCTGTGGCTGCCTTCCGGCTATTCGTGGGGGGCGGTCTGGCTGTTGCTGCTGGCGCTGTGGACCGCGCCGCAATGGGGCCGCCACCCGGTGCGCGCCAATGTCTGGGCGCTGACGGCGTCCGTGGCCGTGATGGCCCTGCTATTCATCAGCGAAGCAGGCTGGGCGCGCGGCTGGGCGGGCATGGACCGGCCAGCCAAGTACCTGGCGGCCTTGCCGTGCTTTTTCATGCTGGCCTGGCGCGGGCCTGACCCGCAGGCGGTATGGCATGGCGTGATGGCGGGCGCCTGGGGCACGGGCGCGATCGCGTTATGGCAAGTGCTGGGCCAGGGGCTGGTGCGCGCCACTGGCTACACCAATGAAATCCAGTACGGCAATCTCAGCCTGCTGCTGGGGCTGCTGTGCCTGGTGGCGCTGGCTGTGCGCTGGCGCGACTGGCACGCTGGCTGGCGCGCCGGGCTGGCAGGCGGCGCCGCGTTGGGGTTCATGGCTTCGGCCCTGTCGCAAAGCCGG
This sequence comes from Comamonadaceae bacterium OH2545_COT-014, assembly GCA_003859965.1. GTDB lineage: Bacteria > Pseudomonadota > Gammaproteobacteria > Burkholderiales > Burkholderiaceae_C > Ottowia. Next base: position 25,210 of record RQYR01000001.1, on the reverse strand, counting down.
GGCGGCTGGCTGGCGCTGGCGCTGGCGCTGCCGGTGCTGCTGGCCCTGGCCTGGCGTTTCCTGCCGCGCCGGCTGATGGCACGCGGCAGCGCCACGCTGGCGCTGGCGCTGGGGGCTTTGGTATTGGCGCTGCATGCGCCGCTGCAATCCCGGCTGGCGCTGGTGGCGCAAGAGGTGCAGCTGTTCGAGCAGCAGGGCGAGGCCAATACCTCCGTTGGCCAGCGCCTGGCGCATTGGCAGCTGGCCTGGGACATGGGGCGTGAAAAGCCCTTGTGGGGCTGGGGCGGGGCGGAGTACGTGCGCGAAAAGGCCGATCGCGCCCGGCGCGGCGAAACCAGCCATGCCGTGACCGGATATGACCATGTCCACAACGAAATGCTCGATATCTTCGTGCGGCGGGGGCTGCTGGGCGTGCTGGGCCTGCTGGCCTTTTATCTGGTGCCGCTGACCGTGTTCTGGCCCACCCGCGCGCGCCTGGCCGCGGTCGCGGATGCGTCGCCGGATGCGTTGGGCGAAAGCGCACGCCGCAGCGCCCTGGCGCTGCGCCTGGCCGGCGTGAGCGTGGTGCTGGCGTACATGGGCTTTGGTTTGACCCAGGTGTTTTTTGCCCACAACAGCGGCAATCTGTTCTACCTGTTCATGCTGGCGCTGCTATACGGGGCGTTGCACCGAAGCGAAACCGCCCGCCCTGACGGGCGAGCCTGAAAATCACCCGCAAAAAAGCCGCCCGGAAGGCGGCGGCTGGCAGTGGGGCGAGAAGGAAGGCCCAGGCGGCTGATCCCCTTTGAAGGAAAAAGAGCGTGCGGGCCGAAGCAAGCTTCTGGCGCCCGCACTGTGACAGCATGGCGGCGAGTGTAAGGGCGGGTCTGGGCGCGGGCGGCCGTGCCGCCCCCCTGGTTCGCGGGGGAAAAGGCCGTGGCAGCGCCCCGGACGAATGCTGCTGGCACGGCCGTGCATGAACGCAGCCCTTGCCCATGCATGGCAGGCCGATCCGCCGCCAAGTGTGCCGCCGCGCAGGCCTTGCCGGTGGCTGCCCCTTGGCGTGAATGGCCCTGGCAGACTGGGCCGCATGTCTGAATGAACCGTGCTTTCCTTGCCCCAGGTGCGCGGCCAGGCCAGTAACGCGCGGGCGGCACTGGCCCGCATGGTGCGCGACAATCGCAATCACGCGCGCTGGCAGCAGGTGCTCTGACCACACACCACATGCACAACGGCCCCGCCGGCCGCTCCACCTTCTTTCCTGTTGCGCCATCCGTCACCATCATGACCCTTCGCATCGGCATCTCGGCCCGCCTGCTGCACCGTCCGCCCCCCGGCCTGGGCCTGCCCCAAAAGCGCCTGCAATTTCTGGAAAGCTACATGGCGCACTGGATCATGTCGCACGGCGTGGTGGCGCTCATGATCCCTTTCATTGACGACCGCGCCCCCACGCTGCGCCGCACCCCGCCGCTGGATGACCTGGTGCGTCACCTGGATGGCCTGGTGCTGCAAGGCGGCGTGGACGTCTGCGCCCAGACCTATGGCGCCACGCCCTGGCGCGAAGACAGCGACAGCGACGCCATCCGCGACCAGTACGAGCTGGAGTTGCTGAACGGCTTCATCCGCGCCGGCAAGCCCGTGCTAGGCGTGTGCCGTGGCGCGCAGCTGCTCAACGTGTACTACGGCGGCACCCTGGTGCAAGACATCCCCACCCAGTGGCCCGGCGCGCTGCGGCATCAGGACACCACCTGCTACGAACGCCTGCTGCACGCCGTACGCTTCGAACCCGGCTCGCTGCTGGAACGCCTCTACGGCAGCGCGCCCGGGCAGGTCAACAGCATCCACCACCAGTGCGTGGACCGGCTTGGCCAGGGGCTGGTGATCGAGGCGTGCAGCCCGGACGACGGCGTGCCCGAGGCCATCCGCCACACCGGCGAGCCGTTCGTGATGGGCGTGCAGTGGCATCCGGAATTCCACATGAACGGCACGCCAGAGCCTGGCGCCACGCCGCTGCTGGACAGCGGCCCGCTGATGATGGCCTTCCTCAAGGCCGCCGCACGCCGCGCCGGCCGCCTGCGCCGCCTCGCCAACGGCATGGCTCGCGTGCGTCAGGACGTGGGCGCCCGCGTGCGCGTGGCCAGCCGCCCGGGCTCCCGTCCGGCAGCTGCCGTGGCGGCCGCTGAAGCCGCTAGCGCCTCCTCTGCGCATGACCACAGGCAAGCGGGCGCCGGGGCGAGCCAGCGCACGGACACGCCCGCCCATTGCCCCAGCGCCCGACCCGGCGGCGGGTGCTGACGCATGGGCGAATTCGACCTCATCCGCCGCTTCTTCCAGCGCCCGGCCACCCCCGGCGCCGGGATCCATGCCGCCCCCGGCGTGGCCCTGGGCGTGGGCGATGACGCGGCCCTGCTCGCCCCCGCGCCCGGCATGCACCTGGCCATCAGCAGCGACATGCTGGTGCAAGGCCGCCACTTCTTTGCCGACGTGGACCCCGCCGCCCTGGGCCACAAGGCGCTGGCCGTCAACCTCTCTGACATGGCTGCCACCGGCGCCCGCCCGCTGGCCTTCACGCTGGCGCTGGCCCTGCCACAGGCCGACGAAGCCTGGCTCACCGCCTTCAGCGCCGGCCTCTTCGCCCTGGCCGACGCGCATGACTGCGCCCTGGTGGGCGGCGACACCACGCAAGGCCCGCTCAACCTGTGCATCACCATCTTTGGCGAAGTGCCGGCCGGCCAGGCGCTCACCCGCGCCGGCGCCCGTCCGGGCGACGACCTTTGGGTCAGCGGCAGCCTGGGCGATGCCCGGCTGGCCCTGCTGGCCCTGCAAGGCCAGCTTGCGCTGCCGCCAGCCGCCCTGGCCGTGGCCCGCCAGCGGCTGGAACGCCCCACGCCCCGCGTGGCCCTGGGCCTGGCCCTGCGCGGCATCGCCACCAGCGCCATCGACCTGAGCGACGGCTTGGCCGGCGATGTGGGCCACCTGCTGCACGCCAGCCGCGCCGGAGCCGTTCTGTATGCCCAGGAAGCTATGAATTTGGTAGCTTCTTGGGCAAGTCCCATGGGCCTGGAGCCGTTTCTGGATGACGAGACACGGCTGCGCCATGTGCTGACTGGCGGTGACGACTACGAACTGCTGTTCACCGCCCCCACGGCCGCCCGCGCCGCCGTGCAGGCCGCTGCCCGCGCCAGCGCCACCCCGGTCACCCGCATCGGCCACATCGACGCCAGCCCCGGCCTGCGCCTGCGCAACGCGCAAGGCCAGGAAGGCCCGTTGCCCCCGGTGGCCAGCTTCGACCACTTCAGGGCATGAAAAAGGCGGCCCACGGGCCGCCTGGGCTGGGGCAGAGACGGGCTTTCAGGGCGCCAGGTGCGTCTGGCCGTCCAGATAGGGGCGCAGCGCGGCGGGAATGGCGATGCGGCCGTCGGCCTGCTGGTGGTTTTCCAGCACCGCCACCAGCGCGCGGCCCACGGCCAGGCCGCTGCCGTTCAGGGTGTGCACCAGCTCGTTCTTGCCCTGCGCGTTCTTGAAGCGCGCCTGCATGCGCCGGGCCTGGAAGGCTTCGCAGTTGCTTACCGAGCTGATTTCGCGGTAGGTGTCTTGCGCGGGCACCCACACTTCCAGGTCGTAGGTTTTGGCCGCGCCAAAGCCCATGTCGCCGGTGCACAGCAGCACCACGCGGTAGGGCAGCTCCAGCGCCTGCAGCACGGCCTCGGCGTGGCCCACCATTTGTTCAAGCGCCTCGTGGCTGCGCTCGGGGTGGGTGATCTGCACCATCTCCACCTTGTCGAACTGGTGCTGGCGGATCATGCCGCGCGTGTCGCGCCCGGCGCTGCCGGCCTCGGAGCGAAAGCAGGGCGTGTGGGCGGTGAGCTTGATGGGCAGCTCGGCCTCGGCCACGATGCTGCCGCGCACCAGGTTGGTGAGCGAGACTTCCGAGGTGGGGATGAGGTACAGCGGCTCGTGCGCGCCTTCGCCCTCCAGCCCTTCCTGGCCGCCCTTGCTGGCGGCGAACAGGTCGGCCTCGAACTTGGGCAGCTGGCCGGTGCCGCGCAGCGTTTCGGCGTTGACGATGTAGGGCGTGTAGCACTCGGTGTAGCCGTGCTGGCGCGTTTGCATGTCCAGCATGAACTGGGCCAGGGCGCGGTGCAGGCGCGCCACGGGGCCGCGCAAAAAGGCAAAGCGCGCGCCGGCGAGCTTGGCGCCGGTTTCGAAGTCCAGCCCCAGCGCTTCGCCCAGCGCCACGTGGTCGCGCACGGCGAAGTCGAACGCGCGCGGCGCGCCCCAGCGGCGCACTTCGGCGTTGGCCGTTTCGTCCGCGCCCACGGGCACGCTTTCGTGCGGCAGGTTGGGCACGGCCATGAGCAGCTCGTGCAGCGCGTGCTGGATCACGTCCAGCCGGGCGGCGGAGCGTTCCAGCTCGTCCTTGATGGCGGCCACCTGGGCCAGCACGTCGTCGGCGCTTTCGCCCTTGGCCTTGCGCTGGCCGATTTGCTTGCTCAGCGCGTTGCGCTGGGCCTGCAGCTCCTCAGTGCGGGTCTGGATGGTCTTGCGCTCGGCTTCCAGGGCGCGGAAGGCGGCTTCGTCCAGAAAGGGTTGCGGGTTCTTGCGCGTGGCCAGGCGTGCCAGCACGCCGTCCAAGTCTTTGCGGAGCAGGATGGGGTCGAGCATGGGGCGCGATTGTAGGAGGCGCGAACGGGGGTGAAAGGCGCGCCCGGCCTTGAAGCATGCGCTCTGGCCGGGGCATCGCCCTGGCCGGCCCGCGGGTTCGTGCCGCCGCCTACAATCCGCCCCCTCGCCAGGGCGGCTGTGCCCCCGCTGCCCGGCGTGATGTTCCACCGGGGCCATGTCGAGGACAACCATGTACAAAAACCTCGCCGCCGCGCTGCGCGCCGCTTCCTGCGCCACGCTCGCTGCCGCCTGCGTTCACCTTCCCGTTCTGGCACAAAGCCCGGCCGCCCGTGCGGCCAGCGGCGCGCTGCCTTCCGCTACCTCAGCGGCGCCCGCGCCTGGCCAGGCGCCGCCGCTGCAGGCCGCGTGGCTTTACGTTTCGCCCGTCACGCCGGCGGGCTGGACGCGCCAGCACGACAGCGGCCGCCAGGCCGCCGAGCGCGCCCTGGGCGCCCGCGTACACACCCGCGCCGTGGCCGACGTGCCCGAAGGCGCCGACGCCGAGCGCGTGCTGCGCGACCTGGCCGCCCAGGGTAACCAGGTCATCTTCACCACCAGCTTCGGTTACATGCAGCCGGTGCAAAAGGTGGCGGCCGACTTTCCGCAGGTGAAGTTCGAATGCCTCACCTGCCTGCAAACGGCCCCCAACATCGCCACCGCCAATGCCCGTTTTTACGAGGGGCGCTACCTGGCGGGCATTGCCGCTGGCCGCATGACCAAGGGCGGCAGCGTGGGCTACGTGGCGGGCTTTCCCATCCCCGAGGTGTTGCAGGGGCTGAACGCCTTCACCGTCGGGCTGCGCAGCGTGAACCCGCAGGCGCAGGTCAAGGTGGTGTGGCTGGGCGAATGGTTCAACCCGCCACGCGAGCGCGACGCCGCCATGACCCTGATGAACCAGGGCGCCGACGTGCTGGCCTTTCACACCGGCTCCACCGCCGTCATGGCCGCCGCCGAAGAACGCGGCCAGCTGGCCGTGGCCTACCACTCCGACATGCGCGCCGTGGCCCCGCAGGCCCAGCTGCTGGCCGTGACCCACCACTGGGGCGACTACGCCACCCGCCGCCTGCAAGCCGCGCTGGACGGGCGCTGGCGCAGCGCCACGCTGTGGGGCGGCGTGAAAGACGGCATGGTGCGCGTGGGCGACTTTGGCCCGCGCGTGCCCGCCGCCGTGCAGCGCGAGGTGCTGGCGCGCCAGCAGGACATTGCCGCCGGTCGCCTGCATCCCTTTACCGGGCCGCTGCGCGACAACCAGGGCCGCACCGTGCTGGCGGCGGGACAGCGGCTGGGGGATGAGCAGATTCTCAAGATGAACTGGCTGGCGGAAGGGGTGCAGGGGACGCTGCCGCGCTGAGGAGGGTGACAGCCCCCACGGAAGGCGCTGCGGGCTGGCCCTTTGCCAATGCGGTGCGCCGTGGCCGGTATAGCCGCCTGCCATAGTTGCGTGAAAGGCCGAGGCCGGGATTTGCGCCCGGCCGTGCTTTCACTTTCTTCCTCTCCCTCTCCCTCAGGGAGAGGGCCGGGGTGAGGGTATGACGGCGCGCCTTCTGTTCATGGCTCGCCCCGGAAACGGCTGCTGGCAGGCAGCTGCGGCCATCCGCCTTCATGGCGTCGGCCTGCGGCGCCAGGGCAAAGGTGGTTTCTTGTGAAAAAAGCCGCCAAGGCAATATGGTTGTGCCTAAGCAGCTATTTTTTTGATAGTAATGGTGGCTGCGGCCCTGCGTCTGGCCGTGTTCAGTGGCCGTCATGGCCCGGGGGGCGCAGCAGCACCAGCAGAGCGCCGGCGCCGCCTTCCAGCGGACGGGCTTGCACGAAGGCCAGCACTTCTTTTTTCTGCACCAGCCAGCCGTGGACCTTGCCTTTGAGCACGGGTGTGCGGCCGGGCGAGCCGAGTCCCTTGCCGTGCACCACGCGCACGCAGCGCAGGCCGGCGCGGTGGGCGCTTTGCACGAAGGCGGCCAGCGCCTCGCGGGCTTCGTCCACGCGCAAGCCGTGCAGGTCGATCTCGCGTTGCACGGCCCATTGGCCGCGGCGCAGGCGGGCGGTCACGTCGTGGCCGATGCCGGGGCGGCGAAAGCTCAGGTAGTCGTCCACGTGCAGCAGGGTGCTGGCGTCGAATTCGTCGGACAGGGCCTCGCGCAGCGCGGCCTGTTCGTCGCGCTGGCGCTGGCGCGGCTCGGGCGTGGCCGGGGTGCGGGGCAGTTCGGCGCGGCCCTGGCTGGGCAGCGGCTGCACGGGGCCGATGGCGCGCAGAAACAGGGCGCGGTCGCTTTCCTGCCGCCGCGCCTGGGCCTGGCGGGCCTGGGCTTCGGCGGCGGCGCGCGCCTGCTCGGCGGCCTGCCGGGCGGCGGCTTGCTGGCGCAGTTTTTTCAGCTCGTGCAGGCCGCGCGCTTTCATGACAGCAGCCCCTGTTCGGCCATGGACAGGGCGGCGCCGGGGGCCACGATCCAGTGGTCGAGCACGCGCACGTCCAGCAGCGCCAGCGCGGCGGTCAGCTCGCGCGTAAGCGCCTGGTCGGCGGCCGAGGGCGCCACGCTGCCGCTGGGGTGGTTGTGCGCCAGTATCACGGCGGCGGAGTGGTGGTGCAGCGCGCGCAGCGCCACTTCGCGCGGGTAGACGCTGCTTTGCGTGAGGGTGCCGCGAAACAGCTCCTCCAGCGCGATGAGGCGGTGGCGCGCGTCCAGAAACAGCACGGCGAACACTTCATGCGGGCGGCCGGCCAGGTGCAGTTGCAAGCAGTCGCGCACGGCGGCCGGGGTTTCCAGTACGGGGCGTTGCTGCAATTGCTGGGCCAGCGCACGCCGGGCCAGCTCCAGCACGGCCACGAGTTCGGCGCGCTTGGCGCTGCCGCCCAGGCCCTTGATGCGGCGCAGGTCGTCCGCGCTGGCGTTCAGCAGGCCGGCCAGGCCGCCAAAGGCGTCCAGCACTTCCTGCGCCATTTGCAGCACGCCGCGCCCGGCGGTGCCGGTGCGCAGCAGCAGCGCCAGCAGCTCGGCGTCGCCCAGGGCGCCGGGGCCGCGCGCCAGCAGCTTTTCGCGCGGGCGGGCGTCGGGTGGAAGGTTTTTCAGCGTCATGGGGCGCGCGGCGCGGGGCCATTTCCTAGAATGCGGGCCAGTTTATCCGCCGCTTGTTTCATGACCACCACTGTCCAGCCGGGTGCTTTTCTCACGCTTCATTACCGTCTTGCCGGGCCGCAGGGCGATGTCATCAATACCTTTGCCGGGCCGCCGGCCACGTTGACGCTGGGTACGGGCGAGCTGTCGCCCGCGCTGGAGGCGCGCCTGACCGGCCTGGCTGAAGGCGCGCATGCCACTTTCGAGCTGCCGGCGGGCGAGGCGTTTGGCCAGCGCAGCGCGGACATGGTGCAGTGGCTGGCCCGGCAGGAGCTGGACGAGCTGGGCGCCGAGGGGGAAACCTATGCCGTAGGCGAGGTGCTGGAGCTGGCCCGCCCCGATGGCCAGGGCACGTTTGCCGGGGTGGTGCTGGCGGTGCGCGGTGACGGGGCCTTGCAGCTGGACTTCAACCACCCGCTGGCGGGCCGGCCGGTGAGTTTCGAGGTGCAGGTGATCGGCATTCTTTGAACGTGTTCTCGGCCTGCCTTGGCCTGTTTGTGCGCGCGTGGGGGCATTGAGGCCTGTTCCCCGGCGCGGCCAGGGCGGTCATGGCCCCGCGCTAATGCGGGCCAAACCCATGTATGCAAGCCCCAGCCCTGATGCGGGGCCAAAAGGGCAAAGGGCAAAGGGCGGGGTGCAGAGAGAGCCTGCGGGGCCGTGTTGTTTGCCCGCCTTCGGGCGGATTACGGAGAGTTTTCGGATGTCATCGGCAGAAGTGGTTTTGGCGCAGCCGCGCGGTTTTTGCGCGGGGGTGGACCGCGCCATCGAGATCGTGGAGCGCGCGCTGGCCAAGTTCGGCGCGCCCATCTACGTGCGCCACGAGATCGTGCACAACACCTACGTGGTCAACGACTTGAAGGCCAAGGGCGCCATCTTCATCGAAGACCTGGCCGACGTGCCGCCCGGCGCCACGCTGGTGTTCAGCGCCCACGGCGTGCCCAAGGCGGTGGAGGCGGAGGCGGCGGCGCGCGGCTTTCAGGTGTTTGACGCCACCTGCCCGCTGGTCACCAAGGTGCATGTGGAAGTGGCCAAGCTGCACCGAGAGGGCTACGAATTCATCATGATCGGCCACAAGGGCCACCCCGAGGTGGAAGGCACCATGGGCCAGCTGCCGCCCGGCTGCATTCACCTGGTGGAAGACGAGGCGGACGTAGCCCGCATCCAGCCCGCGCAGACGGACAAGCTGGCCGTGGTCACGCAGACCACGCTCAGCGTGGACGACGCCGCCGGCATCACCGCCGCCGTGAAGGCGCGCTTTCCGCAGGTGCGCCAGCCCAAGCAGCAGGACATTTGCTATGCCACGCAGAACCGGCAGGACGCGGTGAAGCTGCTCAGCCCCGAAGTGGACGTGGTCATCGTCGTTGGCAGCCCCACCAGCAGCAACAGCAACCGCCTGCGCGAGCTGGCCCAGCGCCTGGGCACCGAGAGCCACATGATCGACAGCGCCGACGACTTGCGCCCCGAATGGGTGCAGGGGCGCCAGCGCATCGGCCTGACGGCCGGCGCTTCCGCGCCCGACATCCTGGTGCGCCAGGTCATCGACCGCCTGCGCGCGCTGGGCGCGGTGTCGGTGCGCACGCTCGACGGCGCGGCCGAAACCATGAAGTTTCCCCTGCCCAAGGGGCTGAAGCTGGAAGGCGCGGCGGCCGTCAATCTGGCGCATCTGCGCTGAGAGCCTGTCCAAAGGCCCTGCGCGGCGGGCCCGCCAGCGGATGGGGCGGTCTGCTTCCGTTGCAAAGCCTCGCCGGGCCACAAGGCCCGGCTGTGTTTTGCGCCTTGCATCCCATTCCCGGTTTCCGGTTGCTTACTTGCGCCGAGACTTTGAACAGGTTCTGAAACCTTGCACAGACTCTGCAACCGGGGCAACCCGTCAGGCGGGCTCAGACCTTAGCCTTTCAGCAGCGCGTACAACCCCAGTGTCAGGGCCGCCGCCACGCTGGCCCGCACGGCCTTGCGGCGAAAGTGGCGGGCGGTTTCGGCCATGTCCGGCTCGTCCATGCGGCCCGTCAGCGCGGCGCGCAGCACGGCCATGGCGATGTAGAGGCACTGCGCCACGAAAACGACGAGGATGATGCTGCCAATGCGCATGGGCGGGGGCTTTCGGGTGAAGACGAAAAGGGGCGGGGCAGGCGTAGCCAAGTGCAACCCCAGGCCAAACAGGGGCGCATCGTGGCCCCTGCTGGCGCGGCCTGTCCATGATGCGGTTCAAGCCGCCGTGGCGGCCATCAAGGCGGATTGGGGGCGGCGCTTCACGGCGGTGGCCGCGTGAGTCGCTGGCTGGCCAGCCTGGGTGGCCCATTGATTCAAAAAAGATAGCGCTTCAGGCCGTTAATGCGGCCTGAAGCGCCTTTTTGACCATTCATCAAGGCGGCGGGCACCATGAGCCGGAGCCAAGGGCGGGCATTGCCAGCCCCGGCTTGTTTCCGCCGGCCCGTGGCTGGTGGTGCACGGCCTGCCTTTACTCGCGCAGGCTGAAGCGCCGGTAGCCGGGGCTGGCGGTGATTTCGCTTTCGGTGAAGGGCACGCGCAGCCACTCCTTGCGGGCGTAGGCGCGGGTGTAGTCGCCATGGTGGGGCGAGGCCGGGTCGTCCGACTGCGAGTGCGCCAGCAGCGTGTGCGCCTGCACGCCGGTGCGGGTGAAGCTCACTACTTGCAGGTAGGTGTTGCCATGGGGCTGGCCGTCCATGCTGTAGCCGCCCTGGCCCAGCGGTTTTTCGGAGCAGGCGATGGTGAAGTAGCCGTGCTCGCCGCAGCCGCCGTACAGCGCGATGGCCTCGCCGTCGCGCGTGGCGTAGAGCAGGCTGCCGCGTTCGGCGTCCAGCGCGGCGCCGCTGCGGGTGACGGCTTCGGCGGCGGCTTCCAGCGTGGCGCGCAGGGTGGGCGCCGCGTTGGCGGCAAAGCCGCGCGGGGTGTGCAGCGGGGCGCGCGCGTTGAAGGGCACGGCAAAGAGTTTTTTGCCGTCGTCGCTGTTGGGCGCGGGCAGGCGGCGCCAGAACTCGTCCCACAGGTGTGAGCCGCGCGAGTGGGTGTGGCCCCGGTTGTCCCACAGGCGCAGGGTGTCGCAGGCGGGGCGCAGGCTGGCGGCGGGGCCGCTGCAGGCGAGCGAGAGCAGGTCGGCCTTGAACAGTTCGGCGCTGTAGACGCGGCTGCCCAGCACGATCTGGCGCACGGCGTCGGCGCTGGCGCGCCAGTCGGGCAGGCCGTCGGCGCCGTCGAAGCGGTCTTGCACCATCTGGTGGCCCAGGCGGGTGCGCAGGCTTTGCGCCACGCCGGTGGGGCCGAAGATGGGGTCGAAGCCGGTGAGCGGCCGCTCGGGGTTGGCAAGCCAGTGGCTGTCGTTCATGTTGGCCACGTAGTCGTCGTGCCGCAGGCTGGGCATGCGCGCGGGGCCGATGGCGCCGGGCTGGGCCGAGTCGGGGTCGCTTTGCCACTGGCAGGCGCTGCGCGAGCCGTTGAGCACGGGCACGCCGGGCAGGGCTTTGGCCAGCGCTTCGCTGACGGGGGTAGCGCAGGCGGCCAGCAGCTCGGGCGGGGCATTGGGCACGGCGCCCATGTCGGCATACCAGGCCTGGCCGCTGTCGCGCCCCACGGCCACGGTGTTGACCCAGGGCACGGCGGCTTCTTCTTTCTGGATGCGGATGAATTCGTCCAACGAACGCGCCTGCCCCCAGCGCAGCCAGTTGCGAAAGCTCCGGTGGTTGCTGGCGTTGATGTCGCGGATGGCGATGGCGCTGGCCGCTGTCCAGCCCAGCGCGGGGTGCATGGCGCCCAGGTGGGCGATGGGGCCGTGGCTGCTTTTGTAGAGCGTGCGGGTGCGGGTCTGCACGTTGCCGTTGGGCAGCAGGTCTTGCACCTGGATGGTGGCGGCCTGCATGGGCACGGCGCGGCCGTCCACCTGGTAGCGGGTGGGGTCGCTGGGGGCGAGCTGGAGCTGGAACAGGCCGAAACGCCGCGCGGTGGAGACGGTGTGGCTCCAGGCCACATGCGCGTTGAAGCCAATCAGCACCAGCGGCACGCCGAGGAAGGAGACGCCGCTGACGTCGATGCGGCCCGGAATGGTGAGCTGGACCTGGTAGAAGCGGTCAGCGCCTTTCCAGTACCAGTGCGGGTTGCCGAACAGCACGCCCGCGCCGCCCGTGGCGGTGCGGCCAAAGCCATACATGTTGCTGCCCACGCCGGCCGCGCCGCCCACTTGCAGCGGCGGGGGGCGCAGCGGGCTGTCGATGGTGGGTGGGCCGGCCTTGGCGGCGGGGGGCTGCGCGTTGGCGATGGCGCTCACGAAGTTGCTGTAGCCCGCGGCCAGGTTGGCTTGCATCATGCGGCGCCAGACGTCGGCTTCGGCAATGGGCAGCAGCCAGGGCTGCTGGCGGCAGGCGGCATGGGCCTGGCGGTCGGCGCCGTCCTGGATTTCGCGCACGTAACGGTTGTAGCCTGCGGCAAAGCCGGCCACCAGCGCGCGCAGGTCGTCGGGCTGGGCAGCCACCATGGTTTGCACGGCCTCGTCGTCAAGCACGTGGCGGTGGAAGAAGTCGGAATCAAGGTTGGCGGGCTGGCCAATGGTGCCGAGGTGCTGCGCCAGCGCCTGGCCGCCCAGGTAGCGCGAGCGCTCGCCCCGGTAGGTGAGAAAGGCGTCGGCCAGCGTGCACAGGTTGTCTTGCGCTTGCGCGTAGCCAAAGCCGTAGCCCAGGCCGCGCCAGTCGCTGGCCTTGATGTGGACCATGCCCATCTGGGTGCGTCGGATGTCGGCCTGCAGGCGGGTGGCGGGCGGGGGGCTGCCATCGCCGCCGTTGTCGGCGCTGTCCGAGCCGCCGCAGGCCGTGAGCGCGGCAGCGGCCACGCAGGCCAGCAAGGCGCGGTGGCCCGGCAGGCGGGGGCGCCGGTGCGCGTCAAAAGGAGGGGCAAAGGGAAGGGAAAAGGGCGCGGAAAGCAGGGCAGGGCGGTGTTGTGGCATGTGCGGATCTCTCCCGTAGAACCGGCCTCGGCGAGGCGGAAAAACAAGGATAGCGTGCCTGTTGGCCCGGAAACGGTGCCTGAGAAACCTTGTTACAAGGTGGGTCAAGCGCCGGAGAAAAAGGTCTGGATTGCTATTTAAAATATAGCAATCAATCTTTATGGGTTGTGCCGTGGGGCCGTTTTTTTATGGGTTCTTCTGGGGCGGGGTGCGGCAGGCGCGGGCCGCTGCGTGCGTGGGCACAAGGCCGCGCGCCTGGGCCGCGCCTTGTGCCGCAGGGCTGCCACAAGGCGCGGCGCGTCAGCGCATCAGCGCGTCACGCCCCAGGTGATGCCGCTGTCGCACAGAAAGCGCCGGTAGCTGGCCGAGAGGCGGTCGGCGGCGCAGTGGGCCTCGGCGTCCAGCGCCAGCGGCAGGCGCTTGGGCTGTTGCGATTCGAGTACGGGCTGGTCCTGGCTGAAGATGTGGTTCTGGAAGTCGATCAGGCGCTGGTCGGGCGAGTCGAAGTCGTTCATGGCCATGCGCGTCCAGACCAGGCTGGTTTCTTCGGTCAGCGGGCAGATGAACATGCCGATGGATTCGTGCAACCCGTCGATGGCGGTGGTGCCGGCCTCGGGCACCTTGGTCAGCACGGCGCTGTAGGGGCCGGTGACTTCGTAGCCGTATTCCACCTGCGCGCCGGTTTCGGCGTGGATGGACGAGCGCGGCTGCCAGGCGCGGCAGCCGGTGGCGCGCACGCCGTGGGCGGTGGCGGCCACTTCGTAGGCGGGGATGTCGGGGCGCTCGCGCGAACCCAGCCAGCCTTCGTGCACGAAGCCGAAGTGCGCCATGTCCAGAAAGTTCTCGATGATGCGCGGCGCGCTGGCGGCCACGGTGTAGGGGCCGCTGGTGACTTTGCGCAGGCGCGGCTCGTCCTCGGCGGTGAAGGCGGGCAGGTCATGAATGGGCAGGGCCGGGCCGTCTGGCGGCGCCAGGCGCACCCACAGCAGGCCGTAGGCCTCGCGCACCTCGTGCGCGCAGGCGCCGTGGCGCGCGGTGGGGGCAAAGCCGGGCAGCGCCGGAATGTGGCGGCAGGCGCCGCCGCCTTCGAACTGCCAGCCGTGGTAGGGGCATTCCAGCCGGCCGTCGGTGACGCGGCCCATGGACAGGCGCGCGCCACGGTGCGGGCAGCGGTCGGCCAGCGCATGGGCGCGGCCGTCGGCGTCGCGCCACAGCGCCAGCGCCTGACCCAGCAGTTGCACGGGCAGGGGCGCTGCGGTCAGGTCGGCCGTCTGGGCCACGGGATGCCAGAGATGTTTTTCGATCATGGGAGGGTGGTCATGGGCAGGAAAAGCCGGGCGCATGTAGGCGCGCCAAAGAGGCGCGGAAGGCGCATGCGGCGGGCGCGCAACGGGGCGCCCTTGCTTCAAAAAGGCTCTCAGAACCTGTTCAAAGCCCCTGCGCGGCGGGCTCTCAAGCGGCTTTGGGCGGTCTGCGGCGTTGCCAAACTTGCCAATGGCACGAGCCATTGCATTGGCCGCGTTTTGCGCCTGGCATCCCATCCCAAACCGCTTGTTGCCCACTCACGCCGAGACTTTGAACAGGTTCTCAGGGCTTTCAACAAAAGCGCTGGCAGCTATCAATAATGAAGCAAACCCGTAAGTTTACCCCGGATGCCTGCCGCTACACTGGGCGCCATTGGTTCCCCCCCGCGTTTGCCGATGCCGCCCGTGCCGCCCATGCCTTCCGCCCGCCCCGCTTCAGCGCCCCGTGCGCGCCTTCCCATCCAGAGCCACCCGGTGGTGTTCACGGGCCGGGGGCGTGAGTATTTCCGCGTGTGGATCGTCAACGTGCTGCTGAGCGTGGTCACGCTGGGCTTTTACACGCCTTATGCGCGCCGCCGCACGGCGCAGTATTTCTATGGGCACACGCTGGTGGCGGGCAGTCCGCTGGAATTCGTGGTGGCGCGCCCGCACCGCATGCTGCTGGGCTTTGCCCTCATGGTGGGGCTGTATATGGTGTACCAGCTGGCCGTCAACACCGGGCAGGACGTGGCCGCGCTGGCCATGCTGGCCGGCTTTGCGGTGCTGCTGCCTTTTCTGTGGGGCAGCGCCATGCGGTTCCGGCTGGGCGCCACGCGCTGGCGTGGCGTGCGGCTGGCGTTCACCGCGTCCTGGCGCGAGGTGTACCTGGCCAGCTGGCCCGTGTTTGTCGCCGCCGCGCTGTGGGCCGCGCTGATGCTGCTGGCCAGCCATGGGCCGCCCGCCGCCGGGCCAGACGCACAGCTCCCGCAGGCGGCGGCCCGGTGGCCGGTCTGGCCGGGCCCGCGGGCCACATGGCTGACGGGCGCCGGGCTGGGGGTGATGCTGCTGTCGGCGCTGGCATTCGTCCGGCTGGAATACAACTACCGCCGCCTGCTGGTGCAGCGCGCCCGCGTGGGGACGCTGCCCGGCCACTGGCGGCTGGAGTATGGCCTTTTTGTGCGCCTGTGGCTGGCCACGCTGGCGGTGGGCCTGGTGTCGGCCATGCTGATGGCGGCCGTGTTCGTGGCCTTGCTGGTGTTTTTCCTGCCCATGTCGTGGCCGGAGTTCGGGCAGATGGTGGCCCTGGGCGGCATCCTGTCCGCGCTCATCATGCTGGCGGCCCTGGTGCTGCTGGCCGTGCTCAGCACGCTGCCGGCGCGGGCCTACCGCGAGGCGCGCCTTTTCAGGTTGCTGTGGAGCCATACCGGCGTGGGGCAGGTGGCGCGCTTCAAGAGCGACTTGCGCACTTCGTCCTTCGTCTGGCTGCGCCTGAAGAACCTGCTGCTGAGCTTGCTGACCCTGGGCTTGTACCGCCCCTTCGCCCTGGTCAGTGAACATGCGCCCAAGGCCCGCTCCGTCACGCTCTATGTCCGGGGCGGCACAGACCAGATCGCGGGCGAGCTGGTACGCCAGCAGGGCGCTTTTGGCGATGCCGTGGCCGATGCGCTGGGGCTGGACCTGATTGGCTGAGCCGGGTTTTTTGTTTCTGATGGCGTATCCGCAGTTGCCTTGCCCCATGACACCGCCTGCCGCCCAGCCTGTTTCCCGTACCGCGCCCCAATCCGGCCCCAATCCATGACCACCCCCATGCCCATGCCCTTGCCCTTGCAGGGCCAGTGGTTCGATGGCCGCAGCACCCGTGCGCAGCCGGTGCGCCTGGGCCTGCAGGCCACGCCCGAAGGGCCGGCGCTGTGGCTCCAGCCCGAGGGCCAGCCCGCGCTGCGCCTGGCCCCGCATGAAGTGACCTGGCCCGAACGCTGGCATGCCCGCCACGCGCCCCCCGCGCTGGTGATCGACTTGCGCCAGCACGGCAGCCTGCAAGTGGATGACCCCGCCGCCTGGCATGCCGCGCTGGCTGCGGCAGGCGCACGCCCCACGCTGGCCGAGCGCATGCAGCTGCACGCGCCGCTGCTGCTGGGCGCGCTGCTGCTGGCGGCCGCCGCGCTGTGGCTCTTCTACCGCTTTGGCACGCCCTGGGCGGCCAGCCAGCTCACCCGCCATGTGCCGCTGGCCTGGGAGCAAAGCATGGCCCGGCAGGCGCTGGCCCGTCTGGACGAAAGCCATTTCAAGCCAAGCAAGCTGGCCCCGGCCCGCCAGGCCGAACTGCGCGGGCGCTTTGCCGCGCTGGCCGCAGCCGTGCAAGGCCAGGCCAGTCTGCAGCCCTACCGGGGCTATGCCCCGCCGCTGGCGCTGGAATTTCGCTCGGGCATGGGGCCCAACGCGTTCGCGCTGCCCGGCGGCGCCATCGTCATGACCGATGCCCTGGTGGAAAAGGCCCGCACCGTGCCCGGCGCGGGCGATGCGGCGCTGTTGGGCGTGCTTGCGCACGAGATCGGGCACGTGGCCCATCGCCACGTCACCCGCATGGTGGTGGAGCAAGGCGTGCTCAATGTGGGCCTGGGCCTTGCGCTGGGCGATGTGCCCACGCTCACCGCCAGCGGCGCGGCCTTGCTGACCGGCCTGTCCTACAGCCGCAGCCACGAACGCCAGGCCGACTGCTATGCCATGGCCCTCATGCGCGCCCGCCAGCTGCCCACCGCGCCTATGAGTGCGCTGCTCTTGGCCCTGGATGCCCCTGTCAGTGGCACGCCCGGCACCGACTGGCTCAGCACCCACCCCGACACGGCAGACCGTGCCGCGCGCCTGCGAACCGGCGACATGCAGGGGTGCCCTCCGCTTTGAAACACCGTGAATCGCGGCGCACTGACTGCGCCGCCCGGGGCGACTGGCCACCGAAAGACATCGGCACGCGGCTGTCCAAGCCCGCACGAAGCGCGATCAAAGTGCGTTCAATGTGCGTTCAATGTGCGTTCAAAGGCGCGGGCGCGTGGGCCATGCGCCACACCTGCCACGCCAAATCCGCCCCACAGCGCCTGTACAGCGCCAAAACCGCCTTGTGGCCCGGCCAGCCGCTTGACAAGCTGCGTCAGCACGTCAGACTTGCGCAGACAATTTGTTGCACCGCTGACAAAACCATGAAAAAACTGCCCTCTCTCGCCGCGCTGGCTCTCGGCCTGTCCGCCGCCGTTGCCCAGGCCGCCTGCTACACCGTGATGGATGCCAAGGGAAACATCATTTCCCAGTCGCCCAACCCGCCCGTCAACATGGCTTACCAGTTGCACCAGACCGTGCCTTACAAGTACGGCAAAGGCGCGACCATGAGCTTTGGCGTGGCGGACGACCGCTGTGGCGACGAGGTGGACACCTGGTATGACGGCGTGCCTCGCACCCAACTGGCCAAGGCCAAGTCCGCCGCCCGCAAGAAGGGCAAAAAGCGCCGCGCCGTTCGCCGCGCCCGTGCGGCCAGCGCGCTGCCGCCCAAGTAAATAAAGCGGGCCAGCCCCACCTGGGCCGGGTGGCTGTGCTGGCCGTGGCTTCAGCCCCGGCGGGGTTCGGCGCGCTGCCGGGGTTCGTTTTTCCCGCCTCTCCCCCGGGCCTGAGAGCCTGTTCAAAATCCCTGCGCGGCGGGCATTCAAGCGGATTGGGGCGGTCTGCTCCCGTTGCAAAGCCTTGCCATGGCACCACGAGCTATGGCTGCGTGGATGGATGCCAGAGGTAGGAGGAGGCGCCTTGCACCTCATCCCAAGCCGCTTGCTGCCCGCTCGCGCCGAGACCCTGAACACAGGTTCTGACAGACGCCGCGCCCTGCCCAGGCGCGGCGGCGGCGGGCGGTGGTTTACATCAGCGCCTGGGGCTTTTCACCGCGTTCGTACACCACGTGGGCGCGGCCCACGATCAGCGGGTCCAGCTTGCCGATCTGCTCAATGTCCTTGTTGGTGTAGGGCAGCTTGTGCAGCACGTAGCGCAGGGCGTTCAGGCGGGCGCGCTTCTTGCAGTCGCTCTTGATCACGGTCCAGGGGCTGTCGGCCGTGTCGGTTTCGAAGAACATGGCTTCCTTGGCACGGGTGTAGTCGTCCCACTTGTCCAGGCTGGCCTTGTCGATGGGGCTGAGCTTCCACTGCTTGAGCGGGTGGGCTTCGCGCTCCTTGAAGCGGCGGCGTTGCTCGGCCTGGCTGACGCTGAACCAGAACTTGATGAGGTGAATGCCGGAGTGCACGAGGTGGCGCTCGAACTCGGGCGCCTGGTGCATGAAGTCACGGTATTCCTCGTCGGAGCAAAAGCCCATGACGCGTTCCACGCCGGCACGGTTGTACCAGCTGCGGTCGAACAGCACGATCTCGCCAGCGGTGGGCAGGTGCTGCACGTAGCGCTGGAAGTACCACTGGCCGCGCTCGGTGTCGGTGGGCTTTTCCAGCGCCACCACGCGCGCGCCGCGCGGGTTGAGGTGCTCCATGAAGCGCTTGATGGTGCCGCCTTTGCCGGCCGCGTCGCGGCCTTCGAACAGGATGACGATGCGCTGGCCGTTTTCCTTGGCCCAGGCTTGCAGCTTGAGCAGCTCCACCTGCAGCTTGAACTTCTGCTTCTCGTAGACGGCGCGGCGCAGCAGGTTCTTGTAGGGGTAGCCGCCGTCGCGCCAGTCGTCGGCCAGCTCCTCGTCGGGGTTGATTTTTCCCGGGCGGGCGCTTGTGGTTTCTTTCAGCGCCTTGCGTAGCGCCTTTTGATCGTCCGGGGAAGCGCCTTCAATCATGGCGCGCAGCGCCTTGGCCCGTTCGGCCGGGGTGCCGGGGGCGTTGCCATCCACCAGGCGCAGGGCGGCCGCCAGCAGCTTGTCCTGGGCGCCGGCGGTGGCGCGTTCGGCCACAAAGCTTTCAATGGCTTCGCGCTTGAGCGAAGGGGGCGTGTCGCCACGGGCGACGGGGCGCACGGCATCCACTTCCCGAAGGGCGGCCTGGCTCTTGGCCGCCGGTTTGGCGGCGGCTTTCCTGGCTGCGGGTTTGGCGTTGCCCTTGGAGACCTTGGAGACCTTGGAGGCAGGGGCCGCCGGTTTCACGGCGGTTTGGGTGGTTGAGGTGGTGGTTGATTTGGCTGCGGGTTTGGCTGCGGGTTTGGCTGCGGGCTTCGTGGCGGTTTTTGCGCGGCTGGCCGTGGCGGCGGATTGCGTGGCAGCGGCTTTGGCGCTGGCCGGTGCGGAAGGGGCGGTGGCCGGTGGGAGGTCGGTACTCATCGTTTTTTCTCCTGATTTGAAATGGATGGCTGCGTCGCCATCCCTGAAGGGGGTGCGGGCGCAGGCATGGCGTGAATGGCATGCATGGCGGCCCCAGGCATGGGGCGGCGGGCAAGGTGTGCCAGCGCGGTCGCTTTCACAAGCCGGGCACGGGCCAGACCACGCCGTGGTCGTTGAGGATGGCGTCCAGCGGCTGGTCGTGCGGCTCGGGCAGCAGGTCATCAATGAAGCCGTGGGCAAAGCCCAGCCCTACGGTGAAGGGGCGCGGCGCCAGCGCCGCCAGCGTGCGGTCGTAAAAACCACCGCCGTAGCCCAGGCGGTAGCCGCCCGGGCCGTAGCCCACGCAGGGCACGAACAGCAGGGTGGGCACGATCAGCTCCGTGTCCTTGGGTTTGGGGATGCCGTAGGCGTCTTCTTCCATGGGGCAGCCCGGATACCAGGCGTGAAAGCTCAGCGTCTTGTGTACCTTGTCCACCACCGGCAGGCCGATGCGGCGGCGCTGCGGCTCGTCCATCAGCTCGCCGTCTTCCTTCCAACGGTGCAGGGTGGGCAGCGGGTCGAATTCGCCCTTGATGGGCCAGTAGGCGCCGATCACGGTGTCCGGGCGGCCCACGAGCCAGATGCGCATCACGGTTTGCAAGGCATCGGCGCGGGCCAGGCGGTCGGGCAGGTGCAGGCGCTCGTCGATCAGGCGCTGGCGCAGGGTTTTCTTGTCGGGCGGGGTGTCCATAATGGCCTTATGCGTTCATGGAAGATTCTGACACCACTGCTCGGCACTGCGTGCGCGCTGGCGGCGCTGGCACAGCCCGCCGGTGCGCCACCGGCGCCCGCCGCACCAATGACGGCGGCTGAAGCGCCCAGTGCCGATGCCGTCGTGCTGCAAATGCGGCAGGCCTTTCGCCAGGGTGACAAGGCGCAGCTGGCCGCGCTGCTGCCGCTGGCGGCGGGCCACCCGCTGGAGCCATGGGCCGCCTACTGGGCGCTGAAGGCGCGGCTGGACGAAGCCCTGCCGGACGAGGTCGATGCCTTTTTGCGCCGCTTTGCCGGCACTTACCAGGAAGACCGGTTGCGCAACGACTGGCTGCGCCTGCTGGGCCAGCGGCGCGACTGGGCCGCCTTCATGGCGCACGAACCCCTGTTCAGGATGCGTGACGATGCCCAGGTGCGCTGCTACGCGCTGGCGCTGGCGTTCATGACCCGCCAGGCCGCCGTGGGCGACGAAGTGCGCCGCCTGTGGCACGCCCAGCGCGAGCTGGACGACGGCTGCCTGTTCGCCGCCTCGCGCCTGGCGGGCAGCGGCCAGCTGGCGCCGCTGGACATCTGGCGCAAGGCGCGCATGGCCATGCACGCCAACCGGCCCGCACTGGCGCGCGCCGCCGTGGCGCTGCACGCCCCGGACGCCAGTGCGGAGGTGGCCGCCATTCAGGCCAACCCCGTGCGCTGGCTGTCCACGCAGGCGGCCCGCGTGGGCGATGCGGCATTGCGCCGCGCGCTGGCCACGCTGGCGCTGGTCAAGCTCGCCAGCAGCGATCCGGCGCAGGCCGCCGCGCACATGGACACCTGGGCCGAACGCCTGACCCCGGAGGAAGGCGACTGGGTCTGGGGCGCCGTGGCCATGCGCGCCGCCCTGCGCTTGCAAGACGACGCGCCCGCCTACTACCGCCGCGTGCAACAGCCCGCCCGCATGGAAGCCGAGGCGCAGGCCTGGATGGTGCGCGCCGCCTTGCGCGCGGGCGACTGGCGCGAGGTGCTGCGCGCCATTGGCGGCATGGCCGCCGAACTGGCTGCCGACCCTGCTTGGGTGTACTGGAAAGCGCGTGCGCTGGCCGCCACCGGCCGCGCCGCCGAGGCCACGCCGCTGTACCAGTCCATCGCCCGCGCCAGCGGTGGCGGTTTTTACGAGAAACTGGCCGCCGAAGCGCTGGGCCAGCGCGCCGCCGCGCCGCCCGCGCCGCCGCCCATCAGCCCTGAAGAGCGTGAAGGCGCGCGCCTGAACGCTGGACTGAACCGCGCGCTCTACGCCATTGGCCTGGGTCTGCGCGGCGAAGGCGTGCGCGAGTGGAACTACGCCGTCAACCTGCACACCCCCGGCGGCATGGGCGAGCGCCAGCGCCACGCCGCCGCCGCCTTCGCCTGCCAGCACGAAGTGTGGGACCGGTGCATCAACACCAGCGAACGCACGCAAAGCTTTGCCGACTATGCCCAGCGCTTTCCCACGCCGCACCGTGCCGCCGTGCTGCGGCAGGCGCAGGCTATCGGGCTGGACGCGGCCTATGTCTATGGCCTGATCCGGCAGGAAAGCCGCTTCGTGATGGACGCGCGTTCCAGCGCCGGCGCCTCTGGGCTGATGCAGGTCATGCCCGCCACCGCCCGCTGGACGGCGCGCCAGATTGGCCTGGAAGGCTTTTCACCCAGCCAGATCAACGAGCGCGACACCAACATTCTCATCGGCACCAGCTACCTCAAGCTGGCGCTTGATGGCTTTCAGGGCTCGCTGCCGCTGGCCGCTGCCGCCTACAACGCCGGGCCGGGCCGCCCGCGCCAGTGGCGCAACGGCCCGGTGCTGGAAGGGGCAATCTGGGCCGAGAACATTCCCTTCAACGAAACCCGCACCTACGTCAAGAACGTGCTGTCCAATACCGTGGATTACGCGGCCCTGCTGACTGGCCGCCCCCAGTCGCTGCACGAGCGCCTGGGCCGCGTGGCGCCGCTGCCGCCTGATGCACCCCCCGCCGGGGCGGACATGCCTTGAGAACCTGTTCAAAAGTCCTGCGCAGCAGGCAATGAAGCGGATTGGGTGGTCTGCGGCGTTGCGAAACTTGTATCCCATCCCAAACCGCTTGTTGTCCATTCGCGCCGAGATCTTGAACAGGTTCTGACAAAAGCCGTATCCAGCCCGGCACCTGGCCAGTGATGATTGGCACGCTGGGCTGCTGGATAGTCGGTCACCGAGGCAGCCATGGGGCAGTGCCGGCAGCGCCAATTTGCAAGAAGTGTTGCGGCTTTTGCAAGCCGGAAAAGTGCAAACGCCACATGCCATGTGCATGGCCTGGTTGGGCGAGGTGTGCCCGCAAGTGTGTTGTTTTGATACGGCCTGTTTCGCGGGCTTGGGCCGTGCGGTTGCATCCGCACGTATGCTTTTTCCGGCGGCGGCGCGCCCTTTGGCGTGGCGCGCGAAAACCGATGGAGAAGCGAATGCATCAATACAAGAGAAAGTGGACGCGACTGCCCGTGGCCATGTGCAAGGCGGCGTTGCTGGCCTGCGTGGCGGCTGGCGGCGGCGGTGTGGTTTGGGCGCAGTCTTCCGTCACGCTGTATGGCGAGCTGGATGCGGGTTTGGGCCGCCGCTATGCCACGGTGGCTTCGGACTGGGGGTTTCAGTCGAACTTTCAGGACAGTTCGCACTGGGGCATTCGCGGCAAGGAAGATTTGGGCGGTGGGCTGGCGCTGCAGTTCAACTTTCAGTCTGGCGCGCTGGATCTGGAAAACGGCGAGGTGCGAGGCGGTGGTTTCTCCCGCCAGTCATGGCTGGGTCTGAGCGGTGGTTTCGGCAGCGTCATGCTGGGCCGTACCACCACGCCGCAAAGCCGCGTGATGGGCCAGTTTGACTTGAACGGCAATACCGACGCATCGGCCCTGAAAGCGCTGGGTCTGTCGGCATCCAGCGCTTTCATGGGCTCGCGCCGAAGCGGGCAAGTGCAATACGCCACGCCGGTGCTGGGTGGCTTTCAGGCACGGGTGGCCTATGCACGCCGGGAGGACGGGCGCGTTCATGAAAAAGACTTCATGCAGGCAGCGGTGCAGTTCAAGACCGGGGGCTTGAGTGTGGGCGCAGCGTTGCAGCCGCGCGTGTACCGGCCCGGGCAAGCCGACTATCCGGACCACCGCACCGGCTATGCCGTGGGCGCACGGTATGACTTTGGCGCCCTGGTTGCCAGCGCCATTTATGTGCGGGACGAGTCGAAGAAAACAGGCCAGGGTCTGGGGCTGGGCATGGCCGTGCCGGCCGGCGCGTTCACCGTGGGTGCGCAGGCGGCGCGCATCATGGGCAGCACGCAGCCGGCGTGGGAGGGCGCGGCCGCGCTGGAGCTGTTTGCCAACTACCGCCTTTCCAAGCGCACGCACCTGTATGCCGACTATGGGCGGGTCAACGCCAGGGCACAGCAGGGGCGGGGCTTTGTCCGGCGTGACAGCGTTGGGCTGGGCTTGTTTCACGAATTCTGAGCGATTCTGAGCGGATCAGGCCCGTCCGCCCTGCGTCGCTATCGCCGCAAGGCAAGGTGCGGGGAGAAGTTTGCTATTTTAAATATAGCTATAAATCCGCAAGGGTATTGCCTGAAATGGTTTTTGGCTTGGGTTCCAGGCTGGGGATGGGGCTGGGGCTGGCCCGGAGCCATGGGCGCAACCCATGAGCCAGGGCGTGCAGCTTTGGGCACGGTTGCGGGTGGCGCGGGCGCGCCGCCTGACACGCTGGGCCAGTTTGCGCCGGCGCTGTGGTCAGGCGCGCCTACCAGGCCGAGGTGTCCACGCTTTCGCGCCGCGCTGCCATGGAAGCGCCGACGATCAGGGTGCGCATCAGCCGTTCGGCCGCTTCAACGAGCAGGCGCTCGCCGTCGATGATGGCCTGGTCCAGGCTCATGGGAATGGGCACGATGGAGGCAATGGCGTCGATGCCGATGTCGTACACGTCCTGCGCGCCCTTGCCCAGGGTGCCGGCCAGCGCCACGGCAGGCACGCCGATCTGGCCAGCGCGCTGGGCGATCTCGGCCGGCACCTTGCCGCGCGGGGTCTGGAAATCAATGGCGCCTTCGGCGGTAATGACCAGGTCCGCCCCTTTGAGCAAGGCGTTCAGGTCAAAGCCGGCCAGGCCGGAGTCCAGCAGCGCCTCGAAGCGTGACACCAGTTGCGCGCCAATGGCCGCCAGCCCCGCCCCCAGCCCGCCAGAAGCGCCGGTGCCGCCGCCTTTGGCGAAGTCGGTGCCGCGCATCTGGGGCAGGCAGTGTTCGGAGAGCTGGCGCGCCCAGTTCTCGAAACCTTTTTCCAGCGCCAGCACCTGTTCAGGCGTGGCGCCCTTTTGCGGGCCGAACACGCGGGCCACGCCGCGCTCGCCAGTGAGGATGTTGTGTGCGTTCAGCGCCATCACCATCTTGACCTTGCCATCGCGCAGCGCGGGTGGCAGCGCGGACATGTCGATATGGGCCACGGATTGCAGGCAGCGGCCGCCGCGGCCGCATTCCTGGCCCTGGGCATCGGTCACGCGCACGCCCAGCGCTTGCAGCGCGCCCAGGCCGCCATCGCTGGTGCCCGAGTCGCCGCAGCCGATGAGGATGGTGTGAATGTCGTGCTCCAGCGCGGCCAGAATCAGCTCGCCCACGCCGTAGGTGGTGGTGACCGTGGGGTCGCGCATGTCGCGCGGCACCAGGCGCAGGCCGGCGGCTGCAGCCATTTCCACCACGGCCACGCCCTTGGCTTGCCCGCCCAGCAGGGCAAAGTGCGAATCCACCGGCTCGCCCACCGGGCCGGTCACGCGCCGGGGCACCAGCCGCCCACCCGTGCTTTCGGCCAGCATGGCGGCGGTGCCTTCGCCGCCGTCGGGCACGGGGATAGCCTTGACCCGCGCGCCCGGCACGGCGCGGCGCACGCCTGCCGTGATGGCGCGCGCCACGACGGCGGCGTCCAGAGATTCCTTGAAACCGGCCGGAGCCACGAGAATGTGCTGGGGGATGGCGGTTGACATGGCAAACCTTTCCTGACGTGAGTGCGTTGAAGAAAAGACGGTTTAGAACCTGTTCAAAGTCCCTGCGCGGCGTGCACTCAAGCGGATTTGGGCGGTCTGCGGCGTTGTAATACTTGCCAATAGCACGCGCTATTGGCGGCGTTTTGCGCCTTGCATCCCATCCCAAACCGCTTGTTGCCCACTCGCGCCGAAACTTTGAAC